>JAZNGE010000049.1:0-38295 GCA_045576315.1 Eubacteriales bacterium | reverse complement strand
ATCTACGTCACGAGTGCAGCGCAGTCGCTCCACTTTGCGCAGTGGTTTAAGGTAGTTGAGCTTATGGGCTACGATTGGTACGATAAGCTCGTCCACGTGCCCTACGGTACCGTAAGCATAAACGGAGCAAAGCTCGCTACGAGAACGGGTAACGTTATCCTTCTCAAGGATCTTTTTGCCGAGGCGATCTCGAGGGTCTACGAGATAGCAAAGGAAAAGAACTCGGACGAGGAGGAGTGCAGACGTATTGCCGAGCAGGTCGGCGTCGGCGCTGTCGTATTCTATTATCTCTCCAACAACAGAATGAGAGATATCAACTTTATGATGGAGGATGCACTTTCCTTCGACGGTAACACCGGACCTTACGCGCAGTACACCTACGCGCGCACCTGCTCGATACTCGAAAAGGCGGCAGGCGAGAATTATTCCGTTGACCTTTCTACCGTTGATCTTGGCGAGGCAGAGTTTGAGCTTGCCAAGACTCTCTCCGTATTCCCCGAGCGCGTTGCCGCCGCTATCGCAGACTACGAGCCCAGCCTTATCACCAGATATGCGCTCGACCTTTGCGCAGCGTTCAACCGCTTCTACCACGATTGCAAGATAGTCAACTGCGAGGATGCGACACTCCGTAAGGCAAGACTTGCTCTTACCGCATCGGTCAAGACCGTACTCGGTACAGCGCTCCGCCTTATCTGCATCGCAACTCCCGAAAAAATATAATTCAGTTAACATTTGAAAGAGGTATATAAATATGTCAGGACATTCTAAATGGAACAACATTAAGCACAAGAAGGAAAAATCAGATGCCGCAAAGGCAAAGATCTTTACCAAGATAGGTAAGGAGATGGCGGTTGCCATCAAGGCGGGCGGTCCCGACCCCAACAACAACTCCAAGCTTCGTGACCTTATCGCAAAGGCAAAGGCGAACAACGTTCCCAACGATAATATTCAGCGTACTATCAAGAAGTTTACCGATAACAGCGACATCAACTACGAGGAGATCACCTACGAGGGCTACGGTCCCTCGGGCGTTGCCGTAATAGTTGAGACCTCAACCGACAACCGCAACCGTACCGCAGGTAACGTGCGCGCTTGGTTCAGCAAGTACGGCGGCAACCTCGGTCAGAACGGATGCGTAGGATTTCTCTTTGAGGAGAAGGGTGTTATCAGCATCATCGACGAGGATGAGGAGATCGATGAGGATAAGATCATGGAGGATGCGCTCGAGTGCGGAGCAGAGGACATCAAGTGCGATGAGGGTGAGTACACCATCTACACCGATCCCGCTGACCTCGACACCGTCCGTGATGCCGTTCTCGCTCTCGGCTATAAGATCAACACCGCCGATCTTGCAAAGGTTCCTACCACCTACGTTACTCTCGATAATCCCGATGACGTAGAGAATATGGAAAAGATGCTTGACAAATTCAACGAGGACGACGACGTTAACGCAGTATACACCAACTGGGATAACTGAGGCTTCATATGAATAACTTGAAAAGAGCAAAAAACTCAAGGCTTTTGTGCATAATCCTTGCCGCACTTTCCGCTGCCATAGGTATCGTATCGATCATGTTCGTCAACACCTTTGCGGATGCGCGTGATTATGTTTGGCTCGCTGTTTTCTTCGTTATTTCAGCCGCAGGCTTTTACGGTGCGGTATTTCTACTGTTTTCCGCGTTTGACCGCGCGATCGCAGTCAGACTCATACCCGTTGCCGAAGAGCTTGGCGCGGATAACGTAGCGGCTATTGCCGAGATTTTCGGTTGGCGCGAGGACGCCACCGCAAAATACATCGCTAAATGCAAGAAATGGAAATATTTATAAGAAAGGTGAATTCAAATGGGCATTATTAAGGCTTTCTTCGGAGCTATGGGCGGCAACCTTGCTGATCAATGGCTCGAGGTCATCGAAGCAGATGATATGAGTGACACCACCGTATTTACCAAGGGCGTAAAGGTAAGGACCGATAAACGCTCAAGCAATAAGCGCGCAACAGAGGACGTTATATCAAACGGCTCTATAATACACGTATACCCCGGTCAGTTTATGATTCTTGTCGAGGGCGGCAGAATTATAGACTTTACCGCCGAGGAGGGCTACTACAAGGTAGATAATTCCGCCGCACCCTCTCTTTTTGCGGGTCAGCTCGGCGCATCCATCAAGGACGCCTTTAACCGTATCAGATTCGGCGGCACTCCTTCCTATGCGCAAAAGGCATACTTTATTAACCTTCAGGAAATAAAGGGAATAAAGTTCGGTACTCGTACCCCCGTCAATTACTTTGACTCCTTCTACAACTCCGAGCTCTTCCTTCGCGCACACGGTAACTATTCGATAAAGATCACCGATCCCGTAAAGTTCTACACCGAGGTAATTCCCAAAAACACCGATAGAGTAGACATCTCGGAGATAAACGAGCAGTACCTTTCGGAATTCCTCGAGGCGCTCACCTCTGCAATAAACAGAATGTCTGCCGACGGTATTAGAATTTCCCACGTAGCAGGCAAGGCACGCGAGCTTTCGTCCTATATGGCAAACGAGCTTGACGAGTCCTGGAAGAATACACGCGGCTTTGAGATACAGTCCGTAGGCATCGCATCCGTTTCCTACGACGACGAGTCCAAGGAGCTTATCAATATGCGCAACAAGGGCGCAATGCTCTCCGACCCCACCGTCAGAGAGGGATACGTACAGGGCTCTGTTGCCCGCGGTATAGAGGCTGCCGGATCTAATTCCGCCGGCTCTGCTACCGCATTTATGGGCATGGGTATCGGTATGAACGCAGGCGGCAGCTTTATGGGCGCTGCGTCCGAAACCAACCGTCGCGAGATGGATAAGGCAAGGGAAGAGGCGGCAAAGGATGGCTGGACCTGCTCCTGCGGTGCTAAATCCAACGGTAACTTCTGCTCCGTATGCGGAGCAAAGAAGCCCGCACCCAAGGGCTCTTGGAAATGCTCTTGCGGCGCTGACTGCACAGGCAACTTCTGCTCGTCCTGCGGCTCTAAAAAGCCCGAGGCAGAGTGGTTTTGCACAGAATGCGGACATAAAAATGCGGCAGAAGCAAAATTCTGCAATAATTGCGGAAACAAACACTAATTAATTTTATACGACTAGGAGAGGAATATGGCAGGATCCACGGTAACCTACAAATGCCCCAACTGTGATGCGGGGCTGTTGTTCAATGCGGAAAAGCAGAGGTTTTCGTGCGAATTCTGCCTTTCCGATTTTACGGCCGATGAGCTTATGGCTACGGCCGCCGCCGAGCGTGCAAAGCGTATCGAGAAGGACAACGAGGCATTCGCTTCCGACGTCGCCGAGTACCATTGTCAGTCCTGCGGCGCCGAGATAATCGCCGATAAGACCACCGTTGCCGATTTTTGTTATTACTGCCATAACCCCATAGTCCTTGCCGACAAGGTGTCGGGAGTTATGCGCCCCTCAAAGATAATCCCCTTTAAATTTGATAAAAAAGAGGCGAAGGATATCTTCCTTCGCTATGCAAAAAAGCATCGCCTCGTCCCCAAAAACTATTTCTCCGAGGCACACGCCGACAAGATCACCGGCATTTATTATCCCTTCTGGGTCACCGATGCCGACACCGACTCCACCCTTGATGCAAGGGGCAGACGTGTGCGCAGCTGGCGCTCCGGCGACTACCGCTATACCGAGGTCTCGCATTATTCCATCGTAAGACACGGTAAAATACATTTTGAGGACATAACGTCCCTCGCCATTTCCGACGAGGATGAAAAAATGCTCGAGGGTATACTTCCGTATCCCACCGATGCGTACATAGACTTCGATATGCCGTATCTTCACGGCTACTTCGCCAAGAAGAGAAATATTGAAAGGGAAGAGCTCACAAATGAGGTCCGCTCAAGAATGAACGGCTACGCCTCGTCCCTTCTCGGCGACACCATTCACGGCTACGCGCACGTAGACAAGGGAGATACCGTAGTGCGCATCGACAGCTCACACTGGGAGTATTCTCTCATGCCTATCTGGATACTCACCTATCGCCACGAGGGCAAGAAAAAGACAAAAACCTATACCTATGCAATGAATGGTAACACGGGCAAAATATACGGTGAATTGCCTATCAGTATACCCAAGCTCATAACCCTTTTGGGCAGTATCATAGCCGGACTTACCGCAATATTCACGCTGATAGGAGGATTTTTACTGTGATGAAAAGACTTCTATCCGTTGTAACGATCGTCGTATTGCTTCTTCTGACACTTATTATTCCTGCTTCGGCATACGAAAACGATCACGTATACAACCCTTACGGTATTCTTTCGCCCGAGGAAGAGCAAGCGCTCGAATCCCAGCTTGCCGCCATTAACCAAAATAACTCCGCGGAGTTTTACGTCGTGGTTTCCCAAAAGCGCTCCGACGTGTACGACTACGCCTGGGGTGACTCGGTCATATTCCTCGTTGAATACGATGAATATGACGGTATTTATTACTATGAGCTTTTCCTGTACGGCACGGCAGACGCCGAAATTTCCTTTAAAGAGTCCGATCAGATCTTAGATGACCCGACCGTATACAACAGCATAAAATCCGGCAATATTTATAAAGGCATCTCGCGCGCACTTAAGCTTACCGACACCGCCTTAAACGGCAGGCTCATTACCGGCGCCTTGCTTTTGAAAACCGTACTTATATCCCTTGCTATTTCCCTTATAATAGCAGGCATAGTTTGTGGCATAATAATTTACAGATACAAACGTAAACTGAAATCCCCGATATATCCGCTTGACAGGTATGCAAAATTAAACCTGATACCCGAGGATTCACGCGATACGTTCCTCTATAAAAACGTCAGCCGCGTACGCATAAATACCTCTTCAAGCTCCGGCAGCCGTAGTGGAGGTAGTCGCAGCGGAGGCTCTCGCGGCAGAAGATAAGAAAGGAGAAACCTATGAAAGAGCGCAGATTCAAGCTCGTAAGTGAATATCAGCCCACAGGCGACCAGCCCGAAGCTATCCGCGCCCTGACTGACGGCATTCTCGCAGGCGAGCGCGCGCAGACACTTCTCGGTGTAACCGGCTCGGGCAAGACCTTTACTATGGCAAACGTCATAGCCAACCTTAACCGCCCGACCCTCGTCCTCGCCCACAACAAAACCCTCGCAGCGCAGCTTTGTACCGAGTTTCGCTCCTTTTTTCCCGAAAACGCAGTAGAGTACTTCGTCTCCTACTATGACTATTATCAGCCCGAGGCATATATTCCCGGCAAGGATATGTATATAGAAAAGGACGCTATGATAAACGAGGAGATAGATATGCTCCGCCATAGCGCAACCTCCTCGCTCTTTGAGCGTCGCGACGTCATAATCGTAGCCTCGGTGTCCTGTATATATTCGCTCGGTGATCCGCTTGAATATCAAAGCTTGCTCGTGTCTGTGAGACCGGGTATGCAGATGTCGCGCGACGAGCTTGTCCGCGCCCTCGTTTCCATAAGCTACGAGCGCAACGATATGAACTTTATCCGTAACAAATTCCGTGTCCGCGGTGACGTTGTCGAGGTCTTTCCCGCATCGAGTACGGATAAGGCAATACGAATAGAATTTTTCGGTGACGAGATCGACCGCATCTCGCGCATCGACCCCTTGACGGGCGCAGTAATAGAGCACCTCTCATACGTCGCCATATTCCCGGCAACTCACTATGCCGTGTCCGATGAGCGCCGCGAGGCAGCGCTTCTTGAAATAGAGCAGGAAATGCGCGAGCGCGTCGAATACTTCAAAAGCGAAAAGAAGCTTATCGAGGCTCAGCGCATAGAGGAAAGAACCAAATACGACCTCGAAATGCTCCGTGAGGTCGGCTTCTGCTCGGGTGTAGAGAACTATTCCCGCGTGCTTTCGGGGCGTCCCGAGGGCTCGACTCCTTATACCTTGCTTGACTATTTTCCCGATGACTTCATTATGTTTATCGACGAGTCGCACGTAACTCTGCCACAGGTGCGCGGAATGAGCGGAGGCGATTACGCAAGAAAGAAAAACCTCATAGAATACGGATTCCGTCTGCCGTCCGCGTTTGACAACCGCCCCCTTTTCTTTAATGAGTTTGACGAGAAGATAAGACAGGTCGTATTTGTCAGCGCAACCCCCGGCGACTACGAAAAGCAGGAAAGCTCCGATATCGTAGAGCAGCTTATACGCCCCACCGGACTTATAGACCCCGAGATAATCGTCCGCCCTATCGAAGGACAGATAGACGATCTGCTTGGCGAGGTCAGAGAAACGGTCGCACGTGGTGAAAAGGTGCTTGTAACCACCCTTACAACCAAAATGGCAGAGGATCTTACCGAATACCTCGCCACCCACAATATAAAGGTAAAATATATCCACCACCGTGTCGAAACGATCGAGCGTATGGAGATAATCCGTGACCTCCGACTTGGCGAATTCGACGTCCTCGTCGGTATAAACCTGCTCCGCGAGGGTCTTGATATCCCCGAGGTATCTTTGGTTGCCATACTCGATGCGGATAAAGAGGGCTTTCTCCGTAGTGAAACCTCACTTATACAGACCGTCGGCCGTGCCGCAAGAAACATCAATGGCCGCGTAATAATGTATGCCGACACCGTAACGCGCTCTATGCGCGGTGCTATCGACGAGACCAACCGTCGTCGCGAAGTGCAGATGAAGTATAATGAGGAGCACGGCATAACTCCCGAAAGCGTGCGTAAGAAGGTTGCCGACATAATAGAGATAGGTAAAAAGGCAAAGCCCGAGAAATCAAAGAAGCTTACCCGTCTTGAGCGCGATCGCATGATAGAAAATCTCACTATGGAAATGCGCGAAGCGGCAAAGACGCTTGAATTTGAAAAGGCTGCGTATATCCGCGACAGGATACGCGAACTGAAAAACGAAAAATAGGAATTAAAGATGTCAAAAGAAATTATCATAAAGGGCGCAAGGGTAAATAACCTTAAAAATATAAATTTGACTATACCGCGCGATAAACTCGTTGTTCTTACGGGTCTTTCCGGCAGCGGTAAGTCCTCGCTCGCCTTCGACACTCTTTACGCCGAAGGTCATAGGCGCTTCGTTGAGAGCCTTTCGTCCTACGCACGTATGTTTATGGGACAAATGGACAAGCCCGACGTCGATCTTATAGAGGGACTTTCTCCCTCTATATCAATAGATCAGAAGACAACCTCCAAAAACCCTCGCTCCACAGTCGGTACTGTAACCGAAATATACGATTATCTCCGACTTCTCTATGCACGTATAGGTATACCTCATTGTCCTATCTGTCATAAGGAGATCCGTCAGCAAACGCAGGATCAGATAGTTGATAAAATACTCACTCTCCCCGAGGGCACTCGCTTTATGGTGCTCGCACCCATCGTAAAGGCGCAGAAGGGTATGCACGAGAAGGTTTTTGCCGATGCGAGAAAAAGCGGTTTCGTCCGTGTCCGCGTAGACGGCAGTATGTACGACCTGACCGAAGAAATTGCGCTTGATAAAAATATCAAGCATACCATAGATATAGTAGTTGACCGACTCGTAATAAAGCCGGACGTTCGTTCGCGCCTTTCAGACTCCGTGGACAGCGCGCTCAAGGTTGCCGACGGCAAGGTCACTGTGGTAACGGTCGAGAGGGACGGCAGCGAACAAACACTCGAATTTTCACAGAAATATGCCTGCGACGAGCACGGCATAAGCTTTCCCGAGCTTGAGCCGAGAATGTTCTCATTCAACAACCCGATAGGCGCTTGCCCCACCTGCTCGGGTATCGGAAATATGCAGATGGTTTCGGTTAAAAAGGTTCTTACTCACCCCGAGCTTTCGCTTCGTGACGGCGCACTTGCCGCTAACGGATTTAAAACGATGACCGAGGACTCTTGGACAGGTCCGCTTATCGCCGCCGTAGGCGAGGATTACGGCTTCACACTCGACACTCCCGTCAAGGAGTATTCCAAGGAAGCACTCGATGCGCTTATGTTCGGTACGGGTAACAAAAAGTACCACGTTACGCGCTTTTTCGGCGGTGAGGGTAGAGAACAGCTCGCAACCTTCGACGGCGTTATCCATATAATCGAAAAGCGAATGAAAATGAAGTTCGGCGACTATTATCAGGAATTTGTCGAGGACGTACCGTGTCCCACCTGTAAGGGCAGACGTCTTTCCGACATGGTCCTTGGTGTTACCGTCGGCGGACTCAATATTGACGAAATATGCCGTCTTTCTATCGATAAGATGCTTGACTTTGTCAACAGCCTTACCCTTACCGAAAGCGAGGCAAAGATAGCAAAAGAGGTTCTTAAAGAAATCAAGGCGCGCCTGCATTTCCTTATCAGCGTAGGTCTTGATTACCTCAACCTCGCTCGTACCGCAGGCACTCTCTCGGGCGGCGAGGCACAGCGCATACGCCTCGCAACGCAGATCGGCTCGGCACTCACAGGTGTTCTCTATATCCTTGACGAGCCCAGCATAGGTCTTCACCAGCGCGACAACGGCAAGCTTATCGCTACTCTTCAGAATTTGCGCGATATCGGCAATACCGTCGTTGTAGTTGAGCATGATGAGGATACGATGCGTGCCGCAGACTTTATAGTCGATATAGGTCCCGGTGCAGGTATCCACGGCGGTGAGGTCGTAGCAATAGGCACGCCCGATGACGTTGCCGCTTCTGACTCGTCTATAACCGGCGCATACCTCTCCGGCAGAAAAAATATAAAAGTACCGAAAAACAGACGCCAAGGCAACGGAAACTTCCTTCGCGTTATCGGAGCAGAGGAAAACAACCTTAAAAAGCTTGACGTGAATTTTCCCCTTGGTTGCTTTATAGCGGTCACTGGTGTTTCCGGCAGCGGCAAATCCTCTCTGGTCAATTCCGTGCTTTATCGCACGCTTGCGCGCGATCTTAACCGCGCCTCCACCTATCCCGGTAGGGTAGATAGGGTTGAGGGGCTTGAGCATCTCGATAAGGTTATTTCTATCGACCAAAGCCCCATAGGCAGAACACCTCGCTCCAACCCCGCAACCTATACGGGTCTGTTTACCGATATACGCAACCTTTATGCAAAAACCAAGGACGCCAAGGCAAAGGGCTTCGATGCAGGTCGCTTCTCCTTCAACATTCGCGGCGGACGCTGCGAGGCGTGTGAGGGCGATGGCGTTAAATGTATAGAAATGAACTTTCTCCCCGACGTCTACGTCAAGTGCGACGTCTGTAAGGGAAAGAGATATAACCGCGACACCCTCGACGTAAAGTACAAGGGCAAGAGCATTTACGACGTCCTTGAAATGTCGGTAGAGGAGGGAATAACCTTCTTCGAGGGACTTCCTCAGCTTCAGCGCAAGCTTCAGACTCTTTTTGACGTCGGTCTTGGATATATAAAGATCGGTCAGTCCTCCACCACTCTTTCGGGCGGCGAGGCTCAAAGAGTCAAGCTCGCTACCGAGCTTGCCAAGCGCTCGACCGGTAAGACTATATATATCCTCGACGAGCCCACCACAGGTCTTCATACCGAGGACGTTGCAAAGCTTATCACCATTCTTCAGCGCCTTGCCGACGGTGGCAACACCGTAGTAGTAATTGAGCATAATCTCGACCTTATAAAAACAGCCGATCACATCATCGACCTCGGTCCTGAGGGCGGTGACGGCGGCGGCACTCTGGTCGCGCAGGGTACACCTGAAGAGGTCGCGATGTGTGAAAAAAGTTACACGGGTGCCTTCCTTCGTGAGAAATTGGGTATAAAAATATGAATTATGCCGCTATAAAGAAAAACGATATTGCCAACGGTGAGGGCATTCGCACGACCCTATTCGTCAGTGGATGCCGCAACCGTTGTCCCGGTTGCTTCCAGCCTGAAACCTGGTCGTTTGAGTATGGACAGCCTTTTACCGACGAGGTTGCCGATATGATTTTTGACACCTTTAAAAATCCCGTGGTAAAGGGTATTACTATCCTTGGCGGCGAACCGATGGAGCCGGAAAATCAGGAAGATCTTTTACCATTCCTTGCAGAGTTTAAGGCTCGCTTTCCCGATAAAACGGTTTGGCTCTTCACCGGCAACACCTACGAGGAGCTTACCTCGGGTGTCGGCAATCACTACAAGTGCCTTTCTATCACCGCGCGCCTTCTTTCCCTTATCGACATTCTCGTCGACGGTCGCTTCGAGGCGGACAAAAAACGCCTCGGACTTCGCTTCCGCGGCTCGTCAAATCAACGTATAATTGATATGAACAAAACGCGCGAGCAAGGAAAAATAATCATATGGGACGGCTGCGCCCTCGACAAACAGTACAACGGAGAAAAAGAATGAAAGTAAGAATTAAAAAGCTTAACGAAAATGCAACAATCCCCACCTACGGCACAAGCTATTCCGCAGGCGCGGATCTCTACACTATCGACGGCCCTGTCACGATCGCGCCCCACGCGACCACGCTTTTACATACCGGTCTTGCCGTCGAGATCCCCGAGGGCTACTGCGGTCTTATCTTCGCGCGTAGCGGCTTGGCTTCAAAGCGCGGACTTGCCCCTGCCAACAAGGTTGGCGTTATCGATGCCGATTATCGCGGCGAGGTTATGGTCGCCCTCCACAACCATACCGACAAACCCCAAACGGTAGAGCAGGGCGAGCGCATAGCACAGCTTGCGATCCTTCCGTTCCTCGCCGCCGATTTTGAGATCGCCGACGACCTGTCCGACACCGTCCGCGGCGCAGGCGGGTTCGGCTCAACCGGAACTAAATAATAAATGAAAAAACTGCCGTAGCTTTCGCCACGGCAGTTTTTTATCTCTCAAAGTATTCTTTTGTAAAGTAAATATCCTTTTTCGGTATGGTAAACTCCTTGCCGTTAAGGTATTCAAGTGCGGTTTCCTCGCCCTTAAACGAAAAACGGAGCTTGTATGAGTAGAGCGCCTGATACTTGTATCCGCGACCTCTGTCGTCTTTGTTTATGCCGTATTTTCCGTCACCGATCAGAGGATGCCCGATGTGCGCCATATGCGCTCGTATCTGGTGCGTCCTTCCAGTCAAAAGCTCGACCTCAACAAGTGCGGACTCGCCCTTCTTTGCGATGACCTTGTACTTTGTGATGATATTTTTTGCTCCGCGCGGCGGGTCTTTATCAAAGACTCTGACCGTGTTTTTCTTCTCGTCTTTGAGAAGGTATCCGTACAGGGTGTCCTCACTCTTTTTCGGTATTCCGTGTATTGCCGCCAAATAGAACTTGTCTATCTCGCGGTTTTTGATCTTCTCGTTCATCACGCGCAGCGCCTCTGCGGTCTTTGCCGCAATGACTATGCCGCCCGTGTTTCTGTCAATACGGTTGCAAAGAGCAGGGGTAAAGCTCTGTTCGTTTTTCGGGTCGTACTCTCCCTTTTGATACAGATACGCGAGTATATGCGTTATAAGCGTGTTGGTCGAGCCGCTCTCGTCCTCATGCACCGATACGCCGGGGCGTTTGTCGAGCAGCATAATGTTCTCGTCCTCGTAGACTATCGACAGCTTGGGCGTTATCCTGCCAAGCGAGCCGTCGTCTACCTCGCGCTCAAAGAATTCCTCTGCGAGAAAGCATTGTACGGTATCTCCCTCGCACAGCACCGTGCTGATCTCGGCGCGCTTTCTGTTCACCTTGATCTTCTTGGTGCGTATCGACTTGTATAAAAGACCTGTTGGCAGCTCAAGTGTCTTGGTTATAAACTTATCAAGCCTTTGACCTGCGTCATTTTTGCCTATTTTTAATTCGCGCATTACTTCGTTCCGAAGATTCTGTCGCCCGCATCACCAAGACCGGGCACAATATATGCGTGGTCGTTAAGCTTCTCGTCAAGTGCGGCGGTGAAAATATCAACGTCGGGGTGCGCTGCCTGTACCTTTGCAACTCCCTCGGGTGCTGAAACAAGGCACATAAGGCGAATATTTGTCGCGCCTCTTGCCTTTACCATTGTGATCGCATCAGCAGCCGAGCCGCCGGTAGCAAGCATGGGGTCAACGATTATCACAAGTCTGTTTGCGATGTCTGCGGGCATCTTGCAGTAGTATTCAACAGGCTCGTGCGTGTCGGGATCACGGTAAAGACCGATGTGACCGACTCTTGCAACGGGCACAAGGCGCAAAAGACCGTCTACCATTCCAAGACCTGCGCGAAGTATTGGCACGATTGCAAGCTTCTTTCCTGCTATCTTCTTGCAGGTAGCTTCGCATATAGGGGTAGAAACCTTAACGTCCTCAAGGGGAAGGTCACGGGTTACCTCGTAACCCATAAGCATTGATATCTCGTCAAGAAGCTCACGGAAATCCTTTGATGCCGTGTTCTTATTTCTCATTATAGTAAGCTTGTGCTGAATAAGGGGGTGATCGATAACGTGAAGTGTGCTCATATTGCCACATCCTTTCAATTATTTCACCTATCATTATACTATTGCTTGTCCCGATTTTCAAGCATTTAATCGAAAAAATAACTCATAATATGATTTTTTTCTCGAATTTGAACTTTTCTACAAAAAAATAACACTCTTTTACTTGCAAAAACCACCCTCGTGTGCTATACTGAACTTACATAAAACAAATCAAGGAGAGTTTGATATGAAAAATCCCGAGCTCGTAATTATGGCCGCAGGTATGGGTAGCCGCTACGGCGGACTTAAGCAGATCGATAAGGTTGATGCCGCAGGTCATATCATAATCGATTATTCTATATACGACGCCATCCGTGCAGGCTTTAAGGACATTACCTTCATCATTAAAAAGGAGATCGAAAAGGATTTCCGTGAGGTAATGGATGCACACCTCGCAGGCAAGGACGTTAACGTAAAGTACGTATTCCAGGAGCTTGATAAGCTTCCCGAGGGCTACACCGTTCCCGAATGCAGACGTAAGCCCTGGGGCACCGCGCACGCTATCCTTTGCTGCCTCGGCACAGTTGATGCACCCTTCGCGGTAATCAATGCACACGACTACTACGGCGCAAACGCGTTTACCAAGATCTATGAGTTCCTCAAGAACTCCACCGATGATGAAAAGTATCACTACGCAATGGTCGGCTACCGTATCAAGAATACCGTAACCGAGCAGGGAACAGTATCCCGCGGCGTATGCGAAGCAGATGAAAATTCTATGCTCACCGAGATCGTCGAGCGCACCAAGATCGGCGTAAACGGCGGCGACATCTACTTCACCGAGGACGGCGTTGACTACCCCCTCGACCCCGATACTCTCGTTTCTATGAACCTTTGGGGCTTCACTCCCTCTTACATCAAGGAGTGCGCTGCGAGATTCCCCGCCTTTCTTGATAAGGGTATCGCAACCAACCCCGAAAAGTGCGAGTTCTTCCTTCCCACCGTAGTTGCCGAGCTTATCAAAGAGGGCAAGGCTGACGTTAAGGTGCTTGACAACTCTGACAAGTGGTACGGCGTTACATACAAGGAAGATAAGGAAACCGTTACCGCCGCGTTCAAGCAGTTGATCAAAGACGGCGTTTACCCCGAAAACTTCTGATAAATACGCAAAAAACAGGGCTTTGCTTGCGGCAACCCTGTTTTTTACGTTATATCCACCAAACTACGCCATTTTTTTCTTCAATCGCTTGACAAATCGGCATAGTGATGTTATAATACTTAAAGTAAATAAAATTCTAGGAGTATATATATGAACTGTCAGAATTGTGAGCAGGAACTTGCTAACGTGCAGGAAGTCACCGAAGCCGTAAAGCCCGAAGCTGAGGTAAAGCCTGTCGCTAACGCAAGCACAAAGCCCTCTATTCCTTACATAATTGCATTTGCATCCGTTTGCCTTCTCGCACTCGGCTACGTGCTTATGTGGGTCTCTAATGCGTTTCTCAAAGGCGTCGGTGTAGCAAATGCCGGATTTATTACGTCTACCTTTGGTAGAATAGCTGCATGTCTTGTTCATTCGGCTATCCTCGCTCCCGCTGTTGTAGCTATTATCTATACCTACAAGCTTTACCGCGACAGCAAGACCGAGCTCAGCATCAAAGTTTCCAAAATAGCTATCCTTCCTAAGCTCTTTTACTTCTTCTCCGTATTCTCTTGCATAGATATGGGTGTTTCTATGTTCCTTTGCATACTTGGCAGCTCCATCGTAGGCATCGGTGACATCAACAACAACTATGATATTATAGCAGAGGTCATTGATTTCTGGGGATACGCCGGCATCGGCATTGCCGATAAGGTTCATACCATGCAGGATGGCATAGGCGCGGTTATCGTCGCCGTTCTCTTCGGCTTTATCGCGTTCGCGGTTACCATCGGTAACATCCTCGTTTACAGCAAGGTAAAGAACTACTACGATACCCTCGTTGCTACCGCAGAGGGCTCTCAGTACGACAAGGGTAATAAGCCCCCCTACATCCTTGCATTTGTTTTCGCAGGACTTAACGTTGTGTTTGCGGTACTCGCTCTTATCAGCGGCGTATGGGTAGAAGCGATCATCAAGCTTGCTCTTGCAGGTTACCTTGCTTCTCACGCACTCGTATTCAAGGAAGTTCATACCGAGCTTCGTAAGACCAGCAAAGAATAATAAATAATGATAATAAAAAACGGACATCGCGAGATGTCCGTTTTTCTTTTGTAAATTAAACTCCCGAGTAAGCGGAGAAGCCGCCGTCAATGGGAAGAACCACACCGGTGATAAAGCTGGATGCCTCATCGGAGAGGAAGAAGAGAAGACCGCCGAGCAGCTCCTCGGATTCGCCAAAGCGCTTCATAGGAGTACCGCCAAGGATCTTGCCGGTTCTGGGGGTAGGAGTTCCGTCAGGATTGAAGAGCAGGGCTCTGTTCTGGTTGGAAACAAAGAAGCCGGGCGCGATAGCGTTTACTCTTATACCTGCCTGTGCGAAATGAACCGCAAGCCACTGTGTAAAGTTAGATACCGCAGCCTTTGCCGCACTGTATGCGGGAATCTTGGTAAGAGGTCTGAATGCGTTCATCGAGGAAATGTTGAGTATGTTTCCGCCCTTGCCGCTCTTCGCCATATCAAGTGCAAATACCTGAGTGGTGAGGAAAGCAGCGGTTACGTTGAGGTCAAACACGAACTTGAAGCCGTCAGCCGAAAGTGAGAAGAAGTCCTGAACCTCGGGATTCTCAAGTGCGTCAATGTCAAAATACTCGTTAGCGGTGGTAGCTCTGGGGTTGTTGCCGCCCGCACCGTTGATGAGGATATCGCAAGCGCCAAGCTTTTCGTCGACAATAGCCTTCGCTTCTTCAAGGCTTGCTTTTTCAAGGCAGTTTGCCTTTACCGCAATAGCGGTGTATCCGGCATCGCGGATCTCTTGTGCATACTTTTCTGCAGCATCAAGATTGATGTCGAGCAAGGCAACCTTTGCGCCGCACTGTGCGATAGCCTTAGCAAAATCGGAGCAAAGAACTCCGCCCGCACCGGTAACGACAGCAACCTTACCGCTAAGGTCGATGTTAAGAGGTAATTTCATATTTTTCTCCTTGTTTTATCCTTTTGGGCAGACATTTTAAAATATATGTCTGCCCGATTTTTTATTGATAATTATTACTTTTTGTATCGGTTGCACGCTTTTTGGCAAAGCATTACAGCAACGCGATCTTTTGATCGTTTGATTTGTATGCCGTAAGCAGAATTCTCAAAGCATACTGCGCGCTCTCTGCGGTAACGGGCATGGGCGCACCCGTTTCGATCGCCTCATAAAATTTGGGTATGATCTTGTAGTGTCCGTTTCCGTAGCACTTCTTTCCGACTGCCGCGATCTCGGCGTCAAACGGGATTCTGTCGCCGTCAACGTAAAGCTCCGGGGGCTCTATGCGGAGAACGTGATTTTTGGTTATCACGGTTACAGCCGTACAGTCTGTTCCGGTTGCGGATGTCGTTGCATAGAAGTTTGCCTGCTTACCGCCCTCGAATTCTATAACACCCTCGCAGGTGTCCTCGACCTCTATGATACCCTTGAGGTGATGGTTAGACTTCGTTGCGCAAACGCTTACAGGCTTACCGAGGAAAAGGGTGAGCATATCGATCGAGTGTATAGCCTGGTTGATCATAACTCCGCCGCCCTCGGTCGCATAGCTACCACGCCAGCCCGACTCGGTGTAGTAGGGAACAGTTCTCTGCCAGAATACAGAGAAATTCGCGGTAATTGCTCCGCCGTCCTCTTCGACTATGCGAAGAGCCTCGCGTACCGATGTCAAAAATCTGTTTTGGAAGGAAACGCACACGCGCGCGGTGCTTTTCTTTTCCGCTTCGATGATCTTTTCGATCTCTTCGACACTTATGCACATCGGCTTTTCAAGAAATACGTCGATGCCTCTCTCGAGTGCCGCTATCGTCATCTCGGCGTGAAGGTAGTGCGGTGTAGTGATGTGTACCGCATCCGGCTTTTCGGTATCGTACATTTCGATATAATCGGTGTATACCTTAGCATCAAAGCCGAATTTCTGTATGTAGTTTTCGCATCTTTCGGGCTTAATATCACACAAAGCGGCAATCTTGACGTTTTTTACGTGTTCAAGTGCCATGAAGTGATTGTATGCGATAGAGCCGCAGCCAATAAGCGCAACCTTAAATTGTTTAGTACTCATTTTACTGTGCATTTACGTAATCGTCGTCAACGTTTTCACGAGGCTTCGATGTTGCAATCCTTTTCTTAAGTTCTTCATAGAACAGCTCGTCGTCAAACGGGATCTCGATATCCTTGTCAAGCCAGGTGGACAGGAGCATAGCGTTTGCAAGCTGAACTCCGAAAATACCGTCCTTTGCAGGTGCGTATACCTCTTCAAGACCGAGTATAGCATTTGCGATGTTGTTGCAAATACCAACGTGCTGGGAGTTCTCGCCCTCAAGCTCTACCTCAACGGTGGGCTCGCATTCGGGGGAGTTGAAGCCGTGTGTGGTGGTAAAGCAGTGTACGCGCTCGTCAGTCTTGAGCTTCTTAAAGTAAAGCTTGTTGTCCTCGAATATAAGAGTACCCTTCGTACCGGTTACTTCAAAACGGTTAGTGCCGGGGGCATCAGCGGTGGTGGTGATAAATACACCGGTTGCGCCGTTGGGATACTCACAATAGCAGGTTACGTCGTCCTCAACCTCAATGTTGTGCCACTTTCCGAAGTGACAGAATGCACGGATCTTGGAGGGCATCATGCCTACGATCCACTGGAACAGGTCGAGCTGATGAGGAGCCTGGTTGTAGAGAACGCCGCCGCCCTCGCCGACCCAGGTCGCACGCCATGCACCGGTGTCGTAGTAATACTGAGATCTGTACCAGTTGGTGATGATCCAGTTAGTTCTCTTAATATCGCCGATCTCGCCGTCCGCGATCATCTTACGCATCTTCTTGAAAGCGGGATTGGTTCTCTGGTTGAACATGATACCGAGTATCTTGTCAGACTTTTCGGCTCTTTCAAGCATCTTCTTTACCTGAAGGGTATAAACGCCGGCAGGCTTTTCAACGATGCAGTGAAGATCGTTGTCGAGTGCCTCGATTGCAAGATCGGGGTGGATGTAGTGGGGGGTGCATATCATAACGACGTCGCACTCACCGCTCTTGAACATGTCGGTTGCGTTGGTGTAGTACTTTATGCTGTCACCGAACTTTTCCTTGAAAAACTTGAACTTCTTCTCGTTGAGATCGCATACTGCGCTTATGTAGCCGTTTTCGATCTTTCCGTCAAGAAAGTTTCTTGCGTGGCCGGTACCCATGTTACCGCAGCCGACAATACCAAATCTTACTTTTTCCATATTCCGTTTTCGTCCTCTCTGTAACCGTTATCGGTAAGTAATTTTTTGAGTGCGTTTGCTGCGAAATCAAACGCCTCGCGTTGATTCGTAAAGTTGTATTTTCCCTTGAGTTCGTGATCGTCGATGCTCTTGTAAGCGGAGAATATCGCAAGGTGAGGCTCGAGAGTCATCATTACCTCGCCACAGACTCTGTCGTTTACGATGTTTATCACGTCGGCTATGCGTCCCTCGCCCTCGCCGGCAGGGAGAATGGTCTGCGTTTTGTAAATCGCATCCTTTATGTGCAGATATGCGAAGTTTTTGAGGGTAGCCTCAATGCCTGCCATAACGTCGCCGTCATTCATTCTGTAATTAGCGGGGTCGAAAATAGCCTTGAGTCCGTCAACGGAGTCCATAAGGTCGTTGACCTCGTTGGGCATCTGACCGTATATTTTCGATTCGTTTTCGTGGCAGAGGGTAATTCCGCGCTCGTTTGCAAGCTTTACCATTACGTTGAGACGGCGTATTACTTCGTCGCGATGCTCGGCAAGCTTATCCTGCTCAACGAAAAAGCTGAACATTCTCATTTTGCTTGTTCCGAGTATCTCACAAGCGCGAAGCGCCTTCTCGAACGTTGCAAGATAACTGTCAAAATCCGCGGTGATGTCGTATTTTCCTATCGGTGAACCGAGCGAGCCGACCTTTATACCGTTTTTGTCAAGTGTCGCCTTGATGCTTGCGAGTGACTCTTCGGTATGATCGAGAATGCCCTTGCCGTCTATGTTTCTCGGTTCTATGTAGCGTATGCCGTTACCGACGAGGGCGGCTATCTGCTCGTCAAGCGAATTACCCGCCTCGTCCGCAAAGGCGGACAGTACAAATTTTGCCATACAAATACTCCTTACTTGATCATGGGGCGCAGATGGTTGAAGCTTCTCTCCATCTGCTCAAAGGGATCGTCAAACGTGCACGCGTTGTCCTGCTCTACGAGTACGTTCTTGATGCCGAGAGAGTAGCAAAGCTCAGCGTAAGGCTTAAAGTCTATTATACCGTCGCCGCAGGCACAGATAGGACCCTGGGGTGCGGATTTCATATCCTTAAAGTGCACGTCTGTCATTCTGCCGGATTCCGCAAGCAGCTTTATGTACTTCTCGGGGCAAGCGCCTGCATAGGTCGACCAGTACACGTCGTGAATAAAGTCAAATTCCGGAATCTCTTCGATAAGGTAATCGTAGGGAAGCACGCCATCCCAGTTTTCAAACTCGAATGCGTGGTTGTGGTATGTAAACAACAATCCTGCATCGCGTATCTTCTTTACGGGCTCTGCCATAGCTTCCTTGAATTTTTTGAGTCCCTCAAGGCTGCCGTGGAGTTCCCTAGGCATGCTGCCGATACCGATAATGGGCGAGCCGATCGTCTTGTGCCATTTTATAGACTCTTCTGTATGGTTAACTATCTCGTCAAACGAGCGGTGTGTACAGGTTATAGGCAGTCCCACCTCGTCGATATAAGAACGGAATTGCTCTGCCTCTATCTTACATATACCGGATGCCTGCGCGACCTCATAACCCATCGCCTTGACACGTTTCATTGAATTCAGTAGATCCTCAGGTGTTTCACAACACTTGTGAAGTGAATAAAGCTGTGCTCCAAGCTTCATAAAATCAACCTCTCTTAAGCCTTTTATATCCGCACCGTGCGGCTTAATTCAATTTTAACATATACGTATCCCGAAATTCAATATATTTTTTAAAAAAAATATTGTCACAGTTGCAAAAACTATTGCAAAAGTTGACCGCTTGTGCTAAAATATATAATGCACTCATGCGCTCGCGCGCAGGTGAAGCCGAAAGAAAGGAGACACGGTGGTGAAAAGTACACGCTTTGAATGCAAAAATATCGATTATACCGATTCGAAAACAGAGAACGTGCCGCAAAATCTTAACTCACGTCACTGTCATGATAAATACGAGATCATATACGTGACAGAGGGTAGCGGTAAATACGTCGTCGAGGGCGTGGAGTATGCGATAAAGCCGCGTACGCTGATGATCTTTCCCCCTCTTGTCTATCATTGTGTTTCCGTCGATGCCGACTCGGTCTACGAGCGTTCGGTAATTCATTTCGACTCATCGGCTGTGATCGAGAGTGTATCCGATGTCTTCAAGCGCTTGATCGACTCCGCCTTGCCCGCAGGTGCGTATTACTCGTTCAATTCAATATCCGACTCTCTTGTGTCCGTCCTCGAGCGCATGAGAGGTATTGCGGGATTTCCAAAAGAGGAAAGAGAGAAGCTTATGCAGCTTTTGCTCTCCGAGCTTATACTTATTCTCTCTGTCGAGGGGCACGAGGAGCTCGTTAATGAGGAATGGGATATCGGTGCAAGGGTTATAAGGTATCTTAACGAAAACGCTTTCAGGGATATATCCCTTGATAAGCTGGCAAAGCGATTTTTTGTCAGCAAGTATTATCTTTGCCGTGCCTTCAAAAAGCATAACGGCATTTCTATCCACGGTTACATAGTGCAAAAGAGAGTTATGCACGCAAAGCAGCTCATCGAATCGGGTGAGCCCGCTGCCACGGCCGCTTCCAAGGTCGGCTTTGGTGATTATTCGGCGTTCTACCGCGCTTATATGAAGGTAGTCGGAAGGGCTCCCACCGCCCACGGAAGGATGAAAGATGAATTATAATCTGCTTGAAAGTATAAATTCTCCCGAGGATGTTAAAAAGCTTGATGAAAGCCAGATAGCTCCTCTTTGTAATCAAATTCGCTCGTTCCTTGTTGATAACGTAGAGCGCACCGGCGGTCATCTTGCTTCTAATCTTGGCGCGACGGAGCTTTCTGTTGCAATACACAGAGTTTTTGATTCCCCCAAGGATCACATAATCTTCGATGTCGGACATCAGTCATACGTCCACAAGCTTCTTACCGGCCGCAGAGATGACTTTGCGACTCTCCGAACCCCTGGCGGTCTTTCCGGATTTACCAAAATGTCCGAGAGCGAGCACGATGCGTTCGGAGCAGGGCATAGCTCCACGTCTGTTTCCGCTGCTCTCGGTTATGCCGTTGCCGACCGTCTTAAAGGCTCGGATGCGTACACCGTTGCCGTGCTTGGCGACGGTGCTTATACAGGCGGTATGGTTCACGAGGCGCTTAACAATTGTGACCCGAAGCTCAAGCTCATAATTATCCTTAACGAGAACGGTATGTCTATTTCCGTCAATAAGGGTACGTTTGCGAGCTATCTTTCGCGCGTCAGAATTTCAAAGGGCTACCGCAAGTGGAAAAAGAGCGCACGCTCGGTTTTTGATCACATTCCCTTGATCGGTAAGCCTACACACAAGGTTCTGACCTTCATCAAAAATAAATTCAAAAATATGTTCTTCTCCTCAAACTACTTTGAGGATCTTGGACTTTACTATCTTGGCCCTATTGACGGAAACGATTATTCAAAGGTTGAGAAGGCGCTTAAGCAGGCAAAAGCGCTTGGCGAATGCGTCATAGTTCACCTTAAGACCGTCAAGGGCAAGGGCTACGCTCCCGCCGAGGCTTCTCCTGACGATTTCCATAGTGTGTACACTAAATCGGCAGAGCCGGAAAGCTTCCATTCCGTAATGTCGGATAAGCTTATCGCTCTTGCCAAAGATGATGAGAGCATCGTTGCCACTACCGCCGCCATGGGCATAGGTACAGGACTTGATAAGTTTGGAAAAGCATATCCGGATCGCTATTTCGACGTGGGAATTGCCGAGGAGCACGCCTTGACGTTCTCTGCAGGCCTTGCGGCTGACGGACTTAAGCCGTATGCGGCAATATATTCCACCTTCCTTCAGCGCGGATACGATAATATACTTCACGATATCGCGCTTCAAAATCTGCCCGTCAAGCTTATGATAGACCGTGCCGGTCTTGCTTCGGGCGACGGCGCAACGCATCACGGCATATTTGACGTAGCGTTCCTCTCGCATATTCCGGGTATGTCGATCATTTCTCCCGCGACTTATTCCGCACTCGAAGAGGCGGTCGAGTTCGCCAATATGATAGATGAGCCCATAGCCGTCAGATACCCTAATTCCTGCCAGAGCGACGAGATAGTTCGCGCCTTTTACAGAAGTCCGTCAGCTACTCCCTTTGGCGCACGCGCGAATTTTGCGCCCGAGGATGCACCCGAATACGTCTATATCACGTACGGCGCGCTCGCTACACGCGTTTTGAAAGCGGCAGAGATCGTGCGCAGTGTCACCGGACGTAAGGTCGGCGTTGTGCTTCTCGAGGTGCTCAAGCCTTATGATTACTCCGCCCGCTCCCTTATGCCGTATATATCCGGCGCTCGCCGTATCGTTTTCGCCGAGGAGGGCATAAAGAACGGTGGCGCGGCCATGCTTACGCGTGCCGCCCTTGAGGATTTCGGCTTCGATTTTGGCACTTGTGAATATCTGATCAACGCCATAGATGATAATTTTGCTTCTCCCCCCGATCCCTGCGATCTTTACGATTACGTCGGACTTTCGGCAGAGAAGCTCGCAGAAAAAATGTTAAACGGAAAGAAAAAATGAACGTAAATATAAACGAAACCGAGCAATTCAAATATATAGAGGGTGTAAAAGCTCTCGTCGAGGGCAAAAATAAGCGTGCCTGCGTCATTACGCTTGGCTGCCAGCAGAATGAGGCGGATAGCGAAAAGATTCGTGCAATGGCGGTACAAATGGGCTATGCGTTGACCGATGAGCCTCGTGAAGCGGATATGATCGTGGTAAACACCTGCGCCGTCCGTCGCCACGCCGAGCTTAAGGCCCTTTCCATCGTTGGAAATTTCAAGCCCCTTCGTGAGTCAAAGCCCGATCTTATCGTTGGTGTGTGCGGTTGTATGGCGGCCGAGCCCCATATGGCCGAAAGCATCAAAAAGAGCTATCACCACGTCAGCTTTACCCTTGAGCCCTCGCTTATCCACCGTTTGCCCGAGCTGGTGCATCGCTCCCTTTATCAGCACCGCCGCTCGTTTGTCTTCGGCTGTGATGAGGGCGACGTTGTAGAAGGCATGCCAAGCGTTCGTGTGTCCTCGCACAAGGCGTGGGTATCCATAATGTATGGCTGCAACAATTTCTGCTCTTACTGCATCGTACCGTACGTCAGAGGCCGTGAGCGCAGCCGTAACAGCGCCGATATAATAGCCGAGTGCCGCGATCTTGTCGCCCGCGGCTACAAAGAGATCACTCTCCTTGGCCAGAATGTAAATTCATATAAAGCCGACATGACCTTTGCACAGCTTCTTGAGGCGGTGGCGAATATCCCCGGTGATTTTATACTCCGCTTTATGACAAGCCATCCGAAAGACGTCTCCGACGAGCTTATCGAGGTGTTCGGAAGGTACAGCGGCAAAATAGCCCCCACGTTCCATCTTCCTCTTCAGTCAGGAAGCGACAGAGTACTTAAGGAAATGAACAGAACGTACGATACGGCTAAATACCTTTCCACAATAGATAAAATACGCGCCGCCGTTCCAAATGTGGCCCTTACAAGCGATATAATCGTAGGATTCCCCGGTGAAACAGACGAAGACTTCGAGGGCACGATGAATATTCTTGAGCGCGTCCGTTTCGATATGGTCTTCTCGTTCATATATTCCCCTCGTGAGGGAACACGAGCTGCAAAAATGGAAAATCAAGTATCAGACGAGACAAAGAAAAGCCGAATGGCAAGACTGCTCGACGTTCAGTGCAACATTTCAAGAGAAAAGAATGATGAATACCTTGGAAGAGTTGAGCGCGTTATTGTCGATGATGTGGAAAATAAAAACGGCGCTTGCGTATACAGCGCCAGAACGTCGACGAACAAGCTTGTTCATTTTGAATCGGATGAAAACTATATAGGCAAATTTATAAATGTAAAAATAACCCGTACAGGCGCATTCGACCTGTTCGGTGAGATCGAAAGGAATTAACGATATGACTAAAATAATTGAACTTGCACATGCACTTGGAGAGGAAATCGCAAGAAGCGAGGAAATGAGACTTCTCGAGCTTACAAAGAGTATATTTGACGCAGACGAGCCCCTTCAGGAAAAAATGCGTGAATATCAGACCGAGAAGGTTCTTCTTGCACAGGAATTTTCCAAAGAGCCCGACTTGGCAGATAAGGCGGCGATCGAAAATCTCAAGGCAAGACTTGAAGAGCTTTCCAGAGAAATAACCGCAAATCATCATTATACCGATTTTGCAAACGCACAAAAGGGCGTTAACGATCTTATGAATTCCGTTAATGCCGAGATAAAGTTCTGTATAACAGGCGAGCGCCCCTCCGATTGCACGCACGACTGCTCAACCTGCGGCGGTTGCTCTCACTAATTCCTTTTGAATAAAACAACGAGGTTATAACTTATGGCAGAAATTATCGAGAGAGTTGCGGATTTACAGAACACAACTCCGATGATGAAACAATATCTTGAGGTCAAGGCGCAGTACGAGGGATATATACTTATGTATCGTCTCGGCGACTTTTACGAGTGCTTCTTCGACGATGCGCTTATAGCATCCCGTGAGCTTGAATTGACCCTTACTGCGCGTGATTGCGGAGAGGGAAAAAGAGCGGCAATGTGTGGCGTACCCTTTCACAAGTCAGACGTTTACGTAGGCAGACTTGTAGAGAGAGGATATAAAGTTGCTATATGCGAGCAAACAGAGGATCCCAAAGCCGCAGTCGGCCTTGTGAAGCGCGAGGTCACTCGCGTAATAACCCCCGGCACGATAACTGACGGAACGCTGCTTAAAGAAGGTCAAAACAACTTCCTTTCTTCTGTATACGTGAGCAAAAACGGTATCGCACTCGGTTTTGCGGATATATCTACGGGCGAGGTATCGTGTACTTACGTTGCGGGTGAGGATGCGATCGCAAGAGCAGAAAATGAGATTGCCACGTATCAGCCCGCGGAGGCGATATTCAATGTTTCGCGAGAGGGATGCAGCGAGCTTGTTAACTTTGTTACTGCCAGATTCGGCACACTTGTGACCGATAATGCAAAACGCCTGTTCGATTACGATCGCTCAAGAGAAAATACCAAGAGAGTATTTGGTGAGGAAGCGGACAAGCTTTGCGAGCCGGAGCTTATAATGTGTGTTGGCGCGCTCATCTCCTACATAAGAGAAACGCAGAAGACCGATGTGGTTTTTGCAAACAGTATCAACGTATATTCGAATGGACAGTATCTTGAGATGGATATGAACACTTGTAGAAATCTCGAGCTTATCGAATCAATGCGTACAAAGGAAAAACGCGGATCGTTGCTATGGGTACTTGATAAAACAAAGACCGCTATGGGCGCAAGACTCCTTCGTTCTTGGGTGATCAAGCCCCTTGTCGATCCTGTACAGATATTAAACAGACAGGATGCGGTCAACGATTTTGTTAAAAATACTACCATCAACGCCGATATAGCCGATTTGCTTTCGCCTATGCTTGACTTTGAGAGATTGACCGGAAAGGCATCATACGGAAGCGCGAATGCGAAGGACCTTCGAGCAATATATCAAAGCATAGAGAAATTACCCGAGGTTAAGGAAAAAATATCGAAGCTTTCGAGTAATGCAATGGTAGCTATCAACCGAGAGTTTGATACGCTTGACGATATTGCGGATCTGCTTGGCAGGGCTATTGTTGATACTCCTCCTTTTACCATTCGCGAGGGTGGTATGATACGCCCCGGATTCAACGCGGACGTTGATTATTACCGCTCGATCAAGGATAACGGAACCGACATTATGCGTTCGATAGAGGAGCGCGAAAAGGAAGAAACCGGAATCAAGACTCTTAAGGTCGCGTACAATAAGGTCTTCGGATATTATATCGAGGTATCCAAATCCTTTATAGATCAAGTTCCTGACAGATACGTAAGAAAGCAGACCCTTACAAACTGTGAGAGATATATCACCCAAGAGCTTAAAGAGATGGAAAACACCATCTTCTCGGCTGAGGAAAAGCTTGTATCGCTTGAATTTGAGATATTCAACAGCTTGCGCCAATTTGTCAACGATAACTCTAACAGAATAAGAAAGACCTCGGCACTTATTGCAGAAATCGACGTATATCGCTCGCTTGCAGAGGTAGCGCGTAAGAACGCTTACGTTTGCCCCGAGGTAGATATGTCGACGGGTATAACTATAAAGGATGGCCGTCACCCTGTTGTTGAGAAGTTTGTTACGGATAGCTATTTTGTTCCTAACGATACGTACCTCAACACCGCAGACAACAGAATGATGATCATAACCGGACCTAATATGGCCGGTAAATCCACTTACATGCGACAGGTTGCCATAATTACGCTTATGGCACAAATAGGCTCATTCGTACCCGCAAGAGAAGCAAAGATCGGTATAGTAGATAAGATTTTCACCCGTGTCGGAGCTTCAGACGACCTTGCATCCGGACAGTCGACCTTTATGCTTGAGATGAATGAGGTCGCTACTATTCTCAAATGTGCAACCAAAAAGTCTTTGATAATATACGACGAGGTCGGTCGCGGAACCAGCACGTATGACGGAATGGCGATCGCGCGTGCGGTAGTGGAGTACACACACTCTAAAAAAATAGGAGCAAAAACGCTCTTTGCTACTCACTATCACGAACTTACCGATATGGAGGAGCAATATGAAGGAATCGTCAATTACAATATCGCCGCAAAGAAGCGCGGTGACTCGGTAATATTCCTGCGCAAGATAGTAAGAGGCGGCACAGATGATTCGTACGGTATCGAGGTTGCCAAGCTTGCAGGTGTTCCCGGTGAGGTCGTAAGACGCGCAAAGGAAATACTTGCACAGATCGAAAAGGTCGGAACTGTTGCGCCTAAGTCAAACACGGTTGCACAGCAGTCGGCACAGGTAGATATGTTTGCGGGTATAATCGCTTCAAAGGATAGCGAGGCAGCGGATAGGATCAGAGCAACCGATATTAATACGATGACTCCGATTGAAGCGATGAATTTGCTTTTTGAACTTAAAAAAATGTTGAATTAAGAGGCACATATGTCAAAAATTAATGTTCTTGATTTTGAGATAGCCAATCTTATAGCAGCGGGCGAGGTGGTAGAACGCCCTTCGTCCGTGCTTAAAGAGCTGATTGAAAATTCAATAGATTCCGGAGCTACTTCAATAGTTGCGGAGATCAAGCGCGGTGGAGTTGCGCTCATCAGAGTGTCCGATAACGGATGCGGCATAGAAAAAGACGATCTGCCGATAGCGCTCAAGCGTCACGCTACAAGCAAGATCAAAGACAAGAATGACCTTGATTCTATAATGACTCTCGGCTTTCGCGGTGAGGCACTCGCAGCTATTTCGTCAGTTTCATCGATGACTATCATAAGTAAAACGAAGGATGCTCCGACAGCTACCATGCTTACCGCCGAGGGCGGTCGTGTTATAGATATTACCGAAGTAGGCGCTGCGGACGGTACTACCGTTGTTGTGGAGAACCTTTTCGGAAATGTTCCGGCAAGAAGAAAGTTCCTTAAAAAAGACGCAACCGAGGCTATGAATGTTGCCGCACTTGTTGAGAAGGTTGCGGTATCCCATCCCGAGATATCGATACAGCTTCTCATCGACGGTGAGGAAAGATTTATGACACCGGGTGACGGAGATCTTTACAATACCGTATATGCGGTTTTCGGCAAGGAATTTGCCAAAAAACTCATCAAAGCAGACGGCACCGCGAACGGAATACGAGTCCACGGCTTTATCGGACGTAGCGATAACGTAAAGAAAAACAGAAATCTCCAGAATTTCTTTATAAACGGCAGATACGTCAAAAGTATGACGGCAATGGCAGCTTTGGAAAAGGCCTACACTTCGTACATAGCTCCGGAGTGTTTTCCTGCGTGCATACTTTTCCTTGAGATGAATCCCAAAACCGTAGATGTGAATGTCCACCCGGCAAAGCTTGAGGTGAAATTCACCGACGAACGCGCCGTGTTTGAGACGGTTTATTATACCGTAAAGACAGCTCTTGAGGATCACGAGTACAGACCGGAGCTTGAGCTTAACAGCACCAAGAAAAGTGATTACAATCCTCTTGGAGCATTCGTTCCCGTCGGGCAGAGCACCAAGGGAGAGCAGATAAAGATTTCGACAGTAGAAACACGCTCGCACTCATACGTTTCGGAAACTAAAGCTACTCCCGCTTTTTCGAAACCAGCGTATAAATCGGAGTATAATTCCGAATGGGACCGTCCTCTCGGCGTTGCAAGTGCTTCACGCGATATAGGCGCACAAAGGCCACACGCCTCTTTCGAAACGCAAGCAAAGACACACACCCCAATGACTCCAAAGGACTCTGTTGAGCTTCTTGAAAGATACAGAGATGCTACGCCTGCTGAAATAGAGAAGCCGAAGGAGAGTGTCAAGGTGGCTGAAAGTGAGCAGGCAATACCACCGCATAAAATCGTTGGAGAAGCATTTAATTGCTATGTAATGGTTGAGTATGACGGAGCGCTGCTGATAATAGACAAGCATGCAGCTCACGAACGCATAATATTTGAAGAACTCAATAATAACAGGAAAAAAGACGGCAGAATATCATCTCAAACATTGATCCTTCCGATGACCGCGCTGCTTTCTCCGGAAGAAGTTGTGGTTGCTGAAGAATATAAGAGCGAGATCGAGCAGCTTGGATTTGAGTATGTTGTCGGCGCGCGGTCCGTTGATATTACCGCAATACCCGATGCTATAAGCGTTGCCGATGCTGAAGCATTGTTCATCAAAATGATCGATGATCTGATAGACGGCAAGGGCGATCCGAGAGTGACTGAGGATATAAGACGTGAAAAGGCACTCTATCAGATTGCATGCAAGGCAGCGATCAAAGGTGGAAGAATATATAACGATGCCGTTATACAGTGGCTTGTCGGAAAGGTTCTTCTTTTGCCTGATATTACCGTTTGCCCTCACGGCAGACCGATAGCATACAGGCTTACAAGGAATGAGCTTGACAGACAATTTGAACGTATTAAATAATAAGGAAAGATAAATGGCTAAATTCACTTTATTAAAAACAGAGGGAAAGGCGCGCCGCGGAAGATTTGAGACAGTTCACGGCGTGATAGAAACTCCCGTATTTATGAACGTCGGAACATCGGCGGCCATAAAGGGCGGCATTTCTACCAACGACTTAAAGGATGTTAATTGTCAGGTAGAGCTTTCGAATACATATCACTTGCATATACGCCCCGGTGACGATCTTATATACAGACAGGGAGGACTCCATAAGTTTTTCAACTGGGATAGACCCGTTCTTACCGATTCGGGCGGATTCCAGGTTTTCTCGCTTGCTAAATTGCGCAAGATAACCGAGGAGGGAGTAGCCTTTAACTCTCACTTTGACGGTAAGCGCATATTTATGGGCCCCGAGGAATCTATGCGCATACAATCTCACCTTGGCTCTACGATTGCTATGGCATTTGACGAGTGTGTTGAGAATCCCGCTCCCTACAAGTACGTTAAGGACTCTCAGGCTCGCACAGTGCGTTGGCTCAAAAGATGCAGGGCAGAGCTTGACCGTCTTAACGCGCAAGAGGGCACAGTAAACAAGGATCAGCTTCTTTTTGGTATAAACCAGGGTGGCACTTATGATGATCTCCGTATAGAAAATATGGAAGAAATCAAGAAGATAGAGTGTGACGGATATGCTATCGGCGGTCTTGCCGTTGGCGAGGAAGCAGATGTAATGTATCACATTATAGAAACCGTTGAGCCTCACATGCCCGTTGACAAGCCCAGATATCTTATGGGCGTCGGCACACCTCAAAATATCGTCGAGGCGGTATACCGCGGTGTAGATTTCTTCGACTGTGTAATGCCCAGCCGTAACGCAAGACACGGCAACCTGTTCACATGGGAAGGAAAGATGAACCTCATTAACGAGAAATATGCCGAGGATTCACGTCCTATTTCACCCAGCTGCGGTTGTCCCGCGTGCAAGAGCTATTCTC
This sequence comes from Eubacteriales bacterium, assembly GCA_045576315.1. Classification (GTDB taxonomy): domain Bacteria; phylum Bacillota; class Clostridia; order Oscillospirales; family CAG-272; genus UBA1740. The sequence continues at coordinate 8,647 of JAZNGE010000049.1, read as the reverse complement.
GCGCATATATAAGACACTTGTTCAAAGCAAAGGAAATGCTTGGAATGCGTCTTGCGGTTTTGCATAACCTTTATTTCTATAATGACCTTATGCAGAAAATACGCGATGCACTTGACGAGGGAAGATACGAGGAGTTTTATCAGAAGTATCATAATGCTCTTGCCGAGCGTTGCGCAGATTGATTTTAAAAACAAAAAACACCCTACGGGATATCCCAAAGGGTGTTTTCTTTTTTTTATTTGTCACTTACCGTATGACCGTCGCAATGGCCGTCAAACATTCCGGTCATATCTGCATACCAGTCTCCGTTATCCAGCATTTTAAATCCTATGGCCTTGAGCAGTCGCTCATCTGCTGCGTTTTTGTCAGCGCGGCAGGTGTGTTTATCACATAAGTCAATGAAATTCATGGTTGCTCTTCCGAGAATGAACATTGCTTCAAAATCCGAAAGACCAACGCGCGGCTTTAAGTCAGATATGTAACCGCCCGATTCCTCGATCTCAAACTGGGAGAAGCCCATTAATTCATTAGTGTCTACGTCTATCATAGCATATGCGAAGTATCCGTCTTTGAGTTGGGTGCCGCACTGCTTTGCATATTCGTTTTGAAGATTTATATCGTTTATTGGCGAAATTCTAAACATGATAAGCCTTTTGCCTTTCTGGTTGCTTTGTAAAGATAGTCCACCTCGTCATCCTCGAGATAACGCCATTTGCCTACAGGGAGGTTGTTAAGTTTCAGGTTACCGATCGAAACTCTTGAAAGCCTTTTTACCGTAAGTCCGGCCTGCTCGCACATTTTACGTATTTGCCTGTTTCTTCCTTCAACGAGAGTCATTTTGAGCACCGTGCCGCTCTCGTCGCTCTCTCCGACAACAACGTCAACGGGCTTGATTTTGTATCCGTCGATTTCAAGCTCTGATGTAAGGATATCGTATTCCTTTGCAGTAACTGCACCGCCGACTTTAACACGGTAAATTTTGGGCAGGGAATGGCTCGGGTGAGTTAGTCTGTTCTTTAATTCGCCGTCATCCGTGAGCAAAAGCATGCCCTCGGATATAAGGTCGAGTCTGCCGACGGGGTATACGCGTGCCGAAACACCTTCCAAAAGGTCGGTTACGCATTTTCTGCCGCGATCATCCGTTGTGCTTGAAAGATAGCCGCGCGGCTTGTTCATCATTATGTAGGTGTATTCGCGCTTCTTGTATTCGACGCGCTTGCCCTTGATGGCAACTATGTCAGCGCGTGGATCGATCTTTGTGCCGAGTGTAGCAACGTGACCGTTAACGGACACGTTGCCTTTTTCTATCTCCACCTCTGCGGCACGTCTGGACATAAGTCCCGAGTCAGATATGAATTTTTGAAGTCTTACTTTTTCCATTTGTCCTCCATGTCGTTAAAACAGTCTGTTGAACGGCTTTGACTTGGTTTGCTCAACAGACTCGGATGCTATTATATCCGTAGTTGCGATTATCTTGCCGTCGCTTTTAAATACAATGCATCCGACAACGTCACCGCGGTTTATTGGAGCAACAGCAAATCGCTGTAACTTGATTTCCTTGGTTATTTCAGGTACATCGTTTGTGTATATATATTTTAATTTGTCTTTATTTTGCACGGTTATGCTTTTTACATCGCCGTTGATTACGGGTAGGGAATATTCAAATTCACCTTCATCAATAAGCTTAAGCGAGTGGACATTACTAAAACCGAAGTCAAACAGTTTTTTGTGATCCGACCAATCGTCAGGCGCATCCAGTGTAACGCTTATAAGGCAAATATCGTCCTTTTCGGCAGCTCCCACAAGTGAGCGCCCGGTTGCTTTTGTATATCCCGTTTTTACACCTATGCAGCCGTCGTACTGCTTTAGAAGTTTGTTGTGGTTAACCAAAACGCGCGTTTTTAAATTGCTGCTTATTTCGCGTATTCCGGTTGAAACTATTTCTTTGAATTCGGGGTTTTTAAGTGCCTCTGCCGAAATAATCGCAAGATCATAAGCAGAGGTGTAGTGCTCGCTCGAATCAAGGCCGTGTGGGTTGCAAAAGTGCGTGTCTTTTAAGCCTAACTGATCCGCGCGCTCATTCATCATATCGCAAAAGCCTTCAATACTGCCGCAAATTTCGTATGCAAGTGCTTCAGCTGCATCGTTTGCACTATTTAGCATAAGCGCATATATAAGGTCTTCGGCACTAAGCACCTCGCCTTGTTCGAGGTATATTGACGAGCCGTCTATTCCAATCGCGCGGTCGTCTACATAAATTTGCGTATCAAGACTTAAATTTTCCAGCGCGATCAATGCCGACATTATTTTTGTGGTGCTGGCCATTCCGAGTCTTTCGTGCGGATTTTTAGTATATATAAATGACCTTGTTTCCGGTTCGTAAAGAGCCGCTGATCTTGCGCTGAGAGAGGGTGAGTTTTCCGAATAAACGTATATTGTAAATAAGGAAAAGAGCAATGAAATCAAGACAAGCATCGTGATTAGCCACTCTTTTTTCTTTCTGTACATTTTTTACTCCTGTTATATAACTTTATAGATAGTTTTTGCGGGAATATAAAATGTATGATATGAAAATTTAGCCAAGCACGTCTTTTATCTTTTGCATGATTTCGGGGGACCGCTCAATTAGGGAAGTGATCCTGTCAACGCTTGTATTCACCTTTTGATCTATACTGATCAGATTTATCTCCGAGTTTTTTCCTATGGTCAGAAAGGCTATTGGGGTTACTGATACTCCGCTGCCTGTTCCCGTGCCGTAATTTTGGTTTGCAGATAGCTTTTTTCCACCTATATCAAGGCCACCGCCGGCAAATCCTACCGTAACCTTGGATACCGGTATAACCGTTACTCCGCTCGGAGTGTTTATTGCGTTGCCGATAACGGTGTCCATGTCTGTAAAGCTTCGTACACCGTCAAGTGAAGCTTTGATTATATCACTTATTCGATTTTCGGACATATGATCTTGCGATTCTCCTTTTAAATTCTTCGTATAAAAGAATTATGCCCGAAAAGAAGAGGTTGTATAATTCAGTTTCTAAAACTATGTCAAACTCGGCTGTGTCGGTAGCGCCCGACGGGTCACGAGTGAATGCGTTTTCCGAAATTTTCGATGTTTTAGCCAGGGTAAGAATGAGGTTTAATGCAGTGTATACGCCTGACGAAACGCTCGCACCAATAAGTGCAGTAGTATATGGGTCGTTTCCGAAGTTTGGAACGTTTATCTTTTTTACGGTTATTTTTGATGACTTGATTATCCGCAAAATGAATTGAGTTAACGGTCTGATTGCCGGTTGTTTCTTCTTTCGGCGCCAGCTTTCTTTATTATCTTTGCTTTTTCTAAGGACTAATGTAAAGAAAGAATAATCAAAGGTAATGCTGTAACTGCTTGATAAAACAAATCGAACGGAAAGCTTTTGACAAAGAAGCAGGATAGTTACCGTTATGGCAAATGCGCAGATCGTTAATGCTACCATTTATTATTCGACCGCTTGTTCCTCTGTATCCTCGGTTGTTTCAGTTTCATCCGCCGCAACGTCGTAATCAACGAGTATATCGTCGGCGATAATGTCGTCTTCTGCGGACGGCTCCTCTATTTCATTGATTTCGGATTCGGTTGCGGCCTCTGCGGCTTCAACGTCCTCAATGGTTATCTGTGTTCCTTCACCGTTATTCATTTCCGCATTTTCTTCGCTTGATTCATTGTTTTCCTCACCAAGCTTTGCGTTTGTGAATACCTGAGTCATTTCCTCGGTTGTTTTAGGCAAAGAGTCGAGGTCGTTAAGTCCGAAGCAACGAAGGAAGTCGGAGGTAGTGCCGTACAGCATAGGTCTGCCGGGCACGTCAAGACGTCCCTTGCACTCAATGAGTCCGCGGTCTATAAGGCTGTTCATAGCATAGGATGAATCAACCTTTCTCAACGTGTCTACAAACAAACGGGTTACGGGCTGGTTGTACGCAACAATAGCCAGTGTCTCCATAGCCGAGGAAGAGAGTGTACCGCTCTTTTTTATGCCGAGAGCATCTCGTATTTCGGTGAGATAATGCTCCTTTGTACAAAGCTGACACGAATCCGAATATGTAAGCAGCAAAACTCCGCGCGGAAGTTCGGAGTTGTTGTACTTTAAAGAATATTCAGCAACTATATCGCGCACCTTTGCGGGTGTTGATTCAAATACTCTTGCAAGAGTTGCATATGAAATGGGGTGTCCTGCCGCAAAAAGTATAGCTTCGATAGCCTCTTCAATTACTATGGAACGGGGAATATCTTCGCTGACGGTGGTTTTGTCCTGCGCTTCGGACACTACTGTTTCTTTGATTTCTTCGCTCATTGATGCTTACGCCTTTCCGTTCTTCTTTTCGTTATTGTCTGTTTCCTCGACGTGCGGTGCTATATCAAACTCGCTTTCGAGAATATCATCTCCGGGGATGTAATCCGGATTAAGCTTGAATTTCATTTCAAGACCTTGAGCATCGTATTCTGCTACGTCTTCAACGAAATGAACTGTTGTTATCATGATTCTGTGTATTTTGATCAGCTCAAGCACGCCCATGAAACGCGCGACAAGCTCCGATCGGGAGTCCGCATCCTTGAGCAAGAAGAAGAGCGAGGCTTCCTCGTGTTCATCAAGCAGCGCGCATATTTCTTCAATTTTTTCTTCAACTGATACTATTTTGCGCTTGATAAGCGGATTTACCAGATCCTTGGGTGCGCGCTCGGCGTTTGCGATCCTTATGCGTCGCATAACGGAGTTGAGAGCCTTTATGAGAAGGTTGGGATCAAGGTCGAGCGGCAGTCCCTTTTCGGGTGGGATATCATCAGTTCCTTTTACAAATCGACCGGAATATTCCTCATAAAGAGAACGCATTTCTTTAGCGGCGATTTTTGCTTGCTGATACAAAAGCAGCGCATCTGCGATTTCGCGTCGAGGGTCGTTTTCCGTTCCTTCCTCGTGCGGCAGTATCATTCTGCTCTTGATAAGCATCAGCTCGCTTGCCATAACGATGAATTCGCTGGCAACGTCGAGATCCATACGCTGTGCTTCTTCTATATATTCCATATACTGATCGCATATTATGGCAATCGGTATATCGGTAATGCTAACTTTGTTCTTGGTTATAAGTGTCAGCAAAAGATCCAAAGGGCCCTCGAATTGATCGAGCCTGTAAGTTACTTGTTCTATCATCAAAAAACTCCAATCGGTGTAAGAGAGGATTATTTAAGAAAAGGGATAATCAGTCGCCAGAAATCCATCATTGCGTTTGATATCCAGGCGAATATATCAGAAAGTCTGCCGGAAAGATCTAGCAGCGAGACTGCAAATGAAAGTATGCTGTTGTTCGCAATCAGCGGATTTGCGAGAATAAAATCTGCTACGTATCCGCCGAGAAGCAGCCAACCGACAAGCACGAGGTAGATCGTGCGCTCGTATTTCATGATTCCAAAATACACTCTTGGCGGAAGAGCAACGGTGAGTATCCTGGATCCGTCAAGCGGCGGTACAGGGAGCAGATTGAATACTGCGATACCTACGTTGATAACGTGAAAAATGTATATGAAATCCAAAGTGTTTTGCGCGAGGTTAACTGTGAATTCGGATGGGAAATTTACGCCTCGTAGCATGGCAAAAGCAAAGAGATAAACAAAGGCAGATATAAAAGCTGCGATGAGGTTTGAGAGCGGACCCGCCATTGCAGTAATTGCAAAAGCACGCTTTGGATTCTTGAAATTCCTTGCGTTGATCGGTACGGGCTTCGCCCATCCAAAGTGAAATAACAGCAAGCACAATGCTCCAAAAGGGTCTAAGTGCTTGATCGGGTTAAGCGTAAGCCTGCCTAAATTTTTTGCGGTGTTATCTCCAAGCTTGTATGCCGCATATGCGTGCGAATATTCGTGTATAGTCAAAACGATGAGGACTGCCAGAGCTGATAATACATAATAAAGTATGTTCGCCAAACTCATTCACCTCCATACGACGTTTTGTTAAGATATGGCGTCAAATATTTTTTTCCAAAGCTCGTCTTTGCCTTCTCTGGTAACAGAAGAGAAGGGAAGAATTTCGATGCCTGTACCGTTGAAATACTCATTATGGATCGCCTCAATAGCTTCAGCAAGCTGCTTTTTTGACAGCTTGTCTGTTTTTGTGGCAACTACTATAAAAGGTACACCCATATCGATCATCCAGTTGATCATAAGGATATCATCGTCCGTGGGGCCGGTGCGAATATCTATCAACTGAATTACAAGCTTTAAGGCATCTGCTGACGGATTTTTCACAAAATAATCTTCTGTGAGGGTGCTCCATACTCTTTTGGAGTCCTTGGAGCGCTTTGCGTATCCGTATCCCGGCAGGTCAACAAGAAAAATCTTCTTGTCGACGTCAAAAAAATTGATAGTGATGGTTTTTCCGGGCGCTGATGAAACTCGAGCGAGTGATTTTCTGCCAAGCAGGGTGTTTATCAGAGAGCTTTTGCCAACATTTGAACGTCCGGAAAGCGCTATCTGCGGTCTTGGATCGCGTATAAATTGACGCTGCGCGCCTACGGTGATGGCAAGACTTGTATTGTTGGTGTTTACTTTCATGTCAAAAATCCTTATTATCTGGACAATGCGTGTGACAAAACGTCGTCCGCAGTCTTGCAGGGAATAAATTTAAGGTGGTTGCGTGCTTCTTCATCGATATCGTCAAGATCGCGCATATTATCTTCGGGAATAAGAACCGTGCTTATACCCGAACGGTATGCCGCAAGAGTCTTTTCCTTGAGTCCACCTATGGCAAGCACCTTTCCGCGAAGGGTGATCTCACCGGTCATAGCAACGTCGCGCTTTACAGGAATTCCTCCGAGTGCGCTGACCATTGCGGTAACCATAGTTACGCCGGCAGACGGGCCGTCTTTCGGTATTGCTCCTTCGGGAAAATGGATATGGATGTCGGTCACTTTATGGAAATCAGGGTCTATTCTATATTTTTTGGCTATTGTTCTTACGTAAGAGTGAGCAATGCTCGCAGACTCTTTCATTACTTCGCCAAGAGAGCCGGTGATCTGGATTCTGCCGTCACCGTTCATGGTAGCGACTTCCACCTTCAAAAGATCTCCACCGGTCTGCGTGTAAGCAAGTCCGTTTGCTATACCAACAGGGTCGGATGTCTCGAGCTTCTCGGGAATAACCTTTCGCTTGCCCAAAAAGTCAGAGATATTCTTTTCTGTTATCGTTACGGATTTAACATCACTTTCCGCAATTTTCTTCGCACTCTTTCTTATTAGAGACGCGATCTCACGTTCAAGAGTACGTACTCCCGCTTCCTTTGTATAGTTCGTTATAAGCGACATTATACCGCCGTCGGTTATTTTGAAACGGCGCTTTGTCATTCCGTTGCGCTTAAGCTGCTTGGGAATGAGGTGGTTTTTTGCAATAGCGAGCTTTTCAGAGTCGGTATAAGTGGAAAGCTCTATTATCTCCATTCTGTCAAGCAAGGGCAGGGGAATGGATGAGTAGCTGTTCGCGGTCGCAATGAAGAGCACGTCGGAAAGGTCTATCGCAACCTCCATAAAGTTGTCGCGGAAAAATTTGTTCTGTTCCGGGTCAAGCACTTCGAGCAAAGCGGAAGTGGGGTCACCGCGGAAATTGTTCGACATCTTGTCTATTTCGTCGAGAACGATTACGGGGTTTTCAACCTTGGCGTTGATCAGTGCAGTAACGATTCTGCCGGGCATAGCACCAACGTAGGTTTTTCTGTGTCCGCGTATTTCTGCCTCATCGTGCATACCGCCGAGAGATACTCTTGCGTATTTTCTTTTAAGCGCTTTCGCAATAGACGCCGCTACCGATGTTTTGCCGACACCGGGAGGTCCGACAAGGCAAATTATCTGGTTTTTAACCTCAGGCGAGAATTGCTTAATAGCTACGAATTCGAGTATTCTTTCCTTGACCTTTTCAAGCCCGTCGTGATCTTCGTCAAGAACGCGTCTTGCCTCCGATACTGTAACGGGTTCGTTTGTTTTGACGCCGAAAGGAAAATCAAGACAAGTATCAAGATATGAGCGAATTACAGTGCTTTCAGCCGCGCCGAAAGGGGTCTTTGCAAGTTTTGAGAGCTCCTTGAAAAGCTTCACCTTGACGTCTTCGGGCATGCTCTTTGCTTCTATTTTCTCCTCATACTCGCGTATTTCGTCATCCTCGTCCTCGCCAAGCTCGGCCTGTATTGCCTTGATCTGCTCGCGAAGGAAATAATCCTTTTGACTGCGGTCGATTTTCTGTCTTACCTGGAGCTGAATATCATGCTCGCATTCGAGCAGCATGATCTCTTCCTCGAGGCACACCAAGAGCTTTTCGAGTCGTTCTTTCGGGGATGTAGCTTCGAGAACTATTTGCTTGTTTTTGTAATCTATGACCGCTGAGGATGCAACAAAATCAGCGAGATATCCGGGATCTGCGATCGCTTCAGCATTCATTCTGAGCTCGTCGTTAAAGCTCGGGTGGATATCCTTAAGAGGCTTAAGATGGTTCTTTACCTCTTGCATGAGAGCTGTCAGCTCGCGGCTTACACGTACGTTTGTCTTTTCCTCAATGAGATTTCCTGTCGCCATGTAGAATCCCGAATTAGATCTGACGTCTGCAATCTGTATTCTGGAAAGTCCCTCGAACACA
>JAZNGE010000048.1:0-22534 GCA_045576315.1 Eubacteriales bacterium | reverse complement strand
TCTTGCTTCCCGACAGCCTTGCGCAAAAGCCGTTGAAACATTTTTTGCGTATAACGTTGTTATCCGCAGGGCTACGCCCCTTGGAAAAACAAGTTTTTCCGAAAATGTTATAACGCGTAATGTATTCAGCCTTGCGATACTGATTGACCTGAGAGCAGCGTATAAATACGCGAACTGCTTTCTAAAATAGCAGTTCGGCAAAGCAAATGCAGAGCTTCGTTTTTCATCATACTAATTCGGTTTTTAATGGGTATTTAAAATACCTTTTATATATGCGGAGTCCTGCCAAAGAGCAGGGCTTTTTTGTTTAAAAATTTTATTGTGAGGTAAAATATGACCAATGAAATAGTCGCGATGATAATCAGCATAATAGCAATGGTATTTATCGTTATATCCTTCCAAATTAAAGATAGAGTGCCGCTGTTTCTTGTACAGATAGTCGGTATGACGTTGTTTATGGTGTCCTATTTATTCAATGCCAGCGGTATCGGCGTCATAATCAACGTAATAAACCTCACGCGTAACGTAATATACATATTCGTGAAAGAGAATAACCCTAAGCTCGAGCGAATAACCTGCATCTGCCTTATGATCGCATACGTTTCCTCTTATGCGGTATATACCGCGGTCGCAGGGCTCACACTTGCCGAGAATCTTTGGAACGCCCTGCCGATGATCGGCGCGCTTTTTGGCACTATCGGCACACTCTTTGCCTCAAAAAGTGTCAACCTTTACCGCGCATGGAAATACGGCGACTCTGTTTCCTGGCTGTCGTTCAATATTCATATCGGCATTGGCGCGATCGGCGGCGTGATATGCGAGATCCTGACCCTCATCTCTCTCACCGTTGGAATCCTTCGCTTCAAAGAGAAGAAACCCACAGAATAACAAAAAAGGACGAGAAATTCTCGTCCTTTTTGCTTTGCGCTTAATCAATGGTTATTTCAATATTGCCGGTGGACGTCGTGATCTTGCAAACGCCGCCCTCGGTGGTTTCGGGTACGTCAATATCGCCCGTGCTCGTTTTCACTATAAACACCTTTGAGGAGAGCAGAGAACCGCTTACCTTGCCGGTGCTTGTTTCAACCAATATCTCGCCGGCATCCGAGCCTTCAAGCCTTACGTCGCCCGTCGTGCGCACGATAGAGATCTTGCGCGTAGCGATAAGATTTTTCAAAACAACCTTACCCGTGTCGCCGCTTGTGGTGAGATTTTGACACCTAATATCAGTCAAAAACGCATTTCCCGTAGAAACCGTAATATTAAAGTCGCCGTTGCAATCGATGTCCGTAGCGGTGATCTTGCCCGTCGAAACAGTGAGATCAAGCGAGCCAACGGCAATATTTTCAATGCTTATATTACCCGTAGAGGTCTTGATTTTTGCCGCTTCCTCAGCCCATGCATAGCAATCGACGTTACCCGTACTCACCTCAATATCAATGCTGTCGATCTTGAACCCCTTGGCGATTTTTACGTCGCTCGTGTCGGAATTTATCTTAAGGGAATCGTACTTAAACTCGGGCAAATACACGCTGATCTTCGGGGAAGAGAAGTTAAAGCCAATGTAATCGTACCACGCCTTTTCGTTCTTCAAGGATATAAAAAGGGTGCCGTTTTCAACCTTGACCTCGTGCGTTTCTTTGACGTTTTCGTAGCAAACAACCTTGCATTTTTCGTCCTCCGTAAGAACAAAATCTATCTCTGCCGTGTCAGCGGTAATGCTTATATTGCTGAAAATATCGTCAATTTCGTAATCTTTTGTTTGCATTTTGCTTGCTGATAATTTAGCAAAATCCCATTTTGCCATAGTCATCGCACCTCCAAAAATAATAGCACCGAGCAGTACAAGTGCAGCGGCTAATATAAGTCCACGTCTGATGCTTCTCACTGTATTTTCTCCTTTTTCTTAAAGCATTTTATAATGCAGCGCGTCAAGCCTTTGGTGAGCGAAAAAGCGACCTTTGTCAGCTCGCGACAGCCGTAAAACGAGAGTATCGCAAGCCCTGCGCAAACGACTCCCGCGCCGAATAGTGCAAATCCGGCAGGCGCGTTCGCAAAGATGGCGTACGGTATCGCCGCGACTGTTCCCGCCACTCCGCAAGCTGCAAAAGAAACGAATACCGCCCACGCACAAACGACTGTTGCAAAGAGTGAAACATAGAGCGCGACCGCGACCGAAAACGCCGCCGCAACAATCGAAATCCACAATGGCGAGCCTATCCAAAAAAGTACGGTTTCCCACGTTTTTCTCTTTCTTTTTGGATTTACAATATGGGATTCATATATAATCTGCCTCGAAATATCATCGACAGAACCTATTTTTGCCACCGCTTCATCCTCGGTATAGCCTTCTTCAATACGGTCGTCTATCATCTCGCTGTAAAAGCTTATATGCTCCTCAACGTCTCGCTTCGGAAGCCCCTTGAGCTTGCGCTTCAGCGCGCTCAAAAACTCTTGTTTACGCATTTTTTCCTTCCTCCCTCATAACGAATTTGTATATCGTCATAACCTCTCGCCACTCGTCCTTGAAGTCCTCGATGCGCCCGAGTCCTGCCTTAGTTATGTGATAGTATTTTCTCAGTCTTCCGTCATGCTCTGCGGTGCGCACCGTCAACAGTCCGGAAATTTCCAGACGCTTTAGTATGGTATATAACGTAGACTCTGACATCTCGATATACGGCTTCATATCCTTGATGATCTTGTACCCGTACGAGTCCTCGTTTTTGATCGCCGCCAGAACGCAAACGTCCAAAAGTCCGCGCTTTAACTGTATATCCATCGGCATCTCCTTTTTATCTATCATACCTCACGTCGCGAGGTATCTTTGTATACATCATATCACGAAGTATTGTGTTTGTCAACAGCTTTTTCGAAAAATATTGCAGGGAAGAGTTGACTGCGCTCGCTCATTGTGTTACAATGAAATCATCCAATACCTCAAAAGGAGCCCCACTATGAATATGCTAAATTGCGAGCAAGGCACGGTTGCGCCCTACACCGCACAAATAGAAAAGCTTTCCTCGGGCGAGAGCCTGGAGCTGCATTATCCCACGGTGAAGGATAAATCACACACGAGCTTTACCTGTGATATCAAGAGCATGAGCGACGATGCAATGATCGCCGTCGGCCGCGGATATATGAAGACCCACGGATGTTGGATAGAGATAACCAAGACCCACGTCCGCGCATTTGCCTACTACTTCTATACCGACCCCAAGCTTCGTGAGCTTGAGCCGCAAACAGAGCATGGGCTTGAAATTTCCGAGTTTCTCTCCGTCCTTATTGACGAGGATAGGCAGCGCGGTAGCTTTATAGTCCTCACCACCGCGAGCGGATCGGTAAAGATACACTGTCCCGGCTTCTCTCCCTGCGAGGGCAACATTTTCGCCTCTGCAAAGGATTGCGAGCTTGAAAATTGCCGCCTTAATTGGCTCTTTGACGGCTTCTCGTTCCCCATTTGGATATACGGTGACTCCTACCTCGGCTACGGCTACGACGCCCGCTGGCCTTATTATCTCTACCGCGACGGCTATGACAAGGTATTGCTCTCCGGCTACCCCGGCATGAACACTCAGCGCGGCCTCGTCGACCTCAAGCTTTCCCTTGAAAGAGGTACGCCTAAATTTATCCTCTGGCTTCTCGGTATGAACAATTCCGACCCCTCCGTTGACGTGCCCGATGCAAAATGGCTTGAAGCAACCGAGGAATTCCTTGCGATCTGCAAGGAGAAGGGAATAACCCCCATTCTCTCAACCATTCCTTGCGTTCCTGATAGAATAAACGAAGCGAAAAACGCCTGGGTAAGAGCCTCCGGCTATCGCTATATAGACTTCAACCGTGCCGTAGGCGCAGACAAGAGCAAGGAATGGTACCCCGGAATGCTTTCTCCCGACCGCGTACATCCTGCCACAAACGGCGCCGCCGCCCTGTATTCTCAAGTGCTTGTAGATTTTCCCGAAATAATGAAGAGGTAAAAAATATGAAACCGTTAAAAACAGGCGTAGCCTATCACGGCAACCGTATGCTCTCCCACGCAATCACCGATATGAAAGAGATCGCCCGCGCGGATATGGACGTCGTCGTACACATGCTTTCTCACAACGACTGGGAGCGCCACGATACTGTAATGAAGGATATTTTTAAGGTCACCGAATCCTACGGACTTGAGGTGTGGGTTGATAACTGGGGCATTGGCGGTGCTCCCGGCGAAAAGTGTCATTTTCTCGCCTATCACCCCGAGGCGCATTCCTATTACGGCGACGGCATTATGCACCCCTATCAGATATGTCTGAATTCTTCCGCATACCGTCAGTTTGTTAAGGATTGGCTTAATAAGGTCGTCGAGCTCGGCGGCAAAACTGTTTTCTGGGACGAGCCGTTTATCCCTAACGTGAAAATAAGCGGCACAGACGACTATTACTCCGCCTGCACCTGTCCCACCTGTAAAAAGCTTTTTGAGGACAGATTCGGCAAGAAAATGCCCATCGTTATGGATGCAGACGTTGCCGCATTCCGCAATGATACTCTGATCGAATTCCACGCGTTTATTACCGAATACGCACATTCGCTCGGTCTGAAAAACGTGATCTGCCTTATGCCTCATCAGCTCTCCGGAATGACGAATGAGAATCCGCTGTTGGCTATGGACGTAAGCAAGATCTGCGAAATTCCGTATATCGATAACGTCGGTACAGATCCTTATTGGGTCGGCAATCCGTCACTCAATCCCTATGAATACGTCTACAATTCCACAAAGGCCTGCGTCGGCGTTGCCGATAAGTACGGCAAGGATCACAATATATGGATCCAGACCTACCGCAACCCCATGGGCAGTGAAGAGGAGATAGTAGATGCCTTCCACGCGGCATACGACGGCGGCGCGAGAACGATTTTGACCTGGAGCTTTATGGGTGGCGAATCCAACTCCTATCGCGCAGACAATCCCGAGCGCACGTGGATCAAAACGGTTGAGGGCAGCCGTAGAATAAAGGATATGGAACGTGACAGAATTCTCGCTGAAAACAGAAAAAAGTATATGAAATAAAAGAACGGGGATTTCCAAAATCGGAAATCCCCATTTTTTATCGTCTGTAATACCTTTATTTTTCCAAATACGACTTGTCTATCTTTGCGCTTTTTGCGGTTCTTATAACGCTTTCAATACCTTTTTTGCAGGTGGATTTCTGCGTGTATCCTTGCGAGTGAAGAATACAGCTGCCGTTCGTTGCGAGCAATCTCCAACGGTATTGACCGCCCTTGTCTACGTATATTTCCCACTTCGGATAGGACATCTGCTGATACTGCTTTAACGTCTGATCCTCTACGTTTGCGCGCTCCGCATTGGCAATAACGCTCTTTATTCCGGTTATCGCACTCTGTGAGGAAGAGTATATCTGCGATGTCGCAACGATCACTCTGTTTGCGGCATAAAGGTTAAAAACGTATCTGCCGTCGCGCGATTTTTTGATGTCAAAAGCACCGCCAAATCCCTTTACCTTTACCGACTCCGCATTCTTATCCTCTGCGATCTTCGTTGCCGCAACGTCCTCTGCCGGAGTGATTTTCTTTACCTCGGACTCTGCCGACTCGGGCTTCTTCGGCTCGGATGCTTCTACCTTTTCGACAGTCGGCTGCACTTTTTTAGGCTCGGATTTTTCGTCTTCTGCCACGGTTTTTGGCACAGATTTACGCGGTTTTTTGTCGATCGACACGTCATCTATAAAGTGGCGCTCTTCCTTTTTAGGCTCTTGCTTTTTCTTTTTAAACAAAAACGAAAACAGTCCCATAGTACACCTCGTTGATGAATAACTTTCAATTAACAGTATACTATAAATCGACGTTTTTGTAAATGGGGAAAATGCTAATTTTGTGAAAATTTTTTCTCACTCTTTAAATAGGCAATCGCATCCTTTATTCCGCCCACCTCGTCGATAAGTCCGCACTCCACCGCCTCGTATCCGTCGAGTATCGAGCCAATGTCGTTTACCAGCATGTCCGTTCGGTTTATGATCTTTCGCATATATTCTTCCTTGATCGAGGAATGTCCGACCACGAACTTGATTATCCTGTCCTGCATCTTTTCAAGGTAGTTAAACGCCTGCGGCACACCGAGCACAAGTCCGCTCGTGCGCACGGGGTGAATGGTCATCGTCGCGCTCGGCACGATAAACGATCGCCGCGCGCTCACCGCCAGCGGCACTCCTATCGAGTGACCGCCGCCAAGCACTATCGATGCCGTCGGCTTCGTCAAGCTCGCGATCAGCTCCGCAATCGCGAGCCCCGCCTCAACGTCACCGCCAAGAGTGTTTAACAGAATAATTATGCCGTCTATCCTGTCGTCCTCCTCAAGCGCGACAAGCAAGGGAAGTATGTGATCGTACTTCGTCGCCTTTTGATTTTGCTCAAGGGCATAATGTCCCTCTATCTGTCCGATAATACTGAGGCAGTAAAAAGTACCGCCGTCGCTCTTTATCTCTGTGCTTCCAAGCTTGGTTATACTGTCTTCTACTTCCTTTTTATCCTTGTTTTCTTCCATACAAACTCCACGAATGATTTTTTGTTATTTTGTTAACAAATATTTTGAATTATACATTGATTTTTCCCATTCTTTGTGCTAAAATATATTTTGTATGAAGTTTTTTATAGAATTTAAAAATATTTACATAAGGAGCTTTCAAAAATGAAAGAAGTTTTGGTTGAAACATCCGCAAGACACATTCACCTCTCCGAAGAGGCTGTTGAGATCCTTTTCGGCAAGGGCTATCAGCTTACCAACAAGAAGGAGCTTTCCCAGCCCGGTCAGTTTGCATGCGCAGAGAAGCTCGTAGTAGTTGGCCCTAAGGGATCCGTAAAGGCTTCTATCCTTGGTCCTACCCGTCCTGCATCTCAGGTTGAGCTTTCGCTCACCGACGCTCGTTCCATCGGCGTATCTGCTCCCATCCGTGAGAGCGGTGACATCAAGGGCTCTGCAGGCTGCAAGCTCGTTAACCCCGATACCGGTGCTGAGCTTGAGCTTACCGAGGGCGTTATCGCTGCAAAGCGTCATATCCACCTCACTCCCGCGGCAGCAGCTGAGTTCGGCGTTGCTGACAAGGAGATCGTTTCCGTAAAGATCAATTCCGAGCGCACCACCGTGTTCGGTGACGTAGTTGTAAGAGTAAGCGAGAAGTTCGCTCCCGCTATGCACATCGATACCGCCGAGGCTAATGCGTCCTGCGCATTCGGCACCGTTTACGGTGAGATCGTAAAGTAAGGTAAAAATTATGAAGATACTTTTTCAGGGTGACAGTATAACCGACGCCGGCAGAGATAAGAGAAATTATCACGACCTCGGTCCCGGTTATCCCAAATACGCCCAAGAGGGCATTCGTGCCGCATATCCCGATATGGATTTCGAATTTATCAACTTCGGCATCAGCGGCAACAGAACCTGTCAGGTTTTTGATAGACTCTATGAGGACGGCATCGCGTTCCAGCCCGACGTTTTCTCTATTCTCATCGGTATCAACGATGCTTGGCACCGTCATAGCCATAAAATCGCTACCACCGACGCACAGATCGAGCTTAACTACCGCTGTATCCTCGAGAGAATGAAGAATGAGACTAATGCGAAGATAGTTATCCTCGCTCCCTTCTACCTCGACTGCCCCGATAACGCGTATCTTAAAGAGGATCTTAAAACACTTCTTCCCATCGTTCGCGGACTTGCAAAGGAGTATGCCGACGTGTACATTCCTCTTGACGAGCTTTTCGACGAAGCGATGAAGACACAGCCCGAGCCTCTCTATTATTCCGCCGACGGTGTTCACCCGAACGACAACGGCCGTAAGTTTATCGGTGAGGCGTATGCAAAGGCAGTCGCGCCTATCATTTCGGGCAAATAATCACAGTTTAAAACTAAAAAGGAGATAAAAAGAATGAGCAATGTAAGTGAAATGCCTTACGCACAGAGCCTTGAGGTTCAGCACATGTGTAAGGTAACCAAGGGTTGCGATCACGGACCCGCCCCCATTCCCGAAGAGGGCAAGTGGATTCAGGCAAAGCAGATCACCGATATTTCCGCATACACCCACGGTGTGGGCTGGTGTGCACCCCAGCAGGGCGCTTGTAAGCTTTCCCTCAACGTAAAGAACGGTATCATCGAGGAAGCACTCGTTGAGACCATCGGTTGCTCGGGTATGACCCACTCCGCAGCAATGGCTGCTGAGATCCTTCCCGGCAAGACTCTTCTTGAGGCTCTTAACACCGACCTTGTTTGTGACGCTATCAACACCGCAATGCGTGAGCTTTTCCTTCAGATCGTATACGGCCGCAGCCAGTCTGCCTTCTCTGAGGGCGGCCTTGTAATCGGCGCAGGTATGGAGGATCTCGGTAAGGGCGAGCGCTCCATGGTAGGTACTATGTACGGTACTAAGGAGAAGGGTGTTCGTTACCTCGAAATGACCGAGGGCTACTGCACCAGAATGGCACTTGACGAGAACAACGAGGTTATCGGCTACGAGTTCGTATCTCTTGGCAAGATGACCGACTTCATCAAGAAGGGCATGGAGCCCAACGAGGCTTATGAAAAATCCAAGGGCACGTACGGCAGATTCAACGATGCTGCAAAGTACATTGATCCCCGTAAGGACTAATAAGGAGGTAATGTATAATGGCAAAGTTTGAAGGTTATGAAAGACGCGAGGCGAAGATCCTCGCCGCTCTTAAGGAATATGGCATTAACTCTATCGACGAGTGTAAGGAGATCTGCGATGCTTACGGCATCGATCCCTACAAGATCGTTGAGGAGACTCAGCCCATCTGCTTCGAGAACGCAAAGTGGGCGTACGTTGTAGGTGCTGCAATCGCAATTAAGAAGGGCTGCAAGAAGGCTTCTGACGCTGCTGCCGCTATCGGTATCGGCCTCCAGGCATTCTGTATCCCCGGCTCCGTTGCTGAGAACCGTAAGGTTGGTCTTGGCCACGGTAACCTTGGCGCAATGCTCCTCTCCGATGAGACCGAGTGCTTCTGCTTCCTTGCAGGTCACGAGTCCTTCGCAGCAGCAGAGGGCGCTATTAAGATCGCTCTTAACGCTAACAAGGTTAGAACTAACCCCCTCCGCGTTATCCTTAACGGTCTTGGCAAGGACGCCGCTTATATCATCTCCCGTATCAACGGCTTCACCTACGTAAAGACCGAGTTTGACCCCTACACCGAAGAGGTTAAGGTTATCTCCGAGACTCCTTTCTCCAAGGGTCCCCGCGCAGCAGTTAAGTGCTACGGCTCCGACAACGTTCCCGAGGGCGTTGCAATCATGAGACTTGAGAACGTTGGTGTTTCCATCACCGGTAACTCCACCAACCCCACCCGCTTCCAGCACCCCGTTGCAGGCACCTACAAGAAGTGGTGTAACGAGAACGGCGTTAAGTACTTCTCCGTTGCTTCGGGCGGCGGTACAGGTAGAACCCTCCACCCCGATAACATGGCAGCAGGCCCCGCTTCCTACGGTATGACCGATACTATGGGTAGAATGCACTCCGACGCACAGTTCGCAGGCTCTTCCTCCGTTCCCGCTCACGTAGAGATGATGGGTCTGATTGGAGCAGGTAACAACCCCATGGTTGGTATGACCGTAGCGGTCGCAGTTGCAATCGAAGAAGCTTCGAAATAATTTTGGAAAGGTATCTTTTGGTGCTATGCGCCGTTTTCCGACAAGCTCGCAATAGGGAACTATTGCTTCGGTCGTAAGAACGACTCATATCTCCGAAAATCTACTCATTCTAAAATCATTCCGATCGCAAGTAATCCTTGATTTGTAAGGCTTTCGTAGGGTCGATTCACGAATCGACCGCGGGGCATTCGTGAATGCCCCCTACAAATCACAAATAAAAATCGGACACATCATTCGGGAGAAATCCTCTGTGATGTGTCCGATTGTTTTTTCATATGCGCTGTGATATAATTATTCTAAAGTTTGATTTGTAAACAAAAAGCTTTTAAAGATTTGGGCTTTGAAAATCAAACGTTGGAGGCAATATGGATTTTACCAAAGGATTCTATCCCGTTGATATAAACACGGGATTTCGAATGGACGGTTATTACGTTTGGTGTGGGGCGTGCGTTAAAGGCGAGGATGGCCGATATTATCTTTTTGCATCGCGCTGGCCAAAGGAAACGGGATTTCCCGAGGGATATATGGTCGCATCCGAGATAGTGCTTGCCTCCACCGATTCGCTCGACAAGCCTTTCCAGTTTGAAAAAGTGATTTTTTCAGCAAGGGAGGAAGGCTTTTGGGATTCTCGTATGGCTCATAATCCTCAAATTCACAAGACCGATGAAGGATATCTTCTGTTTTATATAGGTAACTCTGACGGTAGCTACAAGACACGCAAGATTGGTGTCGCTTATTCTAAAAGCTTAACGGATGGTTGGATCCGTCCCGCAAATCCTATAGATCTCCCTCCAAATGCAAATAACCCTGCGGCTATAGTTGATGGCGATGGCAGAGTATTGCTTGCATTTCGTGACGGTGATTTGAAGGTTTCAATTGCTAAAGCCGAGCGCTATGATGCAAAATACGATGTCATTGCCTACGACATATTTCCAAAGGGCAGAATAGAGGATATGCATCTATTTGAAAACAACAGAAGATATGAAATCATCGCCGAGGACAACCAGGGCGCATATACAGGTAGCATTGGGGCGGGCGTTCATTTTTGCTCGAATGATGCTATAAGCTGGCGCACCTGCGAGCCCATGCAGATCTATACGCGCGAGGTCGTCTATACTGATGGCAGTATTGTTGAGCTTCAGCGGTGACCTCAACTATGCTTACGAGAAATTTGCCAAGCTGAATATGTTAAAATCGCTCACCGCGGCAGAGAAAAAGGCACTGTTTGACGAAATGTGCAAAAATACCGAAAAATACCTTCAGGATTACAACAAATAAGCAATTCCTGCTTTAAACAAAGGCAGAAACTGCTATCAAGCTAAAAAGAGGCTGAACCAAATGCTCTAAATCAAGCTAATGGTTCAGCCTCTTTTGTCAAATTTTTTAAATTTACAGTTGAAGCTTATATAATTTCCGTCATGCCGTCGTAGGCGATTTTAGCGTTCAAACGGCTACCCTTGATCAGCGCCTCGGCATCCTCTCGTGTGTCGAGTATCTCTCTGCCGTTGTGGTTGAAGATCAATCTGTCGATCTTATGAGATGAGAAGAAGTCAAGCACGTCCGCAACCTTATGATGTCCCGTTTCCATTATCAATACGTCGGCGTGATCTCCGATCAGGGCATCGAACTCCTCTGGCGAATTTACGTCGCCCGAGTACACTATTCTTTTTCCCTCCGCCTCGATAAGGTAAGAGTACGAGCGCCAGCCCTCCTCATCCTCCTTAAGATGCGTGTTGTGAAGCGCCGTCACCCTTATTCTCTCGTCGGCAAATACGACACCGTCGCTTACCTTGTGTTCCTTGATGGCAACGGGTGCGTTTATTGCAGGACGATTGCTTTTTGCTATCCGCATTATTGCCTCAAAAAGGCTCATCTCCGGTAAATAAAGATCCACGACGGAATCGTTTATAAACTTGTAATTGTACCTTCTGACGAGCTTGTTCATCACGTAAATAAGGTTAGGCAGTCCGCCGATATGATCTATATGAGAATGTGAGATAAAAATAGCGCGTGTTTTAGTCAGATCAACTCCAAGCGTGTACGCAGTATGAGAACAGCATTCACCTGCATCGAAAAAATAGTTGACACCGCCCACCTCAAATACAAAGGATGTGTGGTGCATATTTGGATACGGCTCGGTTCCCGCACAAGTACCGAGAAAGGTAATTTTGCTCATTTTTTAAAATCCCTTCATCTGCTTTTTAACAATTATAAAATATATGAAATAAAAAGTCAAGCACAGTTTTTTGAAAATCTATTGCCAGCGGCATCGCCGAGTGCTATAATTAAAAGGCAATGTTGGATTAAAGGAGAATATATAAAATGATCTTTCCAAAAGTTAAAAGCTACGTGGAGCAATGCGGAGTCTTTAAAATAGGGACAAAGGTCACCGTTTCTTGCCATGATGCGTCTTTAATTCAAGGCTTTGAATTTTTGAAGAAACTGCTTTCGACCGTTTATAAAATCAATTGCACCTTAGTCGAGAGTGGCGCAGATATTACCTTTACTTCGAAGGACTGCGCCTCCGAGGAGTATAGTATAGACATATCCGAAAAGGGAATTGCGGTTTCCTCATCGAGCGCCAATGGCGCTATCTATGCCGCTTCAACGATATTTCAGATGCTTGCTTGGGATGAGGGATTCTTCATTCCTTGTGCCAAGATAAAGGACTCGCCGTATCTGCCGATGCGCGGCATTCATTTCTATATGCCCGCAAGAGATGAAATAGATGATTTTAAGCGTCTTATAGATTTTATGGCGCTTATGAAGATGAATACCGTTATCCTTGAGGTAGGCGGCGGTATGGAATACGAGCGCCACCCGGAGATAAACGAAGCGTGGGTAAAGTTCTGCAAAAACGTCAGAGATTTCCCCGGTGTAAATGGTTATAAGAGCTTTCAGGGCTCGGATCTGTATTGGAAGGACTCTCTTCATACCGAATTGTGCGGCGGTGGTTATTTAACCAAATCCGAGGTTCGAGATCTCGTTGCCTACTGCAGGGCTCGCGGTATGGAGGTCATTCCCGAAATCCAGGCGCTCAGCCATAGCTATTATCTTTGCATCGCTCATCCCGAAATTGCCGAAGCGCAGGACGATTCCTTTCCGGATACCTTTTGCCCCAGCAATGAAAAAAGCTATGAGCTTTATTTCGACATAGCTGATGAGGTGCTTGAGGTTTTCGAGCCTAAAACAGTATCTATAGGACACGATGAGATACGAGTGCTCGGCTGGTGCGACAAATGCAAGGATAAAACGGGCGCTGAGCTTGTAGGCAACGAAATACTGCGCCTGCACGAGTTTTATTCCAAGCGCGGTGTCAGAATATCCATGTGGGGCGAAACGGCACAGGTCTTCCGAAATTATAAGGGCTCAATGGTCGGTCTAGCTAATAAAGAGCATACCGATATGTACGGCAGATATTATAAGCGCCCCAGAACAAGCGATTGCATCGACATGCTTCCTCGCGACATACTTATGCTCGACTGGTATCATTCTCTTGGGCACGAATCCGAGGAGTGCTTTGACGAGCGCGGCTTCGAGATTATCTACGGCAATTTCCACGGCTCTCAGTTCGGAGAATGGGATAAGCGCTCGGCAAGAAAATGCGTGCGCGGTGCAGAGGTTTCCTCCTGGTGTCCTTCAACGGAGAAAATATTCGCAGAGGACGGAATAACCTTTGAGGCCATGTTTTCCTCCTGTCTTCTTTGGGAATCGGAATATTCAAACGAAAGCTACGACGAGGTCTGCTCCGCGGTGCGCTGTGCTATGCCCGTAGCTCGCGCCGTATGCAAGGGCGAGGCGCTGAATTTGAGAAGAATGGTCAAGCCTATCTATCTTTGCGACTCCGAAACCGAGCATAAGATAAACCTTTTGACCGCCTCTTTCCCCGATGAATATACGAAGGCAAATCTTTCCCCCTTTGGCGATGAGCTTTACGGCTTTGAGATACATACGGGAAATATAATCATAAAAAATGAATTCTTCGCCGATAGTCTGCTATTTCTTCATAATTCCGGCAAGGAAATGCCGTTTTCACCGAGCCACTATTTTTCCGACGAAAAAGCGCGCGGCATAGTTTCTTATGCGGTGTCCTATGAGGACGGAAGTGTAGAGCTTGCAAACGGATATTACGGCAGGGAAATAGGCTCCTTTGACTTTAGCTTTGAGCGTCTTCGCAAGCCCGAAGGATCTGCCGGTGTTGAAATAGACGATAATGTTGAAGGAAAAAGCGA
Source organism: Eubacteriales bacterium (assembly GCA_045576315.1). GTDB lineage: Bacteria > Bacillota > Clostridia > Oscillospirales > CAG-272 > UBA1740. Next base: position 8,653 of record JAZNGE010000048.1, on the reverse strand, counting down.
CAAAACGCTCCCGTGCTACTATAGCTTCAAAAGCGAGTGGGTCGGTTCGCTAGCGTATAACGCCGCGCCGATAATCGGCAAAGATAATTCGCTATTTTGCTTCGAGTGGAAAAATCCGCACCCCGACAAAAAAATAGTTAAGATACGCCCCTATAATATTACGCATTTTTCAGACCGAAAAAACGGAACCCTCGTTTACCTTTTCGGTATAGGAGCGATCTGTGACAGTAAATAATTAAATAAAAATCGGACACATCATTTTGGAGCTAATCCTTGTGATGTGTCTGTTTTTTTATATAAAAAGCAAACGCAAGCCATAAAACAATTTAACATTAATGTATTTACAACTCTTCGCAATGGTAGTATAATAAATACGAAGATTACTTTTGGAGACAAATATGAAATTTGCTTATTATTCGGGTTGCCGAGAGAGTGTGTTGCGCAGAGATTATAAATCGCTTGCGGATTTTTTACATAAGAATGGATATTCGGCGGTTGAGCTACTTGAAAATGCATTTAGTGACAAGCCGCTTTTTACTTCTCTTAAAGAGGCAGAGGATTTCCGTGCATATATGTCGAGCCGCGATATAAAAATAGCTTGCTATTCCGTATATGCCGATGTATACCTTAATATTGACGGTATCGTGGACTATCTCAAAGAGCAGATAGATATTGCGGTATCGCTCGGATCACCTTATTTCCATCATACTATACGTATACCGCTGACACTGTCGGAGAATGATTTGTCTTATGAAGAAATGACAAACACTGTTTTTCCGCGTCTATGTGAGATTATACGATATGCGGCACGTCGGGGTATAGAGGTGTTATATGAGCCGCAGGGAATGTATTACAACGGTTTTGGGCTTCTCAATCTTGTTGAAAAGCTCAGAGGTGAGGATGGATGCGAGAATGTCGGCATATGCTTTGATTGCGGCAATCCCGCGTTTGTCGATTGCGCACCGTATGAGCTCTTGCAAAAAACAATTCCGTATGTAAAACACGTGCATCTCAAAGATTATAAATATATTTTTGAGCAGAACTGTAAAGGAGCGAATTCAACCGCTTGCGGCAGAAATATATGCGAGGTCCCTGTCGGTGATGGCGATATGCGCATTTTGGATTGCGTAAAGCTGCTTGAAGACAGTGGCTATAACGGCTATTACTCCACCGAAGTGAATCCCGGCGCACCTGATATAACCACCGATGATGCAGGGGTAATGGCTATTCGAGCTCTTCGGGATTTAACTAAAGGCTTTTTTGAATGAAATGTTAATAATTTTTTTATTATTTATTGACAAGTTCCGGTGATGGTGATATAATGATAGGGTAAATCCTTATTACCGGCGCGCAAAAAGCTCCGGTAAAATTCATTGGATTAAGGAGGACTGTATAATGTATTCATACGAGGCCTATTCTAAAATCCCCGATATCTCTCTCCATCTTACCGAGGATTATGCAACAGGCGCGCAGAAGCTTGCAATGATAGTAGCAATTCTCGCATTCGCTTGTATTCTCTTTACCGCAATCGCGCACAAAAAGGCTCGCCCCCTTGGCATCATTACCGCCATCGCACAGCCTTTGGGCATCTTCGCAGCATTCAAGTACGTTATCGCTTACAGCGAGATCGATTTCAGCTGCCTTTCCATGAGAACCACCAGTAACGTATCTATGGACGACGCGATGAACAAACTCAGTGAGGCTCTTGCCGAAAGAATCACTACCGAGGTTCTTCCCGGACTCCTCGCTACAACTCCCTGGACTCTTTTTATGCTTGCTTCGTTTATCCTTACCGTAATTTACGCAGGCAATCTTAAGAAGGATACCACAACCAAGGGCAAGGGACTTGCCGTAACCGCGCTTATTCTCTCTATCGTGAAATTTGTAGTATTCCAGCCTATCAACAACTTCGCGCTTCTTCTTGGCAACGCTACCGCCGAGACTCAGGCATCCTGGGATCCCACCTACTACATATTTACCATGATTCCCCTCGTGCTTCTCGCAATCAAGGGTATCCTCGCTCTTACTTCCCGTAAGGCAGTACCCGCAGCAGCAGAGGCAGCTCCCGTAGCAGAGCCCGTTGCAGCTCCCGTAGTTGAAACTCCCGTAGCAGAAACTCCCGTAGTTGAAGCTACCGCAGCAGAAGAAACTGCAGCAGCTCCCGCAGAGGAGAAGGCTGAGTAATCCCAAAACGAAATTTTAAAAGACGGATTTTTCAAAAATCCGTCTTTTTTCTTTTCAAAAAATCCTCTGATTTCATCGTCTGAACAAACCACAAAACACCGCGTTTTTGTTACACGGGTACCGCCTAACGCCATATTTATCCAAATTTCGCCACCATTTACCAAAAATGAAAGAACGCTGCTTACAACCTTGCAAAACAGGGAACAACAAGCAACAATACGTGCCGAAAACTGCAAGCTCCTTTTATGTATTTTTCACAAAGCTGCGTTTTTTTTAGTTTTTTTATTGACAAATGTCTATTTTGGTGATAAAATTGCTGTGAATTACTTTTTTTATTTCATATTATTTTTTAACACCGCGCGTGTGTTAGGCACGTGTAGCATCCTGAAAGAAAGGGGGAAGAGATTATGAGCAAGAATACAAGACCGAATCCGCGCAATTTCTTCTTGATGTGGGCGTTAGTCGGCCTTTGCCTCGTCCTCTTATCCTCACACATAACCGCCGGACCGTACGCTAAATTTACGTCCTCTTCATCGGGCAGCGACGGAGCGCGCGTTATCAGATTTGGCCAGCTTACCGTTACCGAAACAGGCGACTTTACCACCGTCGGCGGTGAGAATCGCTTTGTATTTACCCCCGGTGTACCGGTAAATAAGCAGCTTACCGTTGATTTTGGCGGCAGTGAAGCATCTACTTACGTCTTTGTTTCCGTCACCACGACCGGCTGGACTATAAACAACAAGGTCAACTTTACCGATTCCAAGGGTCAGCTCTCTTGGAGTGTTGCTGACGGATGGACACATCTGCAATCAAACGGCGACACCCATGTTTACTACATATCCCTCGATCCCAATACCCCCCTTGAAAACAAGGCATTTATCAAGGACGGTACGATTGCGGTAAGCACGAGCGGCACTGTCGCAATGTATGAGAGCTATCCTTCCACCTCATTCACGGTGCAGGGCTCCGTGGTGCAGGCAAACAAATTTGACACCCCGGCAGCTGCCTGGGCGTCCTTAAGCAGTAAGTACTAAGGGAAGGGAGCGACAAGATGAAAAGAAAGTTAATAGCGTTACTTATCACCTTACAGGTCTTTTTGTCGGCATTTGTGCCCATTTTCCCGAGCTTGACCACCAGCGCCACCGAGGGCGATAGCAGCACCACGACCGTACAGACCGAATCTACCACCACCTCCATATTCCCCGACTCCAAGCTGACTTGGGTATCGTATAGAGATTATCTTCTCTCTCAGGCGACTAACGCCTGGAATGATCCCGAAATGTACGTCGGTTACGAGATCCAGTTCCTCAGCTGCTGGGACTCAACGCTCATCAGATCCGGATTTGACGCAGATTCTGTCGAGAACTACGTACTCCTCGCCTTTGATGAAGAGCAGCTCCTTGCCGACAACGTGATAATCGTCGATCAGGTAAAGCTTGTTATCGATGGCTACCATTACGATGAGGATACAAAGAACCTCTGGTACAAGGTCAAGGCGGCAGAGGGCTGCGAGCTTCCCGAGATTCTCGCTGAATGCCCATATATCCTCTACGTCAACTGTGACGATCTCGAGGGCGGCGGCTTTGACTATAACCCCCCCACGTTCAATATCGGTCCGCTTAAGGGTATATTCAGAAGCAGCGGCACCGTCAATTTCAAAAAGCAGAGCGTTGTAGCCACCCCTATGACCGAAGTTTCCGTGTCTGCACTTCCCGAAATTTTCGATATAACCCCCGCGTTTTATAACGGCAGCTCTTACGGTGACATAGTCTGGGGCGATTACGACGTCGGCACCATCGCATCCGAGTATACCGACTATCGCTACGTTTCCGTAGACGATATCATCATAATCCCCGCAGATGCTACCATAGCATACGACACCCTTATCAAAACCGAGGATACTTACGATTATTACGCCTGCTTTGGTGAGATCCCCGAGGGCGTTCTCGCGCTTTTCTCCGATAAGCACAGGGCACAGCTCGACGTCTATATCGAGCATCTCATTTCTCTTGAGCAGGTCGTCAAGGAAACCACCGTTAACGTTGGCGGCATTGACGTGCCTATCTCCGTTACGGGTAAGCTCCCCGAGGGTGTAACCCTCCACGCCTCCACCGTAACGACCGACACGGTTATAGCCGAGGGCTTCAAGCTTAAAGATCCCGCAGATCTTATCGCCGCCCTTGATATAAAGCTCCTCTACGATGCCGACGGTAGCGAATGGCAGCCTAAAGAGGGACGTAGAGTTACCGTTGCTATCGGTGTTTCTGCCCTTGGCTATGAGGACGGCACAGTTTTCCGTTTGCAGCACAAGCATGGCGAAACTATAGATGATTATGATGTAGACGTGGTTATAAATGGTGTTCTTGCCGTTTGTACCTCCGGTTTCTCAATATATGTCGTAACCTCAGATACCTCAACCAGCACCAGTGGTACTCGCGTTGATAATAACGGTACTATCAATCTTGAGGTAGGACAAAAAGCAATTTATTACTTTAGCAGCAACACCACCTTGAACATCGGTACGTGGAACGTGACCGACCCGGATGGTGCTATTCATTATACCGTACATAGCCAATCGGACATCGGTAGTGGTGGTATGTACGTGCGATGGATAACTATAGTAGCTCTTAAAGAAGTTAGCGGAGTAAAACTCTCATTTACCGGTCGCGGAAACGGCGGCAATAACTGGTGGGGCGGCGGCGGAAACACCGAGGTTACCGAAAACTTTACCATAAACGTCGTAACCCCAAAAGCTAAGGCAGATGAGTACAACGGCAGAAAGCTGTATATCATTGACGATGTTAACACCAGCGGTAATATTACCGCCGCTCTCGTTGATACAAACGGCGATCAGCTTAGCCTTGAAGGCGCGGCATTCTCCTGGAAGCGTGAGGACGACGTTAACGGTGAGTACTTCATTAACCCCGAAACGTTTAGTGATGACTACCGCAGCGTTAATATCGCTCTCGACCACGGCGGCCTCGTTGAATCTCGTAAATATGAGGACGGAAGCGGATTTGCTCCCACCACGTATACCGTAACGGCTATACTTGCCGACGGTACCTCTATTCCCGCATCATATACAGTTTACTACCAGTCCGAGATCATAAACTCTGACTTTGAGTTCCCGGAATCTTCCTCGAGCTCAAACTACTTCTTCTATCCTAACGGTTGGCCCGAGCTTTATTGGAAGACTACCGCACCCGGTCAAAATGACAAAATATCTCAGGACGTTGAGTATGGATATACGCAGTCGGGCGGTAGCACCTCTTACGGCCCTCCTGCAGCCGCAAGCGGCGATCAGTTCGCGGAGATAAACGCCGAGGAGGTTGGTGTTCTTTATCAGGATATTATTACCGTGCCCGGCGAGGAAATAGACTGGAACTTCAGCCATGCACCCCGACAGAATCAGAACTGGGGTAGCTTTACCAACGCGATGTTCATCATCATAGGTCCTACCGAAATCGCACAGGCACTTAGCCAGGAAGAGATCGAAGGCCTTGGTGAAGCGGCACACGAATCGGCCGAAAGAAACAATAACGATGCTTTTGAGCAGGGCTTATCTCACGAGGAAGTGATCTACGATGGCGTATCTTATTACGTTTGGTATCACAACGCCGGAGAAGTTCAGGAAGGCCAAAACGACGCGTATAACAATAACAACGGTTGGACCGAACTTAGTGGCACCTATCTCGTTCCCGGCGGACAGTACAGAACTCGTCTCTTCTTCGTTTCTGAGAATCAGGGCTCGGGCTATGCTAGTAACGGTGGTAACCTTATCGACGCTGCAAAGGGTGGTCAGTATAAGAAGTACCTCATAGAGTACTACGTAGGATCGGTTATTCATAATGCTGACGGCTCTCATGATATGAAGGTAGAGCATCAGGAAGGCTACGATCAAGAGGGACTTGCGCTGATATACGCTTCTGTTCCTATCTCATCTCTTGAGTATTTTGTAAAGGAACAGCACGTATACCTGCAAGAGATACTGGTAAACGGTAACAACTACCCCTATAACGTTAGCTACGCAGGCGACCAAGGCTCGCTCTATATTCAGAAATACCCAACCTCCGAGGCGTTCCAGGCAGAGAAGGACGCCCCCGACTCAAAGTATGCCGACTACGACATAGTAATGCGCATATATCTGCGTAGTGTCGTTATCTCTGTGCAGACCGAGATCGAATTCCCTGCGAAACTGACCACAGAGCAAAAGCTCACCATCATTCAGGACCAGGTTACCGAAAACGGTGGATATAAGTCTTATGTAACTGTAGAGTCTGTAGACTCCGGCAGCTACAACTACCACGCGGAAGACAACGTTCTCATAACTCATTGCGACCCAGCGGGTGAATATACCGGCTTCTTCTCAGTACATGAAATGCCGGAGATCAACCACACCTACCGGGCAGTGCAAACGAATATAACAGACTTACCGGGTCTATACCTTTTAAGGAGCGAAGTAGTGGCAAAGATATTTGTCCGCGGCGAGTTGAATAAAACCATAGTCGGTGACGCCGACTCCGTCGAATTTGAGCTTAGCTCCACCAGTACTTACGACAACGTTTTCGCTGACGTAATCATTCGCAACGTCTACGCCGAAGAGACCACCACCATCACCTATAAGGCGATCGGTAACGGTAAGGTTGCTTTCATCGGCTCGGACGGTGTGTTCCAGGACGCACCTACCGAGGATCTTGCATTCTACTCCGGTAAGGCAATCGGTGCCGAGATCTACGCAGCTCCCGGCGCGACCTTTATGGGATGGTACAAGGACGAGGCGTGCACCCAGCCCATAACCGCGGCTGACGGTGTGGAAGACGCCAATCACAACTTTAAGCCTAACGCTAACATCATTTCCTCCGACACCATAACCTTCTACGCCAAGTTTGAGACCGGCTCGATAGAGATCCACCGCTCAAATGCAAATCCCGGCGAGATATTCGTATATCACGTCAGATCAAGCGACGGCGCAGTAGATATGTACGTAACGCTCGAGTGCGGCGCCGACGGCACAGGCATCGTCATCATACTTGAAGTACCCCTCGGCAAGTCCTATACCGTCACCGAGTGTACCGACTGGAACTGGCGACACCCGACTGCCTCGAAGCAGCAGACCAACAGCGACACCCAGCGAAAGCTAACGTTCACGTTCGATAGTGCCATAAACAATGACGACTGGATCAACGGCTACGGCACACCCGAGCAAAATGTGTACTGACGGGGGTGACGGAATATGGATAACAAGAGAAGAAGCAGACTTTTGACCCTGCTTGTAGCAGTGATTGTCATAGCGATAGCGGTCGCATCGATTTCCGCGGTCGTGGCTTATATGCTTCGTCGCAGTGACGAGATCAAAAACACATTTATCCCCGCGGACGTTAACTTCAAGGTCGTTGAGAGCTTTGAGGACGGTGCAAAAACCTCCGTCAAGGTGCAAAATACGGGCAATATTGATTCTTACGTTCGTATCCGTGTCGTAACCTATTGGCAGGATAGTAAGGGCAACGTAGTTGCCAGAACAAGCCCTGAGGTAAAGTTCGACACCACCTGGACGTACAATACTGATGCGTGGATCTACGATGCCCAGGAGCAGACCTTCTATTATAAAGAGGCACTCGGAGCTCACGATACAACCGACGAGCTTCTTAACCTTGAAGGCAGCTTCACCGGCATCAAGCTTACACCGGTTACCGAAACCCTCAATAATATCGATTTCGTATACCACCCGGTCATCGAATTCGTCACCGAGGGCATTCAGTCTAACCCCACCCAAGCAGTTAAAGACGCGTGGAAGGTTACCGTCGATGCAAACGGTAACATCACCGCAATTCCTTAAAAAACAAAAAGGCGAGTCGCGTGGGGTACCTGCGATAAAGCAGTATCAAATTGAATAATACCTACCGACAGGAAAAGGACGAAGAATTGTTAAAATTCCTCGTCCTTTTTTCTTGACATGCACTGACTTAATTAAGGAGAACAAACGGGAGTAGTCTTTCTCCCACAACGTAACAAGCATAGCAAACGTGGCTACACTGTTTGCGTTTTTATAAAAACATACAGGTAACAAAAAGCCTTCTCCTGTGGGAGAAGGTGGCAGCCGTAAGGCTGACGGATGAGGAGTTAGTTTTGCGTTTAGTGACACCTCATCCACCGCTAACGCGGTCCCCCTTCCCCCACTGGGGAAGGCTCGTTTTGTGTGAACTTTTTGCTTAGTCAACAGATGATATTTTGTGACCTTTAATTAAGGCATAGGAAGCACTGCATTTGTGGTCACAAAACATGTAGTGAAATGTTTTGCTTTTGCAAAACGTGAAATAATGTGCTACCTCACATTGTGAAATATCTCGCTTTGCTCGATGTGAAATGAAATTTGCCCACGTTCGCATAGCGAACATTTCACATTTGCGAAGCAAATATTTCACCGCGAAGCGATTTCACTTGCCCGCAAGGGCAAATTTCGTTGCGTACC
>JAZNGE010000047.1:0-5448 GCA_045576315.1 Eubacteriales bacterium | reverse complement strand
TCTGTTCCGTTCGACTTGAATGTGTTATGCACGCCGCCAGCGTTAATCCTGAGCCAGGATCAAACTCTCTAAAAAATTGTATATTACTCTCACCTAAGTGAGTTAATACCTTTTTCAGAGCTATTTTTACTAGCTTATCTTACTCAATTACTTGTTTGTACTTTGTAAATTCAAAGTGTTTCAACGAGATCTTTCGCACTTTTCAGTGCTTGAAAAATTTCAATGTTGTTCAATTTTCAATGATCAAGTGGCGTTCCTCTCGAAACGCGCTCAATCATTATATCGCAAAAAACATAATTTGTCAAGCGTTTTTTCGAAAAAAAGTTAGATTTTTTTGCTTTTTCTCGTTTTGGCTTGTTTTAACGAATTTAAAATGGCGTTTTTGTGCAAAATGCACATTATTCCCCCACTTTTATAAAACAAGAAAATATTTACATATCTCTATTGACTTTATAAATATATAGTGTTATAATACTTTTAGCACTCGCGAGTCGAGAGTGCTAATGATTTCGGAGGCAAATATAATGAAAAAGAAGCAATTTAAAACAGAATCGCAAAAGCTGCTTGACATGATGATCAACTCGATATACACGCACAAGGAGATCTTTTTGCGCGAGCTTATATCGAATGCGAGCGATGCGATAGACAAGCTGCATTTTAAGTCACTTACAGACAATAATATAATAATAGGTAGAGAAGATTACGCCATTCACATCACGCTCAACAAGAATGCGCGCACGCTGACAATTTCGGACAACGGTTGCGGAATGAGCATCGAGGAATTAGAGCGCAATCTCGGAACGATAGCCAAGAGCGGCTCGTTTGATTTCAAGCGAGAGAATAGCGGCGACGAGGTGGACATTATCGGTCAGTTCGGCGTTGGTTTTTACTCGGCGTTTATGGTAGCGGACAAGATAACCGTACGCACACGACAGTACGGCGCGGACACCGCAAGCGCATGGGAATCCGAGGGCGTTGAGGGCTACCGTATCGGCGAGTGCGAAAAGACGAGCTTTGGCACAGACGTTATACTTAATATAAAGGAAGACACCGAGGACGAGAGATACTCCGAATTTCTTGACGAGTACCGTATTCGCGGTCTTGTAAAGAAATATTCGGACTACATTCGCTACCCCATCAAGATGGAAGTGACCGTGCGTGAGCTTAAGGACGGAAGCGAGGACGAATACGAGAGCGTGACGAAGCTCGAGACACTCAACAGCATGATCCCGCTTTGGAAAAAGTCGCAGAGTGAGGTGAGCGATGAGGAATACAAGCAGTTCTACACCGAGAAGTTCTACGACTATGCTGCGCCGGCGAGGGTGATAACCCAGAAGTCCGAGGGTACGGCGACCTACTCTGCCCTCATGTTCGTTCCCTCGCATGCTCCGTTCAATTATTACACGAAGGATTACGAAAAGGGCTTGCAGCTTTATTCCAGCGGTGTTATGATCATGGAAAAGTGCGCAGACCTGCTGCCCGACTATTTTGGATTTGTCAAGGGTCTTGTTGACTCGGCAGACCTGTCGCTCAACGTTTCGCGCGAGATGCTCCAGCACGACAGACAGCTCAAGGTAATCGCAAAGTCGATTGAGAAGAAGATCAAGAGCGAGCTTGAGAAGATGATGGGCAGCGACCGCGAGAAGTACGAGAAGCTTTTTGACGAGTTTGGCTTGCAGCTGAAGTACGGACTTTACTCCGATTACGGAATGCACAAGGACGTGCTGAAGGATCTCTTGCTCTTCAAGTCGTCGAGCGGAAAGTACGTTTCCTTGAAGGAATACGTAGCGGCGATGAAGGACGAGCATAAGTCGATATACTACGCGGCAGGCGAGACGGTAGAGAGAATAGAGATGCTGCCGCAGGTCGAGGCGGTTAAGGAAAAGGGATACGAGGTGCTCTACTTTACCGACGATATAGACGAGTTTGCTATCCGCGTGCTTGAAAAGTACGGCGAGAAGGATTTTAAGAACGTGACAGCTGAGGCGCTCGATCTTACAAGCGAGGACGAGAAGGCAAGCATCAAGGAGAAAAACGATGCAGACGAGGATATGCTCACGCTGATGAAGGATGCGATAGGAAAGGTATCGGCAGTACGTTACACCGCGTCGCTGAAGAACCATCCCGTATGCCTTTCAAGCGAGGGTGAGATCTCGCTTGAAATGGAAAAGACACTCGGCAAGATGCCCGGCGCGGACAGCATGGCACCAAAGGCGAGCATCGTACTGGAGATAAATTCGGAGCATCCGATAGCAAGCAAGCTTGCCGAGCTTTACGCATCGGACAAGGAGAAGCTTAAGAAGTACGCGAAGATACTCTACGCGCAGGGCTGCCTGATCGGTGGCGCGCCGATAGACGATCCGCGTGAATTGACCGAGCTTATATCCGAGCTTATGGTATAAAATACAGCAAAACGAGGTAAATGTAATCAAAAGATTACATTTACCTCGTTTATTTTTGCGATGTGCGCACCCGTGTGAAATTATTTGACGGTTATTGTGATAAAATGCACCAAAGCGCACAAAATAAATGCAAGATCAAGAAAGGTGCATTGTTTTTAATGAAAGGCACAGAAAAATCAACACCGTCCTTTGGAATTCGTGACAAGGTCGGTTATTTGTTCGGAGATTTCGGAAACGATTTTACATTTATTTTATCGTCGGGCTTTCTTCTGAAGTTCTACACGGACGTCATGGGAGTATCGGCGGCAATAGTAGGCGCGGTCATAATGCTGGCGAGGTTTATAGACGCTTTTACGGACGTTACGATGGGGCGCATATGCGACAGGGCGCGCGCGACAAGGCACGGAAAATTCAAGCCTTGGATAATCAGAATGTGCGGACCCGTGGCAATTTCTTCGTTCTTAATTTACCAAAGCGGATTTGCGGATGCGGCAATGTGGTTCAGAATTTTATGGCTTGTCGTGACGTATATACTGTGGGGCTCGATATTCTATACATCGATAAACATCCCCTATGGGTCGATGGCATCAGCCATATCACGCGAGCCGGACGACAGGCAATCGCTCTCTACGTATCGTACGATGGGTTCAACGCTTGCCGGTGTCATCGTGGGGGCGGGAGTGCCGATACTAGCCTACGATACGGTGGGCGGAAACACAGTGTTAAACGGACGGTCGTTTACGATTATTGCAGGTGTCTTTTCTATACTCGCAATCCTCTGCTACGTCGCCTGCTTCTTCCTTGTGCATGAGCGCGTCATACCCGAGCACGCACCCGAGGCGCACAGAGAAAAGAAGGTCGGCGAGCTACTCGCAGGGGCGGTAAAAAACCGCGCGCTCATATCGATCATAGCGGCTTCGGTGGTTATGCTGCTTGCGCAGTTGACGATGCAATCGATGGCGAATTACGTCTACCCAAACTACTACAACAATGCCACGGCACAGTCGGTGGCGACCTTTGCAATGATGTTTGGAATGATACTTGCCGCGGCGGCCGCTAAGCCCTTGGCGCGAAAATTCGGCAAAGCGGAAGTCAGCGTAGTATCAAACTTTCTTGCCGGCGGAGTATCCCTATTGCTGTTTTTCGTGCGCCCAAAAAGCGTATGGACGTACGTCGGATTCAACCTTATCAGCTGGATCGGTCTAGGCATCTTCTCGATGGTTTCGTGGGCGCTGATTACCGACGTTATCGACTACTCCGAGATCAAAAACGGCATTCGCGAGGACGGCTCTATATATGCACTTTACTCATTTGCAAGAAAGCTTGGACAGGCGGCATCGGCAGGTCTGTCGGGCGCGCTGCTTACGGCGATAGGCTACACACAGTCCACAGCATTCGACAAGGGGGTGCTTGACGGCATATTTAACATCTCTACTCTACTCCCTGCTATTGGATTTTCCGCGCTGGCGCTGATACTCTGGCTATGGTATCCGCTACACAAAAAAGAGGTGGATAAAAACGTAGAATTCTTACGTAAGAAGCATGAGGACGGAAAGTAAAGTTATATTTTAGCGTTCCATTATGGTACAAAACCTTTATTTTATTATATTTTTACAAGAAAACGGAGTCGATCAAGCAATCGACTCCGTTTTTGATTTATATCTTATTGTATCTCTTTAGCTGTTCTCTTATCGTTTCTGTAAAGAGGATCATATGCGCGGCATAGATCTCCGCGTAATCGTATACGGTGTTCTTGTACTCGAGAAGACCTTGATTGGACTCGTATGTAACCGCGGGCTCGGAGCAACAATGGTGCATAGCGGATATAAGATTGAACGAGGGGACTTGCGCGATATTGTCCTCGGGGCGTCCGGGTGCGGTGCGAGTGTAGCGCACACCATCTTTTTCGCTTCTTGCAGCTACTGCCTCAACGACCTTCTCTACCTCTTGCTTTGTCTTCAAGGAGGCGTATGCGGGATAGAGGATATGGTTATAACAGTTGTCACCGCCGTGAAGGAGTATGGAGAAGTCGGGTGCATATTTGCAGCATATATCAAAAACAAGCTGTGTGCCGGTAGAAAGAGGGCCACCTATGAAGTTCTCGTGCATCATATTCACGCCGTCATCGTTGAAATAACCGCCGAGGTAGTCGACAGCATCCTTGATGGGATGAACCGCCTTGCAGCCCGGCCATCCGGTAAGCGTGCCGTCCTTCCACGTGCCCTGATTGTAGTAACGCAGATCCTGGAAGGTCTTGCCGACGAAGGAGTCAAAGGGAATGTGGCTTCTGCCATCGGGGTTTACCATAGGAACGAGAATAAGATGCACCTTGCTTGCAAGCTCTACTATCTCGTCGTTAGTCTGTCCGTTATAGTCCGTGCCGGTTTCGATAAGCTTGATAAGGTTGAGCATAGCGGACGTGCCCTCAAATTCGCCGCCGTGTACACATCCGCACAGGAATACGGTCGGTATGTAGTCGGGGCTTGTTTTATCGGCGTAGTATCCGATATTTCGCGCGCCGAGGGCGCTGGAGCAGTTTGCGGTACGGGGCGGGAGCGCGGACTTGCCATACTCCACCATATAGATAGGTCTGCCGCCGGCAGACGAATAAGGCTGTGTTACAACACCTTTTTTGACAAACTTAAGGGTTTCTTCAACCTCGTCAAGACGCGTTTTCCAATATACAGGAATGTTACTCATTGTATATCCTCCCGAGAGTTATATTTACTAGGTTTATTATAATAAAACGGTTAAGATTTGTCAATACGTTTACGCAAAATGTGTAATAATGATCCCCCCGTAAAACGGGGGTATTTCAGTTTCGGGTAAAACCCTAAATGTTACTGGCTACGCACAAGTGCGTTTAAGATTGGCCTGCCAGCTATGCAATTGTTACTTGCTACCTGTAAACGTGTTTCACCATAAGCCTCCCTTGTGTAAAGGGAGGTGGCATTTTCGCAAGAAAATGACGGAGGGATTGTTACTTACTTCCCCTTCACCTTTTTTGTTATTTCCGTAGCATTTGACAATCCCTCAGTCAGCTTCG
>JAZNGE010000046.1:0-26361 GCA_045576315.1 Eubacteriales bacterium | reverse complement strand
CGACCGGCACCAGACCGTCCTTACCGGCGGCGGGGCGGATGCCCTGCTCGGCAATGACGCGGGAGACGATATCGGCGATCATTTCGGGATTGTACTGCATAGGTTTCCCCTCCGGAGATCAAATAATGCGGAACGCGTCCTTCATCACGCAACGGCGCCAGCGGGTAAAACTGCGGGCCGAGGTCAGACCTTCGCCGGTCGGGCCGGCAATGGTGAAGGTGGTGTGACCCTCGCCGCCAAAGCCGATACCCGCATAGGAGGGCGCGTTCTTAACGAAGATCGTAGTCTCAACCGCTCTTGCGAAGCGAGTGAGGTTGTCGATGTTCTTTGAGTGCATATGAGCCGTGTGACGATTGCCGTGCTGTGCCTTTACGGCAAGGTCGATCGCCTCGTCGATATTCTTAACTCTTACGATGGGAAGAATGGGCATCATAAGCTCGTGCTGTACAAAGGGGTGATCAAAATCGGTCTCGCAGATGATGCAGCGGATATTGTCGCCGACGTTTATACCGATCTTTGAAAGAAGTACCTTGGCATCTCTGCCCACGCAATCGCGGCATACCGTCTTTGTGATAACGCCGGTCTTGGGGTTCTTTCTGTCAACGAGGACGATCTCGGCGAGCCTTGCCGCCTGTTCAAGACTGATCTTATATGCGCCCGCAGCGATCATAGAGTCGATAAGCTCGTCAGCGATATTCGCAAACGCGAACACCTCTTTTTCAGCGATACAGGGGAGGTTGTTATCGAAGGTGCAGCCGTCGATTATATCCTTGCCCGCCTTACGCACGTCAGCGGTATCGTCAACGATAACTGGGGGATTGCCCGCGCCCGCGCCGATAGCCTTCTTGCCGCTGGAAAGCACGCTTTTTACAACTCCGGGGCCACCCGTGCAAACTAAAAGACGGATAGCGGGGTGCTTGTACATAATGTTTGCGGTATCAAGAGTGGGCTTCGCAACCGATGCTACGAGCACTCTCGGACCGCCTGCCATTGCCGAGGCGCGATTGATAAGGTCTACCGCATAGTTAGAGGTAGCAATAGCGCCGGGATGGGGATTGAATACCACTCCGTTGCCTGCCGCGATCATACCGATCGAGTTGCATATTACGGTTTCGGAGGGGTTGGTGCTGGGGGTAATGCTACCGACGACACCGAAGGGTGCCATTTCGGTAAGAGTCAGGCCGTAGTCGCCTGTCTTTACGCTTGCTACGATATCGGCAGTGCCGGGGGTCTTATCCGCAACGAGAATATGCTTTGCTATCTTGTGATCCACCCTGCCCATCTTGGTTTCGGCTACGCCGAGTCTTGCCATGTTGGGTGCTTCCTCACGGGTGAGGCGGCGGATTATGTCGATGAGCTTTTCTCTTTCCTCGAGCGACATAGCGCGGATAGCTTTGTATCCCTGAGTTGCGGCGTCGATGGCATCGTTCATATCAGCGTAAACACCGATGAGCGCTCTGCCCTCGTATTCGGTAGATGACCAACCGGTCTTGCCGGCAGGAGCTTCAGCACCAAGATTTTTTATAACGGAGGCTATAACCTCCTGTATCTGTGCTTCTGTCCAATTAATAGCCATTTCAGTTCTCCAAAAAATTACTTGCCGAGTGCTTCAAGAACCTTCTTGGTGATAAGTGCTACAAGCTCGTCGTTAGCGGTAGCGGGAGCCTCCTCGTACTCGATGCCGGGGTGACGTCCGGGAAGGTTCATCTTCTTTCTGAGCTCCATGAGCTTCTTAAGCTGATCGTTGGGGATCTCGTGAACTGCGCCAAGCTCCATAGCGTTCTTGCAGATCTTTGCGTTGAACTCAACCTCTTCCATGATGAAGAGAGCCTTCATAAGATTGCAGCCTACGGTAAGAGCACCGTGGTTCTGAAGAAGGAATGCGTCGTGGTTCTGGATGTAGGGCTCAAGAGAATCGGGAATCTCCATGGTAGAGGGAGTACCGTATGCACAGGTGGGAACCTCACCGATGGTGAGAACTGCCTCGGGAAGAATGTACTGATCGAGGTCTACGCCTGCAACGGTGAACGCGGTAGCGATCGGAGGATGAGCGTGAACAACGGCGTTAACGTCGGGACGCTCCTGGTAAACTCTCATGTGCATCTTGATCTCGGAGGAGGGGTTAAGCTTACCCTCGAGCTTGTTACCGTTCTTGTCTACCTTGATGATCATATCGGGAGTGAGAACTCTCTTGGATACGCCGGTAGGGGTGCAGTAGTACTCGTTGTCGCTAACCTTGACGGAGATGTTACCGTCGTTTGCTGCTACGAAGCCAAGCTGATAAAGAACGTGACCGACTTCGCAAATTTCTTTTTTAATTTCGTAAGGTGACTGCATAGTTGTTTTCCTTTCGGTTTATATATTATTTTTTAATTACTTGGAAAGATTGTAGGTGTCGAGGGCTATCATATACTCCTCGTTGGTGGGAAGAACGAAGGTTCTCACCTTTGCGCCCTTCTTGGTAAGCTCAACGTCCTTACCTCTGGGTGCGGTGTTGTTGTAATCCTCGTCGATCTCGATGCCGAGGTAGGACATATCTCTGCAAACCTGCTCTCTGATGTACTGGTCGTTCTCACCGATGCCGGCGGTAAATACGAGAGCGTCAAGACCGTTCATCTCTGCTACGTAAGAGCCGATGATCTTCTTAATGTTGTGGATAAGCACCTTCTGTGCCAGGGCTGCTCTTGCGTTGCCCTCTGCTGCTGCCTTTGCGATGTCGCGGCAGTCGCTGGACACGCCGGAGATACCGATAAGGCCGGACTGCTTGTTGAGAAGGTTTTCAACCTCCTGTGCGCTCTTGCCTTCCTTTTTCATTATAAAGGGAGCGATAGTGGGGTCGATAGAGCCGCTTCTTGTTCCCATGGGAACGCCCTCCTGGGGAGTGAAGCCCATAGAGGTGTCGACTGCCTTGCAGCCGATGCTTGCGGTAATGGACGAGCCGTTACCGAGGTGGCAGGTGATGATCTTTGCATCCTTGTTGCCGATTATGTCAGCAGCCTTCGCGCAAACGTATCTGTGCGAGGTGCCGTGGAAGCCGTAACGGCGGATCTTATACTTTTCGTAAAGCTCGTAGGGAATGGGATAGATGTAGGTGTGCTCCTTCATATCGGAGTAGTAGGAGGTGTCGAATACACCAACGTGGTTGATAGAGGGCATAACGCTCTTGCAAGCCTTGAAGCCGCTGATCGCGGGCGGGCCGTGAAGGGGGTTAAGCTCTGCGATCTCTTCGAGATACGCGACCTCTTCTTCACCAAGAAGAGAGGATTTACGGAGCTTTTCGCCACCGTGTGCGAAGCGGTGTCCTACTGCGCCGATCTCGTCGGGAGATGAGATAACGCCAAGCTCTTTGTCGCAAAGAAGCTTAAGAACAAGCTCGATCGCTGCCTTGTGATCTGCGAGAGGCTCGTTTGCGGAGTAGTCCTCCTTGCCGGGACGCTTGTGGGTGATAACGCCGTCAATTCCTATTCTCTCGCAGTTACCCTTTGCCAAGACCTCGTTAGTGGTCATATCGAAAAGCTGGTACTTAAGAGAGGAGCTGCCTGCGTTTACTACGAGAATTTTCATAGCTTTGGTCTCCTTTTTTCTTCATTATATTATTATTCAATTATTCGCTTGGACTGTAGCTCTGCCTCGCTCTCGCCGATATTGAAGGCACTTTGAGAGTTGCGGTAGACGATCTTGTAGCACAAGGCATCGATAACGACAAGCCTTGCTATATGGGAATTAAGTCCGAGGGTGCTGTGCCTCGTTTCCTCCGTATCCGTAAGAAGCAGTATGTCACTCTGGCGCGTTATGGGTGATTTCTCACGCGAGGTGATCGAGATAGTCGTTGCACCGTGGCCGCGCGCTATCTTCATCGCCTCGACTATATCCTTTGACGAGCCGGATTGCGATATGCCGATCACGACGTCCCCTGCCCTGAGCTGAGAAACGGCGATCGCCTGCATATGCGTATCGGCATACGCGCTGGAGTTGCACCCGGCGCGAAGCAGCTTGTTGCTTGCGTCCTCCGCGACCTGTGCTGACGTTCCAAGTCCGATAAGCACTACCCTGCGTGCCGAGGATATCGCCTCTGCCGCACGTGTCATCGCCTCGGCGGAAAGGGTCTTCTTTGTCCTCTCGAGCGACATATACGCGTCGTTACATACCTTTTCAAATATGGAGAAGCAGTCGTCCGCGCCGGTTATTGTCGGCTGAATGACCTTTTTGTCATGCTCCTTTGCGAGCGTGATCTTAAGCTCCTGATATCCTGAGCATCCGAGCCTCTTCGAGAAGCGGACTATCGTAGCCTCGCTGCTATCGCATTTGGAGGCAAGATCGGATATGGAATACGGAAGGATCTCTCCCGAATGGGAGAACAACCAGTCAGCGACCTTCTTCTCCGACTTACCCATGTCGTTATACATGAGCTGCGCCTGAAGTAAAGTCCTGTTCAAAAATCTGCCTCCTTTCTGCGTATTTGAAAATTATTTTCATTTTTAAAGTCGTAATTCCAAAACTTGCGCTTAATTTTGAAATTATTTTTCAAAAAATATGAAAATTACTTTCACAATTCCAATTTTAGCATATAAATACTGTATTGTCAATATATTTCTTGATATTTTTTGAAATTTTAATTGAAAATAGATATATAACAAGAAATTATATAAAATTCCGTGCCCTGCCCCGCGGCTTAAATTTTGAAAATAATTTTCATTTTTTCGCAAAATCGTGAAAATCTGCTCCATTTTTGAAATTTTCATTCATTTACAGAAAGTTCATAATTTAGAGCCCAAAAATGAAAATTTGTTTCATTTGAGTTTTGATGGGTGGCGGTTTTCTGAGATTTGGGCGGCTCGGAGCGTTTTTTTCGGTTTTTACTCCGAGGACTCCAAAAATGTTAAATTTTACCATTTTGTAAAACCGCACTACCCTGCTCTGTTCTGCGGTGCAACCAAAAAAATGTAGGGACAGGCGTCCTCGACTGTCCGAGAAAAAAGAAAAAGGCTCTGCAGTCGCAGAGCCCTTTTCGGCATAATTTGATTTAGAAAATTTTATCGATCAAGTCAGAAAAAAACGTTTGCTTTTTCTCAGCCTTGTTGCCGGTAAGTTCCTTATTGATCCTATTGATGCTATAATTTGTGCGTGTTTCTTTAGCCTGATAATACTTCCAAAGTAATACGATCTCGCTGGGGTCACTCGGCAAGGAGTACACGTCGTCAACGTACCCGGTGGCAACCGTTTTTCCGTTGTGCTCGGTCAGCCAATAGCCAAAGGTGTCAAGGTCTGAAGGAACGGTCACCAAGGAAGCATCAAGCGTTATATCGCTCGTTACCATACTCAGCGTTCCGGTTTCCTTATAGCCGACGTCGGTCGTATGCTCGTAGGAAAAGACAACAAGCGACCCGCCGAGCTCATCGGCGTATTCGGTCACATCGTTGATAACTACGGTTTCGGGATTTTCGAAATATTCCTTAGCATAAGAGTTATAGCAGTCGACAAAAGTTTGCTCCTTAGCCTTTAAATCCGTACACCCCGTCAAAAGCAGGGTGGAAAGCGTGCAAATGCACAAAACGAATGCAATTATTTTTTTCATAGCAAATTTTCCCTTGTAAATTACCTTTGTGAATTACCTTTGCAAAGACGAAGAGTGGAAATTTTGATGCATAAGCGTCGTTCTTTCAGCCGAAGCAGCAAGTTTACTCACGGAGGTTTTAGAAGTTTTCACCGCCGGGTGAAAAGCTTCCTGCGGTGCGCCGGATGCAGTGCATTAACCGTATCGGCTGGTGCGCACCCTTGTACGTCGAGCTTGGTCGAAAAAGCGACAAATTCGCAAAATTTATCTCTTCGAGAGGACTTCAGCCTCGTAGATTTCAACATCTCTAATCCAGTCAGCACCTACCGGAACGCCTTCGCGCTCACAGTATTCATCCCAGACGTCGCCGAAGGGGAAGGTCTTGAATTCCTCGCTCATGGCGAGCATCTTGGTGTAGTTTGCCTTATCCTGATAATCTGCAAGCTTCTCGTTGGGGAGAAGAAGCGCGTTAAGGAGTGCCTTCTGCATATTTCTTGCACCAACGGTCCAAGCGGCAACGCGGTTTACGGAAGCGTCGAAGTAGTCAAGAGCGATGAATACGCGGTCAAGAGCATCGTTTCTCACGATCTCCTTTGCGATCTCCTTGGTTTCGTCGTCGAAGAGGACTACGTGGTCGGAGTCCCAACGAACAGGACGGGTTACGTGGAGGGCGATCTTCTCATTGAAGAGAAGGAGAGATGAGATCTTGTCGGAAACCATCTCGGTGGGGTGATAGTGACCGTTGTCCATAAGGGGAGTGATGCCCGCCTTGGTGGAGTAGGAGAGGCAGAACTCGGCAGAGCCGACGGTGTAGGACTCAAGTCCGATACCAAAAACCTTGGACTCGAGGGTTATGTAAACCTTGGACTTGTCGTAGGGGGTAGCGAGGATCTCGTCGAGGGATTTTTTGAAGCGAGCGCGAGGACCAAGACGGTCGGTGGGGATCTCCTTGTATCCGTCGGGGATCCATATATTCATAACGCAGGGAACGCCGGTTTCGTTTGCGAAATACTCGGATATTTTAAGGCACGCCTTGCCGTGCTCTACCCAGAACTTTCTTGTTTCCTCATCGGGAGAGGAGAGGGTAAGATTGTCCTTTACCTTGGGGTGAGAGAAGAAGGTGGGGTTGAAGTCTATACCGATGCCTCTCTCCTTTGCGAACTTGACCCACTTTGCAAAATGCTTGGGCTCGAGCGCATCTCTGTTAGCGTACTCGCCGTCCTCAAAGATGGCGTAGCAGGCGTGAAGATTGAGCTTTTTCTTACCGGGAACGAGGGAGAACACCTTATCCATATCAGCCATAAGCTGTTCGGGAGTGGTTGCCTTGCCGGGATAGTTACCGGTGGTCTGGATTCCGCCGGAGAGTGCCTCCTTGGAGTCAAAGCCGACAACGTCGTCGCCCTGCCAGCAATGTATAGCCACGGGAACGTCCTTAAGGATCTCCATAGCCTTATCGGTATCAATGCCGTATTTTGCGTAGTCTACCTTTGCGGTTTCGTAGTTTTTCATATTTTTTTCCTTTCCGGGTGACCCCGTGTCAAATTATTTCAATAAAATCAGTTGCCTGCCGCCTTGATCTGAATCTTAAGATTACCGATCGCGGTAGCCTCTATCGGCAGTGCGATAACCTTTTTGCCGGTTGCTTTTTCAGTAAGGGCGTTGAGATATCCGTTCTTTGCGCCGCCGCCAACGATGTAGATAGCGGGATAGGTCTTGCCGGTATTTCTCTCAAGGTCGAGTATCGCCTTTCTGTATCCGTCGGCGAGGCTGACGTATGCAGAGTTAAAGTAGTCCTTCATCTCGGCGGGGGCTTTGCCGCCGCGAGCGGTGATGTAATCCGCGATAGCGTCCTTCATCGATTTAGGTGCGGTGAAGGCATCGTCATTTACGTCAAATATCTCGCAGTAGTCAGACTCTTTTGCCACAGCTGCGATGTCGCCGTAAGGCATATCGGGGCACATTTCTTTACGCAGGCTCTGTATGATCCACATACCCGTGATGTTCTTCTGATAGCGGTTGTACCCTACTCCGCCCTCGTTGGAGTAGCCGGAGGCACGGCTGTTTTCGTCGGTTATAGCCTTCTCGGTCTTAACGCCGAGGAGTGACCATGTGCCCGAGGATATGTAGGGTGCGTTCTCGGTCATTTCGATAGCCTCTACTGCGCTGCCGGTGTCGTGGGTTGCACAAAGGACTACGTTAAGGTCGCCGCCGACCTCTGCCTTTATCTCATCGGAGAGTCTGCCGACGAGAGTGCCGGGCTGATATACGGGTGCGGCAAGCTCGATAGGATAGCCGAGTCTTTGCCATATATCCTTATCAAACTGAAGCGTTTCGCTATTGATAAGTCCCATAGTGGTGGCGTTGGTGAATTCCTTTTTCTTAACGCCGGTCAGCTTATACATAAAGTATTCGGGGAGCATAAGGAAATCGGTTACGCCCTCAAATCTGCCGGCAACCTTATCTGCATAGAGCTGATACACGGTGTTGAAGCTCATAAACTCGATACCTGTCTTGGAGTAAAGCTCCTCAAAGGGAACGATGGCGTGCACCTTGTCGATGACCTCGTCCATTCTGCCGTCGCGGTATGCGTATACGGGATAAACCTCTTCATCCCCCTTAAGAAGCACGTAGTCAACCCCCCACGTGTCGATAGACATGCTCTCGATCACGGGATACTTTTCAAACGCGATCTTAAGACCTGCTTTGATCTCGTTAAACAGACGAACGGTGTCCCACACGAGATGACCGTCCACCTCGTCCATACCGTTATAGAAGCGATAAAGCTCCTCGGTTTCAATTTTTCCGTTCTCGACCCATCCGACGATGTGTCTACCGCTTGATGCGCCGATGTCGACGGCAAGGTAATATTTCATATCTGACCTCACAAAAATTTGATTATCAAGGATATTATACATTCTATTAGCGCGTGTGTCAATATATTTTTTAAAAACTCGCGCACGGGCTTTAATGAAGCTCGTCACCGATCGTGGTCGGGCCGCCGTGACCAGAAAGCACCTTTGTGCCGGCATCAAGACGGCGCAGGCGGCGGAGCGAGGACAGCATTTCGACGTCGGAGCCGTACTTGAAATCGGTGCGGCCGTAGCCGCGGCAAAAGAGGGTATCCCCCGTGAATATAACGCGCTCGGCGGCGGAATAGAGGCATATGCTACCCGGGGTGTGTCCGGGTGTGGATATAACGTCGTATTCGGTAGTGCCGAGGGGCAGCCTGTCACCGTCCTTTACGGTGCGATTTGGGCGCATATATGCACGCGGTGTACCGAAAAACTGCGATACGTTGGCTTCAAAATCGGACAAAACGGATATTTCCGCCTCGTGCGCCACAATCTTGGCATCGGGCAAAAGTCGGGCGTATTCCTCTACGTATTCGGCGTGGTCGTAGTGACCGTGGGTGAGGACGATATACTTTATCTTGACCCCTAATTCACGTGCCGCCATAAGCGGATCGCGCGGCTGATTGCCGCAATCTATTATCATTCCGTCAAGGCTCGCCTCGTCATACACGAGATAGGTATTAGAGCCAAGAAGTCCGCGGGAAAAGACCTTATACATACATAACACCTCGCTTTTATGTAATTTTATCATATAAATTGTTAATTGTCAATTTTTTCGATTGACTTAAACGTGCAAAAGGGATATAATATTCTCTGCGAAAGGATGTACTAACATGACAAACGACAATTCATTTCTCGGCACTGCACCGGTAGGCCGCCTGCTTTTTAAGCTTGCGATACCGACTATTCTCGCGCAGCTTATAAATATGCTTTACAACGTGGTTGACCGTATATACATCGGTCACATCGAGGGCTACGGCGCGCTCGCGCTGACAGGACTTGGCGTGTGCCTGCCTATAATTATGATAGTTTCCGCATTTGCGGCACTTATAAGCTCGGGCGGCGCGCCCAGGGCATCGATATTTATGGGCAAGGGTGACAAGGACAGCGCGGAGATCACTCTCGGCTCCTGCTTTACGGCACAGATCGTGATCTCTGTTATACTTACCGCCGTGCTTCTTATCTGGCACCGTCCCCTGCTGCTTGCCTTTGGCGCGAGCGAGAACACGATAGAGTATGCCTCAAGCTATCTTGCGATATACGCGCTCGGTACGATATTCGTACAGTTAACGCTCGGAATGAATGCGTTTATAACCGCGCAGGGCTTTACGAGGATCGGTATGTTTACCGTGCTTATAGGTGCGGTTTTGAACATTATCCTCGACCCCGTGTTAATTTTTGGGCTTGATATGGGGGTCAGAGGTGCGGCACTCGCGACCGTAATATCACAGGCTGTATCTTGTGTATGGGTAGTGCTTTTCCTTGTCGGTAAAAAGACAGTATTAAAGCTTCGCGCACGCAACCTCGGTATAAGATTCAGCTATTTTCTGCCCTGTATGGCGCTCGGTGTTGCACCGTTTATAATGCAGGCAAGCGAGAGCGTTATAGCCGTGGCGTTCAACTCATCCCTTCTCAAATACGGCGGCGATATTGCCGTCGGCGCAATGACGATATTTTCAAGCGTGATGCAGCTCGCGCTTATGCCCTTGCAGGGGCTTGCGCAGGGCGCGCAACCGATCACGGGATATAATCTCGGCGCAAAAAATCCCGAGAGGATCAAGCGCGTGTTCAAGATCCTTCTCATATCGAGCCTTGCTTACTCACTCACCATATGGGGCGGTATAATGCTCTTCCCTGCGGCGTTTGCATCCATCTTTACCTCCGACCCCGAAATGATAGATTTTGCAGCCACGTATTTGCGCATCTATTGCGGAGCGCTCGGAATCTTCGGCGCGCAGATAGCCTGCCAGATGACCTTCGTTTCGCTCGGCAAGGCGCTCTCGTCAATGATAGTCGCGGTTATGCGAAAGTTCGTGCTGCTTTTGCCGCTTATTTATATTATGCCCATGCTCTTTGAGAGTAAAACGCTCGGCGTATTCACCGCCGAGGTAGTGGCTGATGTCATTTCGGTCATATTCACCGTAATACTCTTCTATTTCACGTTCAGAAAGACGATAAAATCGATAGAATAAAGAAAAAGGGAATTTGCATTTCGCAAATTCCCACTTTTTTCAAGTGCGTTATGAAAGAATAATTGCTATTATGATTCCCAAAATCAGCCACACACCTGCGCCAATGGACAGATACATCCAGCGCTTGTTTCGGCCGTGATCGCGCGAGGCGGCGTTACTGAATCCGACCAAAAGCGGCCATACGGGAAGCGCAAATGCCAAGCCGGAGTATATCAGCCAGAACCACCCACGTGCGCTGAGCTCGGGATCGATGGGCTCGTTCTCGGGCTCTGTGTCGACCTCGTCCTCCTCATAGATGTAGGTCGTATGAATGTAAACCAGGTTGTATCTTACGTTATCGATCATTTGGCTAAGCTCGGCGTTCTCGTCTATCGGGTACATCTGTACACTGCCGCGGCGGTATGAGAAGTCACCCTCTGCGTCAAAGTGATCGTTGGAAAGCTTATCGTAATTTACATACCAGAGTCCACCCTCGTAGCGATACAGCGCACCGTAGATGCGGTAAACGCAGCCGGTGGAGTCGTAAAGCCTTATATCGTAGCGGGTCGCATCGTAAAGCACGCTCACCTCGACCTCTTTTGCGCCGCTGCTTGCGCTCGCGAGGGAGTCGAGCATCGTAACAACGTCGGTATCCATATCCGCCATAGAGCCCGAGTTATAAAGAGCCGCGTTAGATTTATCACCTGCTACGAGGGCATCGATCGAGGCTGCTCCCTCTTCGTTTACGTAATAGGTGTAATATCCGTCGTACTCTACTCTTACTATATCTCCATCCCTCTCATAGGATGCGAAATGATAGGTGTCCTCATAATAACCGCTGCCCACCTCGTCGTCAAAGTAATAGGTGGGATTGAATTTTACCGTGTATCCGACGGGAAGGTCGTATCTGTAATACGAGTTCATCTCGTTCCAGATTCTTTCCTCGTCGCCGCTAACGCCCCATTCGTATCCTACGTTTTCATCGGAGCAGGAGGTCAAAAGCAGGGGTACAAGCATCAGAAGTGCCGCAAGGAGCAGGCTTATTGCCTTGACTTTAAAGATCTTTTTCATCATTTTCGGCACCTCCTTACGTCATATTAAAATTGTATTTCAGCCTGTCGCGTGCGGAGAAGAACATGGCTGTGTTGATCATAGCGAGGATCACGTTAATGGCGAAAAGAATTAGCATACCGACAAGCTTTACCTGAACCATCGTCATTTCAGCGGTCAGGTAGCCGTATCCCGTTGACATTATCGCTATTATAATTCCAAGTCCCGCAGAGCCGCCGAATATTACGCCGAAGTACTTTCCTATTCCACCCATAGAGCGACTGCTGATAACGCAATAGTTAAGGAAAACCGCCGTAAACAGGTTGATCTGCAAAAGCAGGATAATAAACAGGATGAGCGTAAGAATGAACACTATACCGCTATTCTCAACGCCAAGTCCGAAAAACGCCCACACCGCATCAAATGCGGAGGTGCTGACGAGGTGTCCCTTTTCGGGAGTGGGCACGAACAGCATATAAAGGATGACAGTCACGAAGAGGCAAAGGTTAGCACCCGTGGTCCAGATGATGCTGTTGATAAACTTAGACATATAGAGGTCTTCTCTTTTCACGGGGAGCGTAAGAGTAAGCTGTGCCGCACGGGAGAAGAAATCGCTCGTTATACGCTTTCCCAAAACTATACTGTTGAGTATCAGCGCCGCGATTATTATGTAAACAGAAGCGATAAAGGTGATGTACACGGTCGGCAGCACGAAAATGGCAAGATCAGGCTGTATCATCGTCTCGTTGAGCATCAGGCTGAACGAGATAGGGGATGCTATGGCCAAGATGGGAAGGAGTACGCCCAAGCATCTCCAAAGCCTTTTCATCGCGCGAATATCATATTTAAGAAGCTTTTTTAACATCCGAACACCTCCTTAAAGAGCTCGTCGAGCGACTGGCCGCGCTCGGCACGCACCTCGTCGGCAACGCCGGAGCAAACTACCCTGCCGCCCTTTGCCATAAATATAAAGTCGTCAAGAACAGGCTCAATATCGTAAATAAGGTGAGTAGTGATAATTATCGTCGCCTCGGGGTTATAATTGCCTATGATAGTCTTGAGAATGTAATCGCGCGCCGCAGGGTCAACTCCGGCGATCGGCTCGTCAAGCAGATAGAGTTTCGCCTTTCTCGCCATTACCATAACGAGCTGAACCTTTTCCTTCATACCCTTTGAAAGAGTGCGCAGCGTGCGAGAGGGATCTATTTCAAGCGCATAGAGCATCTCTCTTGCCGCTTTTGCATCAAAGTCGGGATAAAAATCGGAGAAGTAGCTTATTATTTCCTCAGGCGTTTGCGAGGAGCGCAGGTACGTGCGCTCGGGAAGATAAGAAACGAAGGAATTTGTCACATCACTTCTCGGCACGCCGCATATCTCGATCTCGCCTGAGTCGGGGGTAAGCAGACCGGTAACGAGCTTGAGGAAGGTGGACTTACCACAGCCGTTAGGTCCGAGAAGGCCTATAATTTTACCGGACGGTATGCTCATATTAACGTCATCAAGCACGCGGGCGTTGCCGTAGCTTTTCGACAGATTCTTACACATCAAAACGGGTGTGCTCATACGTTACCTCCTTCACTATTTATAAATTCAATGATGCCCTCGGTGGTAATGCCGATATCGCGCATCTCCGCGATCCACGCACGCAAGGTTTCTTTTTGAAGTTGCTTTTTCACCCTGCTTATAAGATCGGTATCGGATGTTACAAACTTGCCAAGAGTGCCGCGCGTTATTATCAACCCCTCGTCCTCCAAAAGCTGAAGCGCCTTCTGCACGGTGTTGGGATTGACCGACATATCGCACGCAAGCTGGCGCACGGTCGGTATTTGTGAGTTCGGGGGATATTTGTCGCTGATGATATCTTTTCTTATCTTGTCGAAGATCTGCAGGAACATCGGCGCATTTCGGTCAAAATCCCTATACATACCACGTTACCTCCTTTTTGTGTTGTTGTACTAATACAATGATACAACATTTTTCTGTAATTGTCAATACCCTTTTGCATTTTTTAGAGAAATTGCGGCTTTGATGCTCAAAAACAACAAAACAAATTGACACGGGGCGCCATATGCAACAAAAAAGCCCCCTTATAAAAAAGGAGGCTTTGATATTATGTGACTAACCCTGACCCCTCACTCCGAGAGATGGATCCGTCTTATATTTGCGATTTCCCCTGCGGTTACGCCGATAGAAAGAAGGTAGCCTTCCGCCTTTTCGCTCATGCTTTCGCCCTCAAGATTCTTGAAAGCGTCGACGAATTCGGTTATTTTATCCATAGGCTGGTATCCGTGATAGAGCGCGGAGAGCTGATATTCCTTCATCAGATCCTCCTCACTAAGTCCGAGAAGCGCCTCGAGAATATAGCACACCGTGCCTGTCCTATCCTGACCGTACGTGCAGTGCATATATATGGGATAATTGCTCTCGTCCGCGAGGTCGGCAAAGATCGCACGCATTTTTTCCGCATTTATTTCTTTAAATACGTTGACGTACATAGACGCGGAATAATACGCGTGCTCAACCGATGAGCCAAGGATATCTATTCCGTATTTATTTTCCTCGGGAAATCGGAGATCCATATCAAACCTTATACCGAGCTCGGTCAACATTATTTCAATACCTGCGGCGGTTATTGCATACTCCGCCTCGACTGCACCGTCGATCTCGCATCCGCGGTAAAGGAGGCCCTGCTTTACAACGCTGCCGTTTGTGGTGGTCCAACCACCGATATCTCTCATATTGTTAACACCCGGAACGTTCATCAATCGAGGACCCGAGGCGGTCTTGAAGCTGCCGCTTACGGCGGTTTCTGCACCGTTTTTGAAGGATACGTTGACGGAATAATAGTACCGCGTACCTGTTTTAAGGTTGTAGAAATCGACCTCGGCTTCATAGCCGCTTGCGCTTGCGGTTATAGGATCGGTGAGCGTTTTATTGTCCGCAACAACAAAATTAATGCTGTCCACCTCATAACCCGAGGGCACGCCCGTGATCTTATACGAAAGCGAAACGGGAAGCCCCACGTCAAGACGATTGCCGCCGGAGGCGTAAAGCTTATAAATATCAACTGCCGTTACCTCGCCCTGTGCGCTCAAATACGCCTCGACAGCCGTACCGACAATAGACACGTCCTCGGAAAAGAGGGGAACGGCAATATTAAGGTTGCTCGTTTCGCTGATGCCCGAGCCGTCGGAGTCGGTGGGCGAGCCGCTTCCGCGGTTGTCAAGGTGCACCGCAACGAAGACAAGGCAACCAACGATAAGCAGCACCGTCGCCACATATATGATATACGCTTTGTTGCGTTTTAAAAAGCGAAGAAAATTTTGCTTGCGCTTGTTTTTATCCCGAGACCTTCTCTTCTTTTTTTCACTTCGTGAATGGTGATGAGTATGGCGATGGCTATGATGGGAGTGATGAGAGCTGTGGGCGTGATGATGGCTAGCGCCGGTGCTATGCGATCCGCCACCTCCTACTACGGGCGAAGCATCCGCCGCATGCGAGTCTGTCACGCTGATGTTATCGCGGCTTTCGACATTTTCGTCCTTGATCATTCCATACCTCCGAAAATCTACATTTTACTTATAATATTATATCACAAAAGGCGTTCTTTTTCAATAGGATTGCAAAAAATGACAGAGTTGCGCGTTTTTTGTAAATATTGCTTTACATATCGGCGAACCGTTTTCACAAATAAACACCAAATAAAGCGACACGGGTGCATACTAACGCCAAAATATTTATACAATATTGACATATTGAGTTATTTTTGGTATAATACCTAGGAATGATTTTTTGACATCTTGTGAGGATAAATTAATGAAAAAAGGAAATGTGTGGGCTCTTTTACCGATCGGCATTTTCGTCGTTTTGTATTTAGGGCTTGGCATTACGTTTGAATATATTCTGAAGCTGCCGATGGGATTTTACAAGGTTCCGATCGTTGTTATCTTTCTTGTCGCTATACTCGTCGCCTGCTTGCAGAACAAGGACCTTACCTTTGACAAAAAGCTTGCCTTGATGGGACAGGGCGTGGGTGACAAGAACATTATCACGATGCTTTTGATATTCATGCTTGCGGGCATTTTCGTCGGCGTGGTCGGCAGAAACAGTGCGGAAAGCGTAGCGTATTTCGTGCTTTCCGGTGTTCCGCCGCGCTTTGCCGTATGCGTGCTTTTTATAGTTAGCTGTTTCGTTTCTACCGCTATGGGCACGTCGGTCGGCACTATCACTCTTATCACGCCTATTGCGGCGGCGATCTCCACGACGTCGGGCTTTCCCCTGCCCCTTTGTGTCGGCACGGTAATCGGCGGCGCGATGTTCGGCGATAATCTTTCGTTTGTATCCGACACCACGATCGCTGCCTGCAACGGCCAGGGCTGTGCTATGAAGGACAAGTTCCGCACCAACTTTGCGGTCGTTCTCCCCGCGGCACTCATAACCCTCGGGCTTATTCTTGCCCTTTCGTTCGGCACGGATATAAAGCCTATCGAAACGAAATCCTACGACCTTATACAGATCATTCCCTACCTTCTCGTGCTTATCGGCGGAATTATCGGCATCAACGTATTTCTCATCCTTATGATCGGTATTCTTACCGGTTGCGTGATCATGCTGGCTACGGGCGCTGTGGACTTTCCCTCGCTTCTTGAAAGCATGGGCGGCGGCGTTGCGGGAATGTTTGAGACCTCGATGGTTGCGGTGCTTGTGGCTGCGCTGTGCGCTCTTATACGCGAGGCAGGCGGCTTTCAGGCGCTTCTCAACGGCATACGCCGCGTATTCCGCGGTAATAAGGGCGGACAGATCGGTATCGGTCTTCTCGTCGGACTTATGGACATCGCGACCGCAAACAACACCGTTGCGATCGTTATGGCAAACCCGATAGCCACCGAGATGGCAAAGGAGTACGGCATTTCGCCAAGAAAGACGGCTTCTCTGCTCGACACCTTCTCATGTGTTTTCCAGGGCTTTTTGCCCTACGGTGCGCAGATACTCGTGGCACTGTCAGCCACTCACACGATGGGGCTTGAGCTTGGCGCGTTCGAGGTCATAGCCAATCTGTTCTACCCGATGATACTTCTTGCAAGCTCGCTCGTATTTGCGTTGGTGATTCCCGAGCGCAAGAGCAACAAAAAAGACGGAGAATATGCGTAGTGCCCTTAAGGACACTACGCAGCGATATAAATCCCTTACGGGATTTGCGATATACGCTATCGCGTGCGATATATCTTCGATGCGATATGCCCTGCGGGGCGTGAAGGGGATTTATATCATATCGCAACCGACCGCAAGGGAGGTTATATCGCTTTTGAGCGTAGCTTGCATGGCAAGCCGCGAAAATATATCGCATTTGCGAAAGCAAATATATCGCCATAAAAAAGAGCTTCTGTGTCCACAGAAGCAGTGCTTGCAAAGAAAAAAGGACGAGGAGTTTTACAGATCCTCGTCCTTTTCCTGTCGGTAGGTAACGTAATTTATTAAATTTCAAAAACTGTCCTTTAGAGTACGCACCTTAAGTTCTCCGTCTTTTTTCATTATATGAAAGGTCTGCGGTCGAGCACGAGACGCAAGGGCTTTGTGCTTATCACTTCACCCGGGAGCGCGGCTTGCAGCTCCGCGAGTGCGCACACCGTGCCGAAGAGCATATGCAGGTCGTTCACGCCGTCGTCGGTCTCGAAATCGAGGGATTCAAGATACTCGACAAACTTGTATGCGAAGTCACGAAGGCGCGCCTTTGCCTCGTTGAATCTGTGCGGGGTCTGACGGGTCGCGCGGTTGAGTGCGTAGGTCCAGTCGATCTCGCAGAAGCCTATGTATCTGCCGAACGTCTTGCCAAGCAGGTTTTCATCGTACATTTTGATGCAGGAGTCGATGAGCTTTCCGGGATATTTCAACGGGCGCTTTGCGTACTCCATGTTGAACATATAGTGAAACCAGCCGTAAAGGTGGTGGCACGCGGGGGCTGTGCCGCCGTCTATTGTACCGGCACGCGACATTCCCCAATTCTCGTCGGTCGCATCGCTTATAAGGTTAAAGTAGTGATCCTGCCATTCGAGGTCAACGCTGTTTGTAAGCACGCCAACGACGTACGCGCCTGCGCCCTGATGCGACTGCGGCCAGGGGTTGCCGCACCAATCGAGCGAATCGAGCAGCTCCTTGATGCCATCCTTTGTGAAGCAACGCTGCATCGCGGTAACGGGATATCTCGGCACCTCGTCAAACAACTCGATAGCTGCTGTGCAATGCGCGGTGGTATGTATAAAGTGGTGGGTTTCCTCAACAAAAAGACCGGTTTCGGAATTCTGCAATCCGAGCAATGCTTCGAGCACCGCGGCGCGTCTTTCTCCGCTGGGAAAACGGCCGATCGAATAGAGGATATTAACCGCGTCGGCGCAGCCGTACTCGTTTATGCCCATCTTGCGACTGCCCTGCTTATCCTGCCACAGATATCGCGCATAAGCACCCTCTCCAAGATAATGCCCCTCAACGACGGCGTATATTTTTTCGATGATCGGATCGAGGTTGATCATAATTGCCTCCACATAGCTGTTTTTACTTAATTTTGCCACAAATACCACCCCGTGTCAAGTATTTTTACAAAAATAATGAAAATATATTGCGCGAAGCGAGGGTTTTGTGATATAATAATTACCGAAAACAACAGTCGCCAAAGATGGCGAGAAGGAGATACGAAATGAGAAAGAACATTGGTGCAAAAACAGCGCTTTACCCCATGCCCGTGCTGATCATCGGCACTTACGACGAGCAAGGAATCCCCAACGCCATGAACGCCGCCTGGGGCGGCATCAGCGAGGAGAACGAGATCTCCATCTGTGTCAGCGACGGCCACAAGACGACCGCCAACCTGCTTTCGCAAGGCGCGTTCACCGTCAGCGTTGCCGACGTTGACAACCTCGTTGCAGCCGACTACGTCGGCATCGTGTCGGGTAACGACGTCCCCGACAAAATCGAGCGTGCCGGCTGGCACGCCGAGAAAAGCGAGCGCGTTAACGCGCCCATTTTCGCCGAGCTGCCCTTCGCGCTCGAATGCCGTGTAAAGAGCTACGATGCGGCTTCCTGCCGCCTTGTCGGCGAGATCGTCGACATCTCCGTCGACGACAAGATTCTTGCCTCGGACGGCAAGATCGACCTCGGCAAATTCCGCCCCATCACCTACGACTCCTTCCGCCATGACTACGTCGCCCTCGGCGACTCCGTCGGCAAGGCCTTCTCCGCCGGCCTGAAGCTTAAAAAATAAGCGACCAACCGCCCAAAGCATCAGCAAAAACGCCTCAAACATCCGCAAAACTGTGCCACGTATTAACAAAACCGCCCCGATCATCACAAAAAAAGCGCCACCCTGCCGCGAAAATGCCTCCGCAACCGCCCGAAGAAGCCGCCCTGCTACATTTTTCAAACTTTTTCTCCCTTTTTTCAAAAAAGGCTTGACTTTTGCATTTTCGTGTGATATAATACTTTAGCGAGATTTCGGAGAGCGCTCCAAAATTTCACGATATCTGGGTGTGGCGCAGTTGGTAGCGCGCTACCTTGGGGTGGTAGAGGCCGCAAGTTCAAGTCTTGTCACTCAGACCAAAAAGCATAGAAAACGCTTGTTTTCTGTGCTTTTTTCTTTCATTTTTACGGGAATAGCATACTTTTTCGCAAAATCAGCACTTTTTCAAAATCGTACGACCACCTTCCTGACCACAGCAAATTGAACTTTTGACCACTTTTGCCCAGAAAGTGCCTAGAAAATCGCTATTTTCAGATATGAATAAACGAATTTAAAATTTACAGGGCTACGCTCAATTTTTTCAACGAACGTAGCCATTTTTCTTTGTTTTAGGCATAGTAATTTTTCAAAATTCAAGCGTTTCAAAAGATTTTCAACCTGTCCAACTGCTTTTCTCTTCCCTCTCGCACACATCACACATTCGCACGAAAAGCCTCTCAAAACGCCCGACTTGAACTTGCAGCCTCCAATGTCAACGAAGACCAGAAAACATCTCTACGCCTCGAAATTTATCCTAAATCAATATCAAAGGCGGGCCTTGGATAAATCCAAGTCCCGCCCTTTTCTTTGTCTTAGGCGTGGTGATTTTTAAGCATGCGCTATGTCAGATCGCAATGAAATCACAAACATCATCTATGTTACACTGCAGAGCTTTGCATATTTTCATTAAAACTTCCATGCTTACAACTTGATCTTTTCCGAGCTTTGCAAGTGTTACAGTAGAAATTCCTGTTCTCTCGCGCAATTCTGTCTTAGAAATTTCCAAGTCTATCATTTTTTTCCATAGTTTCTTATACGAAATCTTCATATGCTGTATACCTCACCCTCTACATATTCAACATCTGCGTATCTCTTTTTAAATCCTTTAAAGATTGAGGACACTTCACTGCTATTAACGATCCAAGGAAATGCGGAACAGAACTGCTCTAAACAACGTTTAGCCAGAATTGAATTTTCCTGATAATCATATATAAAGAATAAAATTAGCAATAGTTGCCTTTGATTAATATTCTTATTATACTCGTAATAAGTGAAAGCTTCTATCTGATCTTGAACGTGGCTTGGTAAATTCCCAAAATTCTTATAGGCGTTGTAAGTTCTTCCAACATTCTTAGTTGTGCAGTTACTGTATAATAACAGGAAAGCCTTGTTAAATTTAATCACAGGATCCTTTTTAGTTATCGAGTTCATGCACTGCAGAGCATAAGTTACGTTATTATCCAAAACAAAACTGCAAATACCCTCGAGGATTTTATTCTCCTCTCCATAAATCATTTTGCAATAACTATTACCGATTGCCAACCGAACAGTTTCCAAATGTTCCGTTTTATGATCTTCGCAAAACATCTGATATGCCATCTGCGCTTGGACCTTATAGCATATAGCTATTCTATTACTAAGAACATTTTTTATTGGCACAACCGCATCCGGTAAATCACTTTTCGATGACAATACTGTGTCGATTGCCTCCAGCATTTTTAATGCACCCATAAAATCTCCGCAATGGAAATATGTACTCGCTAAGATATACTTAAATACTATATCCATCGAGAAGGAATGGCGTGACAAGTCCGTTGTTTCAGTTAATTTCATAATATCAACTTCTCGCAATGGCGCAAAAGCAATCGATATATC
The DNA here is from genome assembly GCA_045576315.1 of Eubacteriales bacterium. Lineage (GTDB taxonomy): Bacteria > Bacillota > Clostridia > Oscillospirales > CAG-272 > UBA1740. The sequence continues at coordinate 5,589 of JAZNGE010000046.1, read as the reverse complement.
TTTTACTAATTCGGCTCTTATGACGGGGTGAAGCGTTTGATGTGATACTCCGAATTTTGTTTTCATATGGCAAAACAGTTTTTCACCGTCACCTCCATTCAAGCAATCAATCAAAATAGCAACGCAGCATCTTCTTTTCTTTAAAATTTTAACTTGTTCTCGTCCGTCATTATCGATAACTTCACTGTTCAATATCGGATAATACTTTTGAGAATGATAATCATCTATTACTATTACACTGTATTCTGATGTCTGAGTGGTAACTGATTTTTTAAATTGTGCTATAAATTTCTTGGTTATAGATTCATACTGTTTCTCGTTAGCATTAACAATGTAGAAAGCAATCCCACGTGTACCTCTTGTAGCTTTAGGCATATAAGCTCGCATAAATAGTATATATCCCAGCACAAAGAATGATGGCAAAGCCCACAATGACACATAAAAATAGTTTACACACTCATACCACATTTGATTTTCGGCATACTCTACCGATGTCATATACGGTATTTCAAAAAGAATAAACAAGATAGCTACAAAGAAAAAAGAAACATTCTTTTTCCACATATTCACAACTTTATATATTAGTTCTTCCATATAAAACCTCGAATTATATATGATAGAACTATTATAACACAAACCTCCATATTTGTCAAATAATATATTTAATTGTCGAAATTAAATATTTACTTTTGCAAATATTATATGCATTTACAAATTTCAATGTCCCTACTAACTGTTATATAAATTTATGTGTAATAACAAACCACTTCTAACGCTTTCCTACTATTGAGCAAAAGAGGGATAGGATCTTAGTTGAACCTATCCCTCTCGCTTATTTAGTTAACGTTTCAATTGCGATTCTCATACCGAGTTTGAATGCGTAGCAAAATATCGCACATTCACTAAGACTCGCGTATTCACTCCAGAAGTCATGAAACTTCTCAAAGATCTCCTTCTGCTCATCGCTGAAGGTCTTTTCGAGATCTTCGTGATGACGTGCCATATACCCAAGGAGCTCTTTCATCTCCTTCGAGTTCGTTCTGCTGTCCTCTTGCGGTATTATGTTTCCGTGCCACAGTTCTTCAATTGTTCCCTTCATCGCTGCCCTCCGTAATAGCAAAGGACGACTCATCACCGACTTGACTCGGCTTTGAATCGTCCTCTGTATTTATTCGTAATGCTTCTTCGATGGTATGCGCTGTCACGAGCTTCCCTATCCAATCCGCGAGCTCCTCGGTGCTCATGTTCTTTCCACGGCACTTTTCAAGGTCTTTCATGACCTCCTTGAGCACCTTCTCGCTCGCTTTCGGATACATGTTTTTCAATGCTTGCAGTATCATTTTGTTACCTCCTGTTCTTTGGTAACACCAACAATACCACAGATTGGGGAGAAAGTCTAGCATTATCTTTTTATTTCTTGAAAAAAGTTTTTCATTCTGTTATCAAAAACTCTCTAAATTAGTGGATTATGACAACGTATTCACAAAATCATTAATTAACAACTTTTCATATTCATCAAACGGAGTGCGATCATAATCTCCTGATTGCAACTGTGCAACAGAAATCTTTGCATCGTGTAGTTTCATAACAAGATCGTTTGAAATTCCATAATCAATAAGTTTTGAGTAGTCATCGTATACGCTTCCATCTTCAAACAACAATGTTATTTTTTTAGCATCTAACGAAAAAAGATCATATTGTGTTTCTGCACAGTTTTTCTTTAGAAATAGTTTTAAAACCGACACGAAGAAAGAAGTATAAAATGGTATCTTGTATTGAATGATATTCGAAATAAATTTAAAAGTTTCTGAATAGAATGCGTCATGATTGGGAGTCAGATCCGACTTATAGTACTTAAGAATCCATCCTTGACCTTGTTCGTTAAAGTATCTTTGTACACTTGGTTTAGTTGTCGCTTTCTCCAATCTATGCTCCTGTATAAAATCATCGAATTTACCAGTGATGTACTTCTTATTACTTGCTATAACATTGGATATTTTTCCTGAGCAATAAATGCGATACAATCTTCCCCAGATGAAATCACCTTTATTATCGAAGGCTTTTATATCATACGGCTCACAGGCAAACCCTTCTATTTTCGCCTGAACGAAGGCATCTTTAAGAACACTAAAGATATAAGTTAATGCTGCGATTCTTGCATGTGGTTGCACCTGCAAAAGATCAATTGATTTCTTGTAACATTCATCAAGAATATCAGAATGGTGCTGAAAATATTTGTATAAAGCAAGTTTCCATTTTGTTGATACGTTTAAGGACATACGCAGATCAGACGATGTTAATCCAAGAGCCAAAATCTCTTCGTTAGTTCTTTTTTTCTCCTCACTTTCTTCCACAGACAAATACTCATCTCCAATCATATCAAGCTCATAATCAATTCTTTTATGTCCCTGTATACAATAATTATAATTTTCCAACTTAACTTGAGCATCGTTTTGCAACTGAGATACCTTGTCATAAACGTCTTTATAAATACAGTATATTTTTCCAACACTCTTATGTGCGAAACGCCCTGCTCTCCCTGCTACATTAAGAATATCAACGTCTGAAAGACGATTTGTAGTAGGGCCGTTGATCAAACTTGTAAAAATCAAATTGCTTGCATTAGTATTAACGCCCTCGGTAAAGGATGTGGTAACAATTAATGTTCCGATGACATTATCCTCATACAAACGTATAATTTCACGTTTTATATAACGTGGAAGCGGCGAAATATAAATACCGACACCTTTTTTTAGAGCACTAATAATCTTCCACTCATATGTATCATCAATAGAATATGTTTTCTCAAGATGTGATATAAACTTACGATATCGATCTGTAACCTTGGTTTGACGGGTCCAGTCCAATTTTGTAACAATATCATAAGCCTTGGCATATTGAGATACATATACAATATTTTTATCTTCTTGAAGGACCCTCAAAAGCAGATTAACCTTGCCAGCAACACTCGTAGCTTTAGTATATCCTACAACTTTAATTTTAAAATGGTCTCTAAATTCAGCTGTGTTTTCAATGCAATAAATTTCCTTGTTAACATACTCAATTTTTCTATCAATCTTTTTAATTGTGTGTTTCGTTAGAAAGGATTTCATAGATTCCGTTAAATAATAAGTAAATGGAGATAACAGAATCAAGCGTTTTGATGTTTTAGCAATAATGTCCGCAACTTTTCGAAAACGAAGAGATCTAGATTCTATAAAATCGCTTATACGCTCATTTTTTGAATCAACAATCTTATATGTTTCATCCATCACAACGATATCAAACGAAGAAACATCACAAGTTTCGTACAAAAGCAAAAACCTTTCTGGCGTAATAATAAGAAAATTACGCATGCCAGACTTGAAATATGGTTGAGTAGTCACCTGATATCCCATTGAAAATCGTTTGTTAATATCAATGAGTTTTACATAGAGTTCTTCAAGAAGTGAATTCGTAGGTACAATAATTAAAACATTGCTTAAGTTATGATAGTTGTTAATCACAAACTCTAACAATAAACTTGTTTTACCAAACGAGGTGGGGGCAGAAAAATACACCTTTGAATTCTTTTCCAAATCCAATAATAACGACAATTGTCCACTATTGTAAAAAGGTATAGCGTTTCCAATATATGAGTCACTACGAACTGTATCCCACGCTAAAAAAGAAGTCCGCTCTTCCTCATTCAAATAGGAAAGAAAGCCGTACATCTCAGTTAAAGAGATTGCGTTAAAAACTAGATTCAAATGCATTTTATATTCACCTGAATCAAAAAGATAATTTAGAGTTTCTAATATTTTTTCGCTATTCCCACTAAATGAATATTCATTTAATGACGTTAAAAATTCCGAACTATTCATACGACTTCTCCATAGCTCTTTTTATATCCATAGTCGAATTCTCTGTAGGAATGAAAACGATTTCTATTTTATAATTACTGATCCCCATAGCCGTTACACCTTGTTTACACTTATCATAAATTTCATCATAATTAGCTTTAAATTTATCTGGAGAACGTTGTTTGCTATCAAACGCTGCAAAAAAAATGAAGTTGACACAAACATTGTGCTTAATCAATATAGAAACAAAATCGTTACCAGCATCAAGTTGGCTATTCAAATCTATGAAAAATGTTTTAAAACGTGTTTTATCCGGCTCCTGGATATTATATCCTTTTTCTACAACAAATTGAAAGTAATCGTTAAGATAAGAGACACTAATATGCGCAGGCTTTCCGTCTTTCTTTCCTGGGGTAGCTGGCCGTCCAATAATATCTTCTACAAGAGCATTTTTTGCATTTGCGGCACCACCTACAAATTTTGCCTCACACAAACAAATGTTAATATTGCCACTTTGATCAACATAATAAACAATATTATCTGGTCCAGTAGATTCAACATTGGAATCAAATGAGCGTTTGTTTGCATATGTAATTATCGAGTTTCTTGCATTAACAATTCGCAAATAAAAATCAAGAAACAATTCTCCATAAATACCATCCGACTCAATTTTACGTTGCGGAATAACACGGCTATTCTTGCGCATGCTTTTTGACCGGCTTATTAACTGTGTATCCAAATCTTCCGACTCATCTAGAGTTTCAAAATAATCAGAATTCCTAACATAAAAAGGAAGGTATTTTAAAAATGTATCCGAAAAATTCTCCAATTCAGATATATAATCATGTAGATACAATATATATGCATTTTGCATTTTATCTGACAGCTTGGTCAAAAAAACTTTCTTGGTATAATTGTCATTATAATGAGCAATCAATTTGTTAATATCCATTAAAACACCTTCACGTATTAATAAAAATCAAATTAGAATACCGTCACAATGGTCAACTTCATGCTGAATGATCTGCGCCGTCCAGCCGGTGAAGTTTTTCGTGCGTGTTTGCATTTCCAATGCCTGATACTGCACCTTGATAGTCTTATAGCGCTTGCACTTACGGGGGCCGCCAAGAAGTGACAGACAACCTTCTTCTGTTTCATATATACCAGACTTAGCAACGATTTGCGGATTGAGCATAACCGTGTATGTAGGAGCTCGTCCGCTCTCGTCAAAAAAGGCGATGATGCGTTTGCGCACGCCTATCATATTCGCTGCCATACCAACGCATTCTTCTCGATGCGCTATGAGCGTATCAAGCAAGTCCTGTGCGACCTGAAGATCTTCTTTCGTTGCGACCTCCGACTTTCCTGCGAGGAAGATCGGATCGTGCATAAGTTCTTTAATCATAGGTTTTCTCCATTTAAGAACGCATCCGCTTGTTCTCTCCCCTTGAAAATGATAATGTTTTTATCACTGTACTTTTCGAGCAATTCAAGCACCCTTGGCTTTTGTTGCTCGTTATAGCTTTTGATAAATTCGATGAATTCCGCATCTTCTTCGGTTTCGATCCACGGCATATCGCTGCGCGGCTTTCCGCGTCGTTCTTTAATGCCGCCAAGGCAAACCTCAAGCGGATAATCGAGAAAAATCACAGTATCGCATTCCGCCATTCGAAGCTCCATAGTCGAACCGTAATTGCCGTCGATGATCCACTCGTCCTTTTCAAGCACAACAGATAACCGTTCAAGG
>JAZNGE010000045.1:0-149647 GCA_045576315.1 Eubacteriales bacterium | reverse complement strand
CTTGTCAGGCGCAGGGTGCGGGTATCTTCGCCGAAGGCGAATACCCTAGTTCCGACCATCATTCGATGGTCGTTTTTTCTTTCCTTTGACGTCATTGATATTTTTCAATAAATTCAAATATCATTTCGCCGAGGGCGTTATCACCGTTTTCGTTTGTCGTGAAGTTTTGCTCACAGTGACCGCCGTGAAAAAGAGTAAGGCCGATCTTTTCCTCGTCGTACCCAAAATGCTTGAGGGTTGCCAACACGAGCATTGTTTGCTCGTATCTGCACTCAATATCGTTATCGGAGACAACAAAGTGCATTGGTAGATAGACCTCTTGCGTTCCTATATGGAAAAGCGGTGAGGATTCGTCCGCGATCGCGCGCTTTGGAGACAATCCCCTCTCTCTTAAGATGTTGAAATGACAGGTAGGCTGACCCGCATTGTGAAAATATCCCGCCACGGGAACCTTCAGCTCTCCAAACGGAAGCAACCAACGCGGATCAAAGCAGAGCATCATAGAAAGGTAACCTCCTGCCGAGCTTCCTCCCACGAACATTTTTTTACATCTTCCGTAGATACCTATGTTTTCGGATACCCAATACACCGCGGCGGCGGCATCTTCGACAAAATCGGGATATTTAGCATTGGGATACATGCGGTAATCAGCAGAGGCAACGGCAATTCCCTTGCCCGTCAGATATTTGGCGTAATTTTCGCACATATCCTTCGCCCCTGCCTCCAAGCCGCCACCGTGAAAATAAACGAACACAGAAAACTCCGACTGTTCGGGCAAATACAGGTCAAGAGACAGCTCCTCGCCGCCGCGCTTTGCGTAGCAGATATTTTCTAAAAGCTTCATTTGCTTTCTCCTTTACAATAGATAAGACAGAGCCCAATACAATATCGGAATGGAAACTATTGACAAAACGGTCGTTCCGAGTGTCATTATTACCGCGTTCTCGGTATCTCCATTGAATCCGTCGGCAAACGTCGAAGCAAGTCCTCCCGTCGGCATAGCGAAGGCTATGAAGAATCCGAGTATTGCGTTGTTGTCCATACCGCTCACTCCAAGATGCTTAAGGGCAAATATCAACGCCACAATAATGCAAGGGAAGATTATGAGCTTCATTGCGCAAACGTAGTACATTTTCCACGATTTGAACAGCGAGGTAAATTTGATCTGTGCGAGTTTCATTCCGAGGATCGTCATTGACATTGGGGTAACAAGTCCGCTGAAATGGTTGGAAAAGGTGAGAACCTCGGGCACGTATGCAGCCACATTAGTCAAATTCAATATAACACCTATAACAAAAGCAATGAGCACGGGGTTGAGAAACGCCTTTTTCAAGTTTATCTTGCTCTTATCTCCCGAAACGAGATATATTCCCAAGGTGTACATCAAAACGTTTGTAATTATATTGAGAATGACAAGCACGGTCATAATCGGAGAGGCTGCGCCGAACACCGCAACTGCCAGAGGGATGCCGAGAAATCCGTTGTTTGAAAACGTCATACAGAATCGCATCATTCCCTTTGTTTTTCCACTACTTTCCATATAAGAGAGCGGATTGGAAACGAAAAACATTAAAAAGGTGTAAGCTATACCTATTGCCGCGACAACAAGTATCATTATGATCAGATCTTTGTTAAATGAAATGTTGTTGACCGTTCCCGAAAGTATCAAAAAGGGCATACCAACGTACATCAATAACTTTGATAAAGTGCCCGATTGCTGAGAGGTGAGTATTTTTGTCTTAACCAATAAATAGCCCGGAATTGCAAGAGCTACAAACAGTATAACGTTTTTTAACATAATAAATAACGCGTCCATTTTTAATTTCTCCCTTCTTTACGGCTTCATTATATCAAAGGCGCGCTGAATTGTAAATAATAAATTAAATTATGCTGCTATAACTTGAAAGTTATAGTAGCGGGTGATAAAATAAGGCTATGGAGGGTGAAATTATGGAGCTTTTACAGTTAAAATATTTTGCTGATGCAGCCGTTACACAAAATTTTTCAAGGACCGCTAAAAGCTTTTTCGTTCCGACCTCTGCAGTATCGCAGAGCATAAAGCGGCTTGAGAGTGAGCTTGGCGTCAAGCTTTTTTCAAGGCAGGCAAATAAGATAACGCTAAACGAAAACGGCGCTGCCTTTTTTGAAAGGATACAAGCGGCGCTATCTCTCATTGACGGAGCGAAAAAGAGCTTTGCCGATACGGCAGGCACAAAAAAGATCAATCTTTCAATATTTATAAACCGCAGAATAATAATGCAGACCGTAGAAAAATTCAATATAGAACACCCCGACGTGGATATTGTCATCAAATATTCGATCTCGCCCGATAGCGAGCAGGTGGATCTGGTCATATCCGATGAGCCATCGTGGGAAGCGAATATGGAATGCGAAGCTTTGTTGAGTGAGGATATCGTTCTGGCAATACATAAAGACAATAAGCTGGCAAGAGAAGAAAATATTTCCCAAAGATCTCTTGCGGGCGAGCCGTTTATCTGCACCAATGAAGGCAGCAGCCTGCATTCCGCTACTCAAAGAATGTGCGAGGCTATGGGCTTTACACCGCGAATCGTCATAAAGAGTGACGACCCGTACTACATCAGAAAATGTATAGAGCTGGGGCTTGGCATCGCCTGTGTTCCGTCGGTCTCGTGGCGCGGTCAATTTTCCGATCAAGTCGTTTTGAAGAAAATAGGCGAATACAAGCGCACCACCTACGTATATAAAAGTGATAGCACGTACGCACACCAGCATATACAAGATTTTTTGAAGCTTCTTCACGAGGAGTGCAAGAATGAGCTGTCTATGAAGGGGATATGCGCAGAAAAATGACAAATAAACCTTGATCCACCCCTCAAAAAATAGCCTTTATACATAAAAACGCACCTTCTCAGCTTTTTATATTTATATTGTATTTTCAAAAAATCCGTGCTATAATTACCTTACAAACACCCTAAATACAAAGGACAAGCTATGAAAAACCTTTTAAAAAGAGCTATCAAGGAGTGCCTTCCCTACGCGAAGGAGGGAAAGGTCGCATCATATATACCCGAGCTGTCAAAGGCTGATCCCGATGACTTTGGAATTTGCATTATTTCAAAGGAGGGCAAGATCGACTGTGCTGGCGATTTTGACAAGCCGTTCACCATGCAGAGCGTTATCAAGCCAATAATTCTGTTGCTCGCTTTGGAGGACATGGGCACAAAGAGAGTCAACGAGCTTTGCGGAGTTGAGGCGACGGGAAAGCCGTTCGACGCGTTCAATTACAGTGACCGCGCGCTGACGAGCGAGCATATAAACCCGATGATAAACGCGGGCGCTATCGCGCTTTGCACGCTTATCAAGGGCGAGAATTACGAGGTGAAGTTCGAGCGCCTTTTGGGGCTTGCGCGCAAGCTTTCGGGCTGTGAGTCGCTGACGGTAAACGAAGCGGTCTACAAGTCTGAAAAAGCAACAGGAAACAAAAACCGCGCGCTCGCATATATGCTTAAAGCGTACGGTATGATAGATGGGGATATCGAGGAGGTGCTTGATATGTATTTCAAGGCTTGCTCGATACAGACGACCTGCCGCGACCTTGCCAATATCGCGGCTATCCTTGCCAACCACGGCACATCGGCATTCACAGGCGAGCAGATCATAAGCGAGAGTCACGCAAGATACGTAAACGCAATTATGGCTATATGCGGAATGTACGACGGCTCGGGCGAGTTCGCGCTTAAGGTCGGCGTGCCTGCAAAGAGCGGCGTTGGCGGCGGAATCATGGCGGCAGTACCCGGGCGCATGGGCATTGGCATCTACTCCCCCGCCCTTGACAAAAAGGGTAACAGCGTTGCGGGTGTTAAGGCACTTGAGGCGCTCGGATGTGAGCTTGATCTGAGTGTATTTTAATTACAAATGATAAAAGCTTGTGCGTGTTCTCCTACCTTGGCGGACACGCACAAGCTTTTTACTTTTCGGTTGAGGCAAGGCTTGATCTGTATTCGGACGGTGTAGACCCGACCAAGCTGCGAAAGGTCTTGCTGAAATAGCTGAAGCTGTTAAAGCCGACAAGCGAAGCGATCTCGGAGATGGATCTGTCGCTGCCCGAGAGATAGAACTTTGCCTGCTCTATTCTGTACTCAACGAGAAAATCCGTAAAGCAGCAGCCAAAGCTTTTTTTGAAAAGACGGCAAAAATAAGAGTTGTTCAAATATAAGGTTTCCGCCACCGTGCCAGAGGTGATCGGCTCGGAGAAATGCTCCTTTATATATTCCATCACCCGTTTTACGACGGCTTGCTCGGGATCTGCGACCGCCGACTTGACGAAAAAGGCGTTTTCGCAAAGCATGCCGAACATCACCGAGAGATTGCCGATAGCGATCATCTCCCACCCTGCGTGCTGCATCTCGTGCGCGCAGAAAACGGCTCTTGCACAAGCATAAACATCGGGAGTATATGACATATCCTTGGAAAGATGGGAATTTACCGTCAGAGCGCCTCGCTCAAGGTCGCGCCGCAGCCCCTCGTCCCACAACAGAGATGCGTCAAAGCATACGCACTCGTGAGACGCACCGAGATAGGAGATGGAGCGATGCACGCAATACGGCGGAATGAGTAGCACCTCGCCCGCTTTCATCTTATAGCAGTCGGTGCCTATATAAAAATCCATCTCGCCCTCGGTCACGGTGATAAGCTCGATCTCTTTATGATAATGAGAATAGCAAACGCCTGCTTCCTTGGTTTCGTTTTTGTAGGTTGCGAGAGGTATGGTAGTATATCTGCTTCTGAATCCGTCAGAGTTCATTTTTTACCCCTTATGTCAATACAGTTATAATTTTTAGTCAAATTCGGGCTATTAAAGAGCCTTTTTGTGCGTTATAATAACATTGTAAGATCTTTTTTAAAATTTGTCAATACCAAAAGGAGCAAAACGTATGAATCACATTCTTGTCGTTACTAACACAGAGTCTGATCTCCTTTCTCTTCTTCGAGAGCATTGCAAAATCACCGTCAAGTCCTTTGAGGACAGATTTTTCGGTGAAGAATACGACGCGCTGTGCGTGCTTGGCGGCACAGAGAGCAGCGCGGCGGCAATGCCTGCGCACCTGCACAATTTTGTTGAGAAAATGCACGCGGATGGAAAGCCCTGCTTTTTTGAATTTGTGGGCGCGGTCATGCTTACGCGATCAAAGGGCGCGCTTAACACCGCAAGACAGCGAATGGTATACCGCACAGCAGGTCTTGACTGTGAGGGAATAAGCGACGGCGACCTTTTTGACGGTCAGTGCAACGACTGCATCAAATACGGCAAGGTCGTTGACAAGGCTACTCCGATACTCACCTACAAGGAGCATATATGCGCTCACTCAAAAATCGAGCTTAGTGAGGAGGAGCATAGGGACGGCACGTTTGCGCTTTGGTGGTATGACGAAAAAACACTTATTTCGTCAATAAGACTCTCAAACTTCCACCGCGCGAGATTCGCACCGAGAAAAAGGTGGCAAGCTCTTATCTCGGGCATTATCGCCTTTGTGGCCGGAGAGTTGGTAAAGGTGACCTTTGGCGAGCCGATATACTCTTATAAGGAAACAAAAATAAGCTCGCCGCAAGATGCCGAAGAGGTAATAAAAATGGGCATTGAGTGGATAGAAAATGCCGATATGCTCAAAAACGGCGGACACGGCGGTGCGCGCGAGGGATTCTCAAACCGCATATCCGCAAGGGACGGAAAGCACAGCCGCAACAACAACATAAGAGCGGACTGCACCAACGAGATCGGCGGCGCACTTATGCTTCACTCGGTACTCACGGGAGAAGAAAAATCAAGGGACGAGGCAAACGCGCTTTTCGATTTCACCTTTGAAAACTTCCAGATAAAGTCAGGGGAGCATAAGGGTATGCTTCGCTGGTCGGAGGCGGGATGGTACGATTGCTATCAGGACGACGTGGCAAGAGCGGTGATCCCTGCGCTTCTGTGTCAGTTTTTTGAGGATACGGTGCCGCATTTTGATGACATCAAGGCAGCGCTCGACTATCTTGTCAAAACAACGGCAAAGGACGGCATACGAGTGCCCTGCACGCAGATAGGCAGTATGACGGAGGAATATATAGAAAAGATAACCGGCGAGAGCGCGGCAGAGCCGTGCGCACACTTCAACGCCTTTTATCACGCGGCGCTGCTGTTGGCTTGGGGTATATGTAAGGACGAAAAATACCTCGATTACGCGACACGGGGTCTTACTACCATAATGTCGCACTATCCCGAAACGCGCAGAGAAACGAGCGAGACAGAGGAATACTGTCGCCTCATATTCCCTCTCGCCGCGCTTTACGGAGCGACGGGAAACAAAGAGCATTACGGCTGGCTTTGCCGCGTTATAGACGACCTTCAAAGACTTCGTCACTCATCGGGCGGATATGCCGAATGGGATACCGGATACAAGGCGGGCTGCTCACGCAACCACAACGGTGAGTGCGCCCTGCTCGCAGACAACGGCGACCCCGTTGCCGACCTTTTGTATTCTAACAACTGGCTGCCGCTTGCGTTTTCGTATGCTTATTTCGTGACCGGCGAGGAGAGGTTTTACAAGCTGTGGTGCGCTCACGCATCTTTTATAGCCTCGGCACAGATGCACAGCAGCCTCGGACACCTGAACGGTGCTTGGGCAAGAGCGTTCGATATGGACACACGCGAGAATTGCGGTATGCCGCACGACAAGGGCTGGGGCCCGCACTGCATTGAAAGTGGCTGGACGGTCGGAGAGATACTTACGGGACTGCAATTTATGCGCGTAGCGGAGAAAAGATGGCGCAAGGAGATAAAAGAATGAAAAAGCTTGCGATAATTTACGGAAAGCTTGAAACCGAGCTTCAAAAAAGAGCCGTTGAGGAGCTTTCCTCCATGCTGCTCGAATACACTCTCGAATATCCGATATGTATAAAATGTGACACGGGTGCGGACTTAAGCGAATACAGATGTATATACGTCGGCACAAAGGAGTCAAATTCGTACATACGCGCTCACTCCCCCTTTGCGCTCACAAAAGATGAGGAATATATGATAAGCGTAAAGGGCGGCGTTGCCGTTATCGAGGGTTTTGACGACTCGGGCGCGCTTTGGGGTGTTCTCGACTTCTACAACAAATACATGCTCAAATACGAGTATCCCGACAACGATAATTACCGCATTAATTTCCTGCTTGACGGGGAGCTGCCCGACTTTGAATACGGCTCTGCCCCGTCGGTAAAGGAGCGCGGACTTTGGACGTGGGGACACGTCATATACGACTATCGCGGCTATCTTCACAATATGATGAAGCTGAAGATGAACCGCGTGGTAATATGGAACGATCACCTGCCCGTCAATGCCGAGGACATCGTAAATTACGCGCACTCGGTCGGCATCAAGGTCATATGGGGCTTTGCGTGGCTGTGGGACACAAACTGCGCCGCCGTTGACCTTAAAAAGCTCGACGGTTTTTCCGATTTGATATTCGAGAAATACGAAAAGGAGTACGCCCACGCAGGCGGCGACGGCATATACTTTCAAACCTTTACCGAGCTGCACACGGATAATATCGGCGGCGTGAATATCGCAAGGGCGGCGACGGACTTTGTAAACCGCACGGCAGCACTCTTCTTCGAAAAATATCCCGATATGGAAATACAGTTCGGCCTGCACGCGACGTCGGTCAAGGAGAGCCTTGAGCTTATTGCCACGACCGACAAAAGAATACGCATAGTTTGGGAGGACGTGGGCGCGTTCCCCTTCTCGTATATCCCGAACGACGTAAAGGACTTTGAGGGGACTATGTCCCTTGTCGACGAGATAGCAAATCTGCGTGGCGCGGACGACCGCTTCGGCGTTGTGACAAAGGGGCTTGTCAAGCTTAACTGGTCGGAGTTTGAGCATCTTAAGGGTGCGCAGACGATCGGTGTAAGCTCACGCGCGCTTAAAGAAAACCGCATCGAGAGAAAGCGTCGCATCTGGCGATACATTCAGGCGGCGTGGCTGGCAAATTCGGACAAGGCGTACGCGGCGGTCAAAAGAATGCGCGAGCTGAAAGGCGGCGACCTCACCGTGCTTGCACTTGTCGAGGACGGAATGTTTGAGGAGAATATAATGTTCCCCGTTGCGCTCTATTCCGAGATGCTTTGGAATGCGGAGGGGGATCTTAAAGAAATCACAAGGGCGGTCGCGATGCGCGGATACGTTGATTTTGCATAACACTTTTTATGTCAAGCGCAGATCAAATTGCGCTTGACATTATTTATTACAGGTGCTAAAATAAACTTAAATATATATTTTAGGAGAGGAACGCGTTATGGATAAGCTACTGACCCTGATCGACAACGAAATCGAGGCCTCTACCGCACAGCTGGCGGCAGATACCATCAAATTTGTAAATATAAAAAGCGTAAGATCCGATCCTGCGCCCGGCGCGCCGTTTGGCGAGGGGGTAAAAAAGGTGCTTGACACCTTTGTGGACATGGCTGACAGCGCCGGCTTTCACACCACAGATTACGGAGTTGGAGTAGTCAGCGCGGCGATGGACGAGGGAGAGATCGACCTCGGAATATGGCTGCACGGTGACGTCGTGCCCGAGGGGGATGGCTGGAAATTTCCTCCGTACGATGCGACCGAGTACCGCGGCTGTATCATAGGTCGCGGCTCTGCCGACAACAAGGGACAGCTTGCCGCTATGTTCAACCTTTTAAAGATATTCAAAAAGCTCGGCGTGAAGCTTAACTACAATCCGGCAATATACGTCGGCAGCGACGAGGAAAGCGGAAAGCGCGATCTTATCGGCGTTGAGGGAAACCCCGATGCGCGAGGATTTTTGAACGTGCATAAGCCCCCGAAGCTCTCGCTCGTGCCGGATGGCGGCTTCCCCGTCGGATACGGCGGCAAGGGCTCGATCGTCTTTACACTCACGTCAAAAGAGCCCATCAAGGGATACTCGATCGTTGCCGGTCAGCCTGACTCACCCGGTACGGCTGTGGCACGCTTTTTTGATAAGGATATCCCCGAAAATATCGAGGGCTGCACGGTCAGGCGTGGGGCGTGTAGCGAAATCTCCACATTTTCGCCCCCTGTGCACGGTGCGCACCCCGACCCGAACGGCAATATGATAACCTTCCTTACCCGCGCACTTCTTGACTACGGTCTTGTTCCAGAAACCGACAGACGTATGCTCGAATTCTTGCACGACGTATCGAAACAGATATACGGCGAGGCGCTCGGTATCGCGCACGAGGACAAGATCATGGGCAGGCTTTCGGTTACCTCAAAAAGCATTGACTGCAATGACGGCTACCTCACCCTGTCCGCCAGCATAAGATACCCCTACGGAATGAAGATGGAAGAAATAAAGGAAAGGGTATCAAAGAGTGCGGGTGATGCCGGATTCGAAATATCGAGCATGAGAGAGTACGCACGCGCTTATATGAGCGAATATGACAACGACGTTGTGCGCGCGCTTTGCAAGGCGTCAAACGAGGTGATCGGCCGCGAGATGTCGCCCTACACCTTGAGCGGTGCGACCTATGCAAACGAGCTGCCGCGCTCCTACGTTTTCGGTGCGAGCAGCAACGTAGCACCCGACGATTTCCCGACGGGGCGCGGCGGTGCGCACGGAATTGACGAGGCGGTATCGCTTGAAAGACTTAAGCGCGCTATGAGAATATATGCAAGAGCTTTGCTTGCTCTTAACGAAACGGAGTGGTAAGCATGATAGAAAGCGAAAGAGAAAAGCTTTTTAACAGAGACAGCGAGTATCTGAGCATCGGAATAACCAAGGACGGCAAGCCGCGCGGCTCGTATGAGATTCCTTGGGAAAAGACCGCGCACGCATACAATATGAAGCTGCCCGACGTGTTCATCACCCCCGACGACGTAAAAGACGAAGAGCTGTTAAAAACGTTACACGGGTACAGGGTTATCGGCTGTTACATATACGCGCCTCTTGAAAGCTACGACTTTTTGGCGAGCTTTACGGAGCTAGGCGACATTAATATATTCCACGCCGAGAAGATGCGTGACGTTAGCTTTTTAGGAGAGCTTTGCGAATGCAGTATGCTCTTTATAGAGGGCGCAAGGCTTGACGAGATCGACGTTATAAGAGATGTAAAAAAGAAGAGCCGAGGTATTTTCGGGGGCTTTCGCTGCCTTGCCCTTTTTAATTGCGAGATCAAGGATATATCAAGTCTTGGCGAGGTGTCCTTCTCTGAGCTTATTATAGGCTGCAAAAAAGATAAAAACGAAAAAGAACGTTGGCGAAAAATTCCCGCCGACACGTTCAGATATTACGAACTGTAAACAGAAAGGTGCTGACATATGAATTGCGTACATCTTGATTTTCACACAAGCCCCGACATAGACAAGATCGGCGAGTGCTTTGACAAGGCGGAGTTCGCAAAAACGCTTAAAGAGGCGCATGTTGATCTTATAACCGTGTTTGCAAAGTGCCACCACGGCTACACCTATTATCCGTCGAAGGTATCGACGATGCACCCCGGTCTTAAATTCAACCTCGTAAAAGAGCAGGTCGAGGCGGCACACTCGGTCGGTGTGAAAGCACCCATATACATAACTATCGGTTGGAGCAAAAAGGATGCGGACGAGCATCCCGAATGGCACCACATCAACTTTGACGGCAAGCCGAGATGGACGACAAAGATACCCGAGGACGAAAACGCGGCCATGCCCGACTGCGCGTGGATGACGCTCTGCCCCGTTGGCGGATATATGGAGCATCTTGAGGCTATCACGCGCGAGGTCTGCGAGAACTTTGACGTATCGGACGGCATCTTCTACGACATTTGCTTCAACGGCAACGCCTGTGTGTGCGAGTCCTGCTCTGCCGGAATGAGAGAGAGGGGACTTGATCCTACTGTGCTTGAAGACGCGCAGAAATACTTTATCGAAAAGCGTGTATGGATGATGAAGCACCTGACCGACATCGTTCACAGCTACTCGAAGGATGCCCCCGTATTCTATAACGGCGGCGCAAATATGAACAATCCCCAGTACCACCCCTATCAGACACACTACGAGCTTGAGGACCTGCCTACCGCGTGGGGCGGCTACGACCTTATGCCCGTAAGAGCAAAATTCTTTGAAAAGTACGGCAAGCACTTTATGGGCATGACGGGCAAGTTCCATCACGCGTGGGGCGAGTTCGGCGGCTTCAAGAACAAGGACGCCCTCAAATACGAGGTTGCCGATATGCTCAGCGTTGGCGCATCGATCTCGATAGGCGACCATCTGCACCCGTCGGGCAAGATGGACAAGAGCACCTACGAGACCATCGGACACGCATTTGAATACTCAAAGAAGATAGAGAAATTCTCCGAGAACACCCGTGCGTACACCGACCTTGCGATCTGGCTTTCGGGTAGCGGCAGCTCGGATATGGCGGCATCAAAGATACTGCAGATCATGCACCTCGAATACGACGTTATAACGTCGGGCGAGGATATTTCAAAATATAATTGCATCGTAATGCCCGACAAGGTGAATTTCACCGACGAGGACAAGAAAAAATTGGTCGATTTCGTTACACGGGGTGGCAGCTTGGTAGCAAGCTACGAGAGCATCTTCGAGGAGCTTGGTATAGAGAAGATCGCGCCGTCGGAGTATGAAATGGACTATATTGAGTGCGAAATGGGCGACTACACGACCCCCTTCCTCTCCTATTCCAAGGCATACAGGGTCAAGACCTCGGGCGAGGTACTGGCGCGTGTTTTCGAGCCTTATTTCAACCGCACGCCCAAGCATTTTTGCGGCCACAAGAACACCCCCAACAAGACCGAGCCTGCCGACTATCCCGCACTCGTTAAGCTCGGCAACATCGCTTATTTTGCGCACCCTGTTTTCGATGCGTATGAAAGATCGGGCAACTACGTGCTTGAAAACTACATCATCAAGGGCATAAAGAGCGTATACTACCCCGCCATCACGACTGAGGAGCTGCCCACCTGCGGCAGAGTAAGACTGCGCGAGGAGAAAAACGGCAACTTCCTCGCCCTGCACCTTCTCTACGCGCCGCCCGTAAACCGCGGCAACGTCTGCCTGCTTCCCGACTTCCCAAAGCTGCACGACGTTAAGGTCAACATTAAGGTCGGACAAAAGAAGATCACCTCTGCGGTATCCGAGCCGGACGGCGAGGCTATTCCCTTTACGCAGTCGGGAGACCTTGTAACCCTTTCCCTGCCGCCGTTCAGACTTCACAAGCTTGTCGTTCTTAAATAACAAAAGTCAATATAAAGAAACAAAAAGTCAATATTGAGCAATAAAATGTCAATTTTTGCGTAGTGAGCACGCCACGCGTATACTATAATAAAATTGTAATCAAATATTTTCTTGGAGGAAATAACCATGGCATTACCGGTAGCTATACAGGTATACTCGGTTCGTGACGATGCGGCGAAGGATCTTCGCGCCACCCTTGAAAAGATCAAGGCTATGGGCTATGACGGAGTTGAGTTCGCAGGTCTTTACGGCAACGCACCCGAGGATATTGCAAAAATGTGTGAGGAGATCGGACTTGTTCCCATTTCGGCACACGTACCTTACAGAGAGATGATCGAGGATCCCGAAGGTGTACTCGCGCAGTACAAGACCATCGGCTGCAAGTACGTAGCTATCCCCTATCTCGCTCCCGAGGACAGACCCGGCACAGAGAATTTTGCACAGGTGATCGAAAACGCAAAGATGCTCGGTCGCGTAGCAAAGGAAATGGGTATGCAGCTGCTGTACCACAATCACGAGTTTGAATTCCTTAAAATAAACGGCAAATACGCGCTTGAGATCCTTTACGACAGCGTTGACGAGGATCTGCTTAAAACCCAGCTTGACACCTGTTGGGTAAACGTAGGCGGTGAAGAGCCCGCGGCGTACGTGAGAAAGTTCACCGGCCGCGCACCCGTAGTTCACCTCAAGGACTTCAAGGGTGAAAAGTCGGACAATATGTACGAGCTTATCGGCTTTAACGAGGGCGAGGTACCCAAAAGACCCGACGGCTTTGAGTTCCGCCCTGTCGGAAGCGGCGCGCAAGACTTTCCCGCTATTCTCAAGGCATCCGAGGACGCAGGCGCTTTCTGGGTAGTAGTTGAGCAGGATCAGCCCTCGATGGGCCTCACTCCCCTTGAGTGTGCCGCAAAGAGCCGCGAGTACTTAAAATCAATCGGTTATTAAAATAAAATACATAGGAGATAACTATCATGGCAGATAAGTCTATGGAAGGTCTTAACGACCTCAGTGTCCGCGCCGAAGCAAAGGCAGTAGACACCAACAGAAAAATGAGAATCGGTTTCATCGGTTGCGGTTGGATCGCAGGCGCACACATCAAGTCCTACCTCAACCAGCCCGACGTTGAGATCGTTGCAGGCGCAGATCTCATTCCCGGAAAGGCAGCGGCATTCTTCAAGCAGTACGGCGTAGAGGGCGTAAAGACCGACTACGCATCCCACAAGGAGATGCTTGATGACGAGAGCCTCCAGCTTGACGCAGTTTCCGTATGTACCTACAACCGTCAGCATGCAGAGCCCACCATCTACGCACTTAAGAAGGGCGTAAACGTTCTTCTTGAAAAGCCCTTCACCGTAACTCTTGACGAGGCGGTAGAGTGCATGAAGGCCGAGAAGGAAAGCGGCAAGGTCCTTTCCGTTGGCTTCCAGCCCAGAATGGACATCAATATGCAGCAGATCAAGAAGATCATCGAGTCCGGTGAGCTTGGTAAGATCTACTATGTACAGACCGGTGGCGGCCGCCGCAGAGGTATCCCCACTCCCTTCGGCACTACCTTTATTGACAGCAAGACCGGCGGCGTAGGCGCGCTCGGCGATATCGGCTGTTACTCTCTCGATATGGTGCTCAACGCACTCGGCAACCCCAAGCCCCTTACCGTTTCCGGCTACAAGTCCGACTTCTTCGGCAAGGACCCGAAATACTCCGGCTATCCTAAGGGAAAGGGCGAGGAGTACTCCAAGATCTTCGGCGTTGACGACTTTGCGGCAGCGTTTATTCGTCTTGAGGGTGACATAATCCTCGACTTCAGAATTTCCTGGGCAATGAACCTTGACACCCCCGGTGACACCGTTGTTCTCGGTACAAAGGGCGGTCTCCGTATCCCCTCTACCGAATGCTGGAACGGCACCGTTGGCGGCGCGATGAAGGTATATCACGAGGTTGCAGGTCTTCAGGTTGAGACCGAGCTGCCCATTCTTAAGCAGGAGGGCAACCTCTTCGATCTTAAGATCCGTACCTTCCTTGACGCGTGCAAGAACGGTACTCCCGCACCCGTGCCCACCTCCGAGATCATCTACAACCAGGCGATCATCGACGGTATCGCGAGAAGTGCAGAGCTTGGCCACGAGGTTGAGATCGTAATTCCCGAAATCTGATAAAACAGTATAAAAAAAGGAAGCATTGAGCGATCAATGCTTCCTTTTTTGTTTAAATTAACGTTACACGGGGTAAGGCTTTAAGCTATTTTACTCTTCCTCGGTAACCTTTTCGCCGTCTTTAAGGCCAAGGGCGTTTCTTTTGGCTAAATGCTCTTTGGTTGCGGATACTACGACCTTGGAGAGAATGATAAGAGCTATAAGGTTAGGCACAGCCATGAGCGCGTTGAAGCAATCGGCAACGAGCCATACGATGTCGATCTTTGCGACCGCGCCAACAAATACGAATGCAACGTATACTATTCTGTAACCCCATACGGCAGCCTTCTCGTTCTTTTTGAAGAGGTAGCCGGCACAGGTCTCGCCATAGTATGCCCAGCCGAGAATGGTGGAAAGCGCGAAGAACACGGTGGCAACGGCAATGCCGATACCGCCAACGTAAGGCAGAGCCTCGTTGAACGCCGCGCTGCTGAGTGCCGCACCGCTGATCTCGGGATGAACACCTGCGTTAAAGGCGTCGGTGTAGATGCCGGAGGTAAGAACGACGAGCGCGGACATGGTGCAGATGACGATAGTGGTGATAAACACCTCAAACACGCCCCACATACCCTGCTTTACGGGATCCTTGGTGCTGGATGCCGAGTGAGCGATAGGTGCGCTACCAAGACCCGCCTCGTTCGAGAAGACACCGCGTCCGATACCGTATCTCATAGCCGAGAGGATACCGTAGCCCGCAACGCCGCCGAAAGCAGCCTTGAAATTAAACGCCTCTTTGAATATAAGTCCGAATGCCGCGGGAATTCGTGTGGCATTGAATATAAGCGCAACGATGGAAGAGAGGATAAAGAATACCGCCATTACGGGAACGAGCTTCTCGTTTACCGATGCGATACGCTTTACACCGCCGATAATTACCACGCCGACAAGGACGGTGAGGATTATACCGGTGATCCAAGGAGCGATCTTGAAGTTGCTCTCTATAACGCCTGCGATGGAGTTAGACTGGGTCGCATTACCCGTGCCGATGCAGGCGATCATAGCGAAGACCGCAAACAGAACGGCAAGCCACTTTGAGCCAAGGCCGTTTTTGATATAGTACATAGGACCGCCGCGCCACGCGCCGCTCTCGTCCTTCTCGCGATACTTGATCGCAAGGACTATCTCGGAATATTTGGTAACCATACCGACAAGAGCACTTATCCACATCCAGAACACAGCACCCGGGCCGCCAAGCACAAGCGCGGTGGCAAGGCCGGCAATGCTACCCGTGCCGATCGTGCCGGCAAGGGCGGTGGTAACAGCCTGGAAGGGACTTACGCTGTTTTTGTCTTTGGTGTGCTGATTTTTATCAAACAGACTACCTATCGTGCTTTTTATGACGTAGCCGAAGCGTCTGAACTGAAACGCGCCGGTCCTCACGGTGAGGAACACGCCAACCGCGATAAGCATAGCCATCATCGCGATAGAGAGTATGTTGTCGTAAACGAAGCCAAGTGCGGCGTTTGCCGCGTCCACAATAGCTGCCATTTTTTATTCCCTTCGACAAGATTTTGTTCTTTAACCTTTGATATTATATATTTTTCACACTCATTTGTCAATGTATTATTTTTCAAAATCCAAAAAAGTAGTACTTTTTTATCAGATTTTTATACTAATGAAGAAAATTTTACACTTTTGCAAAGCAAAGTTTTGAAAAATGGCAGCTTTTGTCATTGACAAACAGTAAAACATCGGCTATAATATAGTCAATCGAATAACTCTCGTATGACTGACGGATAACGCGGAGCACCGCGGGGAAATACGGGAGCGCACAAGCTACGCCGACCGTCTGGGCAAATCGGATACAAAGTACCGATTTGCTTTTTTTGTGCGAGAAAGGAAGTTTTTTATCATGACACATCAGAATTGGAACGGCTTTAACGCCGGCAAATGGCAGGACGAGATCAATGTCCGCGACTTCATACAGCAGAACTACAAGGAATACACCGGTGACGACTCGTTCCTTGCTAAAGCTACCGAGCGCACAAACGCGCTTATGAAGAAGGTCGAGACCCTCTTTTCCCTTGAGCGTCAGTACGGCGGTGTGCTTGACATAGACACCGACACCGTATCCTCGCTGAGCGCGTACGCACCCGGATACGTTGACAAGCAGAACGAGCTTATCGTAGGCTTGCAGACCAACCGCCCCCTGAAAAGAGGTCTTAACCCCTTTGGCGGTATGAGAATGGCAAGACAGGCGTGCGAGGCTTACGGCTATAAGGTAAGCCGCAAGGTAGAGGAGGAATTCCGCTTCCGTACCACTCATAACGACGGTGTTTTCAGAGCTTATACCGACGAGATGAGAGCGGCGCGCAAGTGCCACGTTATTACCGGCCTGCCCGATGCTTACGGCCGCGGCAGAATTATAGGCGATTACAGACGCGTTGCGCTTTACGGCGTTGACAAACTTATCGCCGAGAAGAAGAAGGACAAGGCTGCTCTTGCGAACAACGTTTTCAACACCGACAACATCCGTCTTGGCGAGGAGCTTTTCCAGCAGATCGCATTCCTCGGCTACCTTAAGGAAATGGCTCTTTCCTACGGCTACGACATCTCCGAGCCCGCAAAGGATGCTCGCGAGGCTGTGCAGTGGACCTACTTTGCATACCTTGGCGCGATCAAGGAGCAGAACGGTGCGGCAATGTCACTCGGCCGTGTAAGCACCTTCCTTGACATCTATTTTGAGCGCGATATCGCTCTCGGCACTCTTACCGAAGAAGGCGCACAGGAGCTTATGGACGATTTCGTTATCAAGCTTCGTCTTGCGCGCCACCTTCGCACACCCGAATACAACGAGCTTTTCGGCGGCGACCCGATGTGGATCACCGAGGCTGTCGGCGGTATGGGCGAGGACGGACGTACCCTTGTCACCAAGAACTCCTTCCGCGTGCTTAACACCCTTTACACCCTCGGCCCTGCACCCGAGCCCAACCTTACTGTTCTTTGGTCAAAGGCTCTGCCCGACGGCTTCAAGCGCTTCTGCGCAAAGGTATCGGCTGACACCGACTCGATCCAGTACGAGAGCGACGATCTTATGCGCCCCATCTACGGTGACGACTACGCTATCGCGTGCTGCGTTTCCGCAATGAAGGTGGGCAAGCAGATGCAGTTCTTCGGCGCGAGATGCAACCTTGCAAAGCTCTTGCTTATCGCTATCAACGGCGGTTACGATACCACAAGCGGCATGCACATCGGCCCTCAGATGCCTGTGCTTGAGGGAGAAACGCTCAACTTTGAGAGCGTTATGGAAAGATTTGATATTTACGTTGCATGGCTCTCCAAGCTCTACGTAAACACCATGAACGTAATCCACTATATGCACGACAAGTACGCCTTTGAAAAGATCCAGATGGCGCTTCACGATACCGACGTGCACAGATTTATGGCATTCGGTATTGCCGGTCTTTCGGTAGTTGCGGACTCCCTTTCCGCAATTAAGTACGCATCTGTCGCTCCCATCAAGGACGACAAGGGCTTTATCGTTGATTTCAACACTACGGGCGACTTCCCCAAGTACGGCAACGATGACGACAGAGTAGACCTCATTGCCAAGGATATGGCGCACAAGGTCATCACCGAGCTTCGCAAGACTCCTACTTACAGAAACGCGGAGCATACCCTCTCCGTCCTCACCATTACCTCGAACGTAATGTACGGCAAGAACACCGGTGCTACCCCCGATGGCAGAAAGGCTGCCGCACCCTTTGCGCCCGGCGCAAACCCGATGCACAACCGCGAGGAAAACGGCGCGCTCGCATCTCTTAACTCGGTCGCAAAGATCAGCTACGACGACTGCCGCGACGGTGTTTCCAACACATTCTCGATAACTCCCGAGGCTCTCGGACGCAACAAGGACGAGCGCATCAGCAATCTTGTTACCATTCTTGACGGCTATTTTGCCAAGGGCGCACACCACATCAACGTAAACGTAATGAACCGCGAGACATTGATGAAGGCTTATGAGAACCCCGAAGCATATCCCAACCTCACCATAAGAGTTTCCGGCTACGCTGTAAACTTCAACAAGCTCTCCCGCGAGCAGCAGAGAGAGGTTATCAGCCGTACCTTCCACGAAACTGTATGACGGGCACACCAGGCAACGTTCACTCGATACAGAGCCTTGGCACGCTTGACGGGCCGGGGGTCAGATTCGTAGTGTTTTTGCAGGGGTGCAACCTGCGCTGCGGATGCTGTCACAACCCGGATACCTGGGAATTTAAGGAGAAAAAACTTTACACGCCCCCCGAGATAATCAAAATGGCGTGTCGCTACAAGGAGTATTTCGGCTCTCTTGGCGGCATAACCGTATCGGGCGGAGAGCCGCTTTTGCAGGCGGTGTTTGTCAGCGAGTTATTTACCCTTGCACACGAGGCGGGCATCAACACCTGCCTTGACACCTCGGGCAGCATTCTGAACGATGCCGCGAAGAGAGCGCTTGAGGTAACCGACCGCGTGCTGCTCGATATAAAGTACGTAAGCGACGAGCTTTATAAGAAGCACGTAGGCTGCTCTATTGACGCACCCTTGAAATTCCTTGAATATCTTGACAAAAAAGGGATAAAGACTACCGTAAGACAGGTGACAATACCCACCCTTAACGACGATATTGATAGCGTAAAGGCGTTAAAAGAATTGACACGGGGGTACACCTGTGTTGATAAGATAGAGCTTTTACCCTTCAAGAAGATATGCAAGGTAAAGTACGACGAGATGGGAATAGTCTTCCCGTTTGAAGATCTGCCCACTCCGAGTGCCACCGATATGCAAAGACTGAACGACATTATTAACGGCTAAAGAAAAGTCCCGAGAAATTCTCGGGACTTTTTTGTTATATGACGAACGTGTGCATTCCCTCTGTTGCCTCTATCTCGGGCATACCGTCAATGACGATACGTGCCTTTGTGTCGGCAGGAATGACTACCGTATACGTTTTTTTCGTGCCTTCGGTCTTGTAGGATACCTCAATTCTACCCTTCGGGGTGGTGATATATCCGCTTACAGAGCCGAGCGCCTCGATCCTTGCGGGATTTATTATAACGTTGGAGTATCCGGCATCAAGACCGTCGTGGCGAATGCCGAGGATATACTCGTAAAGGCAAGCGGTAACCGCGCCGAACATCGGGTGATTAAACGAGCGACTGACCTCACCCCAATACTCGTGCAGGGTAGTCGCGCCGATGTTCATCCATCTGCCAAAGCCGTGCGGCTCTGACGCGGTAAGAAGCTTGAACGCTACGTCAGCTCTGCCGAGGTCAAATAGCTTGCGCGTGACTATCTCCGTGCCGAAGATACCGGTGTCGTAATAGCCAAGATTGTCATAATGGCTGATGAATTTCTCGCGCGTGGTGTTTGTGCCGAGGTCGATGTCAATGGCAAAGGCGTTTGCGCCCTGCGCATTCGCGCAATAGCAGCAATCACGGTCAAAGGAGTTGTAATAGAATTTATCAATAGCCTTTTTAAGTGCCGCGATCTTCTCTTCAAACATAGGAATATCCTCGTCCTTGCCTATCGCTTTTGCGATCTCGGTAAGACGGGTGAGAGCGAGGACGTGGAAATAGGTGTTGACAAAGTGAGTGGGCAAAGTCCACTTTACAGGCGGACACCAGTCGCCAAGACACCAGCCGCCCTCTTTGTAGCTTGTAACCAAGCCGTACTCGCTGTGATCCTCAAGGAACTTGATGAACTTAAGCATTTGAGGATAGTACTCCTGAAGAGGTGCGGTGTCGCCGTAGAATTTATAGAACTCGTACGGCACGGTGATTATCGCGATGCCCCAGCCGCCGGGGCCGCCGCCGCAACGGAAGAAGGGAGAGGTGTACTGTATGCGGCCGGTTATTTTATCCTGACAGCCGGCAATATCGCGCATCCACTTTTTGTAAAACTCACGGCCGCCAAGGGACATAATGGACGAGCGCGCGCAAAGCTGACCGTCACCGGTATAGCCGAAGCGCTCGATATGGGGGCAGTCGGATGGGATGCCGCGGTGCATATTTACAAGCTGGGTGTGAACGTAGGTCTGCCACAGCCAATTAAGCACGGGACTGTCCGAGGTGAAATAAGAATCTACCGGCACGTCGGCGTGAACGAGCTTTACGTCCGCGATCTCGATATCCGAGTCAACGCGGAAATATCTGAATGCGTACCAAGTGAACTGCGGGAATATCTCTCTTACCGAGCCATCGGTGGTAAATACGAGCTGCTGTCCGAAAATATGAGATTCATCAAGGTTTGTTCCGTCGGCATTCAGCGCCTCGGAGAAGGTGACGTTGACCGTTTCGACCTTACCGTCCTTTGATATGAAAACGGGATAGCCCGTAAGGTTCTTGCCCGCGTCGTATACGGTATATTCGTCGCACTTATATACCGCTGTGGGAACGAACGCGTCCTGCACCCTGTCAAGCGGGCAATCACAGAAGTCGTAATCCGACTCAACGGGGCGGGATAATTTCACACGGGGCCAATCCTCGTCATCAAAATCAAAGTCAAGGCACTCGTCACCCCACTCGGTATAGTCGTGGATCTCGCCGGTGTGAAGATGGCTTTTCTTAACGTAGGACTGCTGCCATCTTTCCTCGCCATCGGAGATTATATCGTACTTTTCACCGTCAGCCTTTGTAACGGCGATGCGGAATATGGCCTTTTTCTCACCCATACTCTTCTTCTCGCCCCAGATTGACGTATCGTCATACCAGCCCGAGCCGACGTGTAAGGCAAGGGTGTTTTTACCTGCCTTTACGTATTCTGTAATATCATACTCGCTTGCATAGATATGAAATGCGGTAAGCTCCTCGTCGACGGGAACGGCACACTTCTCATATTCCGCGTTAAGAGGGAGAAAGAGGTCGCTGCCGACTCTGGTGCCGTTCATATAACAAACGAACGTACCAAGACCGATAACGTAGAGGGTGGCTTTCTCGTCACCCGAAAGCTCCATGCTTTTGCGAATGACCATACCGCCCTTTAATTCATCAACGCTTGCGGCGATCCATTTCGCGCCGCCAAAAATATCCGACTGCTTCATATCGCGCTCCTTACTGAAAAGTAGTTCAAATCTATTCTAATTTAAAAAAATATAAAAGTCAATAACGCGGCAAAATATTTCTCCCTTATTGACTTTAAGACGAATAAGGGATATAATTAAAAAAACAAGAGGAGGATGAAGTATGACTTCCTTTACAAAAAGAGCAAAATGGATAGGACTTGCCGAGGGTGGATTTTTCCCGACCAACTGTCCCGCCCCTGCCGTCGAGCTGCGCAAGGCATTCAGACTTGATGTGCTGCCAAATACGGCAGAATGCCTGATACTCGGCGTTGGTCTGTACGTCCTTTACATAAACGGCAAACGCGTTGGCGACGACGTGCTTTCCCCTGCCTTTACTGCATACGACAAGCGCGCGCTTTATTTGCGATACGACGTCAAAGAGTACCTCACCGAGGGCGAGAACGTTATCGCCGTGAAGCTCGGCAACGGATTTTTTAATGAAACTGTCGTTGGACATTGGAACGTGCATCTCGCCCCGTGGAGAAACACACCTCGCTTGCTCTTTGAGCTTTTTATAGATGGCGAAAGCCTTATCAAAAGCGACAACACCTGGCGCGCAAGAAACAACGGTGCTACCGTGCACAACGTTTTAAGAACGGGCGAATACTACGATGCAAGGCTTGAGGACGGCTGGAAAACGGGCGGATACTGTGACACGGGGTGGCACTTTGCCAAGGCGGTACACCCCACGGGCGGCATAGTAGAAGAGATGCTTTTGCCCCCTGTGCGCGAGTGCGAGCATATAACGCCCGTGGCAAAATGGCCAACCAAGCGCGGCGTTATGTACGACTTTGGAAAGAATATCGCAGGTTACGTGAGCCTTGAGGGTGCGGCAGCAAAAGGCGCTACAATATCCCTGACGCACGGCGAGAAGCTTGACGGTCGCGAGCTTGACACCGAAAACGCAAGATATATCGCTTACGCGCATCCGTTTGCACAAGACAGGTACACTTTTTCTGGCAACGGTGTTGAAAAATGGCGACCCAGCTTCGTTTATCACGGATTCAGATACGTTGAGGTGATATGGGAGGAGGGTGACGGAGAGTACCCCGAGCTTGTGGCGCATTTTGTGCATACCGACCTTCAAAAGAAGGGAGAGTTTTCCTGCTCTGACGAGCTGATGAGTTGGATATACGATGCCGGTATACGCTCCTTCCTTTCAAACTATCAGGGTCATCCGCTCGACTGTCCGCACAGAGAAAAGAACGGCTGGACGGGTGATGCCGTAATATCTGCCGACTATGCCGTCTGCCTTTACGAGCTGAAAATGCCCTACCTCAAATGGATAAGCGATATGTCCGACGCGCAGAAGATAAACGGTCAGCTGCCCGGAATTATACCGAGTGCAAGCTGGGGATACGCGTGGGGCTCGGGTCCTGCGTGGGATTACGCCGCCTTTTATCTGCCCTACGTGCTTTACCGCGAAAGCGGCGACAACGAGGCGCTTATCAAGGCATACCCCATTATGCAACGCTATCTCAATTATGCAAACGAGCGCGAGGACGGCGACGGACTTGTTTGCTACGGTCTTTCCGACTGGTGTCCACCGACGTTGATCGGCGATTGCAACATTATGGACAACCGCTTCTCCGACTCCTGCTACTATATGGATATGTGTAGAATTGCCGCGCTTACAGCGAAAATACAAAACGACGCATCAAGTGCGGAAAGGTATGCGGAAAAAGCGGCCTTGATCAAGGAAAATATAAAGAAAATATATGCCACCGACGAGCAAATAACGTCACACGGGCAGGGGGCTCTCGCGTTTTTGCTCCACTTTGACGTTCTGGAGGGCGAGGCGGCCAAGGCGGTAGCCAAGACCCTTAACGAGCTGGTAAAAAAGGACGATTACGTCCACAAGGTCGGCATTCTCGGCATGAAGGCGCTACCCAACGCGCTCTCAAAATACGGCTACAACAACACGGCACTAAAGCTGCTCACGCGCACCGACTACCCCTCATACGGACATTGGAGAAGCCTTGGTGAGACTACTATGTGTGAGAAGTGGGAAAACGTTTCCTCACGCAACCACCATATGTACTCAGACGTGATAAATTGGATGATAAGGAATATCGCCGGACTGCAAAACCGCGGTATAGCCTACGACAAGGCGGCATTTGTACCCGGCTTCTTTGCCGAATGCTGCTCCGCATCTGCAAGCACCGAGACTCCGCGCGGAAAAATTGCGATCTCGTGGGAGAAGCGCGGTGACGAATTCACCGCCGACCTAACCGTACCCGATGGCACCGAGGCAACCCTTATCCTGCCGGGCAGAACTATGTCGGTCAAGACCGGTGTTATAAAAATCAAGATTTAAACTCCCTCCTCGTAGGGACAGGCGTCCTCGACTGTCCGTAAAAGAAAAAACAACCCGGTAGATCCTTCGGTCTATCGGGTTGTTGTTATTTTAAAGTAATTTTATACCTGCTTTTTTACAGCCCTCGATGGTATCCTTATCCCAGATGCTTGACTGCACCTCACCGATGTGGGCAGATCCCATCATAAGCATACAAAGGCGGGACTGACCTATACCGCCGCCGATGGTCAATGGCAGCTCACCCGCGAGAAGCATACGGTGAAAAGGAAGGGTGCGGCGGTCGTCGCAGCCGCTCTCGCGAAGCTGTCTATCAAGCGACTTCTCGTCAACGCGGATACCCATAGAGGAGATCTCAAACGCCGTGCCCAGCACCTCGTTGTAGAAGAGTATATCGCCGTTAAGCTCCCAGTCGTCATAGTCGGGCGCACGGCCGTCATGCTTTTTGCCCGAGGGGAGTGTTTTTCCTATTTGGGTAAGAAGAACTGTGCCGTATTCCTTGGTTATGGCATTTTCGCGCTCCTTGGGCGTTAAGTCGGGGTAAAGCGCCTCAAGCTCGGTGGTGCTGATGACCTTTACGCTGCGGTTGAGGTTTACGGACAGTTCGGGGAAATCGATCTTCAAAAGCTCGTTTGTGTCACAGATGACGCCGACTATCTTCTCTACCGTTTCGGTCAGGTATTCTATGGTACGTTGCTCCCTTGTGATGACCTTTTCCCAGTCCCATTGGTCAACGTAGATCGAGTGTATGTTGTCAAGCTCCTCGTCGCGACGGATGGCGTTCATATCGGTGTAAAGTCCGTTGCCGACGTAGAAATGATATTCCTTTAAAGCAAGTCTTTTCCACTTTGCCAGGGAATGTACGACCTGCGCGCGCTCGCCAACTGCGGGAATATCGAAGCTTACGGGGCGCTCGTAGCCGTTAAGGTTGTCGTTAAGGCCCGAGCCCTCGGTGACGAAAAGGGGCGCGCTGACGCGCTTCAGATTAAGGGCGGCGGCAAGCCGCGCCTGAAAGGTCTGTTTTATAAATGCTATCGCCTTTTGAGTTCTGTAAACGTCAAGCGGTGAATGATAGTTTTTAGGGATAAAAAGCTTGCTCATACTAATCTCCGTTTCCAAAAAAGCGCAGGGGGTCGCCATTTAGGCGACCCCCGTGTCAAGTTTTATTACTTTTTAAGCATTACGTCGTGATAACCGCCCTCGACGATAGAGGTCGCCGATACAAGCGTCATCTTTGCCTTCTGCTGCAGCTCCTCAATAGTGATAGCGCCGCAGTTACACATAGTGGATTTAACCTTATAAAGCGACTTTTCAACGTTATCGTGCAGGGGGCCCGCATAGGTAACGTATGAGTCAACGCCCTCCTCGAAGGAAAGCTTTGCCTTGCCGCCAAGGTCGTATCTCTGCCAGTTTCTTGCTCTGTTAGAGCCCTCGCCCCAATACTCCTTAACGTACTGACCGTTAACGAGGGTCTTGGGTGTGGGGGACTCGTCAAATCTTGCAAAGTATCTGCCGAGCATCATAAAGTCTGCGCCCATTGCAAGCGCAAGGGTCATATGGTAGTCGTGAACTATACCGCCATCGGAGCAGATGGGAATGTAGATACCGGTCTGCTTGAAGTACTCGTCACGTGCAGCGGCAACCTCGATAACCGCGCTTGCCTGTCCGCGTCCGATACCCTTGGTCTCACGGGTGATGCAGATAGAGCCGCCGCCGATACCGATCTTGATAAAGTCAGCACCTGCTTTCGCAAGGAACATAAAGCCCTCGCGGTCAACGATGTTACCTGCACCGATCTTTACCTTATCGCCGTACTTTGCACGTACGAAGTCGATGGTTCTCTTCTGCCATACGGTGTAGCCCTCGGATGAGTCGATGCAAAGCACGTCTGCACCCGCCTCAACGAGTGCGGGAATTCTCTTTTCATAGTCACGGGTGTTTACACCTGCGCCGACTATATAGCTCTTGTTCTTGTCGAGAAGCTCATCGGGGTTTTCCTTATGCTGTGCGTAGTCCTTACGGAATACGAAGTACTTAAGATTACCCTTCTTATCAACGATGGGAAGGGAGTTGAGCTTATGCTCCCAGATGATGTCGTTTGCCTGCTTGAGAGTCGTGCCCTC
This sequence comes from Eubacteriales bacterium, assembly GCA_045576315.1. Classification (GTDB taxonomy): domain Bacteria; phylum Bacillota; class Clostridia; order Oscillospirales; family CAG-272; genus UBA1740. The sequence goes on along the minus strand of JAZNGE010000045.1, from coordinate 123,741 downwards.
GGGCGCTACGACAAGCTTGTCAAGGGGAGTCATAAAGGTGGAGACCTTCTCGTCACCGTTCATACGGCTTACGCGGTAGTCGCGGCCGGTAACGATACCGAGGAGCTTGCCGTTTGCGGTGCCGTCCTTGGTAACGGCCATGGTGCTGTGTCCGTTCTGCTCAACGAGGTCAAGCACGTCGGCAAGAGTATTATCGGGAGTAAGGTTGGAATCGCTTACTACAAAGCCGGCCTTGTAATTCTTTACCCTTGCTACCATTGCCGCCTCGTCCTCAATGGACTGGTTGCCGTAGATGAAGGATATGCCGCCCTCTTTAGCAAGTGCGATAGCCATTCTGTCATCGGATACCGACTGCATAATAGCCGACACCATAGGAATGTTCATCATAAGAGGGCACTCCTCCTCACCCTTTCTGTACTTGACAAGAGGGGTGCGAAGCGATACGTTAGCAGGGATGCATCTTTCGTCGGTGTAGCCGGGGATAAGAAGATACTCGCTGAAGGTATGAGAAGGTTCGTTAAAATAGGTAGCCATTTTTCATCCTCACTTTTTATTATGCTTTATTTTTAATAATTGATGTATATTGTATCACAGAGTTTTAAATATGTCAATACGGGAAGAAAATTTTAACCCTTGTAATTATCAAGCACCTTGATGTACTCGATGACGGGCTGATCCTCTCTGTTCTGGATCATACCGTTGCCGTATGCCTGCCAGATGTAAGGATTGGTTTCATAGTACTCGTAATAGAGCGTCTTGGGCATGCCGACCTCGGTGATCTTATGAACGGTGCTGAGGCCCTCTACAACGTAGCCGAACGCGGCGTACTTGCCGTCAAGAGAGGCAGTTGCATCAGCGTTGCAGATAAAGAACTGGCTGGACGCGGAGTCAGGCTCGGTGGTGCGCGCCATGGATATAACGCCCTCAATGTGCTGTATATCGTTTTTGTGGCCGTTCTCGTCAAACTCGCCCTTGATGGTAGGCAAAGATGCCTCACCACTTTCGGGTGCGCCGCCCTGTATCATAAAGCCCTCCATAATACGATGGAAGGTGAGTCCGTCGTAAAATCCCTCTTCAACAAGAGAAAGGAAGTTAGCCACGGTGATAGGTGCGGTGGTAGCATCGAGAAGCACGACCATAGTGCCGCAATCCTTGACTTTGATCTCAACGTACTTAATATCTCTGCCCTCGATGTCACGGGTCTTGGCATACTCGCAGCCGTCTTTGCCGCAGGATACAAGCATTACAGGCAGAGCAAAGAGCATTACAAGTGTCAAAGCAAATGCAATTATTTTTTTCATTTTCAAGTTCCTTTTTATATGTTTTGTGTTATAAACATTTCAACAGCCTTGTAGCCGCCGATGCCGCCCATCTTCGAGGCGGTGTCGGTCTTTATGAGCGACTCAAGGGATGCCGAGAGGCGCTTTGTGCCCATCTTTTTCGCGGCACTCATATAAAGCTTCAATCTGTACGGATGAAACTTCATTATCTCGGCAATATCGTCGGCATCGCGCCCCTCGTCGATAAGGAGTGATACCGAAAGCAGCTCTCCGTAAGTTTTTGCCAGCTGGGCAAGCACAACGGGCGGCTCTACTCTTTGCTGGCGCATATCGGTCAGGGCGAGAAACGCCTTTTCCATATTCTTTTCAATTATCGCGTTTGATATTGCAAAGGCGTCGCACTCGACGGTCGTTGAGCAGATGTCGTTTACGTCGGCGGCGGTAACGGCGCTTTTGCCGTTTGCCTTGGCGTAGGCGCAAAGCTTGGTCAGCTCGTTTGATAGCACCTGCATAGAGTGTCCGACTCTGAAAAGCATTGCCTGCACGGTCTGCACATCGACGGCAATACCCTCGGCATCAAAGTGCTTTTTGAGCCAGGAGAGAAGCTGTGAGTCGGTGGATTTATCAAAAACGAGAATATCAAAATCGGACGAAAGCTTGGTATAGAGCTTGGACGGGCGCTTTTCGGTGCCGGTGTCAAAGCCGTCGGTCAAGGCGGTTATCGCCACGATCGCATAGGGGTAATCCTCGCGCGCTGCCGCAAGGTCGAGAAGAAGGGCTTTATCGCTCTCCTTCATTTTGTCAAGGTCGGCGTGTCGCCACTCGATAAGCTTGTAGTCGGACATCATCGGTGGGGCGTAAAGCGCATCTCTGAATGCGGCAAGAGTCATCTCCTGCCCGTCGAAAACAGAGTGATTGAACATCTCAAACGCGTCGTCTGTAAGCACCGCGCGGGAAAGCTCGCCGCGGTAGTGGCGCTTGAGGTAATCCTCCTCACCCGCAAAGATGTACCAGCCACCGATATTTGCGCTCTTGAGTCTTTGGCGGAAGTCGTTAAGCGTCATTCCACACCCTCCCCGAGCGTTATGGACATGCGCACGTATTTTTGCGCGCCGCCTACGGTCATATCGTATATTATTGTGAGCTTACCGCCCAGGCGTGTCAAATTATTGCGTATTTTTTTGGTAGTTATCTCGGCATCGAACGCGTACGGGGGGATCTTGTAAAGCGAGGTCGTGGTCTGCCCCTCGATGAAAAGAAAGTCAGACTCGATAGCACCTGTGCGGCGCACTCTGATGCGGCCGTCTTTAAGGGTTATATCGCTCTTTATCTCGCCGCCCTCACTCTTTTCGGAGTAGGATATGCGCATAACTCCGCCGCGCTCGGCAAAGAGTGCGGTATATTCGTTTTCACATCTCTCAAAGCCCTCGGCAACGCCGACGGCAGGGTCGCATATCACCGACTCAACGGTCACCTTGCGCTCGCACATAAGTCGCACTCCTTTCCTTTTCATGCCCGGAATTTAAAAATAACTGTTGCGGTCGGGAAAACCTAGCCGCAACAGCATAGTATCGGTATTATTTTCCCCTCTTTTGCAGATTATATCTGCTGCGGGGGTTGACAAATTCGCGCCAGTTAAGGCTGCCTGCCTCGAGTGCGGTAACAAGCACCTCGGCGGTAGCGATGTTGGTAGCGAGAGGAACGTTGTAAACGTCGCAAAGGCGCAGAAGACTCTTCTCTGCCTCGTAAACCTCTGCGGCAGGGTCGGTGCTTCTGAAATAGAAAACAACGTCTATCTCGTTGAAGGAAATGCGCGAGGCAATCTGCTCAGTGCCGGAGCCGCCACTGAGGAAGGTCTCTATCTCAAGTCCGGTAGCGTCGGAAACGTATCTGCCGGTGGTGTGTGTCGCGCAAATATGATGCTTGGCGAGTGTACCGCAATACGCAATACAAAACTGCGCCATAAGTTCTTTTTTGTTGTCGTCGGCTATAATAGCGATTTCCATATGCATTCATCCTTTCCGGAATAACTTGTGGGTCGGTGGGAGCGCGCAGAGCGCCCGTTTAACCTATAAATATATATATTGGGTATATTATAGCACTATAAAAAATATTTGTCAATCCGAATAACAGAACTTTTTTAAAAGTTTTAAATCTTTACCGCTACGCGAGGCGCAAAAAAACCGCCCGCAAAAATTGCGGGCGGCAAAATATTATCGTGATGTTGAAACCTGTACTATAAAGAAAATCACGCTTTTTCTATGCTCAATATTACCCTGCTTTTCGGGAGATACTCAAATTCAACAGCATCTCCAACCTTCAAATCGCTGGTGTGCATAATGTAATATTTCTCGTTGTCAATAAAAACATAATACGCAAACGTGCTTTTTCCGTTATGCACATATTTATTATTGCCGTAGACCTTTTTAAACCCTGTTATTTCACCCGCACACTCAATTTTCTCACTTTCTTTTTCGTATATTAAATAAACCCCGTGTCTAAATGGCAATACCCCGACCGAAAAAAAGAAAACTAAAACAGCAACGCTGATAAAATATCTTAATAATCTTGCGTCAAATTTTATTGGAAAAATGCTTTTTCTGTATACGACAGTACTGATTAAAATAGCTATTATCGAAAATAACATTATACAGGTTGAAGCAATCAACAAAACTTTGTAATATTCATTATAATCAAATTTCATTTTTAGCCCTCCTTCTCTATTTCATTAAATCTCCATTCTTTGTAATATGGCTTTTATTCCATCTCTTACAGCTTGTGTTCCAACTTGACTAAAATAATAGGTTAAATCGTCTGCACCTGATGCAACCATTCTCCAAAACGAATTTGAAACGTGTTTAGATGCTGTTCCTGCACCACCTAACGCGCCAGAAATTGCACAGACAGCTCCTATTACAGCATTAACGGCTATTTGACCACCGGGGTAAACACCTACTTCTGTTACAATTATAACACGATAATCAAGGTTTCGTCAACGCATAAGCGGTTATTTGCGTTTTGTTTTTTCAAAAATATTTGAAAAACTGTTGTAAATGTCAAAAAAATGTGGTAGAATATTGACTCGATATAGAAATTTTAATTTCGCTTTTACTTATTCGAGGTGATAGATAAATGAAAAAATTCAAGACGATAGGCGTACTCACGTCGGGCGGTGACGCCCCCGGTATGAATGCGGCGGTAAGAGCCGTAGTGCGTACCGCTATAAGCAACGGCGTTGAGGTCGTCGGTATATACAGAGGATATTCGGGACTTATCAGCGGAGATATCAAGCCGCTTGGTCTGCGCGATGTTTCCAATATCATAAACAAGGGCGGCACGATGCTCTACTCCGACCGTTGCCCCGAGTTCAAGACAGAAAAGGGTATGGCAAAGGGTATTGCGACCTGCCGCGAGTTTGGCATTGACGGTATCGTAGCCATCGGCGGTGACGGTACGTTTCACGGTGCTACCAAGCTTACCAACCACGGTATTCCCTGCGTAGGAATTCCCGGCACGATAGACAACGATATTTCGTCAACCGACTATACCATCGGCTTTGACACCGCAACCAACACGGTAATCGACCTCGTTGACAAGCTGCGCGACACCTGCGAATCTCACGCAAGATGTAACGTAGTTGAGGTAATGGGTCGCGGCGCGGGTGACATCGCGCTCAACGCGGCTATCGCATCCGGCGCTACCGCAACCATAGTACCCGAGTTTCCTTCCAACGACGACGATATCTGCAAGAAGATCTCAACCTCTCGCAGACACGGCAAGCGTAACTTTATCATTCTCGTATCCGAGGGTGTAGGCTCTGAATACGCGCCCGCACTTGCGGAGAAGATAATGACCAACACCGGTGTAGACACCAAGTTTGCACGTCTTGCACACGTTGTTCGCGGCGGTAACCCCACCATGCGCGACAGAGTTATGGCATCGAAGATGGGTGTATTTGCGGTAAACGAGCTGCTTGCGGGTCACTCCGACATTGTTGTATGCTCGCGCAACGGCGAGATAATTGCAACCGACATCAACTACGCGCTCGACCTTGACAAGCTTTATAAGGGCAAGATAACAAAGGAAGAGCTTGTAGGCAAGTACGGCATCGAGGCCGTTGAAAAGATGTGTGCGGATGCAGCGGAGCGCCGTCGCAGAAAAGAGATCCTTTATAACGTAGAAAAGACCATTTCACTTTAAGCAAAACGGACAGTCGGGGTAGCGAAGCGGCGCGAGCGCAATGAATGACAACGCGGTGCGTTGTCAGAACGCGAGCGTGACCGAACCGCAGTAGACCGCCTGTCCCTACAAAATAAAAAAGGACGAGAAAACAGCGTGATACTCTTAACGGAACATCACATTGTCTCGTCCTTTTTGTTTTTAATAAACGATCTTAAGCATTTTGAAATCGTCCATCGGAACGGTGAAGGAGAGCGTTTCTCCATCGTGGGCGAAATCCACCGACGATCCGTCAAGACAGTCCGTTACGGCCTTCGGGGACTGTGAGGTGACCTTTACCGAAACGTCAGCCGATCTCTTATACTCGTCGTAGGTAAGGTCGCAAAGGGAAATAAGGCTCTCGCCCTCGCCCTCAAAAACGACCGCCTCGACCGAGGGGCTTGCGGTTATATCGTACTTTCTCGTAACGCTCGAGAGAACTATTCCCTTAAAAATATCGCCAAAGGCGCGGCGGCTGTCATATTCAAGCTCTGCCGCGCACCAAATGACCCTGCCCTTGCCGTAATCGCGCTCTATGTAGGCGGGATAATCGGTGCTTTGCCAGGGCGGGCAGGAGTGTATCGATGCAAAATGCGCGTTATCGTCCGGCTCGGCATACGGCAGAGTCACGGTTGCGCCCACCTCACCGACAGCCCCCTCAAGAAGAGGCAGAAAATAAGTTAAGGGCAAGGGGTATTCGGCGTTAAATTCACCGAATTTAAAAGCCCCGCGCTCATTCGGGCTGATATAGACGCGCGCACCCTGCTGAACGCGCGGTCTTTTGGTATCTCCGTAGGTCTTACCCACCACCCGTGCGTCAAAAAACGCCTTTATAAGTCGTGAGTCGGACGCGCCGGAGAGGTAAAGAGTGCCACCGTTTTTAACGTAGTCGATAAGCTTTAGGGGCTCGTCGTTTTCAAAATCGCGAAGGCTTGGGGCTATTATCATCTGATAACGGGAAAGCTCGTCAAGCGAGCCGTTTGAAACGACCGACACAGGCACGTGAGCCTCTACAAGTCGCCTTACCGCACCGATAGCACAGGTCTTATTATATCTGTCTGTGCCGTCCTCGGAATACATAGTGCGGCTATCGAAATACACGGCAACCTCGGAATACATTTTGCCCTTACTCATATACGGCTCGTAGGGCAGCTGGCGCTCAAACGCCGCGCCGACACGGTCGTAAACACGGGAGTCGAGCGTGCCGACGGGATCGATAGCATCGATAATGAGCGATGCGCCGTGGTGTGCCGCGGTCAAGAGTATCTCGCGCTCCAAAGCGCCCTGCGGCTTTGTGATGGTATGCTCGCGCAGAGTTCTGTCGCAGCGGCAGGTCATATACTCAAACGGCTGATTTTTGCTAACTCCGTAGTAATATTTACAAGCGAAGGAATGGGAGTAAAGATCACCGTAAAGGTCGCCCCCGGTAAACTCACTCTCGGCGTTTATACCCTCGGTAGAGCCGCCCATCCAATCGCAGCCGATAACCGCGGCGTAGTTAAACTCAACCGTCACCCAAGGCATCACGCGCCGGGTGTAATCCTTTACAAAACGGACGAAATCAACCATCCAATCCTGCCTTGCCCTTGCGAATTTACGCCACACGGGGTCGGACCAATTCATTTTTTCGGGCAATTCCATGCCCGTTTCGCGACGGAATCTTTCGCGGCAGGAGTCGCAGTGGCAATCCACCTCCCAATAGGGCATATCGTAGAAAAGTCCGTCGATATTTTTGAACTCGCGCGCAAGCTCGTCTATCTGCACCTTGACGAATTCGCGGTAATCGAGATTGTTCGGGCAGCAAAGGCCGTAGCGCTGACCGCGGTCACGCCAGGTAGTGCCGTCCGCGTACTTCATCTCCCACTCCGGATGCATTTCTATTGCGCAGTTGTTAAATACAAGGCTGTAATAGCCGACAACGCGCATTCCGCCCGCCTTGCACTTATCGATGAGCCTTTTAAGCTCGTTTTCACCACTCAAAAAGTGCTTATGGGTGCGCGCGGATTCGGTCGGGTAGTTGCAAAGTCCGGTGTGCGACTGCAAATATATCATCGGGCTTTGTATTTTCGCGCGGACGAGGTTGTCGTAATACTCGTCGGCGTTGAATTTTGAGAGAAATCTCTCGTCAGTATCGTTTATGTGCATATCCGTCAGCTGACGGCGGTATACACCCTCATACCATTTTTTCATTTGGGGCTTCCCTGCTCACGCATCAAAGGCCGAGTCGGCAAGCTTTTTAAGCTTTTCTATGAGTATCGGGCTTGCATCCTCGGGATAAAACGTTACACGGGTGGCACTCTCGCCGGTAAAGAAGCGATAAAGCACGAGTCCCGCAAGATATTTTCCATAGCTCGAAAGGTGGAAGGTATCGGGTGCGGTAAGGGACTCGCCGCCGACTCTTATATCAAACTCGGGCATCTGATAGCCTTTATATACCGCCACGCCCGAGGGGATAACGTCAAAGCCGTATTTTTCGCAAACGCGCTTTGCGGTATCGTCGATCATATTGTGCATAAGATCGGTATCGTTATTGTAATTTACGTAAGCGGGGTGAGTGCTGCCGTAGTTATACGCCCAGGTGCGATGGAAAACGATGCGCGCGTTGGGGCGGTATTTTCTGACCTCGGCAATAACCGTGTCGATATAAGGGAAATAGCTGTCGTAAATGCCCGAAAGAGAGGACACCTGCTGCACGCTTACAACGTCCCACTCCTCACAAAGCAGCGCCGCCTTGATGCTGGTGGTGGCGAGTGCCTTTGCGTCTACCTGATACTCGTACGAGTAGGCGTCGTTCTCAATGTTTTTTGCGTGAGTTTCGAGCGAGCAGCCGCCGATATAGAGGTTTCTCACGAAGAGCTTGCCGTCGGATATTTCTCTTATGTAAGTCGTTGCGTTAGACGAAAAGCTGTTACCTATAAAAAGTATTTTCATTTTCCTGCCTCCGAGGTTTTTTCTTAATTATACTCCCCTGCCTAAAAAAAGTCAACACACGCGCAAAGTAAAATACGGTAAAGCTATTGACAAATGAAACAAAAAGTAGTATCATAGACGAGATTTGAGAATTACTCTCATTTCTCGTTTTTGTTTTTAACCCGAAAGGATATATAAATGACTTACAACACGGAGAAAAGGTCGGAGATAGTAGCCTTCTTAAAGGCTAGCCCCAACCGCGCGTTTTCGATAGACGAGATCGCGGGGGCGGTATGCCCCGACGGAAGTGCGAGAAGCACGGTATACAGGATAGTATCAAAGATGGTAAAAGAGGGAAAGCTGCGTAAGATCACCTCGGACGTATCAAGACACACGACGTATCAATACCTTGGCGAGAGCGGCTGCTGCGAGCATCTGCACCTCAAATGCAAGGGATGCGGCAAGCTGATACATCTCGACGAAGAGACCTCGCACCTGCTTGAAGAAAAAATAATGGCAAACGGACACTTCGCTATTGACGAGGGCGCAATGCTCTTCGGCAAGTGCGAGGGATGTATCAAGGGTGAGGTGAAGGTATGAAAACGATGCTCTTACATTCGCACGCGGACACCGAATATGCAAGCCTTTTTGAAGGGCTTATGCACGAGGTCTTTCTCGATGCGCTGATCGACACGCTTAAAATTATTCCCTTTCTCTTTCTCACCTATCTGCTTATGGAATTTATCGAGCACAAGGCATCGGGCAAGACGGTCGCCCTGCTCGAAAAATCGGGCAAGGCAGGGCCCGCGATAGGCGGAATTCTCGGCATTTTGCCCCAGTGCGCCTTCTCTGCGGTGGCGGCAAATCTTTACACGGGTAGGGTCATAACCCTCGGAACGCTGATCACGGTGTTCCTTGCGACATCTGACGAGATGTTGCCGATAATGATAGGCGCGGGTGCGCCCTGGCAGAGTGTGGCAATAATTCTCGGCTACAAGCTCGCGGTGGGAATAATCGCGGGATTTGCGATCGATATTGCTTTGCACCTTTTGAATCGCGACAAGGAAAAGATCGATATTGACGAGATATGCGACAACGATAACTGCCACTGCGAAAGAGGCATACTTCTCTCCGTTTTGCACCACACGCTCACCATTTCCGCGTTTATTCTCGCGGTTACCCTTTTGATAAATCTGCTGATATTCTTCGTAGGGGCAGAGGCGCTCGGCGCACTTGTCAGCAAGATCCCCGTACTCTCGCATCTGATAGCGGCAATCATCGGACTTATCCCCGGTTGTGCGACCTCGGTCGCGCTGACGACTCTCGGGCTTGAGGGTATAATATCGGGCGGTACTATGATGTCGGGACTGTTTTCGGGCGCGGGCGTGGGTATACTCATACTCGTAAGGCTCAACAGACGTCCAAAGGAAAACCTTATGATAATGGGGCTTTTAGTGGCTGTCGGATTTGCATTCGGTCTTTTGTTTGACCTTTTCAATTTTGCAGATTTTATTGCATAAATTTAACTATTTTCAGAAAAAATATTTACACAGAATCTTTTGTGTGATAGAATGAAGAAAAATACTCTTGCTTTGGAGAAATGATTATGAAAAAGAAACTTGCTATCGTTGGCTACGGCGGACAGGGCGCGTGGCACGCGCAGAAGGCTCTTACGAGCGACGTTATAGAGCTTGCGGGAATATACGACATAAGCGAAAAGAGAGTAAAGGCGGCGATCGATAACGGAATTCACGTTTACAGCTCCCTTGAAGAGCTTGTTTCCGACCCCGAGGTAGACATCGTTCTTTGCGCTACTCCCAACGACGTACATAAGGACATAGTTATAGCGGCATTGTCGCATAAAAAGCACACCGTATGTGAAAAACCCGTGTCACTCACCGTCGAGGACTTTGACGATATGGTCAAGTGCGCAGAGGAAAACGGCGTACTCTTTACCGTACATCAGAATCGCAGATGGGACGTTGACTTCCTTGCTATAAAGAGCCTTATTAAGTCGGGCGAGATCGGCGATGTCATCAGCATTGAGTCGCGCGTTCACGGCTCGCGCGGCATTCCTTCCGACTGGAGATGCCACAAGCAGTACGGCGGCGGAATGATTCTCGACTGGGGTGTACACCTCATCGACCAGATGCTTCAGCTGATCCCCGAAAAGATCACTAATATTTTCTGCGAGATAACCAACATAACCACCGACGAGGTTGACGACGGATTTCGCCTTTACATCACCTTTGAGGGCGGCAAGAGAGCGACCGTTGAGGTCGGCACATACAACTTTATCGCTATGCCGAGATTTTATATGCAGTCCCGCTCGGGTAGCGCGTATATCGAGGACTGGCAGAAGAAGTGCCGTGTAGCGAAGCTTAAGGCTTGGTGCGAGAAGGAAGTGCTGCCCGTTCAGACCGCGGCAGGTATCACCAAGACCATGGCGCCGAGAGATGAGATCACCATCGACTCGTACGAGATCGAGCGTCCTGTGGCAGACGTACACGACTTCTACCGCAACTTTACCGCAGCTATCGACGGCAAGGCCGAGCAGCTTATCAAGAACTGCGAGGTAAGACGAGTGCTTCTCGTTATGCAGGCGGCGTTCAAATCCGCAGAGGATATGACCTCACTTAAAGTAAATATCTAAAAAATCTTACACGGGGTGACTCCAACGGCTTGGAGTCACCCTTTTTTGTTACCGCTCATAGAATGGATATGATTATGGAAAATTACAAGAAAAAAGCTATTAACCTTATATCAAATCTGCTGCTTGAATACAAGACGGACCCCACGGTCGTGCCGTATTACGCGGCAAAGAGCGAGCTTATGAAGCGCGACAGACACCCCTTGCCGACAGGGTCGCCCGAGGCTCACGGAATATCGTCGTGCGTGCTGTTAAATCTTTTGCGCTCGCTTGAAAACGAGCAACGCGCCAACATACACTCGATAGTGATCGCAAAGGACGGCACAGTCATTGCCGAAGCATCGGCACCGGGGTATTCGGCTACCCTGCCCCATCTGTCGCACTCGATGTCGAAAACGGTGACGGGAATGCTCATTTGCGCGCTTTTCGATCGAGGCGATTTAAAGCCGGACGACAACGTAGCAAGCATTTTTCCCGAATTCACGCCAAAGGACGAAAGATTTTATAAAATGACGGTAAAGCACTTGCTTACTATGTCGAGCGGTGTAGCGTTTGCCGAGGTCGGCTCGGTGACCGAGAGCGAATGGACACGCGCGTTTTTTGAGTCGGAGATGCTTTTTACGCCCGGAGAAAATTTCACCTATAACAGTATGAATTCCTATATTCTTATGCGGATAGCCGACAAGGTGGCGCACAGGGTTTACGGCACGGATGCCGGCGGTCTTGTCAGAGAATTTATTCTTAAGCCGATGGGAATCGACAACTGGTTTTGGGAGAGGAGCCCCGAGGGTGTTTTAAAGGGCGGATGGGGACTGTATCTATCGACTGAAAGCTGGGCAAGGCTCGGTATTATGATGATGCAGGGTGGCATCTTTTGCGGCAGGCGAGTACTGTCCGATGAGGCGGTAAAATGCGCTACGCAAAGGTCAATAAGCGTGCCGCCCGAGATAAGCCCCTACGACTACGGGCATCAGCTGTGGGTGGAGCGCGAGGGTGGCGGCTTTCTCTTTAACGGTATGCTCGGGCAAAACGTATGGGTATCGAGGGAGAGAGGGTTAGTCGTAGCAATTACGGCAGGCAGCTGCGAGCTGATGCAGGGCAGCCCTGCCGTGTCGCTCATCAGAGATCATCTGTCAAAAAACGCGAGCAAAAGAGGCTGCGAGAAGCGAGATTTAGAAAACAAATGCAAATATTTCTTTACATCGCGCGAGTGGATAACGTTACACGCCCCCTTACGTGGACTGCCATATCTGCTCGGACTCAAAAATCGCACGCCGTTTGACAAGGCTCTCATTCCCCTTTTGGGAAAATACGTTTTTCCCTCTAACGATCTCGGCATTCTCCCCACTTTTGTGAGCGTTATGCAAAACAACTACGCCGGGGGAATAGAGGCTATTGAATTCTCAAGAAACGGTCAGCTCTTGCACATGCGCCTCACCCTCGGATGCACGGATATTGACTTGGATCTCGGCATATATTCCTACGCGGACGGCACCGTTATACAAAACGGGGAGTGCTATCTTACGAAGGGCGCGGTGAGCGCGGACACCGACGGTGACGGCGGTCTTGTATACCGCATTGAAATCATCTTTCCCGAGCTGCCGAATACGCGCCGCGCGCTGCTGACACTCTCGCCCGAAGGGCGATTGAAAATTCAACTTAACGAAGTGCCCGACGAGAGAATAAGCCCCGACCTTTTGCGTGCCGCCTCGTCGGTAAACCCGAAGCTCTCCTCGCTTTTTGCGATGCTTGAACGTACACTCGGACACGATTACCTCGGCTCGAAGATCAGAGAGCTTTTCTCGCCCGAGATCACCGCGTTTTCCACCGCGTCACCCGATCTTGACACCCTTTTGCGAGAGGAAAACGAGCGCATCGCCGCCAAGGTTGCCTCATCGCGCCTTGTCAGATCGATAATCTCCCGTTTTGTCGCCGAAGAGGAAATCAAAGAGGATAAGGTGTCATTTCAAAACAAAATCTCCGGATTTTTTGGACGTTTTAGGAAATAATTATGAACAAACCTTGACTTTTTACACTCTAAAGTGTAAAATTGAAGTAGCAAACTAAAAAATCCAGGCTAAAGGAGAAAAGAAATGAAATCATTCAAGAGATCCCTCTTGCTCCTTTTGTGTGTTGTAATGCTCGTTGTAGGCGCGCTTGTAATGGCGTCCTGCTCAACCGAGTGCACACACGAATGGGGCGACTGGACGGTGACCACCGAAGCCACCTGTATGGCGAACGGCACCGAGACCCGCACCTGTAGTGCGTGCGGAGAGGCGGAAACGCGCTCTATCGATAAGGTAGGCCACACGTTCTCCACCTACGTTGCTGACGGCAATGCGACCTGCATGGCTGACGGCACAAAAACCGCTACCTGTACGACCGACGGATGTACCGCAAAGGACACCGTAGCCGATACGGGCTCAAAGAAAGCACACTCCTTCACGAACTACACCTCAAACGGTGATGCCACCTGTCAGGCTGACGGTACGAAGACCGCTGCCTGTGACACAGAGGGCTGTACCGCGACAGAAACGGTGACCGACACCGGTTCGAAAAAGGAACACTCCTTCACCAACTACACATCTAACGGTGACGCGACCTGTCAGGCTGACGGCACGAAGACCGCTACCTGTGACTATTACGGTTGTATCGAGAAAGACACCGTAACCGACGTTGGCTCGAAAAAGGAACACTCCTTCACCAAGTACACTTCCAACAGTGATGCGACCTGCGTGCTTGACGGCACAAAGACCGCCATCTGTGACTTTGGGGGCTGTGAAGAGCGCGATACCATAGAGGACGAGGGCTCGAAGCTCGGTCACCTTTGGAACGCAGAGCTCACCTGTACCACCGGACACGAGTGTACCAGAGATAACTGTGACGCTGAGGAGGCGGCACTCGGCCACAATTACACGGTAGTTGGCGGAACGGAGCTTACCTGTGAGCAGGACTCCACCACGGTTTACGCCTGCCATAACGGCTGCGGCGACACCTTCACCGTTACTAACGAGGTGGCAAAGGGCCACCAGGTTGACGAGTGGACGTTCGACAGCGAGCGCTTTGTAGGCAACTGTACTTACGAGCTGACCTACGTTGGCACGTGTCAGAACCCCAAATGCGGCGAGACGGTGTACAAGACCGAGACGGTCGAGCGCCACACTCTCAAGTCCGCAATACATACCGATGCGACCTGTTCCGTACCCGGCAAGAAGATAATCACCTGTACCGAGTGCTCAAATTACAGCCAGATCGAGAATTACACCAACCCCGAAGCGCACACCTGGGTAGAAAAGGGCGTTGAGGGTAACGTAACCACCTACGAATGTTCCGGCTGTCACATCACCAAGACCGCAATCACCGCAAAAGAGGAAACCGAAACCACCGTCAACAAGGATACTCTTGAGTCGGTAGGCGAGGTTGAGCTTAAGGATGCAAACATCAAGCTTGACGACGCTACTCTCGGCGCTCTTGCCGGTGACGTAAGCATCTCCGCGGGCACTCTTAACGAGGAAGAGCGCAACGAGATCGCCGACAAGATCGGCAACAAGCTCGATCAGATCGGTAACAACCCCATCTACAACTTCGGACTCACCGACTCGAACGGCGTGGTATCAAGCTTTAACGGTTGGGTAACCATCAGAGTTCCCTACACTCTCGAGGACGGCGAGGACGTTGACTCCATCGCAGTATGGTTCATCAACGACAAGGGCGAGGTTGAGTCTATTGAGGCTACATACGACAACGGCTATGCCGTATTCTCAACCAACCACTTCTCCTACTACACCGTAACAAGACTTACCCCCAAGGAAAGATGTAACCTTTACGGTCACTCTTACAAGGAAACCGTTGTAAACGCTACCTGCGTAAGCGACGGCTACGTAATTAAGGTATGCCAGCGCTGCGGCGACTCCGTAAAGGAGATCACCGGCAAGGCAACCGGACACGCAATCACCACCACTACCGTAGGCGCAACCTGTACCGAGAGCGGTACTGCAACTCACTCCTGCAGCAATTGCGACTACGAGAGAGTTGAGAAGATCGCACCCGCAGGACACACCTGGGGTGTTACCAACAGCGAAGAGGCAACCTGTAAGAAGGCGGGCTACACCGTTTACACCTGCTCGACCTGTCAGGAAAGCTACAAGACGGTTATCGCACAAAAGGCTCACTCCTACACCGACACCGTAACCAAGGCGACCTGTACCACCGAGGGCTACACCACAAGAGTTTGTGAGTGGTGCGGATACACCGTAACTACAAACAAGATCGCGGCACTCGGCCACGATTACAAGACCTCGACCGTACAGAACGGCTGTACCACCGAGGGCTATACCCTTCACGATTGCTCGCGCTGCGACGCAAGCTACAAGACCGATATCGTACCTCCCTCTCACACCTGGGATATTGCAGAACCCACCTGCGGTAAGGGACAGACCTGTATCGTATGTGGCAAGGGCGGCCAGTCCGCTACCGGTGAGCACACCATGGAAAACGGTATTTGTACCGTTTGCGGCACCGGCTGTAAGCACACCTTTAATTCCGTAGTTACCGCACCCACCTGTACCGAGGTCGGCTTCACCACCAACACCTGTACCGCCTGCGGCGTGGTTGAAAAGACCGATTACAAGGCTGCCACCGGACACACCGGCGCACTCAACTGTACCGTATGCGGCGCATCGATAGTACCCGAAGATTTCTACACCAATATTCTTGAATCCTTCCTTAATGAGAAATATACCATTCTCGTTGACGAGCTTCAGATCAACGACAATATCTACGTTGTCAACAGCGAGCTTTTTGTATCTATTAAGGGCGGAATCAGCGGATACGGCACCGTAAACGTCAAGGCGTACGGCAAGATCGCAAACTTCCGTGCAATTATCGAGGACGGTATAGTGTACCTTTGCGGCGAGAATACGAGCGCTCTGACCAACTCGAAGGACGTTTACCTCAAAGCTCCTCTTGCTACCTTTATGTCCACCGATATGTCTTCCGGTGTGAGCATGCTTATTTCTACCGCAACGAGCGAACCGGCACTTGATTGGCTTCTTGACACCTTCGTGCCCTTCGCTATGAACCTCGTTGCCGACGGCAAGGATGAGGCCAACCTCGTTGCAAAGACCGTTATCGATCTTATCTGCAACATTGAAGAGGTTGAGGGCAATATCGTTATCACCCCCAGCATTGACAAGATCAAGGCACTTAACACAAGACTTGCAACCGAAACCATCGGCGAGTTTGTTGACAATGAGTTTGGCGTAGGCACATACGATGCCGTCACAGATAAGATCGACGGACTGTTCGACCTTACCGTTGGCGAGATACTCGACGGCGCGGCAAGCAAGAATGCCGACGTTATCGAGCTCATCAATTCCATAGACGCTATACTTCCCACCGTTATTGGAATGGACTGCACTCTCTCCGAGCTTATGGAGCTTGAAGTCAGCATTCAGGATATGCTCAAGACCGATGAGCTTCGCGCGATGACCGTTGAAGAGATCGTAAATATGATCGTCGAGGGCATGGGCAACGAGGGCAGCGGAAACAACCAGCCCCTGTACCCCGAGGACGAAGTATATCCCGACCTCAACGGTGACGGCAAGCCTGACTACGATTACGGATACGTAGAGGGCGACAAGGTCGTCGTCGTTAAGAAGGGTGACCTTGTAATCGACGGCACTGACGGTACTGACGGTACTGACGGCAAGACCGAAAACGAAAACGTAGCTCCCTCTGTCAGAATGCAGCTCAGAGATATGCTCATTCAGATGAAGAGCATAACACTCTATCAGGCTCTCGGCGCCGACACAAACACAGAAGAAACCATAAAGATAGTCAACGACTCTATCGATACCGTATTCGGCGATCTCAGCATTTCTATCAAGACCGACAAGGAAGGAACTCTTCTCTCCGTTGACGCCGCATACGGCGAATACTTCGATATCTCTATCGTTGCAAACTACACTTCCACCATCGACTATTCACAGATCAAGGCGATCGTTGATGAAAAGACCGTCGCCAAGACCAACGAGAACAATCTCGAGGGAACATATACAGACGGAAAAGAGAACGGTGAATATCGCCTGACCATTGATGAAAACGGCAACATCATCGGTGTATGGCATAAATACACATACGATAACACCCACCTTTTCAGCAGCCAGACGGACGACAACGGCAACTACGTTGAGATAAAGCTCGTTCAGCGAGATACCTACATATACGAGATGCAGAGCGGAGTTATCCAGTCGATGATCGCGACGTTTACCGACTGTGGCGATTGGATAGGCGTAGCTATGATGGCTCCCGGTACGTGCTCGCAAAGCCAGACCGCTTTCATTGAAAAATACGTAAACGGTGAGCTGGTTGAGGTTATAGACGACCCCTCCATACTCGAAATGCTCGGCATTTACTCGAAGAATTGGGTGGATTCTTACGACACTATTCACAGCATCGAGTTTTTCCTTAACACCAAGACCGGCGAGATCACAAGCTTTGGCGACTCCGATACCCTCCACGATTACGAGGAGGACGAGGCAAAACACAAGCCCGCAACCGGATGTGAAGGCGTGGGTGAATACCACTACTTCTGTACCAAGTGCGGCGAAACTTTTGTAGTTACTTACACCAACGGCCACGACTACGAGTGGACCTACGAGCTTAAGCCCGGTGCTACCTCCTGTGAGGACGGTATTATCGCAACCTACGCCTGCACCGTGTGCGGCAAGGTACGCAACACCTATGAGACCGATTATCACGAAACCGAGTGGGAGGAGCTTGACTTCACCGGCTACGGCGTATGCGAGCACCACTACTTTGAGAAATATTCCTGCCCCTGCGGACAGGAAAGTGGCTTCAGCTGCGGCAACGGCCTTGATTGGAGCGAGGACGGCTTCTTCTGCCCCACCTGCGGCGTTACCGTAAAGGAAGACTCCACCTACACCCCCGGCGAGGGCTGTATGATGAACGTGGTCAGCGTTATTCTCGTGACCAAGGACGGTCAGACCCTCTACTCCGAAACTATTAACCGCACCTACGAGTCACACGATACAAGAAGAATAATAACCCTTATGCCCGGCGCAACCTCCTGTGAGGAAGGTGTTATTATCACCGAGTGCTGCTCCAAGTGCGGCAAGGTTATGAACAGCTATGAAGAATACGGACACTTCTCGTATGAGCAGATCGTCGTAGACTTCTCCGAGTACGGCAGCGTATGCGGCGCATATCTGTACACATACAGATGTGCCTGCGGCGAATTCAACAAAAACGATTATCTCGAAGTTTCCGGCAAGTGCGAATTTGAGATGAGAGAGGAATACTGGCGCGATTGGTGCGACTATCTTTACAAGTACACCTGTGCCGTAACCAGCCCCGCTTGCGGATTTACCTACTATGAGCGTGCGTTCTTCATCGAAAGCGACTGCGGCAGAACCTGCTACAAGGAATACTACGTGATTGACGGTAACGGTGAAAAGATCGTCGTTTACACCACCGTGACCGAGAGTGAAACCTACCACAGCTTCGAAACTGTTAGTGAAGACAAGACTCTCGTCGAGGGTCACCCCTGCCTCTATTACGTAACGAGAGTTACAAAGTGCACCAGATGCGGTTACGAGGAAACCTACGTTGGTTACACATTTATCCACGAAATCACCTCGCATGATGACGGCTGGTACTGTGACAAGTGCGATCACGGTTATCACCTGGAGCACGACGGCGACGGCTGTGTGATCCGTGAGTTCAACGTTGAGTGGAACGCCTACAACAGCAGTATAACCAAGTATTCCACCGAAACACGTTGGATGTATTATAAAGGTTATCAGTTTGAAACCTTTAATAGCAACCAACACGAAAACTACACCGTAAATAACAACAAGCTTGAAATGACCGACTCGAACTGGTCAAGAGTCACACGCGACTACGATTTCAGCGGAATTTGCTGGGTTACTGTAACCCGCGAAGACAGCTATGACGGTAAGGATATCTATACCGATAGCTACTGTGCTTGTCAGCATTTCCGTTACAACGATAGCAAAGCGTCCTGCACGCAGATCGGAGTAGGCAGCAAGATCTGTGAGATCTGCGGAAACACGACCGAGTACGAAACCTCACCCATTCTCCACGAGTGGATCTGGTACGACTACGGACAGTGCTTCGTATGTGTACATTGCGGACTTAAGAACGCAAACGGCGCAAGCGGCGATATCGTGCTTGAGGACGCGAGCGACATCGACGAGGATGAGGACACCTACATCGTAGGCTACTACTACCGTATGGGCGACAAGTTTGAGGTAATCTACGCTATCACCCTTATACTTGAAAGTGGCGAAGAGATCTTTGTTGATCTCGATGAACACGGTATTGCCATCGCTCCTTGGCATACCGGCAAATACGTAACCTTCTCAAAGTCTGCGGTAATCAACGCGGCAAAGAAGATGGGTTACACCGAGGATCAGTTCGACATCCGCATCTCATTCGTTCCTGTCGGATGGGAAAACGATCTTGACTACGCTATAACCTTTGAGGTTATGTCGGCAACCGACGAATGCACCGAGCATTTCTACAGCCACTACGACGGCTGCTGCGTATGGTGCGGACAGCCCGAAAAGGAGATCGGCGGCTGTGAGCATAACGATGTTTGGACCGACTACGCCGACCCCACCTGTACCAAGCACGGCTACAGAAGAACCTACTGCAACAACTGCGGAGTTATGCTCGACAGCTACGAGATCGCTCCCTACGGTCACAGCTTCTCTGACGGCTGGTGCGAGCGTTGTGGCGCGTCCGAGGGCGCGCCCGAGGACTGCAAGCACGAGTACGTTGACGGCTGGTGCATTTACTGTAAGAACCCCGACCCCAACTACAATGGCGGCGAGAACGGCGAAACCACCCTGTATTCACATACACGCACCGAACAAATGACAGACGAAAAGGGAGAGGTTTTATACACAATATATTACGACCTCTATCTCTACGAAAGCGGAGAATCCCGTTTGTTTGCACGCATGGTAGAATACGGCGAACAAACCGAAACGGCTGAGTTTTGGGGAGTATGGCATACCATCCAAAATGAAAAGGTCGGCACAGTCTTTGCTGTTTACATTTCTACAAACTACGAAACTATTACAGAATATTACGTTCTCAACGAGTATGGCGAACTCGAGTCGTATAATTACGTAGAATGCAATCACAGCTTCGATGGAGATGGTTTTTGCATCCTGTGCGACTATAAGGTCAACGTCGAGAACGAAAGCGTTCTTTACGTTTTTGAGGAATACTTCGAAATTTCAGACGTAAACGGCGACATTCTCTATACTCAAACATCAATATACTCTTTCTACAGTAACGGCATCGTTTCTTACCATGTGTCGATGTTTGATGCTATGACGGGAGATCCGGAAATGAGTGAATACACAGAGTGGGGCGAGTGGCGTCAAGAATATACCGTCAATGGCAAACCTGTGTATATGATGTCTACTATGTCGGGACAATATATTTCGTTCTTCACGTTAAACGAAAAGGGAGAATTGTGCTATGAGGGATGCGAAGATGTTTTATGCCTGCACTATCGCCAGATTCTCGATTATACACAGCCCACATGTACCACCGGCGGCTTCTACAAAGAAACGTGTAAGGATTGCGGCATACTCATTGACGAAGGTTTTATGGAGGCTACGGGTCACTATTTCGAGAATGGCGAGTGCATATACTGCGGTGAGATTGAAGAAGTCGGCGGCGAGGACGACAAGAAGGAAATCCTTTACACCTATAAAGAAAAGGTAACTATCTACTTCTACACCGACTACTCCACCTACTACACCGGTCGCGTTTATACCGCTGACGGTATGGTATTTAAGGTAGAGGGCTACAGCGAGTGGTATATGCTTGCCGAAACCGGTATGATCTACACCGACGTTGACGGAATCGAGTACGTATTCATTCTTGTTGACGGCAACCTTGCGCTCTACGTTGAGGGCGGCGAAGACGGCTGTAACCACGAATACGTTTACACCGAAAGCGTCGAGCCCTCATGCACCGACTTCGGTCACAACAGAACCTACTGCGAATCGTGCGGACTTTTACTTAGTGATGTAATCACGGGCGAGCCTGCAGGTCACTACTTTGATAGAGGCGAATGCATATACTGCGGCGAGCGCGAGGCAACCGGCGAGGAGTGCAACCACGAGTTCGTTGACGGCTGGTGCATTTACTGCAAGCAGCCCGAGGAAAGCTGGGGCGAGGAGTGCAACCACGAGTTCGTTGACGGCTGGTGCATTTACTGCAAGCAGCCCGAGGAAAGCTGGGGCGAAGAGTGCAAGCACGAGTTCTTCTACGAAGATCGTTGTGAGGCAACCTGCACCGATATGGGTTACATAAGAACTATATGCGAGAGCTGCGGTACTATCATTAACGAAATGGCCCTCGCTCCTTTCGGTCACAACTTTAGTGAAGACGGATACTGCACCAATTGCGGTTGGCGTGAGGAGAAGGAGTGCAACCACGAGTTCGTTGACGGCTGGTGCATCTATTGCAAGGCTATTGATGAAAA
The DNA here is from genome assembly GCA_045576315.1 of Eubacteriales bacterium. Taxonomy (GTDB): domain Bacteria; phylum Bacillota; class Clostridia; order Oscillospirales; family CAG-272; genus UBA1740. The sequence continues at coordinate 102,131 of JAZNGE010000045.1, read as the reverse complement.
TTACGCCACGACCTGCAACCACGAGGACTACGATATGGACGGCTGGTGCGATAAGTGCCTTGAGTACGTTGGCATCGAAGAGAGCTGCAAGCACGAGGAAACCTACACCGAAAATTTTGCATCTACTTGCACCGACTACGGCTACATCAGAACCTACTGCAAGATGTGCGGAACCTGTCTTGGCGATACGATAACCACTGCCCCCACGGGTCACACCTTTGAAAACGGCCGGTGCGTAAGATGCGGCGAGTCCGATGGCACAGGCGAAGAAAAGGTCATTCAATACACCTATAAAGAAAAGGTAACTATCTACTTCTACACCGATTACACCACCTACTACACCGGTCGCGTTTACACCGCTGACGGTATGGTATACGAGGTGGAAAACTACGGCGAGTGGTATATGCTTGCCGAAACCGGTATGATCTACACCTGGGTTGAGGACGTTGAGTACGCATTCGTTCTTGTTGACGGCAACCTCGAGCTCTACGTTGAGGGCGGCGAGGAAACCGAGTGTAAGCACGAGAGCACCAATCCCGAATACGCTGAGCCCACCTGCACCGACAGCGGCTTCGTAATGGTATTCTGTACCGAGTGCGGCGCGCTGGTCTCCGAGGAGTATCTTGCTCCCTACGGTCACGCATTTGAAAACGGCGAGTGCGTAAGGTGCGGCGAGCGCGAGGCAACCGGCGAGGAATGTAACCACGAGTTCGTTGACGGCTGGTGCATTTACTGCAAGCAGCCCGAGGAAAGCTGGGGCAGCGGCGACGACGTGATCGTAGAAGCCTGCAAGCACGAATATGATAGCAATGGTTACTGCGTTTACTGCGGTCAGTCCGTAGATTACGTAGGCGGTAACGATTACGTAATCGTATCCCCTGTTAATCCGTAATTATCAGCCTTGTTAGTGCCATTCAAAAACGGCGCTACAAAAAATGAAACGCCCCGAGGCTTCGGCTTCGGGGCGCATTTTATACTTGAAAAATCTTCGCGCAGGTGATATAATAATAAGGAAAATAAAACTAACGGAGCAAAAGATGGCGAGGATACAACAGATAACCGATTTTAACGCGCCCGAGCTTGACGTTTTTGTCAGGCTTACCGGTGCGCAGCTTAGAAACAAGCTAGAGCCCGAAAAGGGCGTTTTTATAGCGGAGAGCCCGACTGTTATAGAGGTCGCGCTGAACGCCGGGTGCGTACCCGTGTCACTTTTAACCGATAAAAGACTTATAAACGGTGCGGTCGCCGGCATTATTGACCGCCTGGGCGACGACGTGCCGGTATATACCGCCGAGCGCGATATGCTCACCGCTCTTACCGGCTTTGAATTAACGCGAGGCGCGCTTTGCGCAATGAAGCGCCCGACACCAAAAAGCGTTGAAGAGCTGTGCAAAGGCGCGCGTAGAGTTGCCGTTTTAGAGGCGGTGACCGACTCGACCAACATAGGTGCGCTGTTTCGCTCTGCGGCGGCGATGCACATTGACGCGGTGCTGATCACGCCGACCTGCTGCGATCCCTTGTGTCGCAGGGCTGTAAGAGTGAGCATGGGCACGGTTTTTCAGATACCGTGGGCGAAAATCGGTGACACACCGGCAAACTGGCCGACAAAGGGACTTGAAAGGCTCAACGCCCTTGGCTTCAAGACGGCGGCTATGGCGCTGACTGACGACTCGGTAAGCATTGACGATAAAAATCTTATGGCAGAGGAAAGACTCGCCATAATTCTCGGCACAGAGGGTGACGGACTTTCAAAGGGTACTATTGCCAACTGTGACTACACCGTAAAGATACCTATGGCGCACGGAGTTGACTCGCTTAACGTTGCGGCGGCGGGTGCTGTCGCATTCTGGCAGCTGACAAGATAAAAAAATGACGAAGAATTTTCGCAATTCTTCGTCATTTTTTGCTTTTATTTTTCATTCCAGATGGGGTTGGATATAGCAATTCTCAATCCCTTGGATATATCGAATATCTCCGCCCTGTAGAACCTTGCCTCACCGTTCACGTCAAGTGAGAAGCAGGCAGGCTTGGTGCAAGGGATGCGCCGTCTTGCAACCTCTCCCTTATCGTCAAGAATGACAAGCGCGTATTTGTGCTCGTCGTTTTTTACCGAAACGTGAAAATCATCCACCGAAATACACAGCTTTTTGCCTGTAAAATCACACGCGCCGCCCATTCTCACATCGCCTATGCACATACGCATAGCAACCGAGCCGCAAACGAAATCTCCCTCTCTAAGGTGCGAGATAAAGCCTGCCGAGCTTTTCTCCGAGGAGTAGATAGCGGTGAGTGCGGTATCCTGTGCGCAACCGTGGCCATCCTGTCCTGCGCAGGCAAAAATGCGCTTGCCCTTGTCAAGAAGGGCGCACCAGAGCTCGTAATTTCGCGCGGTGCATTCGTTTCTCATATCGCCGTAAAAGACCTCGATGCCCGTTTTATCTCTAAACCAATAATCAAGCGGATCGTTCGAGCGCATTATCTGCTTTGGGTGAGGGTGAACGAAAAATCCGCCCTTTGCGAGTATGGCGTCTATCACCCTGCAAAAGTCCGCGCGCTTGAAGCTTGGGTATATAAAATGCCCCTCTGTGCCACCTGTAAATTCGTATTCGGGAAACTCGGCAAGCAGCTCCTCGATCACCTTTGGCGACGGAACGATTATATTGTAATGTATATCGTTTCTGCCGTCTATTGCATCGCAATCGAGTATTCTTGTGCCCGGCTCGGTGCCGCATATAAAGAGACCGTCCTCCCACTCGGGAAGATACATATGTCTGACCTGTCTGTGATCGTATATGCCTACGAAGTCCATATGAAGCGCCTCAAGCGCGCCCTTCCAATGCTCCAAGGTGCGCCTGCCGTCACTGGTGCCACCCGTTGCGGCGTGATTGTGCAGATCTCCGAAATACAGCTCTCGTCCGTCATAAAGACTATTCAAGCGTGATATCTGTGCCATGCTCGCTCTTTTCATAGCAATTCCCTCACGATATTTATTCTTCACCTATATACTACACGATTTAGTGCGCGTTGTCAATAGAAAACACGGGTATGCCGAGACAAAGGGGCACACCCGTGTAGCTTTTTTACTTGTTTTTGTTGTAGATTTCTCTGAACTGGCGGACAGAGGATGCGAAGTCAGCGATGGCGTCGCTGATAACGGCGGGGTCGCGCATATCGATGCCGGCTACGAGCAGGCTGTCAAGAGGTGACTTGGAGTCGCCGCACTTTAAGAAGTCGATATACTTGCCGACGTAGGCTGCGCCCTCTTCCTCGATGCGCTTTACGATCGCGCTTGCCGCGGAGATGCAGGTAGCGTACTTGTAAACGTAGAAGCAGCTGTAAAAATGAGGAATACGCGCCCATTCGAGAGCGATCTGCTTGTCGCAGACAACGTCCTTGCCAAAGTACTTCTTCACAAGCTTGTAGTAAGCCTTGTTCACGCTGTCAGCGGTGAGAGTTTCACCCTTTTCGATGCGTGCGTGCATCTGCTTTTCAAAGGATGCGAACATGGTCTGACGGTAAAGAGTGCCCTTGTAGGTCTCCATAAGTCCGTCGAGGATATAAAGCTTTTCCTCATCCGACTTGCACTCGGCAAGCTTGCGATGAGCAAGAAGAAGCTCGTTAACAGTAGATGCAACCTCGGCAACGAAGATGCGGTAGCTTGAGTTGTGCGCCTCGTTGTACTTGGTGGAGAACCAGGTGTGCATCGAGTGGCCTGCCTCGTGAGCAAGGGTGGAAATATCGTCAAAGTTGCCGTTGTAGTTAAGAAGAATGTAGGGCTCGCTGTCGGGACAGCCCGCGCTGAACGCGCCGCCGCGCTTGCCTCTGGTGGGGTAAACGTCTACCCAACCCTTTTCGGTAAGACCTTCCTTAAGGGTGTTGTAGTACTCGTCACCGTATACCTTTACGGTTTCAAGCACCTCGTTTACAGCCTCCTCGTAGCTGTACTTGCGAGAAAGAGAGCCGACGAGGGGGGTATAAATGTCATAAAGATGAAGCTTGTCAAATCCGAGAACCTCACGCTTGAGGGCGTAGTAATCGTAAAGGGGCTCAAGCTCGGACTCTACGGTCTTTATAAGATTATTGTAGATCTCGGGAGTTACCTCATCCTTAAAGGTGGATGCGGTGAGGGAGTCCTTGTACTTGCGCGCCTTTGCAAGAGTAGCTTCCTCTCTGATGCAGCCGTCAAGCATGGTTGCAAAGGTGTTTGCAAACTGACCGTAGGTGCGATACATTTCCTTAAATGCAGCCATACGAACGCGGCGCTCGGAAGAACGGAGATAGATGCCGTAGGTGGCATCGGTAAGCTCAACGCGCTTGCCCTCCTCGTTTTTGATCTTGCCGAATCTCATATCCGCGTTTGCGAAGATGCTTCTGATATTGTTGTGAGATCCGAGGCAATCGCCAAGAGAGGAAACGAGCTTCTCGCACTCGTCGGAGAGGGTGTGGGGCTTCTCACGAAGGGTCTTTTCGATCATGCGGCGGAAGCTTTCAAGCTCGGGAAGCTCGGAGAACCACTCGCCGACGGTCTTCTCGTCGAGGCGGAGAATATAGGGGGTAACGAACCAGGTCGCGCTGTCTGCACTTACGGCAAGGCTTCTCACTCTGCCGGAGAGTGCCTGGTAGGTGTTGTCTGCGGTGTTGGTAGCAAAGTTGAGGTGCGCGTAGCTCCACAGCTTTTCGATCATACGGCTGATAGCCGCCATGTCGGTGAGCGCATCAAAGAGAGCGTTTGCCGACGTGATCATCGTCTTCTCGTGCTTTTTGAAATCCGAGATCATTCCCTCGGTGCGCTTGAAGTCGGAGTTGAACGCGTCAACGCTTTCATAAATTACGGACAGATCCCATTTGTACTTGGGGTCTATATCTTTTCTTTCAAGGGGCATTTTTATATTCTCCTTTTAGTGTTTTTTGTGGTGGCGGTGATGCTCGTTAGGATGCGGATCGTGAGGACGGCGGAACTCGGTAGAGTCCTTTGTTCTCGAGCTCTTCTTTTCCTCGGGCTTGATGTCGCCTGCCTTGGTGAGCGAGATCTTGGTGAGCATAGGACCGATAAGCTCGTAGACAAGCACGGCGAAGAGGGTGATGTTGGCAACGATGGTAGCAATGTTTGAAAGATCGTCAATGAAAATGGCTTTAGTCTTCATAGCCATACCGAGCGCGACTCCCGCCTGGGGAAGAAGAGTGATGCCGAGGTATTTTACGATATTATCGTCACACTTCATCATCTTCGAGCTTGCAGATGCACCAAAGTACTTACCAACGGAACGCGCGATGATATAAACGACGCCGATAAGGACTATCCAGCCGTTTTTAAACACGGAAAGCTCAAGCTCTGCACCACTCAAAACGAAGAAAAGAATTAACACGGGTCCAGACCAACGGTCTGCACGAGCCATAAGCTCGTCGGAGAAATCACAGATGTTGCAGAACACAGTACCGAGCATCATACATACGAGCAAGGACGAGAAGGCAACGTGAATTTCACCGATATGGAAGTCGAGGAATGAGAGCGCGACGGCAAGAAGCACGAAGCAAATAGACATTGCAAGACGCTTCGAGTTCGAGTGGAAGAAGCGCTCGGAGTAGTTGAAGAGGAAGCCGAGCACAACGCCGAGAGCGAGAGAAAGAACGACCTCAAGCAGCGGCTCAAGTATTACCGCGGCGATGGACACGTTACCGGTGGAGATAGAGCGCGCAACGCCGAGAGATACGGCAAAAAGCACAAGACCGACCGCGTCGTCGATAGCAACTACGGGGAGAAGCATATCGGTAAGAGGGCCCTTTGCCTTATACTGCTTTACTACCATGAGGGTAGCTGCGGGAGCGGTAGCGGATGCGACCGCACCGAGTATGATAGCGGCAGAGAGAGGAAGAACCTCTTCACCGAGTATAAAATGAAGACCGATAAGAAGCGCGTCAACGACCACGGTTGCGACGACGGCCTGGAATATACCGACGACGGTAGCCTTCTTACCTATTTTCTTAAGCTGGGAGATACGGAATTCGTTACCTATCGAAAAGGCGATAAATCCGAGCGCAACGTCTGAGATTATCGAAAAGGAGTTAACGACCTCGTGGCTTGTAAAGCCAAGTCCCGGAACGCCGATAGCGCCGAGGACGTACGGACCGATGAGAATACCTGCAACGAGGTATGCGGTTACGGCAGGGAGCTTCAACAGCTTTGCCACACGCGAGAGCATAAGTCCCGAAAAAAGTGCGATAGATAAGCTTAAAAGTACTTGCATTGAATTTCCTCTGAAAGATTTCTTTCTATTAAATAAAAAGTCATTTTTATTGGGCTGTCATCAATACTGACGACAGCCCTCGGCTATATATATTAGCACAAAAGATATACTTTTTCAAGTATTTTTAAATATTTTTTCGAAATTAATCCCCGAGGGATACCTCACCGCGAAGATCACGCTCCATAAGCTCCTTTACCGTGCTTGCATCGTTGTATTTCGAGAAAAGGTAATAGAGCTTTGCAACCGCCGCCTCGGTAGTCATATCAAGGCCGCTGACAGCGCCCGCGCGGGTCAGATACATGCTTGCCGCGTAAGCACCGAGGCTTACTCTTCCCTTGCCGCACTGCGAGGTGACGACTATTACCGTGCCGCGCTCACGTGCCGCCTCAAGCAGAGGTGCAAGCGAATGGCCGTCGGGAATATTGCCTGCACCGAATGCCTCAAGCACTATGCCGCGCACGCCGCCGTCAAGCACCGCCGCCAAAAGATCGTATGAAAAGCCGGGGAACATTTTAAGCACCGCGATAGAAACGTCACCGACCTCGAAAAGCGAGAAATTTTCATCTCCCTTTGCGCGAAGAAACTTCTTGCGGTAGGTGATGGACGTGCCGACCTCGGCAAGTCTTGGATAGTTAGGTGACGAGAATGCCTCAAGGTCATCAGCGGACACCTTGGTGGCTCTGTTGCCGCGAAGCAAAAGACCGCCGAAATAGAGGCAGACCTCATGCACCTCACCCGATGCCGCAACGAGCATCGAGGTGACGAGATTATCTATACCGTCGCTGCGCATACGGCAAAGGGGTATCTGCGAGCCGGTGAAAACCACCGCCTTGTCAAGTCCCTCAAGCATAAACGACATTGCGGATGCGGTGTACGCCATCGTATCCGTGCCGTGCAGGACCACAAAGCCGTCAAAGTCGTCGTATCTGTCGCGGATAAGCCTGCCTATCTCGTTCCACTCACGCCAGGTAACGTCGGACGAGTCAAGAAGACGGGAGAGGCAGATGACCTCGTAAGACGGAAAGCCCGACAGGTTTACGTCGTGAATTTTATAAAGCATTTCGGGAAATGCCTTTGGGTTCGGCATATAGCCGTTTTCGGTGGGCATCATGCCTATGGTGCCACCCGTGTAAATTACACAGACCTGTTTTCTCATTTTCATCCTCTTTACTCGGTGACTATTTTTGCAATTCTGACAACAACGCTCTGTCCGTAGGGCTGGGGTGTCGCAAAGATCTTTACGTCGTTTTCGGACTGACAAAATTCGACCGCTTCACCGTTTTCAAGCCACTCTACGCTCTTGACCCTCTCGTCAAACGGGAAGCTGACGGAATAGCCCTCGCGCTCATCGAGAGTTAAGGCAACGTTGCGGTTGCCGCCCATGGGCAGACCGTGGCAGAAGAGGTAGTAGGCATCCTTGCCCTTCATAATGAAGTCGTCCTCTCCCTTGACCTTGATCTTGGTAGGAAGAGTGCCGACACACGCCTCGGAGAATTTGTTTATCCACTCGCCGAGGGTGACGAGCATAGCGGTATCAAGGGTGCGGAGCTTGCCGTTTGCCATAGGGCCGACGTTCATAAGCAGGTTAGAGCCGTAGCGGCGGCAAACGCAGTAATCCTTTATTATATCCGCAAGGGATTTGAAGTTATAGTCAAGGCTTGCATAGCCCCAATGGTCGCCAAACACCTGGCACATCTCGCTTGCGATGTACTTGGGCGAGTCACCGAGGTTTATCGGCTGGGGCTTGCCGCGCTCAAAGGTGACCGAGTCAAGCTCTATATGTCCGAGCGCGCCTCTGGCGTGAAGGCCGGTGTTGTTGATTATCATAGCATCCGGCTGATGCTTACGGATAAGAGAATAGAGCGCATCCTCCTCCCAATCCGCATCCTTTTTATCCCACATTCCGTCAAACCAAAGGCCGCCGATCTTGCCGTAACGGGTGCAGAGTATCTCTATGCTTGCGCGGAGATATTCAAGGTACTTTTTAAAGTCGGTCTTATAGCACTCGACCTTCCAATCAAGGAGTGTGTGATAGAAGAAAGGCACTATTCCCTCGGCGTTGCAGGCATCAACGAACTCGCGAATGAGGTCGCGACCTGCAAGCGCGTGGGGCGCATCGTAATCGCTGATGGGGGAGGCATCGTAAAGAGAGAAGCCGTCGTGATGACGGGTGGTGAGAGTTATGTACTTGCAGCCTGCCGACTTTGCGGTCCTGACAAGCTCGATCGCCCAGTCTGGATCGGGGTTAAACCGCTCGGGAAGCTTGGAATATTCCACGGGGTCAAGGTTACAGGAATAGAGCGCCCACTCTCCCCTGCCGACTACGCTGTAAAGGCCGAAATGCACGAACATTCCGAACTCCATGGCCTCAAATTCTTTAATACGTCTTTCAATAATCATGACAAATCTCCTTATATGAAGTTAGCGATAAGCACGCCTGTGATTCCAAATACCACTCCAAAAGCACCGCCGCACACAACGTCACGCACAAAATGTATGCCAAGCAGCACCCGTGTAAAAGCAATTAAGGCTGCGGCGATCAAAAGAGCCGCAAAAACCGCGGGGCTGACAAGCCAGGAGAGTGTGGAAATGACGAAAGCGGAATAGCAGTGTCTGCTGGGGAAGGAATGACCGCTTTTTTCCTTAGGCTTTACGGTATAGAAGTCGTAAACCTCGTACGGACGGGGGCGGTTTAAAAGCTTGCGCAAAACCGTTACGGCAAAGTAACCGACAGCGGCGGCAAGGGCGGCGATGATCGCATCCTTAAAGTCCTCGCCAAGCGCAAGTATCGCAAGCACGAGCGCAAAGAATACGATATTCACAATGACGCACACGCGACCTATGATCGCAAGGCATTTTTTCTTTTTTTCCGACTCGTAGACCGAGCGCAAAAGCTTTTCCATATCCACCTCAAACGGTAAATTCATTCAAGGAGATTTTAACACACAATTAAAGGCAAAGTCAATAGATTTATAATATTTTAAAAATTACGCGGCGAGCACGCGCATAACGGAAACGGTAAGGTCGTCCTCGGTTTTCGAATTTTCACGCGCGAGCGCCAAAAGCTCATCAGCATAATCCGCCGCGCTTTTATCGGTCGGACGGGAGAGAAATTCAAGCAGCCACGGCACGTCGTCGGGCAACACCGAAACACCGTCGGAGAGCATAACGACGTAGTCACCGCCCTCTACCCTTGCGACCACTCGCTCGGAGTCTGCCGAGGCAGAAAGACCGATGGGAGAGGTGCGCGAGCGAATGCGGTATATGGAATCCGCGTGCTTGACGTACGAGGGGGCGGCACCGCATTTTGTAAACGCCGCCTCGCCTGTAACGAGGTCAAAGGAGAAGATGTCGACGGTGGTTGAGCATTCCTCACCGCGATGCTTGATAATGCCGCTCAAGGAATCGAGGATCAGGGTTTCGTTGCCGTCCTTTATCATCTCGGAGAGGAAGCGGCAGGCAAAGCGCGAGGTGCGCATGGCAACCGCGCCCGAGCCCATGCCGTCAGAGAGTAAGGAGTAGAACACTCCGCCACGCTCGACAAAGTCAACGCTATCCCCCGAGAGCCCGGTATTCGGAGAGGCGGATGAGGCTGTCGCGCGCTCAATTCGCCACACGGGTGCCACCCTACACTCCAAAACTGTGATGTTTTCGCATTTTTCGGAGAGCAGCACCTCAAGGCGCGCACCGAGGGCGCGACCAAGCTCAAAGAGCAGCTTCGGCGAGGATAATTCAAGTCCGTCCGATTCCTCGGCGGCTATTATTATATGCCCTTTTCCCTCGCCCAAAACACGAACACACCCTTCGGGAAAGCCGTGAGATTTCAAAATTGCGGTAAGCTTATACGACGCGCCCTCGTCAACCGCGCTTGAGCGCTCGGCGGCAAGCCGCTCGCCGCCTATAAGTCTGGAGATAAGCTCGTATTCGCCCGCCAGGGCATCCATGCGACAGTGCTCGTAGCATTCCTGCTCGTATTTTCCAACAAGGCGCATAAGATGCGTATGTATATCCTCTACCCCGTCGCAAACGCCGAGAATTCGTGCCACATCCTCGCACTCGGGGCGGTCGCCCTTATATAGCTTTGATGCCAAGGCATCTATTTTTTCTTCACACGGGGTGGGGTCAATCGTCGAAGTGACGGCTATAACAATGTCGCGGTACTCATCAAACTCACCGCGTGACGAGCCCTGTCCGTATTCCTTTATAGCACCCGCGGCAAGTATCAAGGACTCTTCAAGAGAGTCGCGCTCGCAGGCATCGTCACGGTGGCGTCTGACAACCTTGTCAGCGGCAGATTCACCCGCGCGCGACTTGTTCACTACCTCGTCGGTTTCGCTCTCTCTTTTAGCGTTTTTCAAATAAGGTGTCATAAGCATTGCCGCAATGCCGTACTCGGGCAAGGTCGAGAGAAAGTCCGTTATACCGCCGGCATAAGCGCACCACGCGCACAAAAGCGCGCCGCCGCCAAAAAGGGCGTAGCCGAGGCCGATCGAAAACAAAACTCCCGCGCCAAGCCCAGCAAGAGCAAACGCAACAGCCCCTGTGGCGCTGATACCTATCGCGCTGACAAATCCGACAACACCCGCGCGAAAAGCACCGAAGCGACGGGCAACAAATAGGGTTATCGCACCCACGAATATGTAGCAAAGGGATATGCCGAAAAAGTCGTATCCGTCAAGGGAAAATGCGGCAAAAAAGCAAAGCACGAGAGAGGACAGCTGAAAGAGTGTAAGCTCCATTCTTTCGCGCTCTGTGCGCTTGCCCGAAAATATTCTGCGCCCACGGCCGAAAAGCTCGAGCGGGTCTATATTTGACGTAAACACACCGAAAAAGGAAAAGGCAAGGGCGACCGTTAAGACCACACCCGTGCAACCGAAAAGTATGGAAGCGAGCGAAAACGATTCAAGTAAGACCTCGTAAAACGCGCCGATAAACGAGCCTATCGCGGCGGCGGCAACGCGCATAACGTACGGCTCTGTAAAGAGCCTTGCCGCCATTTCGTCCTCGTCCTTTCTGCCGCCCGAAATTATAATTCTCAAAAACACTATCACAACCGAGATGATCGCGTGCAAAAGCCCCGAGCCGCCAAGCGAGATCGAGCCGAAGAGCGCGCCGGCAAGAGCGACCCACACGCGCGACGGAAGCGTGGCGACGAGCGCCGCGGCAAGCGGATACGTGCCGAATACGATATGCCGTCTTGCAAAAAAGAGCGACATCAAAAATACGGCTATATCCACGACCAAAGCGCCCGGCGCTCCCCTTCTGCGCTCGGCTTCGCGCTTTGCGCTTGCGATCATTCCGTCAAAAAACGACCTGGTTTTAGGCGTTTTTCCCTTATCCATAAAGTCAACCTTCTTTCATATATAAGTTTATGTGCCGATTTTATCATACGGCTTGAAAAAATACCGTCGCTTTTTGCGGCAGATTTGTCGGGAAGATTGGAGATATGCAAAAAAGCAGATAAAAGCAGGTCGAGCGTTAGGGATAAGGGTGGAAAAATGAGAAAAATTGCTTTATTTAAACCGAATATTCCGACCTCTTATTGAAATACGCTTTATTTTATGGTAAAATAATCGTAAATACGAAAAATCGGCGACCGGAAGGAAACGAACGTGAAAAGCGGAGCAGTTATAGTATACAAGGAACAGAATATGTCCTCACAGGGCGCGGTGTCAAGGCTCAAACGCATTTTGGGCGAAAAGAAGGCGGGACACACCGGCACGCTTGACCCCTTGGCAACGGGTGTATTACCCATTCTCGTCGGGCGCGGCGTTAAAGCGAGCGAGTATATCGTAAGCGAGGACAAGCACTATCGCACCACTCTCTTGCTTGGCGTGACGACGGACACCGAGGACATAACCGGCACGGTGCTTACGGAATCTAAGAGCATACCGAGCGAGGACGAGGTGAGGGCTGCCGTTTCCAAAATGGTCGGTAAGATAGAGCAGACACCGCCTATGTACTCGGCTATAAAGATCGGCGGACGAAAGCTTTACGACCTCGCGCGCGAGGGTGTGACGGTAGAGCGCGAGAGCCGCGTGATCACCGTGTACTCAATAGAGTGCGAGAGGATAAACGACAAGGAATACTATCTTGACGTACATTGCTCAAAGGGCACGTACATTCGCACATTGTGCGCCGATATAGGAAAGCTGCTCGGCTGCGGCGGCACTATGAAAACGCTGGAGCGCACCGAGTGCGCGGGCTTTACCGTAGCGGATGCGCACACGCTTGATGAGATAGAGAAAATGAGCGTAGAGGAGCGCGAGGCTCTTATCATACCGACAGAGGAGCTCTTCCCCGCCCTTGAGCCCTTAAAGCTCTCACCGTTTTTTGCAAGGCTGGCAAGATGCGGCGTGGAGATATATTTAAAAAAGATCTCGCTTGTGGCAGAGGTGGGAAAAAGATTCCGCCTTTTTGACGACGAGGGCTTCTTTGCGCTCGGTGAGGTGCGCGAATTTGACGAGGGACTTGCGGTAAAGCCGATCAAGCAATTTGATATTTAACGAAAGGGAGAGAATATGGCTAAAACATTTTCGCCGGAGCAGCTGTCTGCAATAGAAACACGCGACCGCACCCTGCTCGTTTCGGCGGCGGCAGGCTCGGGAAAAACGACGACTCTGACAGAGCGCATTATTCGCTCTCTGCTTGACGATGAGAATCCGCAGAGCCTTGAAAATATGCTTATCGTAACCTTTACAAACGCCTCGACCGCTGACATGGGTCGCAAGATCGCAGAGGCACTTAAAGGGGCGATAAAGGAAAATCCCGAAAACCACAGACTCGAAAAGGAGCTGTATCTGCTCCCATCGGCACGCATAAGCACCATTGACTCATTCTTAAACGAGATAGTCAGGACGAATGCGGACAGAGTGGGTGTGCCGCCTAATTATCGCCTTGCGGAAAAGGCTGAATGCACAATACTTGAGTGTGCGCTTATTGACAATCTTATAGCGGCAGCCTTCGACTCGCAGCTTTCAGAGGTCGGCACGGCAGAGGAATTTGAGGCTATGTGCGACTGCCTTACGGACACCAAGTCAACCCGCAATCTCTCGGACATTTTTCGCCTTTTGCACGAGAAAAGCAAGAGCGCGATAGAGGGAGTGGGCATTTATCAGCTTCTTGCAAACAATTATTTACAAAAAGAGGGGTTTGCGGTAGAGAAAACCCCCTATGGCAAAGACCTTATAAACATCACCAAAGACGTAGTTAAATTTTACACAGGTGAGCTGTTAAGCCTTGCAGACGAGTTGCGCGGCGGTACTGCGGCAGAGGAAGCGGACGCCGCCGTACACAAGCAAAATGCCGATATTATATCAAGTCTTGCAAAATGCAATACGTATAACGAATTTCGTGACCGCTTACAAAGCATCGCCTTTATCGACGTGCCTCGCTGTCCGAAGAAGGATCACACCGAGATGCTCGATTTCGGGCGTGAGGAATTCGGCAAGATAAAGAAGCAGCTCGGCAAGCATTACATCGATTTTTATATTTATACCGAACAGATGTGGCACGAGCTTTTCGCCGAGCTTTATAAAAAGCTCTCCTGTCTTGCACGGTTTATGCGCACCTTTGACGATGCGTATACGAAAGAAAAAATAAGGCGCGGAATGCTTGAGCATTCTGACGTTTCGCGCTTTGCTTACGCCTGCCTTTACGACAAGGACGGCAAGCCGAGCGACATTGCCGAGGCATACGCCAAGCGCTTTAGCTCGGTGTATATAGACGAGTATCAGGACGTCAACGCGCTTCAGGATGCGATCTTCTCCGCGGTGTCGAAAAACAATCGCTTTATGGTTGGCGATATAAAGCAGTCGATATACGGCTTCCGCTCGGCAAAGCCGGAGATATTCGCCGAAATGAAGGGCAGATTTCCGAAGCTTGAAGAGGGCGTGTACTCCCCTGCCTCATCGATATTCATGTCACAGAATTTCCGTTGCGACAGAGGCATTATAGATTTTACCAACGAAATATTCGACCGTATGTTCGGTATCGTAAAGGAGAGCATCGGTTACGTGCCCGAGGATGCGCTCGTATTTTCAAAGGTATATAAGGACGGTGTTGAGCCGCCCTATCAGCCGACCGAAATACACCTGATCCCGAAGCCCGAAAACGACAGTCCCTACGAGGAAAAAACCTATGAGCCGCGCTACGTGGCAAAGAAGATAGCCGAGCTGATCGAAAACGGACACCTCGCAAACGGTGAGCCCATAACGGCATCCGACATAGCGATACTGCTGCGCAAAAAGGATGGCGTTGAGGCGTTTGCGGCGGCACTTGCCGAAGAGGGAGTGGCGTGCGAGGCGTCAAGCTCGCCCGAGTACTTTATAAACTCCGAGGTGCTGCTCGCGCTTTGCCTTTTAAACGCGATCGACAATCCGCAAAAGGACGTGTATCTTGCCGGACTGATGTGTTCCCCTCTTTACGACTTCTCCGCGGACGATCTTCTGAACTACCGCCTTACCGACAAGGACGGCTCGCTCTGGCGTGCCGTTTGTAAATACGCCGAGGAAAACCCCGAGGACGAAAAGCTCGCAAGGTTCATTTCCTCGCTCACGCATTACAGATGTCTTGCCGAGGGTATGAACGTCGATGCGCTGATATACCGCCTTTACAACGAAACCGGACTGCTCGCTCTTGCATCCAAAAACGGCGGCAAGGACAACCTGATGCTGCTTTACAACTATGCAAGAAAGTTCGAGGGCTCGTCGTTCAAGGGTCTTTACAGCTTTATAAACTACGTGAACAACGTAGCCGCGCGAGAGGACGGCCTTGAAGACTCCGACAACAAGGTCACCGACGGCAACACCGTCAAGATAATCACCATTCACTCATCCAAGGGACTTGAATACCCGATAGTATTTCTTGCCGAGGGCTCGCGCGCGCTTACCAACCGCGACCTCACCGAGCGTATCGCATACGCCGAGGGATACGGAATGTCGCTGAGTCTTCGCGCGCCCGACGGCCTTGCGCTCGTGCGCAACCCTATCCAAAGCATAATCCACGAGCGAATGAACCGCAAATTTTACGAGGAGGAGCTGCGCGTTTTGTACGTTGCTCTGACAAGAGCAAAGGAGCGGCTTTTCGTTACGGGTGATCTGCGCGCCGAGTCGCCCGAGGCATATCTCACCGCGACAAAGATCAAGGGCTGTGCCCTGACACCCTACGGCATTACAAGGCTCAACTCATACCTCGATATAATTATAGCATCCGGAGCTCAGGCAAAGGTCTTTTACGCGGACGGATTTGAGCCGTATCCAATCTCAAATGACACAGAAAACGAAGAACGTGTTGAATTTTTGTGTACCCGTGACGGTGAATTAAGCAAAGACGCAGCAGAGATATACGAAGAGATAGCCGAGCGCTTTCGCTTTGAGTATCCCGAAAAGATCATGACCGAGATCCCCGAAAAAATGTCAGTATCCCGACTTTATCCCACTGTGCTTGACGAATCGCAAACCGAGCTTAAGCTCTTTGAGGACGAACCGACAGAGCGCGAGGCGGCAGAGGGAGAGGTCGTGCGCAGAAATCCCCTGCCCGACTTTATAACGGGCACAGAGGGTGACGAAAGCGCGCGCAGAGGTATAGCCACACACATGGTATTACAGTTCTGCGACCTTGAAAACCTCAAAAAATCGGGTGCGCGCGCAGAGCTTGACCGTCTTTGCGAGGCGGATTTCCTTTCCGAGAGGAACAAGGAGCGCGTGCGCGTATACGAGATCGAGCTGTTTTTGAGATCCAAGCTGTTTTCTGATATGCTTAAAGCAAAAAAGCTGTATCGCGAGCTGCGCTTTAACTGCCGTTTGCCCGCCACTCTCTTCACCGAGGACGAGGCAAAAAGGGGCAAATTACGTGACACGGGTATACTCGTACAGGGTGTTATCGACTGTCTTATAGAGGACGGGGACGGCAATCTGCACCTCGTGGATTACAAGACCGACCGCCTCAGCCGCGAGGAGCTTGCCGACGTAAATCTTGCGCGCGAAAAGCTCAACAAAAAGCACGCATTGCAGCTTTCATACTACGCGATGGCAATAAAAAAGATGTTTGGCCGCGAGCCAAGCACCGTCAGCGTATATTCAATGCCTCTTGGCAAAACCGTGCCAATAGAGATAAAAAGATAAAAGGAAAACGGGCTGCTTCATTTAGGCATAACCCCAAACGAAAAGGTAGAGATGCCGTTTTATCGGTGTCTCTACCTTGCTTTTTATCCGGATTTAAAGTGTTAAGGTTGAAAACCAAGGGTTTTCTCCTTTTTTTATCGTTTTTCGTTTGGTATCGCCGTATCGTCGCTCGACGTACGCTCGTACGCCTCTCACTCTTTGGCCGACGAGTTCTGCTCTAAATCAAGCAGCCCCCGGAGAGACGCTTCGCACTAATAAATCAGCAATTATTATTTTCAAGACTTAAAGCCTTGATTTTGCTGATTTCTTAATGACTCAGCCCCTTGTTTTTTAAGATAATCGATTTCGTTTGTTTACTTTGTGGTTACGAGGTTTTCGAGGATCTTATCCATGCCGAAATTGTAATATACGTTTTCGTCAAAGTATTCATCGCCGTAGTAATCGAGCATTTCTGCCTTTATCTCTGCGGCGCGCTTGTCATACGCCTCGCCCTGAAGCTTCGAGAGCTCCTCGGAATTGAGCTCAAGATGATAGCTGTAATGCGCATCAATGATGCTCTGGCGCATTTCGTTGAACTCGTCCTTATTCGGAAGGAATCCTTCTTCCCTTATAATATAATAGAAGATTATTTCCTCGGTCGTGGTCTTTTCAGCCTTTTCTCTTAAGGTCTTGCGCCAATCGGTGCCGCTCGACAGGGAGAGATATTCAAGCGCCGCTGCATCGATGCTTGAATAGTAGCTGCTGTAAAGGGAGTAGTAATAGGAAACCTCGTTGAAATAGGTTTCGTAATACTGGTCAACGGTAGCCTCGGGCATCTTCTTGATCTCTGTTTTCTCAAAAAGAATATCCCAAACGGCATCGATGATGAGCTTTTCGTTAGTGTCGTTTATCTCGCTCTTTATAACGCTTGTAAGGTAATTCTTATACTTTGCAACGGTGTCCGAGCCCTCATAATCCTTAAGGTCGTCTGCCGTGAGCTTAAGAGTTTCGGTGATAAACTGCTCGTCAAGCTCGGGGGTGTCGTAAATGATAGCGCTTGCGATATAGATGTCGAACTTTGCCGCAACGCCGCGAAGAGATTCCTCACCGTAGTTTGCGGGGAAGGTAACGTCGATCGTCAGAGGCGCGCGCTCACAGCCGCGAGTCACATACTCTATCTTCATATCGCTATAACCCGCGCTGCCCGTGCCGTAGGGGAAGGTCTTGGATGCGAGCTTTGAGCCAATGGGCTGTGCCTCTGCACCCTCGGCGCTGCCGAGAAGGAATGCCTTGAAGCCGGTGCCGTAGATGGCGTCAATGTCCTCATTAAGATCTATTCTCTCTGCCTCTGCCTGCTTGTAGGTGCCGTTAGCATCGGGATAAAAAGCGGTATAAGTAAGGTAAATTACGTCACCCTCCTGAACCTTGCCCTCGCCGTATTTAACAAAGGGCTCGTAGTCCTGGGGGATAGCACCGATCATACCGTCGGTAAAGCCGGTGATGAACGAGCCTGCGTTTGTGCCATCGGATATAATGTTACCCGTGCCGACCTCAAGCATAATGCGATCTCCGTCGGCGAAGTTGGAGTCGATCTCAACAGTCTTGCCGTTCTCGTCAATGTAGTAGCCGCGGTACATAATGGACACGATGTCACCGAGGGTGATAGCCTCGCTCTTGTATGCTCCGCCGTTGTACTTGGGGTCCTTGCTCTTGTTTTCCGCAAGGATCTTGTTTATTCTGCTGGCAAGGTCGCCGTCGTCATACTCTTCAAGCGGAATATCGACCACCATATTACCGTAATCGTCGCGAGAGAGGCTTATGTACTTCGAGAGATTATCCCTCATAAGATTAACGGGCACACCGCGAATAGCGCGCACGATAAACACGGTAGAGGTCGCAACGATAGCTACGATAAGGATTGCCGCAACGATAGTGAATATTTTCTGCTTTTTAGTCATCGGGGCTTCCGGTTTTTTAACTTTCTTCGCACCCGTGTAACCTTTTTTCGTTTTTTTGTTGTTTGCCATATTAGATTTATCCTTCCAAAAAGGAGTCTGCAAAGGAAGTAGCCAAAGCGTCGCAGCGCTCGTTATAAGCGTGGCCGTCGTGGCCCTTTACCCATACAAATTTAACCTCGTGGCGCTGTGTAAGATCGAAAAGGCGCTGCCAAAGATCAGGGTTTTTAAGCTCGTCCTTTCCCCTCTTCCAGCCGTGAGCGCGCCAGGAATCGACCCATCCCTCAAGAAATGCGTCGACCACGTACTTTGAGTCGGAATACAGGGTAACCGCGCAGGGCTCTTTAAGAGCCTCAAGGCCCGATATAGCCGCCAGAAGCTCCATGCGGTTGTTGGTGGTTTCCCTCTCGCCGCCGGACATTTCCTTCTCGTACTTACCGTACACGAGTATAGCGCCCCATCCTCCGCGACCGGGATTGCCGCGGCAAGCGCCGTCTGTATAAAGCTGTACTTCTTTCATTTTATATTATTAACAGGAAATCCGACAGTGTAAAGGCTGTCGGATTTCACAGGGTCTTTTTTACTCAGTCTCGGTCTTCTCGGTAAGCTCTTCTACGCGCTTAACGGTGCCGATGTAATCGTTCTTGTAAACGACGAGGGTAGCGATGCCATCCTCTTTCTCCTCGGACTTAACCAACTCGTCCATAAGCTTGTCAAACTGGTAGATAGTTTCGAAGCTGTCGTCGTAGTAGGTGTCCTTGTAGTAGTCGTAGGTGTAGTTGTCCTTGGTGAGCTCCTTGAACTCCTTCTTGGAAAGAGTAAGATCAAGAGTCTGTGCAACAAGGTTGATAGCGATGATCTCGCCAACGTGAGCCTGGGCATCCTTCTCAACGAGTGCAACTGCCTCCTCGTAGGTCTTAACCTCGGTGCTGTACTCGTTCTTAGCTACGTGCTGAATGAGGAACTGCTTGAAGCTGCCGCCGAACTGCTTGTAGTAGCTCTGGGTAGCGGAAGAGTTAGAGCTTCCGTCAAGCTTGTAGTTCTCGTAGAAGCAGTACTCATACTTATCCATAAGGTACTCGTAAGCAGACTTAACTGCCTTCTTGGGATAAGAGTTAACCTTAACGTTTGCGATGATCTGCTCGTATACGTACTTTGCAACCTTGGTCGCGATGTCGGAGTTGTAGGTCTTTTCAAGATCTCTGTAAACTACGTTCTCCTTATAGCCCTTTACGATAGCGTCTGCGCCACCCTCAACGGTAGCGGTAAACTCGGTTACGAGAGCATCTCTGTCAGCAACAGCCTTCTCGTACTCCTGCTTTGCACCGTCCTCAGCCTTCTCGGTCTCGGTCTCTTCGGTGCCAAGGTAAGCCTTTTCAGCCTCCTCAAGATCATCCTTTGCAGCCTCGAGCTTCTTGTTAGCTTCCTCGAGAGCCTTCTTTGCGTTATCAACAGCGGTCTTGTTAGCTTCGGTAGCCTCTGCTGCGTATGCTGCCTCTGCTGCCTCAAGTGCGGTGGTCTTCTCGGTTACGGTCTTTTCAGCGGTTTCAACTGCCTCGGTCTTCTTGTCGAAGTCCTTCTTTGCGGCATCCATAGCTTCCTTGTTGTCAGCTACCTTGGTCTGCGCGCTAACGAGCTTGGTTACGAAGTCCTCAAGAGAGATTTCCTTGCCCTCTACGGTGAACTCGTACTTCTCAAGAAGCTTGTGTGCGGTGTCGTCCTCTTCACCCTCCTCATGCTTGTGCTCGGAGTAATCCTTGCCGAAGAGGATGGTAGCGAGGTTTGCAAGAGTTACGTTCTTGCCGTAGAGATCGTTGATGATAGACTCAACGGTGATATCAGCAACCTCTGCGTAAGAAACGGGGTATACGTGGTAAGTAAGCTCAACGTCCTTGAGGTTCTGCTTGGTTGCAGTACCGGTGTAGAACGTAGGAGTCTCATTCTTGTCCTCGGTGTAGGTAACGTCGGTAAAGGTCTTGCCCTCGCCGGACTCTGCCCAATCGATAGTGATGTTGGTGTAGGTGTCCTTGCCGTCCTCGGTAGGCTTGTAGGTGTCGATCTTCTTGCCGATCTCTGCGTTGGTGATGAGGTGTGCGTGAAGCGCGATATCGGGATCAAGAACGATTCTGTCGCTCTTTGCGGTATCGGTCTTGGACTCAACCTTGCCCTCAGCATCGGTTTCCTCATAGGTTCTGGTGTAGGTGAGGTATATTACCTGACCTGCGGCAACCTTGCCCTCGGTAACCTGCTTGTATGCGGAATCAGCGGTAAACTCAAAGTCCTTGAATGCCTCTGCAACCTTCTTAGCGAAGTCGGTGGAGTAGTCGCTAAGGCCAAGCTGTACGTTGCCGGTTGCGCTCTCCTTCATCTTATCGGTGTAGAAGGTGTAGGGCTTGTCGTTAATGGTAGCGGTTACATAGTAGCAGTAGTAGATGATATCGTTGGTACCGATAGTACCCTCGGTCTTCTTATCGTCTGCATTAACCTTCTTAGCCAGGTTAGCCATAATGGTGTCAAGCACCTTCTGTGCTCTGGTCTCGGCGTTCTCGGTGAAGTCGCCGTCCTCGATCTCAAACTCTGCAAGCGCAGCAAGGAAGGCTGCCTTGTCGAAGGTGGCGTACTTGGTCATGTCGTCGCGGGTGTAGCTGTATCCACAGCTTGCAAGAGCGAGAACAGACATTACAACCACAAGAATTAAGCTTATAATTCTCTTTTTCATTGTCATTCTTTCCTCTATATTTTTATTTTTTTAAACGGTTGGAATTGCCCGTATAGCCAAAGAAAGACTTCGGCTATACAACGAGCATCAGTTATTATATCATACTTTTTCAAAAAATGCAAATGTTTTTTTAAAAAATTATAATATTTATTTAAAATTAAAAGTCATAGCCGCTCTCAAGGTCGAATTCCTCGCCGTTCATAAGGGAGACGAAGTTGGTTACGATCTTCTTGAAGCCGTATGTCGAGATGTAAAAATCCGATACAGCGGAGGACTGAAGCATATTGCCGTTTCCGTCCTCTTTGTAAAGGCGGACCACTACGCGACGGTCTGCGGTACGGTAGAACTCGTAGGTATAATAATTCTCGTCGGTAGCATCGCCATCCTTGTCGGTGTCGATCTTTATCGAGAATTTCATCAGCATCTTGCACTCCTCAACCGCAAAGTCCTGCTCTGCCTTATCAACGGAGTCCTCGAAGTCAACGTAGAACATCGAGAGGATAAACTCCTTGAAATAGGTAGTGCCGAGAGTGTCGGGGAAATAAGCCATAAGCTTATCCTCGTCCTTTACGGTCTGCTCGTAGAGAAAATCAAGAGTGCAGTTCTTGCTGTTGTTTTCCTCTATGAGCTGGGTGAGCTTGTTGGGGGTGCAATCTCCGCTCGGAGTTACGTTTACTTTGATGCGGTCAAAGGTATCCGAGTAGCTTTCGGGGGGAGTGCCGCCAACCTGAAGGCCGGAGGGAGTGATATAAGAGAGCTGATGTATTATATCGAGCTTGTAGCTGCCGACCAGATCGTCAAGCGCGAGGTCTATCTTGATCTCTTGCATAAACTCAACGTCGGTCATAAGCATATTTCTTCTCGCCCAGAGATCAACGAAGCTCTCGTCAAGGAAGAAGAATGTGGATGCATCGGCCTTTACTATAACGTCGTAAAGATCGGAGGCAATGATTCTCGTGCCGTCGTCCTGAACGTCGCTTATATAGAGAGTAAAGCCGAGCTTTTCGTAATAGGTGTAATCGTCCAAGGTCTCGTCGTCACCGCTGTCGATAGCCACGAGGTTTCTCGGAAGCTCGAAATAAAGTCTGTGCTTGTAAAGTTCAAGCTCATAGAGCTTTGCGGGAGTTATGCCGACGGATACTATCTCCTTACCGGCAAGACCCGAGGATTGAGAGGTGTTTTCACCTACTCCGCCGATAAGCTGGAGTATCTGATAGCATACGTTGTAGTTAAGACCGTAGAGCAGATAGTCGTCGGTCTTGTTCTCGTATATCGAGTCGCCATAGAAGGGGTCGCGCTCGGAATTCGAGAGGAAGGAGAAGGAAACTATCTCCTTTTTGGTAACGAAATACTTTATCTCGCTGATCTCGTAGGTGCTGAATGCGTAAAACACCTCGAAATACTGCGCCTCAAGATCAACGGTGATATTTACGTAAGAGGTCGTCTTGCCGATTATGAGGTCCTTGAGCTTGGTCTCAAACTCGTCCTCGGGATTTGCAAGATCAACTATGCCGATATGCTCCTCGTCGTCGAGAACGCCGTTGATGATAAGGTTATAGCGGAAGGAAACGACGGAGTCCGCCTGAACCTCTTTAACAGCCTTGCCCTCTTGGTTTTCTATCTCGATGATCTGGGTTATCTTGGCGCTGTAATTTACCTTGTTTGCATTCGTGCGGTCGTAAGTCAAGGTGAACTCAACGGGGGTCGCAAGCTTGCCTACCGAGCCCTGACGAAGTGCGTTTACAGCATCGGCGGGGAGCGCGGAAGAGGTGAGGTCTATAACGGCGTGCGAGAGCATCGGGCCCTGCGACTTGCCGTCAACGGTATAGTAGTAAGCGACCTTGATACGATCGTTCTGGCCAACGGGAGTGCCTGCCTTTATAGCATCGTCGCCCTCGCCGATAACAGACTCTATCTCTACTATCTTGTAGGTGTACTTGACCGAGTCCTTCGTGCCGAAGGCAATATTGTGCGAAGCATCGGTATCGGACGTTATGGTGAAGATTATCGCATCGTCGCGGTCAGCCGTAGGATCGGTGGGATCGTAATACTTGCCGATAGCCTTGCCTGCGATAGCGTTTTTGATCACCTGATTGACCTTGCTTGAGGTGAGGTCGACCGTCATTTCCGCATATCCGGAGTAGTCGTATCCGTTAAGGAACTCGGCATAGCCTGCCGGGTCGTCAAAATAGAGCGACGGATCGATGGGAACGAAGAGATTTGCCGATACTATTACCTCGGACTTATCGGGAACGGTATCACCCTCTTTATCGTTGAGGGTAGTCTCCCAATGAGTGAACTCGGGGGTGTAAATGGGCTCAAGGGTGGAATCCTGCTCAAGTCCCGCTGCGATTATAGAGGTCTTAAGGTAGGAGTAGAAGCCGCGCATAGCGTACTCGTAATAGGACGAAAGAGAGCTGTAAACGTAGGGTCTGTCGTCTATCATAAAGTAGTAGCCCGCGCCGGTAACGAGCGCATCGCCGATAACGATCTTGTGCGTTTTCTGCGAGCCGTCGGTATCCTTGTAATCGAAGGTTATAGTGGTAGTGCCCTCGTCAAAGCCAAACTCCTTGAACTGTTCTTCCCTCTCGCCCTCGTCGGCAGAGAGAGGAATACGCTCACCAAAGTAAGCGGTTTTGAGTGCGCTGGTGAGGTAGGTGATACGGTGGATAGTGCCGTAGCCGTCCTCGGTCTCGAATGCGTAGATGTCGGAATACTCAAAGGAGCTGTCCTCATCGCAGATCGAGGGGTAATAAACCTTGATCTCCCCGTTATCCATATAGGCGAAGAGGAAATCGTTGTCCACGGCCTCGGAGCGATAGAAGGTGAAATAGCCGTCCTTGAGTGTGGAATTGTTTACTGTGATACGGGTAATGTTTTTATCCTCAACGACGGGATACGCAACCGCGTTGTTGCGGTAGAGTGCCTCTCCGTCGATGATCTCGGGGGGCACGGTGGACGTGCTGCCCTGGTCGTTGTTTGCCGCGTTATTAACGAGAACCGATGCGACTATCGCGCCGGCAAGGAGTATAACGAACACGCCGAGAAGTATCAGGGTCGTGCGCATCTTCTTTTTGCTACGTGCGATACTTTCTATTTGCTGTCTTGTTTTCATCATTGCCCTCCCTTCATCAGAGGAATCTGCGTCTTATGCAGACGACAGCTCCGATAATAAGAACTATGAAGGGAACAACGGCAACGATTACCGTGTAAACAACCTTCTCGGTGGTTGAAATGCCGTAATTTACCTTGATGACCTCGGATGCGTCGGGAGAGAACACCTCGGTGTCCTCGGTGGAAAGCTCGGTGCTTACAAGCTGCTTACCGCCGTAGGATGAGGAGTTGAGGGACGTACCGCCAAGCTCAAGCGACGCATAGACGTCAACACGGGAGATGTTGTTTATAAGCGCCGTCATAATATCGTAGTTTGCGTATGCCGCGTTGGAGAGCGACTCGTTCGAGAAGAAGTCTGCGGATGCGGCACAGAAGAGGTATGAATAGGTATGCTCTGCCGTGATGGAGTCGTAGGTCTGTCTTACCGTAAGGGCGGCAAGATCAAACTGACCGGTAGAGTCAAGCACGGAGCTGTCATCGTAATTGCCGGAAAGGTCGCTGTAAAAATAGGACGAAGCCTTGGCAGACGATTTAAGGAAGGGTGCGTATCTCTTTACGGTCTCGGACGAGCCAGCCTCGTTTCTGTATCCCTGCTCACCGTAGGAGTTGGTGATGTAACCGCTGTTATTGATGGTGGTACGCGCAGAGGTAGCGATGTTGGAGTAATCGCCGTAGATCGCGTGAGCGTAGCTGTCCTCGGACGTTTCGTATACCGCGATAAGATTTTTGCCCTCGCTGCCTGCAACGGACGAGGACTCGTCACGAACCTGCGATGTGCTGAAATCAAAGCCCCACTCGTGCAGGAAGTCCTCAAGGTTAGGAAGCGAGAGTGCCTCGTCGTAATCCTTGGTGACCGCTATTGCGCCCTGCTTGTTTACAAGGTATCTGTCAAGCTTTTCAAGATCCGATACGTAGGAAAGAGAGTTGTACTTATCGGGATCGGTGACAAAATCCTTTCTCGGATTGTTGATGATAAGAAGCGCGCAATCATCGGGAATAGCATCCACCTCGGAGATGGCAAGCGTCTTTACCTGCAGACCGCAGTCGGAGAGAAGATCGTAAAGATACGAGGTTTTGAGGCTTCCCTCACTCTCGGGATTTTCAGGATCGTAGTAGGTCTCGCCGTGGTCGGTCAGGAAGTATGCCGCGGGCTGATTGATCGCGGTAACCGACTTGATAAGAGTAGCCATACGGTACTCACCGTTGTAGGAGAAGTAATCGGTCGTCCAGAAGTTGAGCGCGCCGACAATTCTGTATCTGTCACCGTAGGACACGATGACGTCGGTGGAGTTGATTTTGGTAAGAGAGGTTCTCTTATACTTTGAAAGAGCGGTGGGGTCGGTGTTGACGTTTATAGTCTCGACCTCAACGTTCGAATATTTCTTTTGAAGATCAAGCGCCATGTAATAGGTCGCTCTTGTATCGAAGTTCGAGATAAGTCTGTCGGGATCGTTGCAGAAGGTTATCTTCACGCATTTATCTCCGTCGGTCTTACCGAGATCGTCGACAAAGGCACATTCCTCTACCATCGCTTTGGTCAGGGAGTAAAGTCCCTCGGGCGTGGTGTCGATAAACCAGTTGCGGCCGCCGCCTACAAGTGACAAGGCGAGGTTGGCAGCAAGCAGTACGACTATCACACCGACCGTTATCGCGCTGAAGATCACGGTGCGCTTGCTTTTTCCTTTAAAAATTCTCATATTTTATCCATTCTTTATCTGTTTTTGCGTCTGATTACAACGACCGTGCCGAATACGGCAATGATCGCGGGCACGGCAAGAACTATTGCCGTGTAAAGATTAGCCGTGCTCATAGTGAGATTTTCAAGGACGTTGCTGTCGTAAAGTACCGACTGACAGCCGTAAGGCATATTCTCCGCACCGTAGAGGTAATCGAAGAGAGAATATATGAAATCCTTGTTTGAATATCCGTTCGTCACGAGGGCGTCGGATACGGTCATATAGATGCTGGATACGACGAATACGGTTCCCTTTTCGCCGTCGGATGCGGGAACGGTGTTATACGCGGCAACCGGGAACGAGCCCTCGGTTCTGGTAACCACGCCGCCGTTTTCGCAGACCGCGCTGCGCGATGAGGTCAGAAGAGCCTCGGCAGTACCCGTAAGGGTAAGCGCGCCGGCCTCTCTAATAATAACGTCGTTTTTGGAGTACTTGTCCATATTTTCGCCGATCTCTGTTGCAAGAGTGCCGTCAGCGTGCTCGGTTACGATGGTGTAACCGTTGGTGGTGATGGCGTTGGCGCTGTCTCTTACGATGTCGCGGTAGGTCTTGCCGTCGATCTCGGTTTCGGAAAGTCCTATGCCGTAGCCCTCAAGGAAGGACTCGAGCGTATAGAGCTTCTTTACGTAGGGGTCAAGGGAAACGTAAATGTTTCCGCCGCGCTTAAGGTACGCGTCAAGACGTCCGATCTCGGAGGTGGCGGCGGCGATTCCCGAGCCGTCAACAGCGATCTCAAAGTCGCTCTGGGGGTTGGATATTACGAGAAGGTCCGCATCCTCGGGCACTGCACTGTCGCGCAGATTTACCATATTGGTCTCGTAGCCTGCCGCCATAAGCAGCTTTGCAAAGGTGGCGTCGACCTGCTCACTGTGGGTGGTAGTGAAATACGCCTTTTTATGCTCGGATGCAAGCACCCAGGAGATCATGGTTGCAAAGAACTCCTCGCCGTCGTAGGAGAGAATGTAGCCCTGCGAATCAAGGGTGTAGAAGTCGGCATAGCCGGCACTTGTGTAGGCGTCGGTTACTACCTTGTATTCACCGCTTTCAACACACTCGAAAATAACCGAGGTCTTATAAATTATCTCGTCGTTTTTGGTGTAGTTGGAAATGGGGAATCTGTTACCCTTGGAGTCGCGCTTTGTGATTATGTTTACGTACTCGATATCGATAAAGTCGGGGTATCTTTCCTTATAAAGCTGTGCGGTTTCATAAACGAGAGCGCCGGTATCGTGCGCCTTTACCGTTTCCTCATCGTTACAGAAGTAGATCTTTACCGTTCTTTTCTTTGCGATAGCGTCGGCAAAGACGGCATCGGTCGTGCCTGTAAGGGTCTGCGGCTTATTCTTCGTGGGTGAGAAATACAGACCAAAGAAGGAAGCAAGGATATAAAAGACTACGTTGAACACGAGTATGACCGCTATGACCGCGAGAGTAAGCGAGGTTGAGAAAACGCGCTCCTCACGGACTATCGGGCGCTCTACCGTGCGCTCGGCGGCGGGTGCCGCAGTCACCGCTTCCCTTTTCTTGTTGATTTGTGGAAATTTTTTCATTGTTTACCTCGTTATCAGTTATAGCGGCGGCGATCGTAGATACGAACGGTGAGGTAAGCGAATATCACGGCAACGGAGATGTAATATACTATCGATGCGATGTCAAACACGCCGTTGGTGAAGTACTGGAATCTCGTGAATATGGAGATGAAGTTGAATACGTAGCGGATAGCGTAATCGGAGGGGAAAAGACCGCCGATAAGTCCGATCGCGAGGAAGGCAAGAATGATTGCCATAGTGCCGATAGCGGCGGTGAGCTGATTCTCGGTCAGGGCGGACACGAAAAGTCCGATAGCGATGAACACAAGACCGACAAGAAGCGAGGCTACGAGGCAGCCGAAAAGCACGGCAACCTTGAGCGAGGAGTAGTTAAGAAGAACGAGGCAGTAGAGGGTGTTGAGAACCATACAGCCGGCGTAGATCGAATATGCGGCGAGGAACTTGCCCGCGACGATACCGATTATGGAAACGGGAGCGGTGAGAAGGAGCTGCTCCGTCTTTACCTTACGCTCTTCGCTAAACGACTTCATTGTCAGAAGAGGAAGGATTATACCCGAGAGAAGAAGCATAACGGTAAAGTAGCTCGTTACGTCAGAGGACATTGAATAAAGGGTGGTGAAGCAAAGCACCGCGCCCGATATTGCAAGATAAAGCACGAGGAATACGTATCCTATTACGCTCGTGAAGTAGGAGCGCATTTCTTTTTTGAAAACTGCAAGCATTTTTATTCCTCCTTAATGTACGCGCTTACGCTTCTGCGACTGGGTGGGAACCACGCCGTCGGAGCGGTCGACAAGTCTGATGAATATGGATTCAAGATCGGTGCCTATGGGCATCATACCAATGATGGGCCAGCTCATACGGGCGCAGAGATTGAACACCGATTTACGCACGTCGATGCCGCGCTCCGACTCGATACGGAAGGCATAGGAATCGCCGTCGCGCTCGTTGGTAGCCTCAACGGCCTTAACGCCCTGAAGCTTCTCGATGGACGCCTTAACTTCCTTTTGAGGACCGCAGATCTTGACCTGATAGCGATAGCCGTCCTCGATGGTCTTGGTGAGGTTGTCCGTACGCTCGTCGGCAATGATCTTACCCTTGTTTATGATTATGATACGCTCGCAGACGGCCTGCACCTCTGCAAGAATATGGGTCGAAAGAATAACGGTGTGGCGCTTGCCGAGGGTACGGATAAGGTTTCTTACCTCAAGTATCTGCTTGGGGTCAAGGCCTACCGTGGGCTCGTCGAAGATGATGACCTTGGGGTCGCCGACAAGAGCCTGGGCAATACCTACACGCTGCTTATATCCCTTCGAAAGATTTTTTATAAGTCTGTTTTTAACGTCGACAAGGCGCACGACGGAGATTATCTCGCCAAGATGCTCCTCGCGCTCGAGGGTACAGCCCTTAAGCTCGTATACGAAGTTGAGATACTCCATAACCGTCATATCGGGATATACGGGAGGCTGCTCGGGCAAAAAGCCGATAAGCTTCTTTGCCTCTATCGGATCGTCGAGTATATTTATATCGTTGACGTACGCACCGCCCGAGGTGGTGGAGAGATAGCCGGTCAGGATGTTCATTGTCGTACTCTTGCCCGCGCCGTTAGGGCCGAGCAGACCTACGATCTCACCCTCGCCGATCTCAAAGCTTATGTCGTCAAGCGCATAGTTCGTACCGTATCTCTTTACGAGATGGTCAACCTTGATAATAGAATTTCCCATAGGAAACAAATTTCCTTTCATATTGCAGATATGTATGCTTACGCAATTTTATATTATACTATATAATTATAAACAAATTATGAACAAACGCGCGTGTTTCTAAATATATTTGTAAATAATTATAGTGTGGAAATGTTGAATTTTACGGTCGGTTGCACACGGTGCGCGCACAATAAGCGAAAGTTTTCCACCCCGGGCGGATTGTGCTCTTGAAATATTGACAAAGAGGCGCGGGTTGTTGTATAATACACAAAAAAATATTAACGAGGTGACCAAATGAAAGACAACGAGCTTCTTAAGATCCACGACCCCGAAATATACGAGGCAGTAGAAAAAGAAACCGCAAGACAGAGAAACAAGATCGAGCTTATCGCATCGGAGAACTTTGTATCCGAGGTTGTCATGGAGGCTAACGGCACTACCCTGACCAACAAGTATGCAGAGGGCTATCCCGCGAAGAGATATTACGGCGGATGCGAAAACGTCGACATTGTGGAAACGCTTGCCATCGAGAGAGCAAAGGCGCTTTTCGGTGCGGGATACGCAAACGTACAGCCCCACTCCGGCGCACAGGCAAACATGGCGGTATTCTTTGCCCTGCTCGAGCCGGGCGACACCGTGCTTTCAATGAACCTCGCTCACGGCGGACACCTCTCCCACGGCTCACCCGTAAATATGTCGGGTAAATACTGGAATATCGTGCCCTACGGCGTTACCGAAAAGGAAGGCACGATCGACTACGAGGAGGTACGCAGACTCGCGCTTGAAAGCAAGCCTAAATTGATCCTTGCAGGCGCGTCAGCCTACCCCCGTGTGATAAATTTCGAGAAATTTGCAGCTATCGCAAAGGAAGTCGGCGCGTATTTTATGGTGGATATGGCACACATTGCAGGCCTCGTTGCAGCGGGTGAGCATCCCTCGCCCGTGCCCTATGCGGACGTAGTTACGACCACCACTCACAAAACGCTGCGCGGCCCTCGCGGCGGTCTTATTCTCACCAACGATGAGGAGATGGCAAAGAGAATAAACAAGGCTATCTTCCCCGGCACGCAGGGCGGCCCGCTTATGCACACCATCGCCGCAAAGGCGGTATGCTTCAAGGAAGCGCTCTCCGACGATTTCAAGGCTTATGCAAAGCAGGTCGTCAAAAACTCTGCGGCACTCGCCGACGAGCTTATGAAGGAGGGCTTCAAGCTTGTATCGGGCGGCACGGATAACCACCTTATGCTCGTTGATCTGACGGGTATGAAGGTAGACACAGGTAAGGAAGCAGAGCATCTGCTTGACGAGATAGGCATCACCTGTAACAAAAACGCCATTCCCTTTGATATTCAAAAGCCCTTTGTTACCAGCGGTATCCGCCTCGGCTCAGCGGCGACTACTACGCGCGGCTTTGGTGAGGACGATATGCGCGAGGTTGGTCGCATAATTTCGATAACGCTCAAGGATTTCGAGAACCGTGCGGACGAAGCACGCGAAAGAGTAGCTGCCCTTTGCGCAAAGTATCCGCTTTACGAATAATTAAGCTAAACAAAAACAAAAAGGACGGAAAAGCGAAAGCTTTTTCGTCCTTTTACTTCGTCTGACTTAACTACGAAACAAAAAATCCTGCACTTTCGTACAGGATATTTGAGATATCCAAAAATTATTTGCTGTTATTTTTTGCTGTATTGATTGAAGAAACAAGCATTGCCCTCATGGATTTACACTTAGATTCCAAAAGGTTATATTGCTCTTTTCCGATATAGTTGGTTTTATAGAGCAACTCCAACCAATATCCTGTTTCGTTTGCTTCTTTCAAAGCAATTTGCTTTTTTGATATAAAGTCAGCGGTGCCGTGTGCATATTTGGCTTCACGGATATTTGCACCTATACTCGTGCCGCTTCTGCCGATCTGATTGGATATTATACTCTCTCTTTGCTCTTTGAGTTGCTTTACGAGATTGATAATTTGAACAGCAAAATCCATAGACTGTTCCGAAAGCTTATCGTTTGCCATAATATCACCGTCCTTTGAGTAAAATATAGCATAAAATCAACGCTTTGTCAATGAAGCACCATCTTTTGAAATGAAGCATTCGCTTCGCGAATATGAAGCAGAAGCCGGGCGGCTTCTATGAAGCGGCGCGCCTGCGCCATGAAGCGAAGCGCACATTTTTTATTCTCATGTTGCGAATCAACGCTTCATAGCCGAAGGCTGCTTCATTTTTCATGCACCGCCGGTGCGCTTCATTTCCAAAAACCAAAAAAAGCACTTCTTTTTCGAAGTGCTTCAGGTTTTTGGAGCTGCTACCCAGATTCGAACTGGGGACCTCATCCTTACCAAGGATGTGCTCTACCAACTGAGCCATAGCAGCATTTCCACAGATATTTCCGCGGAACAATAGTATTATATCAAAACAGTTTGTATTTGTCAATAGATTTTGAAAAATATTTTTTCGATAAAAATTTACAGCCTCCCCGTGTAAAGTTTTTGGGGTGGCTTTTTGTTATTTTGAAGGTCTTTTAAGCTCGACCTTATCTGTCACGGATATCCCTATCCCGTCAAGAAAGGCTTTTGCGGTGGCGATTTCATCTTTTTTGCCGACGCGGTCGGGTGAGTGTGCATCGCAGCCAAGCACGGCGGTAGCACCGAGGCGCGCCGCCTCGCGCCAGAAGATCTCGTTTGGGTAATTTCTGCCGCTCGCCATACCGAGAAGATTGTATTCAAGCGGCATTCCGAGCCTCACCGACTCACAAATTATCCGCTGCATCTCGCGTATGTACCCTTCCCTGTCGTCGCCGACGTAGTTGATAAGATCGGGGTGCGCAACGTAGCTTATAAGACCGGTGTTCATAGCCGAGATAACGTTGTCCGTGTAGATCCTTACCTTTTCTATATCAGAGGTCGGACGAATGCTTGCATCGGTGCCCTCCTCATGTATAAAATGCTGACCAAGGATAAGGTAATCGATCGGGTAGTCATGCCAAAAATCAAGCGACTCTTCCCAAAGGTCAGGGTAATATTCGGTTTCAAGACCAATGAGTATCTCTATTTTATCCTTATACTTATCGCGCAGCCGAAGAAGAGATGCGCAATAGTCGTAAAGCTCATCCGGCGTCATCTTATAATAAGAAACGTAGCCGCCGGGATATAGCATAGGGGCGTGGTCGGAAAATCCAAGCACCTTTATGCCTGCATCAACGGCGGCCTTTACGTATTCCTCATCCTCGCCGCTTGCGTGATGACAGCGCGCGGTGTGAGTATGATAGCAATATTTCATTGTCAGCTCCTGAGTGCGAAGCAGAGGGCTACGGCAAGTCCGACGATAACCACAGCGGCTGCGATATACGCAATGCGGCGCATTTTGCGGCGGCGGACGTAGCGGCGCGCTTTTTTAAGATAAGCGGAAATGGGGTCGCGCTTTCTGTGAATGTCGCGGCAAAACGAGCGTACCCAGTTGACGTCAACCTTGGTGATCTCGTCAACGCGGCGCAACGCGCCTATCTCGTGGGCAAACTTGTTGCGCAGGTTTCTGTAACGCACCAGCCTTGGCAAAACGTCGTCACGGCCGGGGGCGAAGCGCGCGTTATTCAGTCTGTTGATATATTCGGTGACTCCGCCGGTGGTAACACCGAACTTGTCACAGCAATCCTTGTCAAGCTCGATATAGCTGGCAAGAAACTGCTCGTTTATTCTTTTTCCCAACGATGCTACCTCCCTTTTGTAGTCCTTTTGTGTTTCTTCTATTCTACACCATTTCTCCACTTTTTTCAAGTCCTTACATAATATTTACGATTTGTTCTCTTTTTCGTTATGAAAATCGCGCTTCTTCGTGCGGAAGAGCAGTCGGCACATCGCACGAGCATCAAACGGCACGAGGGGATAGAGGTATCTGTGGCCGTCGAGCGTTTTGTTCGTAGCGACAAGAACGCAAAAAATAGCTATACCGCCGACAAATCCCCAAACACCGAAAAGCGCGGTCAAGGCAAGTGTCAACACCCTGACGAATTTAAAGGCGTAGCCAAGCTCGTGGTTCTGCTGGGCGAAGTTGGCGATAGCGACGACCGCCATATAGAGAATGACGTCGGGCGAGAGCCAGCCCACGTCCACCGCGAAGTCGCCGAGAATCAAAGCACCGACGATAGAGAGGGAGTTTGAGAGCATATCGGGGGTGTTCATCGAGGCTATTTTCAATCCGTCAAGTGCCACCTCGACCAAAAACAGCTGCAAAAGTATCGGCAGCGCGCCCGGCCTATCGGGCACTAAAAAGCGAAGCGCATCGGGCAGGCTGTCGGCATTCTCAAGATAGAGATACCAAAGGGGTGTTATCAGCACCGACATTATGAGTATCAAGGTACGCACAACGCGCAGATACGTGCCGGTCAAGGGTGGAAAATAATAGTCGTCCGTTTGCTGCAAATAATCGAAAATTGAGGTCGGAAGGATCATAACTTGGGGGGACGTATCGCAAATTACGAGTACACTGCCCTCTATGAGCTGTGCGGCGGCGGTGTCCGGCCGCTCGGTCGTGCGTATCTTCGGAAAGGGGTTCAGCCATCCGCGCCTGATGAGCGATTCGGCAAGGGATTGAAAGCCGAGGGTGAGGGATTCGGGCTTGATTTCCTTAAGCCTTTTTTGTATTCCCTTGACCGTTTTTTCGTCCGCTACACCGTCCATATAGCACACCACGACGTCGGTGCGCGATGCTCCGCCGAGGTTTATATGGTGCATTGTCAAGCGAGGGTCGCGTATACGGCGGCGGATAAGCGCGGTGTTCACCACCAGAGTTTCGACAAATCCGTCGTGCGCGCCCTGCATAACTCGGTCGCTGTCCGGCTCCTCGGTGCTTCTTGCCGGGTAGGTGCGCAGATCTATAAGTATCGCCTCGCCGCCAAAGGTTTCGGCAAGCAAAAGCGTCTGTCCCGAAAGCACCGCCGTCACAAGCTTTTCCGTATCCCTTTCCTTTTCGACCTCGATGTAAGGCAGACGGCGCAGGGTGTATTCGGCATCGCCAAGCTCCTTAAGGGATAAAAAGGTCTGCATGACCCTTTGCAGCTCCCCGTCCTTTACAAACCCGTCGATATAGAAAAAACATATCTGCCTGTCCGATACGGCAAGCCGCCTCTGTATAATATCAAAGCTTTCCTTCGAGCGTAAAAGTGTCGAGATCACCCTTACGTTTTCG
Organism: Eubacteriales bacterium; assembly: GCA_045576315.1. Classification (GTDB taxonomy): domain Bacteria; phylum Bacillota; class Clostridia; order Oscillospirales; family CAG-272; genus UBA1740. The sequence goes on along the minus strand of JAZNGE010000045.1, from coordinate 67,817 downwards.
CTATATTCCCAAGACAGATCCATTACAACCTCTCCTACCGTTTTTGTAAATTATTGCTCCGTCGGGATTTTTTTATGCACTTTTGTTGACAAGTGTGCCTATTTGTGCTAAAATACATTAAGTTAACCAGTATGGAGTGATATACCATAGAAAAAGCATATAAAGAGGCTCTTGTAAACAAAGGTTTACACGATTTAGAGCTGTTTTACTACAAAAAAACCGATTCAACCAATACCCGTGCGAAATTATCGGCACTTTCGAGGTCTGCGGAGAATGATAGCTCCGCAGTGTTTCTTACGCGCGCACAGAGTGCGGGCAGGGGTACGCGCGGGCGCTCGTTCGAATCTCCCGAGGGCGCGGGACTTTATTTTAGCCTGCTGCTCTACCCGAAAATGCACGCCAAGGACGCGCACCTTTTGACCTGTGCGGCGGCTGTCGCGGTGTGCCGCGCGGTAGAAAAAACGTGTGTCGGACTTGTGCCGAAGATCAAGTGGGTGAACGACGTATACGTGGGAGAAAGAAAGCTGTGCGGCATACTCACCGAGGGTGAATGTGACGCGGACGGAAATCTGCGCTACGCCGTGATCGGAATCGGTATAAACATAAAAAACGCCCCTCACTCACCCGAGGTAGAGGCTATTATGACCTCGCTTGAAAACGAGGGATACACACCCGATGCTCCCCTGCTTGCTGCCGAGGTGGTAAGCGAGCTTATTTCCCTTGTCGGTAAAGACGTGCTTGACGAATACCGCGAGCGCTCGATGCTTATAGGCAAGGATGTGGACATTTCGTCCGCCGGTGTTACGGTAACCGAGCGAGTCGTCGGAATCGACGACGAGTGCGCACTCATAACCGAGGACGAAAACAAGAACAAAAAAAGATATATTTCGGGCGACGTTAAGATACGCGCCAAAAAGGAGGATCAATAATGCCTTTCGGAATCAAGGATTACCACAAAGAACTGCATGAGATGCATATCGGTTGTGAAAGACCGCATGCATATTTCATTCCCTACGAAACAGAAGCCAAGGCAAGACGAGCGGCGCGCAGCGCGTCCGCATATTTTAAGTCACTTTCGGGTGAGTGGAATTTTAAATTTTATAAGTCGGTTGCCGAAGTGCCCGAATCTATAACGGAGCCTATCAATTTTGCCGAAAAGATGGCAGTACCGTCAAGCTGGCAGTATTCGATCGGCCGCGGCTACGACGTGCCCCAATACACCAACGTTATCTACCCCTTCCCCTACGATCCGCCGAGAGTGCCCGAGGAAAATCCCGCGGCGGTATATATGCGCGAGTTTACCCTTTCGGAATCAGAGCTTTCCGGTAAGGACGTTATGCTCAATTTTGAGGGTGTTGACTCCTGCTTTTATCTATTTGTAAACGGCGAGTTTGTCGGATACAGCGAGGTCACGCATATGACGAGCGAATTTAACGTGAGCCGCTTTGTAAAGGTAGGCAAGAACGTTATAACCGTGCTTGTCGTCAAGTGGTGCTCGGCCTCTTACCTTGAGGACCAGGACAAGTTCCGCTCATCAGGCATAATCAGAGAGCCTTACCTGCTTTTCAGAAACAAAAACAGAATAGTTGATATATCGGTAAAGGCAGAGCCGGACAAGTCCTTTAAGAAAGCGACCGTAAGCGCCACGATAAAGACAAACGCAGACGTATCGGTAAATTACACCCTTCGCGATATGCAGGGGGGTGAGATCGCCTCCGGAGTCCAAAAATGTGACACGGATGCCACCTTTACGATAGCCGAGATCAAAAATCCGTACCTTTGGAGCGACGAGGATCCCTACCTCTACGAGCTTTCATTCAAGGCCGGTGAGGAGATAATTTTCCTTTACATCGGCGTGCGCAAGGTTGAAATAAAGAACCGCGTTGTCTACATAAACGGCAAAAAGGTCAAAGTAAAGGGCGTTAACCGCCACGACAGCCACCCCGTGCTCGGCGAGGCGGTCACCAAAGAGGATATGGAGCGCGATATTCGCATAATGAAGGCGAATAATATGAATATGGTGCGCACCAGCCACTACCCCAATGACCCGAGATTTTACGAGATCTGTGACAGGTACGGTATGTACGTTTGCGACGAGACCGACCTTGAATGTCACGGCATACCCAGATACTACGAGGACGATAACCCCGACCTTACCAACGACCCCGAGTGGCAGCCGCTTTATATCGACCGCATCGAGCGTATGTACGAGCGCGATAAGAACCACCCGTCCATCATTATGTGGAGCGTTGGAAACGAGTCGAGCGTAGGTGTAAACCACAAGGCGATGATCGAATTTGTCAAGGCGCGTGACACCTCGAGAATAATGCACGCGTGCGACGAAACCTGGATGGCGCACCACATCGATATGAAGGAAAAGGGCTACGAGAACTGCAACAAGCCCTCGAGCTACTACCGCTCGTATACCGAGATCGAGTCGAGAATGTACCCCAATCTTGACGACCTTGAGAGCTACTATCTCAAATCGAAGAAGATGCGTGACCCGATATTCCTTTGCGAATACTGCCACGCGATGGGCAACGGCCCCGGCGACGTTGAAAAATACGTCGAGCTGATGTATAAATACGACTACTTCTTCGGAGGATGTATATGGGAGTTCTGTGATCACTCGGTGGCAACCGGTGAATACAGATACGCGACCCCGAACTTCATCTACGGCGGCGACTCGGGAGAGGGTCAGCACGACTCCAACTTCTGCGTTGACGGACTTGTAAACCCCGATAGAAAACTTCACACGGGTATGCTTGAAGTAAAGCAGGCGTACCGCCCCGTTGACTTTAAGTTTGAGGACGGAAAGCTTATCGCGACCAGCCGCAGATACTTCACACACCTTTACGATCTCGATCTTTACTACACGGTCGAGAGAAACGGAGAGGTGATAGACAGCGGCTGTCTTGGTACTCTTGATATCGCACCCGGAAAATCAAAGTCGTTTAAATTCTACTCCGACGTCTGCGACGTTACCACCCTTAACGTTTTTGCAAAGCAAAACGAGGAAACCCCCTGGGCGCCCATCGGTCACGAGGTGGCAAAGGCACAGTTTATCCTTTCGGACAAACTGCCGTCCCAGATCGAGCACGTTGCGGCGTATGCCGAGGAAACCGACGAGGCTATCGTGGTAAGCTACCGCGAGAGCACGGTAAAGATCTGCAAGTCCTGCGGTCTTATATCAAGTATCGTGAACAACGGCAAGGAAATGCTTTCAGCACCGATAAGACCTACGGTATGGCGTGCCCCCACCGACAACGACAGGAAAATAAGACGTCGTTGGCAGGCGGTAGGATACGACACCGCAGAGCTTAAATGCCGCGACATAAGCGTCAGCACCGAGGGTGTGAGCGTAAAAGTGGTGGCAAATCTCACTTTTGTCGGCAACGAGGAAAAGGAGCTTATGAATATTGAGATAAGCTACCTCTTCGGATTACTTGACGGCATAAAGATAAAGACCCGTGTAACGTTATCCGAGGGTCTGCCTCCCCTGCCCCGCTTTGGTTTCAATATTACGATGCCCGAGGGTGCGGAAAACGTGCGTTACTTCGGTTACGGTCCGACAGAAGCCTATGAGGACAAAAAACTTAATGCACGTCTTGGATTTTTCAGGACCACGGCGACGGACAACTTCGTTGATTACATAAAGCCGCAGGAAAACGGCGCGCACTACGGCTGCCGCTTTGCCGACGTATCCTTCCATCACGGACAGGGACTTTATTTCTCGGCTGACAAATTTTCGCTTTCTGTATCGCATTACTCACCGAAGCTTTTGACGAGCACCGCGCACGCCTACGAGCTTAAGCCCGAAAAGGAGACCACGGTTATAGTGGACTACCGTAACGCAGGTATAGGATCTGCATCGTGCGGACCCGAGCTTTTGCCCGAGTATACCATAAGCGAGCGCGAGATAGAATTTACCTTTAATATCAAGTCGGTATTTGCACCCGACGTATCACCGTTTGATGAATTTGTAGGAGATAATTAAAAAATGGAATGGACTTCACTTAACGACTTAAGAGAGAAATTTCTCTCATTCTTTGAGAGCAAGGGACATATAAGACTACCCAGCTTCTCTCTTGTACCCAACAACGACAAATCCCTTCTTCTTATCAACTCGGGTATGGCACCTATGAAGAAGTACTTTACCGGTGAGGAGATCCCCCCTCGCAACCGCGTATGTACCTGCCAGAAGTGTATAAGAACACCCGACCTTGAAAGAGTCGGACACACCGCACGTCACGGCACATACTTCGAGATGCTCGGTAACTTCTCCTTTGGAGATTACTTCAAGGACGAGGCTATTCCGTGGGCGTGGGAGTTTCTTACCGAGACTCTTGCAATTCCCGGCGATCTCCTCTGGCCCTCTGTTTACGAGAAGGACGGCGAGGCGTACGCTATCTGGCGCGACAAGATCGGCGTGCCCGAGAGCCACATAGTCCGCCTTGGAAAAGCAGATAACTTCTGGGAGCACGGCACAGGTCCTTGCGGCCCCTGCTCCGAGATATATTTCGACCGCGGTATCAAATACGGCTGCGGATCACCCGACTGTAAGCCCGGCTGCGACTGTGACAGATTTATGGAGATCTGGAACAACGTATTCTCCCAGTTCAACAACGACGGCAACGGCAATTACACCGAGCTTTCACAGAAAAATATTGACACGGGTATGGGTCTTGAGCGTCTTGCGTGCGTAATGCAGGGTGTTGACAATCTCTTTGAGGTAGACACCGTAAGACGACTTCTCGATACCGTTTGCTCTATCGCGGGCAAGACCTACGGCGCTGATAAGGACGACGACGTTTCCATCCGCGTTATCACCGACCACGTAAGAAGCTCCACGTTTATGATAAGCGACGGCGTTATCCCCTCAAACGAGGGTCGCGGCTACGTTCTTCGCAGAATTCTCCGCCGCGCGTGCCGCCACGGCAAGCTGCTCGGTATTGACAGAAAGTTCCTTGTCGAGCTTTGCGAGATAGTTATCGAGCAGAACGAGGGCGCATACCCCGAGCTTAAGACCAAGCGCGATTATATCCTTAAGGTAGTGAGCCTTGAGGAAGACCGCTTTAATGCAACCATTGACGCCGGTCTCGGCATCCTTTCGGGTATCGTTGAGGATGCGAAGAAGAGTGGCAAGAGCACCATCAGCGGCGCTGACGCGTTCAAGCTTTACGACACGTTCGGCTTCCCGCCCGACCTTACAAGAGAAATCGCGGCAGAGTCGGGTCTTTCGGTAGACGAGGACGAGTTCAAGGCTCTTATGAACGAGCAGAAGACCCGCGCAAGAGCGGCAAGAGGTAACATCTCCGGCTGGGCTGACTCAGGCATCAAGCTTGATAACATTCCCGAAACCGAGTTTTTGGGCTATGACTCTAACGAGTGCGAGGCAAAGGTCCTTGCAATCATCAAGGACGGCGAATCGGTTGAAACCATCAACGAGGGTGAAGCTACCGTTATCTTCGACAAAACCGTGTTTTACGGTGAGGGCGGCGGCCAGGTAGGTGACACGGGTGCCATCATAGGCGGTGTTAATGCCACCGTGACCGACACCAAAAAGGCTAACGGAATCTACATTCACGAGATCAACGTCGAGTCAGGCGAGATCAAGCTTGGCGATACTGTAACACTTAAAATAGACGTCGAGCGTCGCTCGGCTATCAGAAGAAATCACTCTGCGTGCCATCTTCTTCAAGCGGCACTCAGAAAGGTGCTCGGCACTCACGTTGAGCAGGCAGGCTCGTACGTTGACGAGCACAGAGTCCGCTTTGACTTTACTCACCTTGCGGCTATGAGCGCAGATGAGATCGCGGCAGTTGAAAAAGAGGTAAACAAGAACATTCTTCTTGCCGAGGCGGCTAACACCACCGTATGCGACCCCGACAGCGCAAGAAAGATGGGTGCTATGGCACTCTTCGGAGAGAAGTACGGCGACAAGGTAAGAGTCGTAGCGATCGGCTCGTCCTCGCTTGAGCTTTGCGGCGGTACACACGTATCCTCTACCGGCGAGATCGGTCTTTTCAAGATCATTTCCGAAACCAGCGTTGCGGCAGGTGTAAGAAGAATTGAGGGTACTACCGGTCTTGGCGTGCTTGCACTTCTTGAAGAGAAGGAAAATCTCATCAAGGAGACCGCAAAGGAGCTTAAGACTCCCGACGTAAACGCTATCGCAAAGAAGGCTTCCTCTCTTCAGGCAGATATAAAGGAGCTTCGCCGCCAGCTTGACAGCGCAAGCTCGAAGATCTCCGAGATGAAGTCCGCATCCCTTATGGACAATGTAAAGACGGTCGGCAAGTTTAAGCTGCTTACCGCAAGGGTTGATGCACGTCCCGACGAGGCACGCGCGCTTTGCGACACCTTTAAGTCCAAGTTTGCAGACGGAGTAGTCGTTTTTGCAGCGGTTATGGGCGACAAGCTCAACTTTGTCAGCGCGGCAGGCGCAGAGGCTGTAAAGGCAGGCGCACACGCAGGCAATATTCTTAAAGAGATCTCCGCTATTTGCGGCGGTAAGGGCGGCGGAAGACCCGACAGCGCAATGTCCGGTGGCCGTGACCTTGACAAGATCGACGAGGCTCTTGCAAGAGTTGGCGAAATTCTTGCTTCAATTTAATTATAAATAAAAAAAGGCTCTTGATGGTTTTCTCATCAAGAGCCTTTTTTTATGCGTTTTTATCCGTTTATTCCGTTCAGAATTCTGTTAAAGAATTCGGGGTCTATTAAAACTATGATAACGGATGCTGCGGAGAATATAACGCCGAATATCGAGCAAAGCAGCGCGGCTATTATAAATCCGTTGAAAAATCCCATCTTTACCCTTGCTATAACGGCAAATACTATCGCGGCAACGCCAACGATAAGTCCCGCCCAGCCAAGCGCGGAAAGGACGATGGAGAGAATGCCGAGAGTGAGTGAAATTATCGACCAGATAAGAGATTTGGGCTTTCCCTTTTCATTAACTATCGCAAAGGCGCGATCGGCTTCTCCTACGGACTTAATTTCGGCAAGCTCGGTGGTTTCGGTTGTTCTGTTTTCGTCGTTCATTTTCGAGCATCCTTTCTTTTTATTTACAATATAAATTTTAACATGAAAGAAAAAAATAATCAAGAGATAATATAAATTTTCCTTATTTTGTATATTAACTTTCAAAGAAGGTAAAACTAAAAGAGAAAAAACAAAGACTAAAAGCGAGGGTAAAGGTATGGAAAAAAGCGAAAAATATCTCAAGCTGACATACAAGCACACACCAAAATCGGACACGCTCTCTCACGCGATAAGAGCCTTTGTCGGCGGGGGTACTTTGTGTGCCTTGGGTGAGGGGCTTGCCTTCCTTTATTTATATATGGGACTTGATAAAAAGGATGCGTATCTGTCTGTTACGCTGAGCTTTATACTGCTCGGATCGGTTGCGACGGCTCTCGGATTTTTCGATAAAATAGCAAACGTGATCTATGCCGGAGTGCTTGTTCCCGTGACGGGATTTTCAAATTCAATAACAAGCGCGGCGATAGATACTCGCACGGAGGGGTACGTCAGCGGTGTGGGAAGCAAGATATACGTCGTTGCGGGTCCGGTCATTCTTTTTGCCGGAATTAGCGGCACTTTGTACGGTTTTGTTTACTTTTTAACCACTTTGTTCACTTAAATAATTTAACACGCCCCCTATGTATCGCTTGTTTTTGACAATACAAACACCAACAAATTCAAAGGCGGAGAAAAGAAATGAGAAGGATAATAAAGCTTGACAAAAAACCGTATTTTTTATCTTATGCGGCACTCGGCGGATACGAGGAGAGGAGAGGGCCGCTCGGCGACTCGTTTGACCTTTGTGACGACAGCGACCTTTTTGGAATGAAGAGCTGGGAGAGCGCGGAGAGCGAAATGGGGCGGCTCTCTCTTAATATCGCCCTTAAGAAAGCAGCACTCTCCGAGGACGTGCTTGACGTGGTGCTTGGTGGAGATCTTGAAAACCAATGCGTCGCATCGTCGGGCGGTCTTTATACATTCGGCGCGCCGTATATCGGGCTTTACTCCGCCTGCTCGACCTGCACCGAGGGGTTACTGCTTCTCTCTCTTCTTTTATCCTTGACGGATATGAAATACGGCGCGGGGGTGACCACCTCTCACAACTCCGCGGCGGAAAGACAGTTCAGAACCCCGATAGAATACGGAGCGCAAAGGCCGCCGAGCGCACAGTGGACGGCAACCGCGGCGGGAGCGTTCGTAATGTCGGCAGATAAGCACGAGGGCGAGAGAGTATACGTTGACAACGTGATGATCGGCAAGATCGTCGACGGTCTTTGCAAGGACGGCGCAAATATGGGCGCGGCAATGGCGCGCGCCGCCCACGACAGCATATATACCTACTTTTCCCTCTCGGGCAGATCTCCGCGCGAATTTGATCTTATCGTCACGGGGGATCTTGGAAACGTCGGGTCTGATATACTTTGCGATATGCTGGCAAGGGACGTGCCGGGCGCGGAGAGGATACACACCGACTGCGGCAAGCTGCTTTACAGCACCGACAAGAAAAATCTAAACTCCGGAGCTTCGGGCTGCGGCTGCTCGGCATCGGTGCTTGCATCCCACTTTCTGCCGCTGCTTCACGTCGGCAGACTAAAAAACATTCTCTTCCTTTCGACCGGCGCGCTTATGAATCCGCAAAGCGTTCTTCAAGGCAACACCATACTCGGTATAGCACCGGTCATAAACATTCGCTCGGAGGTGTAATAAAGAATGATAGTAAAGTTACTCCTTGCCTTTGCCGTCGGCGGCGCGCTTTGCGCCATCGCACAGGTGCTGATAGATAAGACCGCACTCACCCCTGCGCGAATTCTCGTCGCGTACGTCGTTATCGGTGTGATCATCGGTGCGGTCGGACTTTACGAGCCTTTGTTTGAGGCTGTGGGGTGCGGTATCTCACTCCCCCTTGTCGGCTTTGGCGGCGCGGTGGCAAACGGCGTGCGCGAGGCGGTGGACAAGGAAGGATTGTGGGGAGTTTTAAAAGGGCCGTTTACGGCTATGAGTGCCGGAGTTAACGTGGCGTTGATACTCGGCTTTATTGCATCACTTTTATTCAAGGGAAAATCAAAGAGGCTATAATTGACGCGAGCATCGCATCATATAAGAAGAGCAAATAAGCAGGACAAGATCTTGTGCGTTTGCTCTTTTTTCTGTTAGGCGGTATATTCGCCGTGCGATATGCCCTGCGGGGCGTAAAGGGCTTTATATCGCTGTGTATTTTTTTATTTAAAATTTTTGTGCGGAATTGTATACTTTTCCTTGATTTTTCGTTTTTACTGTGTTATAATAGTAATAACTATTATAGCAAAAGGCCAAGTTATGCCCTTTTTCAGAAAAAGCAAGACTTTATAAGGAGGAAAAAATGAACGAAGAGCTCAACGAAATAGTGACATTAATGCTCGATCGGATCAGCGAGAAATTCAAGAACCCTGCGTTCAAGATATGGTTTGGCGGCTTTGCCCTTGCCTCTCTCGATGAGGAAAAAGCAGTATTCACCACCCCATCAAATTTAAGGCAAAAGTTTTTGTCGGGAAAATACAGACCTCTTATTGAGGAAGCACTCACAGAGGCTATCGGTTTTTCCGTAGATATTGAAATATTATCCACCGAGAACAGCGATGACTTTGAGGACAAGTCAAGCATCGTTATTCCCGAGCCTACCGAGGACTCTCGCAGAGAGGCGGACGAGAGAGAAAAGAACATAAACGAGTTTCTCTCGGACGAGGGCGGCGAGGAAAAGAGCGTGCTTCTCAACTACACCTTCGACAACTTTATCGAGGGCGACTCAAACAAGTTTGCCCGTGCGGCTTGTCTTGCGGTAGCTATGGAGCCCGCCACAACTTATAACCCCCTTTTCATTTACGGTAACTCCGGACTTGGAAAGACACACCTGCTTTACGCGGTCATCAACTACATAAAGAGCAATCACCCCAAAATGAAGATAGTCTACAAGAAGAGCGAGGACTTTATAAACGAGCTAATCGCGGCTATTCAGCGCGGTGACACCGCTTCGTTCAAAAACAGATACCGCAGCGCAGACGTGCTTCTTATCGACGATATTCAGTTTATAGCGGGTAAGGAGTCGACGCAGGAAGAATTCTTCCACACCTTCTCCGCGCTTTACGAGTCGGGAAAGCAGATAATCCTCACGTCAGACCGTCCCCCCAAGGAGATAAGACCGCTTGAGGACAGATTACGCACCAGATTTGAGGGCGGACTTCTTGCGGACGTTCAAAAGCCCAGCTTTGAGTTAAGAACGGCTATAATCAAGAAAAAGGCAGCCGTAATGAATATCGATATCTCAAACGATCTTGTAAACTATATGGCTGAAAGGCTTCAGCACGATATAAGACAGATCGAGGGCGCGCTCAAGCGTCTGGCGGCGTTCTCAAACCTCACCGGTAACGGTGTAACAAAGGAAGGTATCGACCAGGTCATCTCGATAATAGATCCCGGCAATATCCCCACCGACACTCTTGTCGAGAGAATACTGTCCGTAACGGCAAATCACTACGGCGTAACGGTAGAGGACATCAAGTCGAAGAAAAAGAGCGACCAGATCGCCAACGCAAGACACATATCCCTCTACATCATTCGCCGTCTTACCGAGCTGCCGTACAAAAAGATCGGTGAGATCGTCGGCAGAGATCACTCGACGGTAATGTCGTCTATCGGCAAGGTTGAAACCGATAAAAACACCGTTAAAAATATGGATGCCGAGATAAACAAGATCATCCGCGAGGTCAAAAACCTCTAAACCCCACGCGCCGCAAGGATTCTTACAGCTTTTCCACATAAAAATGTTAAGTTTCGGTGGAAAACGGTGTTTATCTCTATTCACACAACTCCACACTCCAGCCACAGAAAAATGTGGAATACCGATGCTCGAAAAAAGCACGGCGTATAAGGAAGTTTGAGGGTTGTCCACAATTTCAACACCCCCTACGGCTACAACACCTACCAAAATAACAATTATCTACTCTTCTGCCTTCGGCGAGGAGAAAACAGGAGCGGCAGAGCCGCAGAATACAAAAACTTGATGTCTTTACCCAAGGGGTAGGACGGAATGGAGTAAAAAATGAAATTTACGGTACAGAAGTCTACACTTATGAACGTGCTTACTCCCGCGATGGGCACGGTATCCAATAAAAACACCATTACCTCTATTGAGGGTATCCTTATTGAAACTCTTGAGGACGGAAAGGTAAGAATATCCTCGTACGATATGAACAAGGGCGTACGCGCGACCTTCGAGCCTGTGTCCATTGAGGAAGAGGGACGCTTTATTATAAACGCGCAGCGCCTTTATCAGACTGTGCGCGTGCTTCCCGAGGACGAGGTGACCATCGAGGTCAACGAAAAGCTCAACTGCATCATTACCTGTGGCAAGGCAAACTTCTCTATGTTCGCGACTCGCGGCGAGGACTTCCCCAACCTGCCCGATCTTATCTCCGACAGAGGATTTGAGATAAGCTCCGCGGTGCTGCGCACCATTATCGGCAAGGTTGCTCACTCGGTAGCGGTACAGGACAACAGAGTAATGCTCACCGGTGCGTTCTTCAAGATCAACAGCGAATCTCTTGAGGTCGTATCCTGCGACAACTACACTCTCTCAAAGTGCAAGGTAAAGTGCGAGATCGGCGCGGCTAACGAAGCAAGCGAGGTAAACTATTCCTTTATAATTCCCGGTCACGCCCTTTCCGAGATAGTAAAGATACTTCCCGATGACGAGGAGTTCAAGTGCGTTGTATACCTTTCAAGAAAGCACGCGATAATCAGATGTGAGGACATCGTATTCTTCACAAGAACCATCGACTCGGAGTACATAGATTACAACCGTATCACCCCCAAGGATAACGATATTTTCGTTACCGTTGACAGATCAAGACTTCTCTCCGGCCTTGAAAGAGCGAACATCATCGCAGAGGAAAGAATTCAGGGCTCCGGAAGAAGCTACGTTAAGCTTAAGACCGACGAGCAGACGCTCGTTATCACATCTTCCTCGGTTAATGGCCGCGTATCCGATGAAATGGATTGCGTACACGAGGGCGGCGATATTGGGATCGGCTTTAACTGCCGTTACCTCATCAACAGCATCAGAGTTGCTGACGGTGAGAATATCAAGATCGCTCTTAAATCTCCCACTCACGCGATCACCATCGAGCCCGCTGAGGAAAGCGGAGATTTCGACTACTTCTACATGATCCTTCCCGTAAGGATGAACGAGCAGTAAATGATTATAAAAAGATTTTGCGCCGAGAATTTCAGAAATATCGAAAAGTGCGATATTTCACTTCTTCCCGGAGTAAATCTTCTCTACGGTAACAACGCGCAGGGCAAAACGAACGCCGTCGAGGGCATATACGTCTTTGCGCGCGGTAAATCCTTTCGCGCAAAAGAGGATAAGGAGCTTTTAAGCTTTGACAAGCCGGGCTTTCGTATCTATATCGAGTACGAGGATTCGGACGGCGAGCATACCCTTGAATATGCGCACTTCGGCCGTGAGAGAAGAAGAAGGCGCAACGGCTATCCGATCAAAAGCGTTAAGGAAATGATAGGCGGATTCCGCGCGGTGCTGTTTTACCCCGACGATCTCGGATTGGTAAAGGACAGCCCCGAGGAGCGCAGAGCATTTCTCAACGTGGCGATCAGCCAGTGCTACCCTATTTACATAGACGATTATTCAAGATACAAGACCGCGCTTGAAAACAAGAACTGTCTTTTGAAGAGCGCGTCAAAGGGCGGATACGTCGATAACGTCGAGCTTGAGAGTTGGGCGGGATCAATGGCGGAATACGCCGCGAAAATATACAGAATGCGCACCGATTACATAAAAAAGCTGGAATTATACGCAAATGCGGTAATGAAGGACATTTCGGGCGGCAAAGAGGATCTCAGACTTTCGTACAAAAGCGATATCGTGAACGGCGATGTCGGTCACAAGGAATTAAGAGATGCTTACTTTGAGATATTCACGCGTGAGATAGAGCGCGAGAAGATAGTAGGTTCATCTCTTTGGGGACCGCACAGGGACGATATGGAGATCACGATAAACGGTGTCAGCGCGCGCTCGTACGCGTCGCAGGGACAGCAAAGATCGATCGTGCTTGCCTTGAAGATTGCAGAGGGCGAGGTATGTCGGGAGATATGCGGAGAATATCCGGTGTATCTGTTTGACGACGTGCTTTCGGAGCTTGATGCGGCAAGGCGGGAATACGTGCTTTCGGACGTTGGACAAAAGCAGATAATAATAACCTCGTGTGAGCCGGAGCTTTCCGGAATTAAGGCAAGCAACGTCATCGAGGTAACCTCAGGCACTTACGAAAGAAGATAAGATATGTATTTACACATAGGAAACGGTGTCAGCATCAAGGACGAGAGCATTATCGGCATATTCGACCTTGATACAGCGACCGTATCAAAGGTAACGAAAAAATTTATAAACGAGAGCGAGAAGCGCGGAGAGGTCGAGTATACCGACTACGACCTGCCGAGAAGCTTTATCGTATGCGGCGACAGAGCTGACAGCAAGGTAAAGCTGTCAAGAATATCGTCGGTCGGCCTTAAACAGAGGCTTGACGGAACCGAGGGCGCGTTTTAAGCCGTCGGTATGAAGTATAACCGTAGAAAAATAATATTTGGAGATATCTGAAATGAGCGAAAAGGAATTGATGGAAAAAAGCGGCGCGGGCTATGACGACAGTCAGATACAGGTGCTTGAAGGACTTGAGGCTGTAAGAAAGCGCCCGGGTATGTACATAGGTACTACCTCTATACGCGGACTTCACCATCTCGTATATGAGATAGTGGACAACTCGATAGACGAGGCTCTTGCAGGCTATTGCGATACTATAAACGTCACTATCTGGGAGGACAACAGCGTTTCCGTACAGGACGACGGACGCGGTATTCCCTCGGGTATGAACGAGAAGCTCGGTCTTCCTACTCTTGAGGTCATATATACCGTGCTTCACGCGGGCGGTAAGTTCGGCGGAGAGGGATATAAGATAGCGGGCGGTCTTCACGGTGTTGGTGCATCGGTCGTTAACGCGCTTTCCGAATGGGTAGAGGTTGAAAACTGCCGTGACGGTAACAGATATACCGAGAGATTTGAAAAGGGCGCGGTAGCAAGACCCTTCAAGTGCGAGGGAGAGTGCGGCGAAAAGCACGGTGTTTACGTAAGATTTAAGCCCGATTCCACTATATTCGAGGAAACCGTTTTCGATTATGAGATACTTCTCACGAGAATGAGAGAGCAGGCATTCCTTAACGCAGGCGTGAAAATCGTACTGACCGATAAGCGTGAGGGTATGGAGCGCGAAGAGGTGCTTCACTACGAGGGCGGTATCGTATCATTCGTAGAATATCTCAACAATGAAAAGCGCGGCACACCCATTCACCCCGAGGTCATCTATATGAAGGGTGAGAGAAACGGCTCTATCGCCGAGGTCGCGATGCAGTATAACGACAGCTACAATGAAACCATAATTTCGTTTGCAAACAATATGTCCACCATTGAGGGCGGTACTCACGAAACCGGCTTCAAGACGGCACTCACACGTGCGCTTAATGATTACGCGAGAAAGACGGGCGTAATAAAGGGTGACGACAAGGGCTTCTCCGGTGAGGATGCGCGAGAGGGACTCGTTGCTATAATCTCAGTTAAGCTTACCGATGCGCAGTTTGAGTCACAGACCAAGGCAAAGCTCGGTAACAGCGAGATGAGAACGCTCGTTGATAATATCGTTTCGGCAAAGCTTGAGGAATATTTTGAAGAAAATCCCGCGGTCGGAAAGATCGTGCTTGAAAAGGCGATGGCTGCAAACCGTGCGCGCGAGGCGGCAAGAAAGGCAAGAGAGCTTACAAGACGTAAGAACGTGCTTGAGGTATCCACCCTGCCCGGCAAGCTTGCTGACTGCAACGAGAGGGATGCAAGACTCACCGAGGTGTATCTTGTAGAGGGAGATTCGGCGGGCGGTTCCGCAAAGGGATGCCGCGACAGCCGCTTCCAAGCTATACTTCCCCTTCGCGGTAAGGTGCTTAACGTAGAAAAATCAAGACTTGACAAGGTATATTCAAACACCTCGCTTATTCCCATTATCCAGGCGCTCGGTTGCGGTATCGGTGAGGATTTCGATATTACAAAGCTCCGTTACGGCAAGATAGTAATAATGGCCGATGCGGACGTCGACGGCTCACACATCAGAATACTTCTTCTGACCTTCTTCTTCCGTCATATGCGCCCCCTTATCGAGCAGGGTCACGTATTCCTTGCGCAGCCCCCGCTTTATAAGGTTCATAAGGGCAAGCAGTTAAGATACGCTTTCTCGGATGCCGAGAGGGATCAATATATCGAGGAGCTTGGCGTTAAGGGCGTTGAGTCCGAGAGATATAAGGGTCTTGGTGAGATGGACCCCGAGCAGCTTTGGGAAACCACCATGGACCCCGAAACGAGAACGCTGCTTAAGGTGGATATAAACGACGCTATCGCCTGCGACGAGATGTTCTCGGTTCTTATGGGCGATATGGTTGAGCCAAGACGTGAGTTTATATCCAAGAACGCAAAGTTCGTTCAGAATCTCGATATATAAAAACCGCTATACTTTAAAGATTGAATGGTGAAAAAATGGAACATAATTACAAAAGCTCCGATATAGAATTCCCCTTACAGAAAATAGAGCTTAGAGATATGCGCAAAGAGGTTGAGACCTCGTTTATCGAATACTCGATGAGCGTTATCACCTCACGTGCTCTGCCCGACGTGCGCGACGGTATGAAACCCGGACAGAGAAGAATTCTCTACGCTATGTATGAGGACAACCTTACACACGACAAGCCCTTCCGTAAGTCAGCGACGACCGTCGGTAACGTGCTTGGTAGATACCATCCTCACGGCGACGCCGCCGTATACGGCACGATGGTAAGAATGGCTCAGGATTTCTCCCTTCGTTACACTCTCGTAGAGGGTCACGGTAACTTCGGTAGCATAGACGGCGACCCGCCTGCCGCATACCGTTACACCGAGGCGAGAATGTCGAAGATAGCAAGCTATATGATGAGCGACATCGAAAAGAAGGTCGTTCCCATGACTCGCAACTTCGATAACACCCGTGACGAGCCTACCGTGCTTCCCTCTCGCTTCCCCAACCTGCTTGTAAACGGCTCGGTCGGTATTGCGGTCGGTATGGCGACCAACATTCACCCTCACAATCTCTCCGCGGTAGTAGACGGAACGATATACAGAATAGACAACCCCGAATGCTCGGTTGACGAGCTTATGGAGTTTATCAAGGGCCCCGACTTTCCCACCGCGGCGATCATTTACGGCTCGCGCGGCATAAGAGAGGCATACGAGACCGGTCGCGGAAAGGTTTATATCCGTGCGCGTGCAAAGATCGAGGACGAGCACAGAAGAATTATCTTCACCGAGATTCCTTACATGGTAAACAAGTCTATGCTTATCGAAAGCATGGCAAATCTCGTCAAGGACAAGAAGATCGAGGGCATTACCGCACTTCGTGACGAGTCCGGACGCGGCGGTATGAGAATAGTAGTCGAATATCGCAGAGATGCAAACGGCGAGGTCATACTTAATCAGCTCTACAAGTATACACAGCTTCAGGATACTTGCTCGGTAAATATGCTCGTTATAGACGGCGGCGAGCCGAAGATTCTCTCGCTCGGACAGATACTTGACAGATACATCGAATTCCAGAAGAGCATTATAATCAACAGAACGCAGTTTGATCTTGACAAGGCGCTGCGTGAGATGCACATACTTGAAGGATACAAGATAGCTATCGACAACATTGACGAGGTTATCGCGACGATCAAGAAGAGTGCTTCTATTCCCGATGCAAAGGAAAAATTGATGGAGCGCTTCGGTCTTACCGAGGTTCAGGCACAGGCAATAGTCGAGATGACTCTCGGTAAGCTTTCCGGACTTGAAAGACAGAAGGTCGAGGACAGACTTGCAAAGCTCGCGATCATTGTTGAGGAGCTGCGCGGTATTCTTGCGGACGAGAATAAGATCAAGGATATTATCAAGAAGGAGCTTACAGAGATCAAGGATAAGTTCGGTGACGAAAGACTGTCCGAGCTTTGCGAGGCGACCGAGGAGATAGACCTTGAGGATCTTATCGAAAGACACACCTGCGTTATTACCGTAAGCCATACCGGCTACATCAAGCGTCAGCGCGCGGATTCCTACACCGCACAGAACAGAGGCGGTAAGGGTATCATCGGTATGACGACCAAGGAAGACGACTACGTCGAGGACGTTATAGTCGTAAACAGCCACTCTCACCTGCTCTTCTTTACCAACAAGGGTAGGATCTACGCGAAGAAAGCGTACAGAATTCCCGAAGCGTCAAGAACCGCAAAGGGTACTAATCTTGTAAACATAATCGAGCTTCAGGACGGCGAGAAGGTAACCGCGATAATCTCCGTAAGCGATTACGTAGAGGGTGAATATCTCACAATGGTAACCAAGTACGGCGTTATCAAGAGAACTCTCCTTTCCGAGTTTGAATATCAGCGCAAGGGCGGTAAGATCGCTATAAATCTTGACGAGGACGACGAGCTTATCTTCGTTCGTCACACCAAGGGTAACGAGAGCCTTATTATTGCTACTCGCGAGGGTAACGCGGTAAGATTTGACGAAAACAACGTACGTTCTATGGGACGTACCGCACGCGGTGTTAAGGGTATAACCCTTTCGGGCGACGACTACGTAGTCGGTGTTGCGGTAGTTGATGAGGAAAAGACGCTTCTCACCATCACCGAAAAGGGTGTAGGTAAGAGAACTAACTTCTCCGACTTCAGAGAGATGAAGCACCGCGGCGGCCGCGGCGTAACCTGCCAGAACATCACCGACAAGACCGGTAAGCTGGCTGCGATCATCACCGTAGCCGAGGACGATGACATTATGATCATCACCAACGAGGGTACTATCATAAGAACTCCCGTATCGAGCATCAACGTATATTCAAGAACTGCGACCGGCGTTATAGTAATGCGCCTGTCGGGTGACTCGTTCATCAACAACATCACAAGACTTGAAAAGGACGAGAAAATTGAGGAGGAGAGTAAGGCGATCGACGAGGAGATCAAGGTCGAGGAAGCCAATACCCCCACCCCCGTGTCACAAAAAACAGAAAAAGAAGAGCTTAACTCCGACGAGGAGTCCTTCTGATGAATAAAAAGCTTATTGAAAAAATCGCCTTGGCGGTCATAGCCTTACTGCTTATTGCGTTTATAATTTTTATAATCGTCAAGAACGCAAACAAAGAAGACGAGGTTAAAAACCGCGAGTATGATAAGGCAGAGGTCGAGGCTGCGGCAACGCTGCTTCTTGAGGATTCAAAGCTTTTGAATTATATCTATTGGGGCGAGGGTATCCCCTATGTCGATGACAAAAATCTTTCGTCGGGTAACTACTACCCCGCTGACGAAAATTACCTTGCCTCAATAGGTGTAAAAACCATTGAAGATCTCAAAAGGCTGACCGAAAAGACTTACTCTGACGGAGTGTGCAAGTGGATATATTCCACCGTACTCTCAAGCGTGTACAGCGACACGAGCGTTGCCGGACTTTCACGCTACGAGCAGGTCTTTGGCGGTAAGAACAACGACGAGCCGGAGTATATCAGAGTATATACCGAGGCTGACTTTTGGCTGGTAGACGAGGTAGAATACAACCCGTCCGTCGAGGCACTTCGCTCCGAGGGAGATGTGGTGTACGTCCTCGTGCTTGCCACGGTGACGAGCCCCGAGGGAAAGGTTATGAACACCAACCTTCAGATAGGACTCGTTGAAGAGGACGACGGTTGGCGTCTTGACACCCCTACGTACGCGAGATACTACGAAGATTATACAAGCTAATGAAATGAGGACTTGAAGATGAAGTTTAACGAGAAGATCGTAAGACTCAGAAAGATCAAAGGAATAACCCAGGATGAATTTGCAAATGCTGTCGGAGTATCCAGACAGGCCGTTTATAAGTGGGAAAGCGGTCAGTCCTATCCCGAGGTAGCAAAGCTGCTCGAAATCAAGCTGCTTTTCAATATCAGCATTGATGACCTTCTTGATGATAATTTTGAGATCGCAATGCCCGAAAAGAAGAGAAAGAAGAGAGTACCCAAGCCCGAGGCAAAGAAGCCTGTGGCAGAGGTGAAGGCAGAAGAAATTGCGCCCAAGGAAGAGATAGCGGTTGCCAAGGAGCCTGTAAACGAGCCTGTTATAGAGGCGGCACCTGTTGTTGCTGAAAAGGCAGAGGAAAAAGCACCCGAGATCATCGAGGAGCCTAAAGAAGAAAACGTACCTACTAATGAGGAGCTTAAGGCCGATGAAAAGAAGCGTGGCTTCTTCGGCAGACTCTTTGGAAGAAAATAAGAGAAAGAAGCTCCCACCCTTGATCTCTTTGGTGGGAGCTTTGCTTTTAATTAAAAATAACGGATAAGTTATTTTTGGTCAAGAAACTGAATAAAATGTAAAGTATTACTCAATAATTTCACATACTGAACTAGGGGTAATACGAAATAAAAAACGAAAAAAATGCTACACGGGGTATAGTCTACGAGGCTGAAAGGCTGATAGACAAGCGTTTCGGACGTGCTAAGGGAAGATTGATATTAAAGGCCTTATCATATCTTTTTGCGGCACTTTTCGGTGCGGGAATTACCCTTATTGCAGTACTTTTAATAAGGAAAATATGACGAATAAAAAGAACGGAACAAGGACTGCTACGCCACTTCGCGTTATGTCCCTTGGCGGTCTTCAGGAAATCGGAAAGAACATGACCGTACTTGAATACGGTAACGATATTATCGTGGTCGACTGCGGTATGGGATTTCCCGACGATGATATGCTCGGTGTTGATCTTGTCATACCCGACATATCCTATCTTGTAAAGAACGCCGATAAGATCAGAGGTATTCTGATCACACACGGTCACGAGGACCATATAGGAGCAGTTCCCTACGTGCTCCAGCAGATAAACGTTCCGATATACGGAACGAGACTTTCGCTCGGAATAATTGAGGGAAAGCTTGACGAAAATTCTCCGGGCTATGATCCCGAGCTTTACACAGTCGAGGCGGGTGACGTCATCAACCTCGGTGTATTCAAGGCTGAATTCATACACGTCAACCACTCTATTGCCGATGCGTGCGCGATAGCGATAAAGACACCCGTCGGTACGGTATTCCACACGGGCGACTTCAAGCTTGACGTATCCCCTATTGACGGAAAAATGATGGATCTTACGCGTATCGGTGAGATAGGCCGTGACGGAGTGCAGCTGCTTCTTTGCGAGTCGACTAATGCGGAAAGAGCGGGATATACCCCCTCGGAGCGCACGGTTGGCGGCTCGCTTGAGAGAATATTCAATCAGTATGAGGACAAGAGAATTATAATTGCTACCTTCTCCTCAAACGTACACAGAGTGCAGCAGATAATCGACGCCAGCGCAAATCACGGCCGCAAGGTCGCTATACTCGGCAGGAGTATGGAAAACGTTATAGGCGCGGCGGCAGAGCTTGGATATATAGACCTGCCCGACGGCGTACTTATAAACATCGCGGATATTAAGAGATACCGCCCCGATGAGATCACTCTTATAACCACCGGCAGCCAGGGCGAGCCTATGTCCGCGCTTTACAGAATTGCTTTTGGTGAGCACGATAAGGTGAAGCTCACACCCGGCAGCGACGTTGTGATCTTAAGCTCCAGCGCGATACCCGGAAATGAGAAATTGGTCGGAAAAATCATCAACGCCCTTGCAAAAAACGGTGTCAAGGTGGTAAACGACTCGGTTGATGCGGTGCATGTTTCAGGTCACGCATGCCGCGAGGAGATCAAGCTTCTCATGGCGCTTTTGAAGCCCAAATTCTTTATGCCCATACACGGCGAGTACCGCCATCTTTACGCCAACAAAGAGATCGGCGAGTTTATGGGTATTCCCTCTCAAAACATCTTTGTATCCGAGTGCGGCAAGGTGCTTGAGGTGAACAAAAAATCGGCAAAATTTGCCGGCACAATACCGGCAGGAAACGTGCTTGTAGACGGCTCGGGTGTCGGTGACATCGGCAGCGTTGTTCTTCGCGACAGAAAGCATCTTGCTGAAGACGGTCTTGTTATGGTGGTTGCAACCGTGGATATTCGCGGCGGATATATAATTTCCGGCCCGGATATTATCTCTCGCGGCTTCATTTATATGAAGGAGTCAGAGGAGCTTCTTGACGAGGCACGCGCGCTTGCGACAGATACTCTTGAAAACGCGATCTCGCGCCGCGGTGGCGACCGCACGCAGATCAAAAACTCCATTCGCGACGAGCTTGGCCGCTTCTTCTTCAAAAAGACGAAGAGAAAGCCGATGGTGCTCTCGGTAATTATGGAAATATAAAAGAAAAACACCACAGCGCCCTTCCCTAAAAGGAAGCCCGGAGAGCTGTGGTGTTTTTTACCTCTCGGTCAGTCTGCGACTGTCGGCTCTTCCGGAGGGGAGCCGGCTAAAAGACCTTAATCAAGCGGAGAAACCCGAACGATTTCACAGGGTTTACCTAATTTTTTGGCGTATTTTATTACCGAGAGCGTACCTCTTGATACTCCGTCCCAAAAAACGACGATCTTATCGGCATAATCAACGATTTTTTTATTTCTTACTATTGGTGCTGCGCGACCGTAGCGACTGTATTCAGGGAGAAACAAGGTGAGCTTTATGCCATTTGATTTTGCAAAATTTGCGGCGCAGGAATCGACTCCTTCTGCACCGCCGGAAACGATTTCTTTGGCATCGGCGAGGTATCCCTCTAAATCCAACAATTTTATTGATCTTGATCCAATCACCGCTGTTTTCATAAATATCTCCAAATTAATATTTAGTATACTTAAATTAAGTATACTAGCAACATTATACCACAAAATAATCTTAAAATATACTTAAATTAAGATTTTTTGGAGATTTTTTATGAGAAACAAAAAGAACAAACACCTTGGAATAGAGATCGACCCCGAGCTTCACTACAAACTGCACTATATTTCAAAGTATTACGGAAGATCGGCAAACGGCGAGATACTTTATTTGATAAGACAGGAAATAAAGGAGTTTGAAAAGAGCGAGGGAGAGATAGAAATTCCCGATGACGTGAAAAATGTATAAAAAAGGATATCTCTGCGTAATCAATATGACACACTCTATAAAACAAAAAGTGCTTATGTTTGACATAAGCACTTTTTTACTTTTTTAGTAAAGTCCCGAGAGGAAAGAGAGGATCTCGGGCATCAAGATAACGAGTGCGACCGCGATAGAGATAAATAGGAAGCAATATATCGCTGCGGTGATATAGGAAGGAACAAGACCTTCGCTTATACGCTGCGCGCGATCACGGCGTTCTTTTTTTACGTAAAGACCGACCTTGTGTAAATTTTCCCTGGTGATCTCCTCGTCGGTATTTACAAAAGCGACCATATCGGTGAGCTGACCGTGGCGCAAAAGCGCGGATTTCATAGGTGAAGATGGTTTTATATGCAGTCTTTCAAGGCTCACCGCACTTGATTCGTCAAGCGCGTTATGACGAATAAGCCCACGCAGGAGCGTTGCGGTATATCTCTTATGTACGGTCACGCAAAAGGATGCGATGCAAGCACCGATGGTTAGTGAAATTATAAATATATTTATGGGGAAATCAACGTTATCGAAATATTTGTTGAGGTTGAGGAGTATATATTCCTCGAGCATTTGCCAATCCATAAGTTCCTCCGCTCTTTGAAAATTGCTACGATAATTATACAATAACAATATAAATAAAGCAACAAAAGAGGACGAATGTTTAAAATATATTTACAAGGAAAACTTAATTCTTATCAGAAATTTTCAAGAAAATCCTTGCCGCAGATGTTTTCGAGAAGCTCGTCAAGATCCTCGTTGTCCTCGTAATAGAGGGTGATGGATTTCTTTCTGCCCTTGCCGTTTATTTCAACACGGCGGCCAAGGTGCGACTGAACGCGCAGAGCCATTTCCTTGAAATAGTCAACGATAGGAAGCTCCTCTTCCTCAGGCTCGGGCTTTACGGGCTTATTGATGCGCTTTACCTCTTCTTCAAGCTGACGTACGGAGAGATCAAATTCTACGGTGCGCTTTGCAAGAAGCACGAGATTGTCGGGATCCTTAACGCCGAGAAGCGTTCTGCCGTGACCTGCGGAAAGCTCGCCGGATGCTACCATTTCAAGCACGGGTGCGGGCAGATCGAGAAGACGGGTGGAATTTGCGATAGCGGAGCGGCTCTTACCGACGCGCTCGGAAAGCTCTTCCTGTGTGAGACCGTAATCGTTTGCCAGTGCCTTGAATGCCATAGCCTCTTCAATGGGGTTGAGGTCCTGGCGCTGAATGTTTTCAATAAGGGAGATCTCTGCGACCTTTCTGTCGTCGCGATCGAGAATTATTGCGGGAATTTCGGTGAGGCCTGCGATTTTAGATGCGCGGAAACGGCGCTCGCCGGCGATTATCTGATAGCGTCCGTTGCCGTACTCGCGAACGAGTATAGGCTGGAGAAGTCCGTTCTCCTCTATCGATCTTGCAAGCTCCTCAAGCGACTCCTTGTCAAAGGTCTTTCTCGGCTGGTCACTCTTGGGGTCGATCATAGAGATCGAAAGCTCGGTGATCTTGTTCTCTGTGTTCTGTGTGGTGTTTTCGAGCGAGTTATTAAGGAAAATGGCATCAAGGCCTCTTCCAAGTCCGCTGTTCTTCTTTCTTGGCATTTGCGTTTTCCTCCTGTTTTTGTGAAAATGTATTTATTTTTTTATAAAATTATCTCAAATAATGTTACACGGGTGTGGGTTAACCGCGTTTTTCTGCTGCTTTTACAAGGCTTAAGAATACACCTTTATCAAAGCTTTCACTCGTGTATCTGCGTTCGGGGTGCCACTGGACACCGACGATGTATCTGTCATTGTCAAGATAAACGCCCTCGGGTATTCCGTCGGGAGATGTGGTAAGTATCCTTAAACCCTTACCAAGCTTGTCTACACATTGGTGATGAAAGCTGTTTATTTTGACACGGGGTGCGCCCGACATCTCAAAAAGTGGTGAATCGACAGAAATATCAATTTCGTGCACGGTCGGGTTTTCGACAGATTCGGAAGTGTGTCTTTGCGCGTTTTTATATGCTGTCGGAATGTCTTGACAAAGCGTGCCGCCAAAGGCTACGTTGATAAGCTGGCAGCCGCGGCAAATACCGAGTATGGGCTTGTCTGATCTTATTGCGTAATCGATTGCAAAAAGCTCGAATTCGTCCCTTTTTAAAATACTCTTTCCGCACTCGTCCCATCTTTCCATACCGTAAAACGATGGATCAATATCACCGCCACCGGTAAACATAAAGCCGTCGCACATATCCATAAGTGCAAAAAGCGTATCGGCAGAGGATTTGGGAATATGCGGTATTACAAGGGGAGAAGCACCGACGGATGTAATGGCATCGGTGTAGCTATCGTACAGCCAACAAGTGCCGTCGTCCTTTATCGATGGGAAAACTCCAATAGTGACACTCATTGGTTTTTCTCCCTTTTTATTTTTACGGAGTTTGTCCACGCGCGCTTGCCCTTTGAGTCGGTCACCTCGGCACGTATGAAGGTTTCAAAATCGCGGGGAATGTATCTTGCCTCGGTGAGTCCGTCACCGACAAATACACGCGGTGACCATACGCCGTCGGAGAAGAATACTATCTCCTTTGCGGGCGAGCATTTTACTATGAAGTCATCACCGTCTTCTAAGAGGTGAATTTCCGGGCCCTGCGAGGCGTAGAATTTGCCGTCCTTTACGGCGCGGACTACGTCCTTTTGATCGAGAGAATCGGCCTCTAACATTATAAATCCGCGGCACTCGTCACCGTCATAGTAGTGAGTATCATCAACCGCCAAAAGAGGCAACAGACACCCCTTTGCGCCGAGCATATCAACGATAAGCGATGAGTCGGGGCGGCGCGACATGTGGGCTTCGGAAACCGAGTTATATATTTCGGTCGCGTCAAAACCGTTAAATTTGAGTATCTGATCGGGTGTATTGAGCGACCATGCGGGGTGCGCGAGTATAGCAAGACCGCCAACCGAGTGGATACCGTCGATAAGATCCTGCTCTGTGATGCTATCCGTCTTTGATATACCGGGGTCGCGCTCCATACCTACGGCAACAACGTGAAACAGACCGTCTCTCGTGTTCTCGTCGGGGATGTTGTATTCAACGCCGGAGAGAATTTTAAGGCCTGCAAGCTCACAAGCTTCACCGAATTTCCAATGATCTGTAAAAGCCACGGCATCGTACCCTGCTATGCGGTAAAGCTGCGCAACCTCTTCGGGCGTGCGGTGACCGTCGGATATTGTGGTATGCGTGTGAAGATTGATTTTATATCTTTTCTTTCCAAAAATATCAGTATACATCTTCGTACCTTTTTATTATGTAATAGTAAGAAATGATCGTTTAAATACCATCAAGATGTTAAAATGCCACTTTTAAATTAAAATGAAGCCAAAAGCGGCAACTATTCCCCACTTGGTGACAGATAAACTGTAAAAATGCGTATCAAAATAATGATTTCGTACAAAAGTGTTGTTTTTTCGTAATTAGCTTGTCTATGCGCTTGTTTTTACTCGAAATTGAAAAATCAACAACTCATCGATTTTTCCGAAACGAAACAGAAATGTTGTCTTGCTTGATTTGGTGGAAAACAATGCTCAAAAAACCGCCAAAAATGCTGCAAAAGTGGTAAAAATGGGTTGAAAAACAAATTTTTGAGGGTTAAAAACGTGAAAAAATGAATTTTGGTGGGGATAATTATAAATGTGATGCGCTAGCAAAAACGAAAACCAAAAGTTGAAAAACACAACTTTTTCGTTTGCCGGGGCAAAAACTCAAAATTTGGTGTCAAAAACACAAAAATCAGTATTAAAACACCACTTTATGACGAAATAACATCACAAAAGCAGATACCATTATCCACAAATTTAAATAATTGTTTGGTGTATTGGTATGTTAATCCCCACTTTTATCACAAACACGATTGACAAATTTGCGGTGTTAAAAAATACAAAAATCACGGAGCAAAAATAATAACATTTACGAAAAAACGCCTCAAAAATTGGCTCAAAAAACACGGAGCAAGTCAAAAATGTCAAAAAATGGAAACTTCTTTACATACACGCGCGTAATATTTTATACACGCAGTCGCGCTTAATAAAGCACGGCGCGGTATTCTTCCCTGCAAAAACACGGAGCAGTATTCTAAATGCCATCCGGCTCGCTCACTGCTTCACAGACGTCATGCGGTTTTATTGTCTCTCTGTGTGATTTTTTCACCGATTCAATGTTACACATTGAAAGAGTTCCGTGTGGCTCACTTTGGCGTGAAACAGGTGCGGTTTGTTTGATATGCGGGTGCTTTTTTGCCTCTTTTTGCGTGTTCTTTTTGAGATCCTACTCCGCGTGCATGTTATCGCCAAACTAACGCGCTGATTTTGCCTTGTTTTGAACGTTTTGGGGTGCGCGGTATAACCGTTTGACGTTCCTGAGAGCCTCAAAAACGTGTTTTAAGCGCGTTTTGCGCTATTTGATGCGGAATTTACCGCCCGCGATACTCAAAATCGCTCTGTGGCGAAATTTTCGGGCTATAAGCGCTTGTACTCGTAACCGCTATTCCCTTTTTTAAAAACAGAACCGAATGCGGCGGCAATTTTTGCGTTTGTGGTGTGATTTTTACCCTCTAAAATTATTTTACACCTTTGGTGTAATTATATTCTCATCATAAGTTCTTTGGAAACTGCTGCGTATTCGAGCGCGCCTTTTCCGTAGGGATCGTGGTAGCATATGGGCTCACCGTAGCCGGGAGCTTCGGAAATTCTGACGGTACGGGAGATCGGCACCTTGAAGAGCAGCTCGGAGTAATACTTACGCAGCTCGGCAACGACCTGATTGGTGAGAGTGAGTCTGCCGTTGTACATTGTGAGCAGGATTCCGACGATCTGAAGCGAGGGATTATAGAGCTGGCGGATCTTTTTCACGGTGTTCAGGAGCTGTGACATTCCCTCGAGCGAGTAGAACTCGCACTGCATGGGGATAACGATACCGTTGGATATTGAAAGCGCGTTAACGGTGAGCATTCCGAGCGACGGAGGACAGTCAATGAATATGTAATCGTAGTCGTCGGTGATGGAATCGAGCGCGATTTTTGAGAAGTTGGTGTCTTCTTCGAGCTCATAGAGCTCGAGCTCTGCGCCCGCGAGATCTATCGTAGCGGGAACGACCGAGAGATTTTTGAATTTTGTCTTGATAACCGCTTCTTTGATGTCGCAACGTCCGATGATAACGTCGTAGATGGTCTTTTTTATCTTGGATTTGGGAAGTCCGAGGCCACTGGTGGCGTTGCCCTGGGGGTCCATATCGATCAAGAGCACCTTTTTATTGCCCTTGTTGGCTATCTGGGCGGCTATATTTACACAAGACGTAGTCTTGCCGACGCCGCCTTTTTGGTTTGAAAAAGAGATGACCTTTGCCATTTTGGTGAAAATCCTTTCTTTTGAACTTCTTTTGAATTTTTAGCCTTGGTTAGTCTTGTTCGGCCTTACTGTTCAGCCGTGTTGTTCAGCCTTGCCCGGCATCTGATTTGCATTACCTTGTCCGGCTTTTCATCGAGTATTCGAATTTGCATTGCTTTGTTTAGCTTGGTACAGATCCAAAATTGCCTTGCCTTATCCGTCAAACCCGGGTTTTTGTGGTTGTTTCCGTTTTTTTGACTTTTTAGAAGACTGTTTTGCAGCTGCTTTTTGATAGGACTTGGCGGTTTTACGTTGTTTCGCGTGAGCCGTGAGGCGAAAACGCCGAAAAGTACCGAAAAATCCTAACTTTTTGCCATTAAAAGTGTGTTACATCACAATTATAACATTGAAAAAATGCTGTTGTCAATAGATATTTATCAAATATCTACCGTTTTTATCGCTTTTTTGTACGTGTGCTAACGGTTGCTACTTGCGGTACTTGGAAGTTTTTGCTGATCGTAATTGCTGGCTCACGGCTCTTTGCTGAAATCAACCGGTCAAAACCGCCTGAAAACGCCCAAAAAGACGCCCCAAAAGACGTGATATTCGTTTGATTAACCGCTTTTGGTCGGCACGCGCGGCGACGTCGTGCGGTATCTTGGCGATTTTGCCACCTTCGCGTGTGATATTGCATGGTATTTGAATGATTTTATTTGATAAGCTCGCGATATTCTATGGTATCCGATCACCTTTTGGCTAATTTTCAGTC
This sequence comes from Eubacteriales bacterium, assembly GCA_045576315.1. Taxonomy (GTDB): domain Bacteria; phylum Bacillota; class Clostridia; order Oscillospirales; family CAG-272; genus UBA1740. Next base: position 39,496 of record JAZNGE010000045.1, on the reverse strand, counting down.
GGTTTTGCGCTGTATCCGGGCGCTTTTGCTTGGTACGCTAGACAATACCGTACCTGACTTGATTCACTTGATAATACTGTGCTTTACCGGGCTTACTTGGCAATGTCGCCCTTGTTTGATACGCTTGATATGCTTAAAATATTGCGCCTTACTTGATGCACGCAACGATATTGTGCTTTACCGGTCGCGCTCAGCAGCATCACGCCTCGCTTGATACACTTGGCAATATTGTTTTTGGCCGGGAATACTCGGCGAAATCTCGCTGTATTTGAACGCATTTTGTGGCTACTCGCGTGATATTGCGCAGCATATAGATGCTTTTTTAACACGACAACAATTTTTGTGCCTCGCGCGAGTGCTTTTTTTGGTTGGAATTCTCGTGATTTGTAGTGCTTTCGTGCGCTTTTTGGTTGGTATGTTCTTTGAAATTCCGCCGTATTTGACCGCTTTTTTGGGCCTTGTGCGTATATTGCGTTGTATTTGGGTGCTTGTAACGGATCGCGCATGAAATTCTGTGACATTCAAATGCTTTAAATCGACGCGCATGACGATGTTTTGCGAGTATTGCGGCTTTTTGCTCGTGTGTTACATTATGCAGCGCCCGGCAACTTTTCTATCTTATACGCGGTACTTGTGGCGTCTGAACGCACTCAAACTCGGTTTTGTGGCACTTGCTACGAGTTTTGACGGCATTTTTTGTGGGTTTAAACAGGCAAGATCAAACTCTCAAACCGCATTTTTGCCAAGATTTTGTGGCTTTTGCTACGATTAGTGAGATTTTTGCTACTCCTCAAAGCTTATGAGAAACGATTAAAAGCGTTTTCTGTGGCAAAGGGTGTGGTTAAAGCCGCAAAACGCTTGTTATTGATCGATACAATTGTGCGATTGCCTCTGACGGATAATACCGCCCACTTGCTGTTATTAGATAATATTGCTTGCTACTTGACAAAATTGCTTGCTGTTGCTCGATGAGATACCTTAACGCTGAATTGATAAAGCTACTTACTGCAGATTACATGCCGCAAAACGCCTGCCGCAGATCGCTTACTATGGATTAGTTGCTGCAGATTGCTTTCCGAGGAGCTTGCCGTGAATTGCTTGCTATGGGATGCATAATTGGCATCGAACCGAATCAAAACACTTATTGCAACGCAAAAAAACGGCTATCTCGGCGCTAAAAGCACTCTTTTCTCGATTTTGGTGGCTCGTCTTCTTTTTTGTCGCGTTTTTTTGGCATATATGGCACGAAAACACGAAAAATGGCGGTTTTTAACACAAGATATTGTGTTTTGCGTGGGTGGCAAAACTAGCGGTTGTGCAGTCAAAAAACGCGTATTTATTACCCTTTTTGCCCCTCATACATCATGGCGACGTCAATTTTAATGCCTGTGACTGTTTCTTGAATCTCACACAGGCCGAAACCCTTGAAAAAACAAAAACAAGCAAAAAGTAATGGAAAAAGTAATTGGAAAGCGATCAAAAACAATCAAAAGGCAATCGGAAAAACGACGTTGAAGCAAACATTGAAACGAAAATAGAACAAAAAAGAAAGAAGATATAGCGAAAACAGAACAAAAACAGAATAGAAATAAGGCGAAAACGTGCCGCGCGGGCGTTTTTTTGGACAAAAAGCGGTAAAATAAGTTGCTTGCGGTCCTTTTCGAAGCAAAAACGCGGCAAAACCGGGCTATTTTGGGGATCTTTTGATGGCAAAAATGCAAAAAAAAGCATCTAAAATTGACGCTTGCGAACAAAAAGTTTCACGTGAAACACTTAAGATCTCTTCAAAAGAAGCAAAAACGCAAAAAAGCTATTTTTTAAGAACTTGGCACGGGGGCGGTAAACATGTGATTTTCTGAAACGAGAGGTGTTTTCGGAACAGCAAGGTAAAACTTGACTTATATGCGGCTTTTATGATTGATATTTCGAAAAAACACGCAATTTTGCGTAGTTTTGTTCGGTTTTGCGCGATTTTTCGCGAAGAAAACGGCTCACCCCTCGATTTTCAATCAAACCACGGCTTGTTTTTTATAAAACTAACGTGTTTTTAAAAGTTTCACGTGAAACAATTCTCAAAATGAGCGTTTGTGCTGTGTGTAAATATGTTGGAATACCATTGATTTTGCACAAAAAGTTTCACGTGAAACAATATGGCTCTCTTTTTTTGTGTGTTTCACGCGGTGAAAGATGATTTTCGCCTTGTCGTTAAAAAAGTTTCACGTGAAACATTTAAAACAGCGCATTTTAGATAAAATGAGCGGCTTTTGCTTTAAAATCAGGGGAAAACTTGCGTTTTTGCATCTAAAAAGCTTCAAAACACAGGTTAATGCGTATTAAGTTGGCATTTTTAGGGGGGTAAGTTTTTCGGAGTTTTTTGGCGGGATCATACGTGCTATATGGGTTTGGGTGGGATAATAGTTGCGGCATTTCGGTGACTTTTTAAGTGAAATCTATGGCTCCTTGGTGGAATTTGAGGCTTTTGGGTGGATCTGATGGCTTTTTTTGCGTTTTTTGGGCGGTATTTTGTTGCGAGATGGCATTATTTGAGCGAATTTTTCGTCTTTTTGGGGTTATAAAATGCTTTTTTAATGCTATAAGCTGCCCTTTATACTATGCTCGTGTTTGTTTACGTTGCGACTTTTAAGCTTATTTTTGCTTGGTTTGGGGCACTTTCGGCGCTTTGCCTTGCTTTTTATTGTGTCTAAATCTGCTTTTTGGGACTATTTTGGGAATTTTTACATTTAATTTGCCGTTTTGCCCGTGATTTGCGGCATCTTTTTGCTTTTTAAAATTGTTTTTGCTTTTTTGACACTTAAACGAATGATTTCACACATTTTTATATCCGGCGTGTACCTGTGATTTTCGTTGTCTTGGATTTAAAACAAAAAATGGTAAAATATGTAAAATCATCTTTCGGTTGCGAAAAAATGAGTTGAATTAAGGAGAAAAAATGACTTTTTGAATATTTAGGGCGGTTTTTGTGTTGCTCCAAATGTTGAAAAATGCAAAATATAAGAAATAAAGTGTGGCAGAAAAACGCAAAACAGTCAAAAAGCTAAAAAGAGGGTTAAATAGCTTGAAAAACCGATGTAAAATAGGCTAAAATAGGACGTTTTTGTTAGTGAAACGTTGAAGATCGCTTGTTGATAATGTATCGGAGAACAGAGCACGTAAAATTTGTAGCTATTCGGGAATGTACGTTGGACTATGAAAAAGAGGAGCGCACAAAACGGGGTGTTTCAAATTGATACGTTCCAAAACTGTGTATTTTTAAAACTATACTTTTGGACTGATGTGTGTCGAGCAAGCGCATGTCAAGCCGTCGCGGCTGCATCGGTACATTCCAAGTTGGTACTTGTTGAACGGACGTGCCGAAATGATATGTAATCGATCACTGTATAACACCAGGAACACAGAGGGGGTGGGCGCTTGCTTGGTGCGTTACGGTTGTGACACGCAGAATGGCGGCGCGGCTGATAAACTCGTATCAGAAGAGTAAAATAGTAAGTGGGGGATTAACACTTGCGGAGAATTCTTGAATGTTTAAAATCGCGCGCGTTTTTTGCCGACTTTTTATTTGATGCTTGATAAAATCGGAGAAATCACTTGCGTACCCCTTATGTTGTTTTAATATATGAAATTAAGCGACGAAAACTTGTTTTTTGCGTGCCAACAAACGAAAAACACTTGAAAATAGGTGCAAATTGCATTATAATATTACGTGATGAAATGAAAAAGCGTTTAACTGGCGCTGATTTTTTGAAAAATATGGCTCAAAATGCAAAGTATAGTTTACATTTGCGTGCTAAAATGGCGTATAATGTGTTGAAACAAATGATTCGACGGTGATATTGGCGTCTGTGAGCTTATTTTACAGGCTGCGGTGTGCGAATGACGCTTGGTTTTGCCGGGTTGTGATGCGTAGGTTGCGTTTTTTGATATAATTTGTCTGGTTTTTGTGCACGTTTAGTCGCGGTTTGGGTAAGATTTGCCTTGATAATTTGACACGGGTGCGCACTAAAGCTGAAAAATGCTGAATTCCGAAGCTTTTGGTAGGCAAATACCGTATCTTTGGCGACTACAATATAACAGAGCATCCCGCGGTGCGATCGATCTATGACGTGATGCTCGTTTTTGCGCGATTGTGCTATATTTGCCCCGGTTTAGTGCGTGCGCGTTGGCACAGGTGCGCAATATTCGGCTGGTTGAGGCAGTTTGCCCGGGTTTAGTGCACGTATTGGTGCGGGTACGCAATATTCGGTGTGGTTGAGGTGTGTTTGCTCTTGTTTGGTACGCATGTCGGTGAGAATACAACACGTTCGGTGCGTTTTGGTGCTTGATTGGTGTCTGCTTTATTATTAATTTTGTTGCGAATTCCTTGATAATTTCACACGGGTTGGCACTAAAGTCGAGAAACACCGAATTCTGAAGCTTTTGTACGGCAAATAATTGATTATCAACTGGCGATATTTTTGCAACCGACGTCTGTTTTTGAGATTTGTTTCTCTTTTTCTGACGAGGATGTTGGTCTTTTGGTAATAAAAACGGCAGAAGTAGCCTTACATAGAATGATAATACTGCATCTTTTGATTGATGATAGCACTACATTTTAAAAGAATTCAAACAGAAAAATAATTAAATTGGAGATAAATAATGCAAACTAAAGTTGTCATAATAAGACACGGACAGAGCATTGCGAACGCGCAGGGTATCTGTTTAGGTCACACGGATTGGGACTTAACCGATGAAGGCAGGCGCCAGGCGCAAATCGCCGCTGAATATCTTAAGGATGAGAAGATAGACGCCATATATTCAAGCGATCTGATACGTGCATATAATACGGCGCGCCCTCATGCAGAGTTGCGCGGTATAGAGATCATAACATCGCGAGAGCTTCGCGAGATTTATCTCGGTGCGTGGGAATGTAAATCTCACGAAGAGATGCACAGGCTCTATCCCGAGGAGTTTACGGTAGGCTGGCGACAGAATTTCGGTATATGCCAAGTGCCCGGCGGTGAGAGTGTGCCGGCTGCGGGCAAGCGACTTTACAAGGAAATATGCCGTATTGCCGCGCTGCACCCCGATGCAACCGTGCTTGTGGCATCTCACGCGGCTGCTATACGCTCTTTTTGGGGTATCGTTGCCGGAATAAAACCCGAAGATCTTAACGACGCGGTAAATTATCCGCTGAATGCGTCGTGCACGACGGTTATTTACGACGGGGAAAAGCTTCTTCCTGTGTCGTACAGCGATGCACATTATTTTGATGAAATAGAGCGCCACGGCGCGTAAAAAAAGCAACCCTGCTTGGAAAACGTCAGATTTTGACGCCAAACAGGGTTGTTTTTATGGTTTTTTCGGCTATTTAGCCCTTTTTTACCTTAAATATCCTTGCCAAAATGGGCGAGAGAAATTTAGGTGAATGTAAAATTACTATCTTCATATTTATCTCCGGGTTCAAGTACGAACTTTGCCGGCGTTGTCGCGTTGTTGTGGCTCTCGTGCTCATTGCGTGGTATCACATCTGCACTTTTTGCCGCGCGACACGCTCTCCGATATTATTGTATGAATCGCGAGAAAATCAGTTACCCGATCTTTGCGTGCGCGACGAAAGATAAATAAGAAGCACGTTGATATCTGCCGGATTTACGCCGCTTATGCGGGAAGCCTGCGCGATATTTACGGGGCGGATACTATTAAGCTTTTCGGCTGCTTCAAGGCGAAGACCTTGTATTTTCGAGTAGTCAATGTCGCTTGGTAAGCGGCGATCCTCAAGCTTTTTCTGCCTTTCGACCTCTGCAAGCTCACGCTTGATGTATCCGTCGTATTTTATGAGTATTTCTGCCGTGGTTTGCACCGATTTTGGCAGTTGGGGGCGACCCGTGTCAATTTTTTCAAGGATTTTATAGCTCATTTCGGGGCGACGGAGCAGCTCCGCAAGCTTTATTCCCGTCGTGATGGGGGATGATGCGTGCTCTTCGAGAAGAGCGTTTACGGTGTCGCTCGGAGCGGTGGTCGTTTTTTCCATTCTTGCGACCTCTTGATTGATGAGATCACGCCTTTGGGTGAACCCCGTGTAACGTTTTTCATCAATCAGACCAACCTTGTAGCCTATGTCTGTGAGTCTTAAATCGGCATTATCTTGTCTTAAAATCAGTCTGTATTCCGAACGAGAGGTCATCATTCTGTAAGGCTCGCTCGTTCCCTTGGTCACAAGGTCGTCGATGAGCGTTCCGATATAAGACGATGCGCGCGGAAGTATCATCGGCTCTTCTCCCTTGATGGCAAGGGCGGCATTGATGCCGGCAACGAGTCCTTGTGCGGCCGCTTCCTCATATCCCGACGTGCCGTTGAACTGTCCTGCGCCGTAAAGTCCCTTTACGTGCTTGAATTCGAGTGTCGGGAGCATCTGCGTCGGCTCGGCGGAGTCGTATTCTATTGCATACGCATAACGCATTATTTCTGCGTTTTCAAAGCCGTCAAGGCTGCGCAGCATCTCGTACTGTACGTCGGTGGGCATCGACGTTGAAAAGCCTTGAATATACATCTCCTCGGTGTCAAGTCCGCACGGTTCAACGAAGAGCTGATGGCGCGGCTTGTCGGCAAAGCGCACGAGCTTGGTTTCTATCGAGGGGCAGTATCTCGGACCTGTGCCGGTGATGTTGCCCGAATACATAGCGGATCTGTCGAGGTTTGAGTTGATTATCTCATGGGTTTTTGCGTTGGTGTAGACCACGTGACAGGGAACTTTGTTTACCTCGTTGCTGTAATCGGTGGTCAGAGTAGAGTAGGGGATAGGCTCGTCCTCGCCGCTTTGCACCTCGAGCGAGTCGAAATTTATAGATCTGCGGTTGACTCTTGCGGGAGTTCCCGTCTTAAATCTTTGAAGCTTAATGCCGAGGCGTGTCAAGTTTTTCGATAGCTCGCAAGCCGGCATCATGCCGTCAGGGCCTGCGGAATAAACCTTGTCGCCAACGAATATTTGGCTGTCAAGAAAGGTTCCCGTCGCGAGAATTACCGCATTGGCTTGCCACATCTCGCCAAGGCGTGTGACTACGCCCGACACCCTCTTCTCTTCACCGTCCGTCATAAGATCGACTATCTCTGCTTGAACAAGGCGCAGATTCTCGGTGGTTTCGAGAGTGTGCTTCATTATTCTTTTGTATTCGGCTCTGTCGGTCTGTACTCTTTTTGAGTGTACTGCCGCACCCTTGCCGAGATTTAACGTGCGCGACTGTATGGTAGAGAGGTCTGCCGCGCGGCCCATCTCTCCACCAAGGGCATCGATCTCAAAAACGAGATGTCCCTTTGCGCTGCCGCCTATTGAGGGGTTGCAGGGGAGATTTGCCACCGCGTCGAGATTGGTTGTGAAAAGAACTGTGTCAACACCCATTCTCGCAGAGGCGAGTGCCGCCTCTATGCCGGCGTGTCCTGCTCCGATAACCGCCACCCGTGTAACAAGATCATTCATATAATGTAAACCTTTGTTTGCTTATTTAAAAAGAAACGCGACGCACGTCCGTGCATTTGCCGCTTTTTTCATCAACTGTAAAGAGAGCACCGTATGCTATCGGTTCGCCCGAGGCTGCTCGGTATTTGTTTGGCAGATGCGTTCTCATGCGCTCTACGATACACTCGGTGTCCATTCCTAGTATGCCGCCACTCTCGCCACACATACCAATATCGGTGATGTATCCCGTTCCGTGAGGCAAAATTTGCTCGTCTGCCGTCTGAACGTGGGTGTGTGTGCCGAAAATGATGCTGAATTTTCCGTCAAAGCACATCGCAACGGCATATTTCTCTCCTGTTGCCTCTGCGTGAATGTCAAGCACGGCTATATCGTACTTGCCCTCCTCGCGTGCGAGCGCACGGTCGATAAAGCTGTAAGGCGCATCAAGATTTGGCTCGATATGCACGCATCCCATGGCGTTCATAACGAGAACACGGTAGCCGTTTGCATCGAGAATGGTGTATCCTCTTCCGGGGGCGTTGTCACCGAAATTTATAGGACGTATCATCTCTTTTGTGTCCTCGAGGTAGGTATAAGCCTGTCTGTTCTGCATTGTGTGGTTGCCGCCTGTGATGACGTCGGCACCTGCGCGGAGCAGCTCCTCGGCAAGATCGGGTGATATACCGGTCAAGAATGAGGCGTTCTCTCCGTTGACTATGCAGAAATCTGCGCCAAGCGAGCGGCGCGCCTTCCAGAGTGAGTTTTTGAGATGCTCTATGCCTCTCGGGCTTGTGACATCTCCGATCGTCAGAATTTTCAAATTAATTCTCTTTTCTATGTCCGCTTTGATTTGTTTTTTGCGGGCGTTATTATTTTACCATATTTGCGCGTGTATTTCAAGTCCTGCGAGTAAGTTTTGAGACAAGAGAAAACAAAAAGCGAGAATGCCGCCATAAGACACTCTCGCTTTGTTTTAATTAAAAAGCTTTTTGAAAAAGCTTTGGCGCTTGCCTGTGTTGCCTTCACCGAGGGTCTCCGAGAACCTTTCAAGCAGTTTTTTCTGCTCGCTTGTGAGGTTCTTCGGGGTTTCTACGGTTACGGTGATGATAAGATCGCCCTTGCGCTTGGTGTTTACGTCGGGAATGCCCTTGCCCTTAAGGGTGAAGGTCGTTCCTGTCTGAGTTCCTTCGGGGATCTCGTACTTTTCGGTCTTATCGCCAAGAGTAGGAATATCTATTTTAGCGCCGAGTGCCGCCTCGGAAAAGGAGATCGGTATCTCGCAGTAGATATTGTTGCCGCTTCTTGTGAAGATCTTATGCTCCTTGACTCTTACTTCGATGATAAGGTCGCCCGCCGGGCCGCCGTTTCTGCCGGCAGAGCCCTGACCGCGCAGAATTATGCGCTGCATGGAGTCAATACCCGCAGGGATCGTTACCTCAAGCTTCTTGTTGATCTTTATGAAGCCTTTACCGTTACAGTTCTTACAGGGAGTTTTGATTATCTTACCCGTACCGCGACAGTTCTGGCAGGCACGCTGCGTCTGCATATAGCCGAGCATCGTCTGCTGCTGAACGGTTACAGTACCCGTACCGCGACAGGTCTGACAGGTGTCTGCGGTAGTACCCTTTGCCGCACCGGTCGCTCCACACTCGGGGCACGCCTCGATCCTTGCGAAAGACACTTCCTTTTTGCATCCGAATACCGCTTCGTCAAACGAAATTGTTACACGGGTGGCTACATCCTCGCCTCGAACGGGTGCGTTTCTGTTTCTTGATGAAGAAGAGCTGCCGCCGCCGAAGAAGGATGAGAATATGTCGCCAAAGTCGAAATCGCCGCCGCCAAAGCCGCCGAAACCTCCAAATCCCGAGCCGCCGCCCATAGAGGGATCGAAGGCTGCGTGACCGTACTGGTCGTACTTGCTTTTCTTTTCGTCGTCGGAGAGAACGTCATAAGCCTCGTTAACTTCCTTGAACTTCTGCTCTGCGGTCTTGTCTCCCGGGTTCATATCCGGGTGATACTGCTTTGCAAGCTTACGGTAGGCTCTTTTTATTTCGTCCTGCGAGGCACTCTTTTGTACGCCGAGGACCTCGTAATAATCTCTTTTATCTGCCATATCTATTCCTTAAATGAGATGTAAACTGCTTTACGGGGTCGCCTCATCTTTGCGATAGGGGCAACCCCGTGTTGCGTTATTTTAGGTCTTATCCTCGAAATCTGCGCCGTATACGTTGCCGTCGCCCGCGTTCTGTGCGCCGCCGTTAGCCTGTGCCTGCTCGGCATAGATCTTTTCAGCGATGGGGTAGAATGCCTTCTGGAGCGCCTCGGTATCAGCCTTGATAGCCTCGGTGTTGCCGCCCTTGATGGTTTCCTTGAGCTTTGCGATAGCGTCGTTTACGGGAGCCTTGTCAGCATCGGTGATCTTGTCGCCAAGGTCGCTCATGCTTTTCTCGGTCTGGAAGATGGTGTTTTCAGCCATGTTCTTAACCTCAACGGCTTCCTTCTGCTTCTTATCCTCTTCGGCAAACTTTTCTGCCTCACGTACTGCCTTTTCGATGTCCTCCTTGGACATGTTGGTGGAAGAGGTGATGGTGATGTGCTGCTCCTTGCCGGTGCCCTTGTCGCATGCGGTTACGTTAACGATACCGTTTGCGTCAATGTCGAAGGTAACCTCGATCTGAGGAATTCCGCGGGGTGCTGCGGGAATACCGGCAAGAATGAAGCGGCCAAGAGTGGTGTTGCCTGCTGCCATCTCGCGCTCGCCCTGAAGAACGTGGATCTCAACAGAGGTCTGTCCGTCAGCCGCGGTGGAGTAAACCTGGCTCTTCTTTACGGGAATGGTGGTGTTTCTTTCAATGATCTTGTTGAATACACCGCCAAGAGTTTCGATACCGAGAGAGAGGGGAGTTACGTCGAGAAGGAGTACGTCCTTAACGTCGCCGCCAAGAACACCGCCCTGAATAGCTGCGCCGATAGCAACGCACTCGTCGGGGTTGATGCCCTTGAAGGGCTCCTTGCCCATGAACTTCTTAACTGCTTCCTGAACTGCGGGAATTCTGGTAGATCCGCCTACAAGAAGAACCTTGGAGATATCGCTTGCGGAAAGTCCGGAGTCGCGAAGAGCATCTCTTGTGGGAGTGAGGGTCGCATCAACAAGGTCACGGGTGATCTCGTCGAACTTTGCTCTGGTGAGGGTTGCCTCAAAGTGCTTGGGGCCGGTTGCGTCTGCGGTGATGAAGGGAAGGGAGATAGAGGTGCTCATAACGCCGGAAAGCTCGATCTTTGCCTTCTCTGCAGCATCCTTAAGACGCTGATGTGCCATCTTATCCTTGCGAAGATCGATGCCGCCGTTCTCCTGTGCGAACTGTGCAGCCATCCAATCAACGATTCTCTGGTCGAAGTCGTCACCGCCAAGACGGTTGTTACCCTTGGTTGCAAGAACCTCAAATACTCCGTCGGAGATGTCAAGGATGGAAACGTCGAACGTACCGCCGCCAAGGTCGAATACCATGATCTTCTGGGACTCTTCCTTGTCCATGCCGTATGCAAGAGCTGCCGCGGTGGGCTCGTTGATAATTCTCTTTACGTCAAGACCTGCGATCTTACCTGCATCCTTGGTTGCCTGGCGCTGTGCGTCGGTGAAGTATGCGGGAACGGTGATAACAGCCTCGGAAACGGTAGTGCCGGGATAAGCCTCTGCATCAGCCTTAAGCTTCTGAAGGATCATCGCGGAGATCTCCTGGGGAGTGTACTTCTTGCCGTCGATGTCAGCCTTGTAGCTAGTACCCATTTCTCTCTTGATGGAGATACCGGTCTTGACGGGGTTGGTAACAGCCTGGCGCTTTGCAACCTGACCTACAAGTCTTTCACCGGTCTTTGTGAATGCTACTACCGAAGGGGTGGTTCTTGCACCCTCGGGGTTAGTGATAACGATGGGCTCGCCACCCTCAAATACTGCTACGCAGGAGTTGGTGGTACCGAGGTCAATTCCTATAATCTTTCCCATAATAATTTTCTCCTTTTATATGAATATATTTTTTATTTTTTTAATTAACCGTCTTTACCATAGCAAAGCGGATTATTTTGTTGCCTTTTTTGTAGCCCTTTTGATAAACCTCAACGATCTCGCCCTCGCCCTTGCTCTCGTCCTCGTCGTGCATTACCGCGTTGTGAAGATTGGGGTCAAAGGTGTCGCCGATCTTGCCGACCGCCTCTACGCCGAGCTTTGAAAGAGTGCCCTCAACCGATTTCATTATCATAATGATACCGTCCTTGATAGGTCCTTCGGCATCTATCTGTGCGGCTCTTTCAAGATTATCTATGATAGGAAGCAGCTCGTTTACCGTGTCTGCCATAGCACACTCGTAGGTTGCATCCTTTTCTTCTCTTGAACGGCGGCGGAAGTTGTCATACTCGGCAGCCATTCTTAAATACTTGTCATCCTTTTCCTTTATCTCGGCTTCAAGAGCGGAAATTCTCTCCTCAAGCGCCTTGCACTTGCCGGATTTTTTCTCCTTTTTAGCCTCGTTTTCGTTACACGCCCCCTTACATGCTTCGTTTTCGGGGATATTCTTGTTCTCTTCCATTATAACTTACCTTTTGATTATTTGTATTTTCCGTCTTCGAGCAGTCCTTGCGATCCGTCACCAAACGTGGAGTCGATCGCGGAGGCGAGCTGGTTGATCATGCCGATTACCTTCGAGTAATTCATTCTCTTGGGTCCTATGACACCGACTGCAAGCCTCTTGCCGCCGACGTTTACGTTTTTGAATATAAGCGTCGTGTCGCGCATCGCGCCGTCGTCGTCCTCACGTCCGATGTAGACGGAGAGTCCGTCGTCGGTTTCGGTGTGGGATGATATAACGTCAAGAAGTCTGTCCTTTTCTTCAAGCACGCCCATAAGGTCGCGCAGCTTTGAAACGTCCGAATACTCGGGATAGCGAAGCAGCTTGTTTACGCCGTCGAGCCTTACGTCCGCGGTGTCAAGCTCGCTCATCGTTTCGTATATGATCTTCATCGTGGGGTGTACCATCGCGCCGACGGGGCCCATAAGCGACTCGAGCTTTACGATTATCGGCATCGTGATGCCGTCGCTCGTGGTGTTGGGCAGATAAATGTTAAGCGCTTCGGTAAAGCGGCGAAGATCCTCTTCTGTGATCGGGAAGGGCAGGTGTATAGGCTTTGCCTTTACCGTGTCGCCCTGGAAGAGCATAACGAGCAAAAAATCCTGTGAGGAGAGATACACGCTGTCAAATTTGCTTATCCTGATCTGACCGATGCCGGTCTTGAATGCGATGCCGGTATAGTCGGTGAAGGACGCCGCAAGCTTTGAGGCCTCTTCAAGTATCTTATCCATCTCGGTAAGCTTGTATTTGAGCTTCTCGTTTATCTCGTCTATCTCGCTCTTGGTCGCACTGTACTGCCTGACAAGCGTGTCGACGTAAAAGCGGTAGCCAAGCTCGCTCGGCACTCGTCCGGCAGAGGTGTGGGGCTGTTTGAGATATCCCATATCCTCAAGCTCTGCCATCTCGTTTCTGATCGTGGCAGGCGAGCAGGTTATCTCGTCAGATTGCGCAAGATACTTTGAACCGACGGGCTCGCCGTTTGATATGTGGGCATCGATGATCGCCTTTAATATTCTTTGCTTTCTTTCCGAAAGCTGTCGCTCGTCCATTCTTTTACCTCCGCTTTCTTGATTTTTTAGCACTTACTTGTGGAGAGTGCTAATTTGAACACCTATAATATAATCTATTTTTGACCCCGTGTCAATAGTTTAGGAGCAAAAAAATATGAATTTTTCGTTAACAATTAGCTATTCGGGGGTGTCAAGTGCTAATTTTGGCAGTTCTTGTAAACCGAAGCGCTCAAAATAATATTTTATTTCTCTTGACTTTATCGCATATTTAATATATAATATTATCTGTGTGAGTATTTGCTCACATAAATTAAAACTATTTATTTTCACGATATAGGTTACAATGTAATCAGAAGGAGGTGTAAATTGGATCCTATTTCTATTGTTATTGGCGGCGCTGCCGGCATAGTTGTGGGCGTTGTGGTTGGTTTTCTTGTGAGAAAAATAACCGCCGAGAAGAAGCTTGGCTCTGCTGAAGAGCAGGCGAGAAAAATTCTCGAGGATGCTATAAAGAATGCCGAGAGTGCTAAAAAGGAATCTATAATTTCCGCAAAGGAAGAAATATTCCAGATGAAGAAGGAGGCGGACTTCGACGTAAAAGAGCGTCGCAAGGAGGTTTCCAGACTTGAAAGAAGAGTAACACAGAAGGAAGAGACCCTCGATGCAAAGCTTGAGGCTCTCGAAAAGAAGGATGCCCTGCTTACCGAAAAGCATCAGGCAGCCGATACCCTCAAGGCGCAGGTTCAGTCCACCCTTGACGCACAGATCAAGACTCTTGAGAGAGTCGCGGGTCTTACCAAGGAGGATGCAAAGGCAGAGCTTGTGGCAAAGCTTGACAGCGAGCTTGCTCACGAGACCGCACTTAAGCTTGCCGAGTATGAGGAAAGATTTAAGGACGAGTCCGAGAATCGCGCAAAGGATATTCTTTCCCTCGCTATTCAGCGCTGCGCTGCTGACCACGTCAGCGACGTTGCTATCTCCGTTGTGCAGATACCCAGCGATGAGATGAAGGGCCGTATCATAGGCCGTGAGGGCAGAAACATCAGAACCATTGAGAATCTTACCGGCGTTGAGCTTATCATTGACGATACCCCCGACGTTATCACCGTTTCCGGCTTTGACCCCGTGAGACGTGAAACCGCGAGAATCGCGCTTGAAAAGCTTGTGAGCGACGGTAGAATCCATCCCGCAAGAATTGAGGAAATGGTTGAAAAGGCACGCCGCGAGGTAGAGAATTCTATTAAGCAGGCGGGCGAAAAGGCAGTATTCGAGACCGGCGTTCACGGTCTTCACCCCGAGCTTATCAAGCTGCTCGGCCGTTTGAAGTACCGTACCTCTTTCGGTCAGAATGCGCTCCGCCATTCTATCGAGGTATCCCTGCTTGCCGGCGTTATCGCTGACGAGATGGGCGTTGACGTTACCATGGCTAAGAGAGCCGGACTTCTGCACGATATAGGTAAGGCCGTTACCGCAGAGGCAGAGGGCTCACATATCCAGCTCGGTGTTGAGATCGCAACCAAGTACCGCGAGAACAAGGATATTATCCACGCGATTGAGGCTCACCACAACGACGTTGATCCTCAGAACGCGCTTGACTTCATAATCCAGGCTGCCGACGCACTCAGTGCGGCAAGACCCGGTGCGCGCCGTGAGGACGTTGAAAACTACATCAAGAGACTTCAGAAGCTTGAAGAGGTTGCAGGCGACTTCGAGGGTGTTGAAAAGACCTTCGCTATCCAGGCGGGCCGTGAGGTTCGTATTATGGTTAAGCCCGAGTCCATCAACGACGACAAGATGAAGATCCTTGCTCACGACATTGCAAGAAAGATCGAAAACGAGCTTGATTACCCCGGACAGATCAAGGTCTGCGTTATCCGCGAGAGCCGTACCGTAGAGTACGCGAAGTAATCGCATAGCGCTTCCCATATAAATAAAAATGAGAGAAACCTCGCGTTTCTCTCATTTTTTGTCATACAATACAAAGAATAATTGTAGGGACAGGCGTCCTCGACTGTCCATTACCGTCTTAATGTAGGTTTTGTTTTTTGCCGGATATTTTTTGGACAGTCGGGGACGCCTGTCCCTACGAGATAAAGCTCAGAGTGAAGCTGTTTTGGCGGATATTTTTTGGACAGTCGGGGACGCCTGTCCCTACAAGAATACATAACAATTTCGTGGCCGATAGGCAGATTTAAAGCACACTGTGCGCGGCCGATATTATTATGGCTTATTTCTCCTTATTAAACATCTCCGAGGGAGATTTGCCGTACACCCTGTTAAAATAACGGTAGAAGGTCGTCAGCGAGTCAAAGCCGCATTCGTATGCAAGCTCGGTGATCGAGCGCTTGTCCTTGGACTTTGAGAGGGATACGAAATTACGCAGACGAACGAGGTTGATATAGTTGTTAAGGTTCTCGCCTATGTAGGTGTTGAAAAGACGGGAGAAGTAGTATTTGTTGTATCCAAACTCGTGCGCTATCATATCAAGGGTAAGGGGCTTTGCGTAATTTTCATCAATATAGGACAGCACGTTTACAAGAAAGCTGATGCCGCTGTTTTGCTCCGGCTTGATCTTTGGATAATGGTCAAGCAGCGTGCCAATAACTACGTTGAGGTAGCCTTTTTTGACAAGCGTACCCGTTTTTTTGCGACCGTCGTACATAGTTTGCATTATCGGGCGCAGAAATTTACGGTTGAATTCCTTGTCCGACATAAGCGCGGGAAGTGCGCCCTGCGACAAGAACGAGTTAAAGTCGTTCTCAAAATTGTGGGGGATCACGAGAAAGATCTTCTGATAGTCGGCAACCGGGGAAAATGCGTGGTGATAGTAGTTGTTGACAAAGATAACGTCGTCCTCTTCTGCCACAAACTCTTCCTTACCGACCCTGCATTTCATTTTTCCGCAAAGAAGATACAGTATCTCTATGCTGCGGTGAAAGTGCAAGCCGCAATCGGTGTTTGTTCCCGACGTGATGAGCAACTCGTCGCTCTTATCGTGAAAATATTCATAATACGCGTTGTTCATATTTCACAAAACCTCCTTCCCAAAAAACTTGATGTCAATATTTGATAAACTTTAATATATATATGACACGAAATTATCAATATCTGGTGTTATTATAGCATTGAAGACTAATAATGTCAATATCTTTTGCACAAAGGAGATAAAAAGTTATGAAAATCAGCGTAGTCAGCAGCGTTCTTGGCGGTATGAGCCTTGACGAGAGCCTTGCTTATCTTAAAAGCATAGGTGTCGAGCAGTTTGAGCTCGGCGTTGGCGGATATCCCGGCACGAAGCACGCAGATGCCAAGGTGCTTATAAAGGACGAGGCGGCAAGACTTGAAGTTATAAAGACGTTTGAAAAATACGGTATGGAGATCTCCGCGCTTGCGGTACACGGCAACTGCACTCACCCCGACCCCAAGGTTGCGGCAGCGTTTGAAGAGGATTTCAGAGCCGCTTGCGTTCTTGCAGGTCAGCTCGGTGTTGAAAGGATCGTCACCTTCTCCGGCTGTCCCGGCTCGGACGAGGGCGCAAAGCAGCCCTCTTGGGTAACGTGCGCGTGGCCGCCCGAGTATCTTGACGTGCTTGACTATCAGTGGAACAAGGTGCTTATCCCCTATTGGAAAGAGGCGGTAAAATTTGCCGAAGAGCAGGGCGTTAAGAAGATATGCCTTGAGATGCACCCCGGCTTCTGTGTTTACAACCCCGAAACCCTTCTTAAGCTTCGCGCGGCGGTCGGCTCTATGATCGGCGCAAACCTTGACCCCTCGCACCTTATCTGGCAGGGCATGAACATAGTTGACGTCATCTATGAGCTTGGCGATGCTATCTACTATTTCCACGCAAAAGACACCGAGATGAACGCGCACAACGTACGCAAGAACGGTGTTCTCGATACCAAGCACTACGGCGACCTCGGCAAGAGAAGCTGGGTGTTCAGAACCATGGGCTACGGCACTGACGAGCTTTCTTGGAAAAAGGTAATAAGCGCGCTTCGTATCGTTGGATACGACGGCACGGTTTCGATCGAGCATGAGGATAGCCTTATGAGCCCCAAGGAGGGTCTTGAAAAGGCGGTTGAATTTGTAAAGGGCATCGTTATTGAGGGTGGCCCTGCGGAAATGTGGTGGGCATAATGAAAAGATTTGGAATACAGCTTTACTCGGTAAAGGACGAAATAAAGGAGTACGGTCTTGATACCGTTCTCGCGGAAATAAAGGCGGCAGGCTATGACTGCGTGGAGTTTGCGGGCTTCTACGGCCTCACTCCTGTCGAGATGAAGGCCGCTCTTGACAAGCACTGTCTTAAGGGCGTATCCGCGCACATGCCGGCTTCTGCCGTTGCGGAGAGCCTTGAGTATATCGATACGATCGGTATCGAGCGAGTTTACGTTGCAGGTATAAGCACCGAGGCTCATTTCGGTGATAAGCACGAGGCGGCGGTTGCCGAGATCAAGGCGGCAAAGGCTCTGCTCGACGAGCGCGGAATAGTTTACGGATATCATAACCACGCGCATGAATACGTCGACGGCAAGGACGGCGTTTACACCCTGATCGAAGAGATCGACGGCTATACCGCACAGCTCGATCTGTTTTGGGCAAAGGTTGGCGGCCACGAGCCCCGCGAGCTTATGAGGAAATACGGGGACAAGCTTTCCTGTCTTCACGTCAAGGAGCTTGATAAGAATTGGCAGCCCGGCGAGTCGGTAGATGCCTACCCGTGCGCGATCGTTGGCGAGGGACAGGCAGATTGCGAGGCTTCGATGAAGCTTGCGCTCGATATGGGAATAGATCTCTTTATTCTTGAGGTTGAGGGCTTCCCGTGTGAGTGGCGCGACTACCTTAAAAAGAGCTGCGACAATATGAAAAAATTTGCGCAATAACCGCCGTTTTTTAACACTCGACGATACAAAGCACCCCGTGAAAAGTTACACGGGGTGCTTCTTTTTGCTTTTTTATCATAAAATATAGCCGTAATCGCGCGCACAGTCTATAAGCGCGTCCTCAACCTTATTAAAGATGATGCCGCCGCGCCTTGCCTTTTCACATCTCATCCACAAGTTGTGGCGTGCGGGCGCATCCTCAAGCGTTATCCTCTTGCCGATCGCATCAAGGAAGCGCTTGGTGATTTCATACATCGATTTTTCTGTTTCGCTGCCAAAGTTATATACGCCGCCGGGCAGTGTGGCAACCCTTTGCATATTTTCGGCAACCTCCTTAACGTAGGTTATGCCTCTATATTGCTTTGAGCTGAAGGACAGCGAACCTGTCGCGTTTATTACGTTCATAAAGTAGTTGCCTTTTTTGAGGTAATAATCGTACATCCACTCCGCGCGCAGCATGACCGCCTCGGGAGATATATCAAGCACCCGCTCTTCCATTTCGAGCTTGTGACGGGCGTAGGTGTTGATCGGGCTTACCATATCCTCGGTGTACGGACCGTCGCTGTCCGTGCCGCCGTATACCTGATCCGAGCTGAAACAGATGAGCTTTGCGTTCTTTGCCGCTCTTGCCAGATATATCGGTATCTGCACGTTGGCATAATATGAGGCTTCGGGGTCTTTTTCGCAAGTGCCGATATCCGATATTGCCGCGGTGTGAATTATCGTCGTAGCGCCGCTTTCCTCTACGATACGGCGTATCTGATCCTCGCTTGCGCCAATGAGTGATGGGCAGGGGATCGTGTTTTTGCAGGTCTTTATGATTTTACCGCCGACAAATCCGCCGGCTCCGGTTACAAGTATCATAAAACAGTCCTTTATAAAACCTTAATGCTTTCAGTTTTTACACAAGTCACATATGCTGTTTGTATAGGGGCGCACCTTGCCGCAGATCGGGCAGGGAATGATTTTAGAGTCGCGTTTAGTTAACACGGGGTACTGCGTTCCCTTGATTTTCAACACTCTGTCGCCTACTTGGTATGCGCTTGCCGCCTCGAGCGATATGCCGTGGATCTTTATGCTTTTTCCATTCTCGCTTACGGTCAGTATCGCTTTTTTGGGTGTGCGGTCGTTTTTGGGTACTGTGTAATCTATGGCGGTTATCTCGCCCTCAAACTCATCGGCAAAAATGTCCTTTATCGGCGGCAGCTTCTTTAAGGATTTGACTAAGCTGAATATCAACCAAACTATACATACAGCCCCCACACCAACGCCTAACGGATTGCTTCTCACAAAGTAGATGGCGACACCCGCCGCGATAATAAAGGCCAAAAAAATCACAGACGTTATTAAAAAATCCGTCCTTCTGCGGCTTGCAGCCGCTTCATAAACCTCTTTTTTGTTATACATATTATTTGTAAGCCTCGATCATATCAGCGGTGATGGTAATGGTGATCTGCTTTATCTCCGAGCCGCGCTCAACGGTTATGACTACATCTGATCCCTGGCGTGCGTTCAGCATACTGTCGATCACGTGGTGACGTCTGGTTATATTCTGTGTCTTACCGTCGATAGTTATCGACTTCAACACGTCGCCGGCCTTAAGCACCTTCTTGGCTGCCGTGCCGGTTACGTCGGTTACGGTAACCTCTTCGGTCTTATATATTTTGCCGGTTTCGGTGTCGTATACAGCCTCGGGGTTTTTGGACGTGACGGTTATTCCGAGCATACATCTGTAAACGCAGGTCTTGCTTGTGCCGTCACAATAGTAGATGATGTTATCGGCAATGCTCTTGGCAACGTTTGAGGGAATTGCATATCCTATATTATCGACCGCGTCGTTTGCGCTCTTGGCGTTAACTATGCCGATAAGCTCGCCCTTCGCGTTGAACAGACCGCCGCCCGAGTTGCCGGGGTTGACCGCCGCGTCTGTTCTTATAACGCGCAGAGTTACCTCTGTTTTTTCGTCTGCGCCAAGCATGGTGATATATTCGCTGTCTACGTTAACGTATCCTGCGGTGGCGGATATGCCGCTGCCCTGCGCGTTTCCTATCGCCACTACCGCGTCAAGCACCGCAACCTTGTCAGAGTCCGCAATGCTCACCTCTGTCGCAATGCTTTTTATAAGCGTGGTGCTGCCGGTTATTTTGAGAATGGCAATATCGTACGACAGCGAGCCGCCTACGTACGAAGCAGACATAGCGCACTCGCTATATCCCTCCTGGCCGTAAAGATAGACCTTTATATTGCTGCTGATTCCGTTCGAGGAGTCGTAGACGACGTGATGGTTGGTGATGACGTACGCCTCGCCCTTGCTTTTATCAAGCTTGTATATTACGCCCGAGCCGCTCGATGCGTTGGACGATGAGTCTGACGATCCGCCAAAGCCGCCCCAGCCGGAATTCGTTTTGCTGTGGTAGGCAACGATGCTCACAGCCGAGAGAACGGCCTTGCTTGCCGCCGCTACGCTCGATGCCGAGTCGCCCTGTATAGTTACGTTATAGCTGTCACCGCCGTTTACGTTTACGGTAGCGCCGTCGGGTATCTCGTTTTTGCCTCCATCCTCTGACGTACCGTCATCAAACAAGAGGTCGAGGGGGATGCAGGATGACGTGAACAAAACGCACGCAACAAGCAGAAGCGCGCACAGTATTGACGTAAATGTTCTTTTCATAATTATCTCCGTTTTGCCTTATGGCATATGGTTTTTTGACACTTGTACTTATTATAATATTATTTTGTTAATACGGTGTTAATAAAGCCAATAATTGACCAAAAAATTTTTTGTTTAATTTTTTTAAACCTAATTTAGGTTATTTTGAGGAGTTCTTAAAATATTATGCTATACTGTCCGTATCTGTGGAGATAGGCGTATGCTTTTTCACGGTTGATAGATCACATTAGACGAAGGAGGTAGTGCAATGCGCACCTGGGAACCCGTAGAGATCTCTGTAAATAAAATAGACGTTGCCGACATTATCACGACCTCGTTTGGTGCTGCTGATACTCCCCTTGTCCCCGGCGGTCAGGGTGGTGGAAACGACATAATGGATGGTATCCGCGACAATTAAAAAGAACATTGTTTAGATATAAAGAACCGAGCTTTTTACCGCTCGGTTCTTTCTTTTTTACTTGCAAAGGACATCTGCTTATTGACAACGCGCGTACGTGTGTGTTAAAATATAGAGTGAAATATTATAAATACGGGAGAGCAGCTTATGCTTAAGGTTGAAAGAATTTCGGTTATGAATATGGAGAATGCTATCCGCGGCGCGCGAAATCCGCTTAACAGCTGGGCGCGTATGGACAGCTACTATGACGAGCGCGGTAATTTCGTCCTCGGTGAGAACGATCTTTCGCTTGCTACAAGGCTCGCAAAGGCGGGAAGCGATCACAGAAAGTATCTTCGTCAGATTTTCGTAAGCATGGATATAACCGCACCTCTTTACTGGTGGAAGGAATTTGACACCTACAAGGTCGGCACGGTTGCCAACTCCACATCCACAATGCACAAAATTCACGCAAAGGAGTTCGTGCGTGAGGATTTCTCGATAGAGTCGCTTACGGGTGAGTCGGTCGGCGCTATGGATGCGCTTATCGCCTGCCTTGAATCAGAGAGATTAAAGTACCTCGAAACCAAGGAGAAGGCGCATTGGATGAACATGATCCAGCTGCTTCCCACCTCTTACAATCAGCTGCGCACGGTGACAATGAATTACGAGGTTCTTATCGGCATATACTATGCACGCCGCACCCACAAGCTTGCCGAGTGGCACACCTTGTGCGAGGCGATAGAGAAGCTTCCTTACGCGGAGAATCTTATTCTTATCAAGGAGTGATTTAGGTGAATAAGGTTAAAATTGCACTCGTATCGCCGAGAATTACTCTCTGCGATCCCGAATATAATGCGACCGTCCTTGCAAAAGAGGCAGCCCTCGCTGCCGAGGGTGGCGCACAGATAATCGCCTTTCCCGAGCTTGCGCTCACGGGCGCTACGGCGGCTGATCTCTATTTTCAAGAGGCGCTTACCGATGCTGCCGAGGCAGCTCTCTCCGAGCTTTGCGATGCTACTGCCGACATTGAGGCGGTGTGCCTTGTCGGTCTGCCCGTAAAGCAGGGAGCAAAGCTCTATAACGCCGTATGCGCAATATACGGCGGCGAGATCATAGGCGTATCCGCTTCTTGCGGACTGACCGCCTCCTCACGTCGATTTTCCCCCGCTCCCCACGAGCGTATAAGGATCACTCTCGCGGGTCAAAAGACCGTGCTTGGCGGTGACCTCGTTTACGGCGCTCCCGTGGGCGATGGTGATACCCGTGTAAAGATATTTGTAAAGATCGGCGACGATGAAGCCCCGATTCCCGATGGGGTAAATCTGCTTATAAACCCTGCGGCATCTCCCGAGTATATCACCCTTGCGGCTAAACGCCGCACAGAAGTGTGCGACAGCTCGCTCTCTGTCGGTGCTGCGTACGCATACGTTGGCGCGGGCGATGGCGAGAGCGGTACTGACGGCATTTGCGCAGGCGCAAGACTTGTTGCCATAGGCGGCGAGATAATTGCCGAGTCGGAGCTGTTTTCCTGTGATGCGCTTGTGTGCGAGGTCGATCTTTCGACGGTGCGCGCCGGCAGCGGTAAAAAGCCCGAGGAAGCACCCCGTGTAACAAAAACGCCCTTTATTCCCGAGGATAATGCCGAGCGAGATGAGGCTTTG
Source organism: Eubacteriales bacterium (assembly GCA_045576315.1). Lineage (GTDB taxonomy): Bacteria > Bacillota > Clostridia > Oscillospirales > CAG-272 > UBA1740. Next base: position 16,817 of record JAZNGE010000045.1, on the reverse strand, counting down.
TCGCTTGCGCTGGAGTTACAGGCGCGTTCTTTGGCATTAAGACTTGAGCGTTCTTACTCAAAATGCGCGGTCCTCGGTGTTTCGGGCGGACTTGATTCCACCCTTGCTGTGCTTGTTGCCGCACGCGCGATGGATATACTTTCCCGTCCGAGAGAGGCGGTCATAGCGATAACGATGCCTTGCTTCGGCACTACCGAGCGCACCAAGAGCAACGCGCTTGCGCTTGCCGAGGAGCTTGGCTGCACCGCAAGAACGATAGATATAAAGGCTGCCGTAACGCAGCACTTTAAGGATATTTCACACCCCGAGGACAAGCACGACGTCGTGTACGAAAACTCTCAGGCAAGAGAGCGCACGCAGATACTTATGGACGTTGCCAACGCCGAGGGCGGTCTTGTTGTCGGCACGGGTGACCTCTCCGAGCTTGCACTTGGATTTGCCACCTATAACGGCGACCATATGTCGATGTACTGTGTCAACGGCTCCGTGCCCAAAACGCTTATGCGCGCCATTATCGCGCACGCGGCGGACAAGGCGCTCGCACGCGGTGAGGAAAGACTTTCCCACGTGCTTTACGACGTTATAAACACACCCGTCAGCCCCGAGCTTTTGCCCGCTGACGGTACTGAAAACAAACAGCATACCGAAAAAATAGTAGGCCCGTACGAGCTTCACGATTTCTTCCTCTGGCACACCTTAAAGAGCGGCGCATCGCCTGCCCGTGTGCTTAAGCTTGCCGTATCCGCGTTTGACGGAGAGTACACCGAGGAAGAGATACGCGGCTATCTTGAGATATTCGTACGTCGCTTCTATTCTCAGCAGTTCAAGCGCTCTTGCATGCCCGACGGTCCGCTCGTCAGTCCGATATCCCTGTCTCCGCGCGGCGCGTGGCAGATGCCCTCTGACGTATCGAGTGCGGTGTGGCGCAAAAGCGTGTGGAGTGATAAATAATGAGCAATATTTTTGACCTTTTTAAGAAAATAGAGAAAAAAGAGGACCCGACACCCCTTTCCTATATCGTTGTAGGACTTGGTAACCCCGGCGACGAATACAAGCTTACAAGGCATAATATCGGCTTTCTTGCGATAGACTATATAGCAGAAAAGTGCGGTGTACGTATCGATCGCGTAAAGTTTCACGCCCTCACCGCAGAGGCGCGTATCGGTGGCGCAAGAGTGCTTCTTATGAAGCCCACCACCTTTATGAACAACTCGGGTGTTGCGATCGGCGAGGCGGCGGCGTTTTATAAAGTCCCACCCGAAAACGTGATCGTTTTGCACGACGAGATCAGCTTTGCTCCCGGACTTTTCCGTATAAGAAGAAAGGGCAGCGCCGGCGGACACAACGGTCTTAAAAGCATTATTGCCGCGCTTGCATCCGACGCGTTTCCGCGCGTGAAGATCGGTGTCGGTCAGAAGCCGAGCCCCGACTACGATCTTGTCAACTGGGTGCTTGGCAAATTCCCGAAATCAGACCTTGATCTGATCTCGGATAAATACCCCGATATCTATTCCTCGGTCGAGCTTATGATAATGGGCAAGATAGAGGAAGCGATGAATAAATTTTCAAAGTAGTGAACTGATGAGAATTCCGTCCATCATCCGACAGGATGGCGAGTACAAGGCATCAATAGCCACACTTGCCGAGCAGCTGTCGGCAAAGACACCTCTGCCGATCGTGATAAACGGGCTTTCCGGCGGCTCTGCCGATGCCTATCTTATCGAGGCAGTTGTCGAAGCGCGCTTGATCTCACGCGCCCCCGTCGTTATCTTCGTCGGTAACGATTCGGAAAGGGAGAGAGTTACAGCTCTTTTATCGGCGCACAGCATCGATGCACGTCAGTTTAAGCCGCGCGATCTTGTTTTTCATAACGTATCAGCCTCTTGCGACATAGACCGCGAGAGGCTTTCGGTGCTTCTCTCGATAAGGCACGCAGAGTGCGATGCCATAGTCACAACACCCTCTGCTGCGCTCGGATATACTATGCCGAGAGAAATGCTCGATAAGCACGGCGCTCTCCTTGCGGTAGGTATGGAAATATCGCGCGAGGGACTGTGCGACAAGCTTGTCGGTCTTGGCTTTGCAAGGGTTGATATGATCGAGGCGGCAGGACAGTTTTCTGTGCGCGGTGATATAGTAGATATATGGTATCAGCCGTCAACACCGCCCACCCGTGTAGAGTTTTTCGGTGACGAGATCGACCGTATGTCCTGCTTCGATCCCGAAACGCAGCGCTCTGTCGGTGCGTGCGAGAGCTTTCTTCTTTTGCCTGCGCGAGAGGTGCTGGTTGATAAAGAGGCGTCCGCCAGGGTAAAAGCGGAGATAGACCGACTTATCAAAAAAAGCACGTCAAACGAATCCACAGAAAAGCTCTCTTCGGAGCGCGCGATGCTTGATGCGGGACTTTTGCTCGATTCAAGGGACAGATACCTCGGTATTATATATAAAGAGCGCGAATGCCTGCTCGATTACCTCAACGACCATACCCGTGTAACAGCATTCGTGCTTGGAACTAACGAGAACAAGGATAATATAAGCACCCGTCTTTCGTTTTTGAAGGATACGGTAAAAACACTCGTTGAAGATGGCCTTATCAGCGAGAATGGCGCAAAATATTCGGGTACGTTGTCTGATTTTGAGGACTTTTTGGCTAAAAACGTGCCTGTTCACATAAATGCGTTTGCCGGCGGTGTCGGAAATATGCGCACTTCCGGGCTTTTCGGATTCCGTACAAGGCGCGCAACGCCCTACGGCGGTAACCCATCGCTGCTCTTTGAGGACGTAAAGGCGTTTCGCAAGGGCTCTTACCGCACGGTCATTCTTACCGAAAATAAGCAGGGGGCGGACTCGCTTATTGCCTCGCTTGCCGAGGCTGATATAGCCGCACAACCGATATACGACAAGACTGATTTTGACGTGTCCTCGTGCGAGGGCGGCAGGGTACTTGTCGGAGTCGGCACGTTTGAGGGCTTCGAGCTTTTAGTACCGAAGATCGCGGTTTTGTCTATGGCAAGACCCGATGGCCGTATCCTGATGGAGAAGCGCAGACAAAAGCGCATACTCAAAAAGGTCGGTGGCGCGGGACAAAAGCTGATGAGCTACGCCGACCTCTCGCTCGGCGATTACGTCGTTCACGCAAACTACGGTATCGGACTTTTTGAGGGTATCGAAACTGTTACAGTTGACGGCGTTACAAAGGATTATATAACCATCAGATACGCGGGAACGGATAAGCTTTTCGTGCCCTGCGACCGCCTGGAGCTTATAGGAAAATATATAGGCAAAAAGGACGACAACGGTACTGTCAAGCTCTCCAAAATGGGCGGCGGAGACTGGAACCGCGCAAAGTCGCGCGCCAAGTGTGCGGCAAAGGATATTGCCAAGGATCTTATCCGCCTTTATGCCGAAAGACAGAGAAAGCCGGGATTTGCTTTCCCTGCGGACAGCGAGCTTGAGGACGAGTTTGCGGCATCTTTTGAATACGAGGAGACCGAGTCGCAGCTTGTCGCTATCGAGGAGATCAAGCGTGATATGATGAAGCCCGTGCCTATGAACCGTCTTCTTTGCGGCGACGTAGGATTCGGCAAGACCGAGGTTGCGCTCCGCGCGGCGTTCAAGGCTATAATGGGCGGCAAGCAGGTTGCCATACTCGTTCCCACGACCATACTCGCGCTTCAGCATTTGGAAACCGCAACCACAAGAATGCGAAACTACCCCGTCACTATCGAAATGATATCAAGATTCCGCACCCCCACCCAGCAGGAGAAGATCTTGCGCAAGGTGGCGCGCGGCGAGGTGGATATACTTATCGGTACGCATAAGCTTCTCTCAAATAAGGTCAAGTTCCGCGACCTCGGACTTTTGATAATAGACGAGGAGCAGCGCTTTGGCGTGGCGCAAAAGGAAAAGCTTAAGGAAATGGCAAAGAACGTTGACGTGCTTACCCTTTCCGCAACCCCCATACCGCGTACGCTCAATATGGCTATGAACGGCATCAGCGATATGTCGATACTCGATGAAGCACCCGGCGAGCGCAGACCGGTGCAGACCTACGTGCTTGAATACGACGAGGCGGTCATATACGATGCGATGCGCCGTGAGCTTGCGCGTGGCGGTCAGGTGTTCTACATTTATAACAAGATCGACGATATTGATATTGTAGCTACGAGAATTATGAAGGCGCTGCCCGATGCTCGCGTTGCCGTGGCGCACGGCGCGATGGACAAGGATGAGATAGAGGATATATGGCAGTCGCTTGTCAAGGCGGAGATCGACATACTCGTGTCCACCACCATCGTGGAGACAGGCATAGATCTTCCCTCGGCAAACACGCTTATAATAGAAAATGCCGACAGAATGGGTCTCTCACAGCTTCACCAGATACGCGGCCGCGTTGGCAGAAGCGAAAGACAGGCTTACGCTTATTTTACATTCAGACAGGGCAAGGCATTGTCCGACATAGCACGCAAGAGGCTTGTCGCTATACGCGAGTTTGCAACCTTTGGCGCGGGCTTTAAGGTCGCGCTTCGTGACCTTGAGATCAGAGGTGCCGGCAACCTTCTCGGAGCAGAGCAGCACGGCTATATTGAGAGCGTTGGATATGACCTTTACGTCAAGCTGCTCTCCGAGGCGGTGCTTGAAGAGTCGGGACGCGCAAGCGAAGCGCCGTTTGAGTCGGCGGTCGACATCAGAGTCAGCGCAAACATACCCGAAAAGTATATTTCCGTCAACGCACATAGAATGGAGATGTATAAGAAAATTTCGCTTATTTGCGACACGGGTGACGCCGAAGACATACTTGACGAGTTTATAGACCGCTTTGGTGAGCCGCCGCGAGAGACCGAAAACCTTATCAAGATATCCTTGGTAAGAGCTCTTGCCTCGGCGTGTAGAATAAGTAAAGTTGAGTTTACAAATCAGATAATTTTCCATCTTGAACGAATGGAGCTTGGCGTTTGGAGCGAGCTGTTCGGCAAATTCCCGTCGCTTGCCTTTCGTGCGGCACTCACCCCATCGATAGCATATAAGCTCTCAAAGGGAGAAAAGCCGCTTGATGTGGCAATATCCATTCTTTCGGAATACAAAACACTTTTCTTGGAGGATAAAGGAAAAGAGGATGAAGAAAAATAACAAAACGAATACTCTTTCGGGAAAGCGCGCGCTGATCGTATTTATATCCGCGCTTCTCTCGCTTGCGCTTGTGTTTGGTGCGACACTCGGTATAATCGCCATCGTTAAAAGCGCATCGAGCGTGGTTTCCTATCAGGGTATAACTATGAACAAGTCGGTTGCATCCTTCTTTATCAGTAGATTTAAGGTTGAATATATATCCGCTCTTCGCTCCTCGGGCGTAGAAGCCACGGACAGCGATGCCTTTTGGAGCACAAAAGACGACACGGGTGTCACCTACGGAGAGAAATTCTCCTCGCTTGCGGTACAGTATCTTAAGGAAGTGGTCGCAACGGCGTATCTGTTTGACCGCTACTCGAAGTTTACAAAGGAAGATAAGGAAAAGGTAAAAAAGACCTGCCTTGCCGTCCTTGAATATCAGGCAGACGGTGATGAGGACAAGTTCAACGAAAAGGCTCTGCCGTACGGATTTGATTACGATTCGTTCTGTGATGCGGTCGAGCTGCTTTACAAGTCGACAAGCTCGTATGCCGCGATATACGGTGCTGACGGCACAGGCATTTACGGTGATAGCGCAAGCTGCGAAAAATACCTCGCGGAATACTCTCATGTTCAATTTATTTTCATACGTACCGAGCAAAAATTGACCAAAGACAGCGACGGAAACACTGTTTTGGTCGACCTTACCGCCGAGGAAAAGGCAGAGAGAATGGCTCTTATCGACACTCTGACAGCAGCCATTGATGCAATAAAAACCGATTCTGACGGACAGATGACCCCTGCGATGTTTGAGATATATCTTGATGCAAAATACAATGACGGTGACACCTCGATGAACTCGACCGGATATTATCTGCACGAGAATTCCGAAACCACAGCCGAGCTTGCCGAGGCCTTTCCCGAGGTAGTCAAGGCGGCTCTTGAAATGCAAAAGGGCGAGTTCAGACGTGTCAGCACGTCCATGATCGACGAGGATAACCTTATCGGTATGGAGGGTGTTTGCTTCATTTATAAATACGCTCCCACCGCCGGCGCGTACACGACCCCGTCGCTTGAGAGCTGGTTCTCGGATTTCTATTCGGATGCGTCGGAGCATCTTTTCGTCGAGGCGGTTTCCGCCCTCATAGCAGACGCAAAGACAACGGACAAGCTCGCCGAGCTTGATATTGTCGCTATACCCAAAAACACCGAGCTTGTACCGAGGTTTGAATAATGAGTACTTTTTTGATCGCGCTTTCCGCGGTTGCGATTCTTTTGCTTGAAGCCGCGCCCGGATTCGTGTTTGTAAAAAAGAAAATGCTCGGCGAGGATTCCGCCGCCGCGTTTTCAAAGGTCCTTTTGTATCTGTGTCAGCCTTGTCTTGCGGTCTATACCTTTTCAAGTGCCGAGTTCTCGATGGAGAAGCTTGCGGATATCGGACTGTTTTCGCTCCTTACTCTTGTGATAAACGGCGCGATGCTCGGCGGAGCGGTGCTTATTCTGCGCCGCAAATTTGCCGACACGTCCTACCGTATCATTACTCTCGCTATGGCGTTTGCCAACTGCGCGTTTTTCGGCATTCCGATCATCGAGGCGCTCTTGCCCGAGGCGGCAGGGGGACTTATAGTATATACAACGATCTATGCGACTATAATGAATATTCTCGGCTGGGCGATCGGTATCGCGATAATTACAGGCGACACCCGCAATATCTCGGCAAAGAAAATATTTATAAACCCTGCGATGATAGGCATAGTCATCGGCGTACCGCTCTTCCTCTTTTCTGTCAAGCTGCCCACGGCACTCTTTGATGCGGTGTCCCTGATCGGTAAAATGACTACGCCCGTATCGATGCTCATCATGGGTATGCGCCTGGCTACAACGAATTTCAAATCGGTCTTCACGTCGGTAAAGGCGTACGTAGCCGTAGCGGTAAAAACGGTGTTGATGCCGCTTGTTTCCTTTGCTCTGGTTTACTTTATGCCCCTGCCGATCGAGGTCAAAAAGACCTTCTTTATCATATGCGCTTGCCCCACGGCATCCGTCGTTCTTAACTTTTCGGAGCTTTGCGGCGAGGGGCAGAGAGAGGCGGCAGCATCGGTGCTTTTATCCACCATACTGTCAATAGCAACCTTACCGACAATGGTGCTGATGCTATCCCTGTTTTAGTAAAAAAGTTACACGGGGCTGCCCTAACACAAGAAAAATACGGGAAAACGTTGAGTTTTCCCGTATTTTTTGTTCTCTCTTAAATAAACAGCGGCCTTAACTGCTCACCCTCGAGCATAGCGTCATACGCCTCGCACAGCCGTGACATATCGGCTACAAGCGAGTGCGGCTTTGCTATCGGGTTATCCTGCTTCATAGGCACGAAATAGACCGATCGCCTCGTTATAAGAGCGCCGAGATTTTTCAGGTTCTGCGACATGGCATCGTTTGATGCCACGGCTAAAAGCATTCGTCCGTCGCGGCGCATGTGTGCCTTTGCCGCCATCGTCACGGCGGTGTCGGTTATACCTGCCGCCAGCTTTGCGAGGGTGTTGCCGGTGCAGGGCGCAATTATCAGCGCATCCAGCGGCTTCGGGCCGAACGGCTCAGCCCCCTCGACCGTGTGCACGATCTCCCGACCGGTAATTCCTTTAACGCGGCGGCGCAATTCATCCGCGGCAAAGAATCGGGTGCCTGTTTCGTACACGCGCTCGCTCATTATCGGTACTATATCAAGTCCGCGATCCATCAGCAATTTCAGCTGCTTGAGCGAATCACTGATCGTACAGAACGATCCGCAAAAAGCGTAACCTATCATATCAAAATACCTCACGCACGTATCTTTGGATCGCGTGAAAATATGCTCGGCCTGCCGATTTCGGATAGCACCTCTCGGGTATTGACGCAAGTCTTATCACACCCTCAACACCGACAAAATTATTTCCCGATGCAAGCTCAAGGACGGTTAATCCGCTCGGTATTTTTCCATCGGGAAAAGCAGATCCGAGCGGTGCGGGCGCGGTGTTTATCAATACGTCAACCTCGTCAAGATCGGAAAGCGACGGGGTAGAGTAGTCTATCACCCTGCTTTCCACTCCACACTCGCCAAGCTCGACCCGTGTCAAGTTTTTCGAGGTGTATATCCTGATTTTTGCCCCGAAAAAGAGCAAAATTCTGGCGAGATGGCGACCGATGCGCCCGTATCCGACAATACCGATCTTCATATCGGACGGCAAGAGAGTAAAATCAGTCAAGAGATATTCAAGCGTGCCGATGGCTGTGATCAGCGCGTTTTCGTCGAGAAACTTCTCGTCGCGTGCCGCATCGCACACCGTTGCCCCCCTTGACCTTATATATTCGGTGTCGGCATCGGGTATCGAGTACCCGACTACAAGATCGCCGCGCGACACGTCAGCAAGCACATCGCAAAGGAGTCTTTCGCTGCCCGTGAGGTGAACACCGTCACGCGAGGTGGGAATGGGGAGCAGTATGATCTTATCCACACCGTCCAAGTCCCACTCCATCAGGCATCGCATTACCTCGGCGCACCGTTCACCGACACCGTAGTTTTCAATTTTCATCGTCATTCTCCAAATGTATTTGTATCATCGATACACTTTTATTTTATGCGCCCGAGTGCCTCTTTGTTCTCTTAATCGTCCTTGTGCATCATTTCCTTCATTTTAGTGCAGGCGTTGCCGATGGCTTTTTTGCACTTGGTGACTATGCCTGCCGCGCCAACGAATGCAAGCGCGCCCACCAGCCACGAGCCCTTGTGTGACATTTTCTTTCTTTCGTCTTTTGAGAAAAGCATTTTATATCCCCCTTCCGCGTTTTTTACTATTTTTCCCACGCGCGAAAAAAATATTTGCGCGTGTTGACAAAAGACGCGCCGTGTTGTAAAATGGATATAAGATACTGCAAGCATTTTATCTGCCGCAGATGCGGATATTTGTTACACAAAACCGTATGAGTTCGGCTCTCTTCGGCTATAAAAAGTCGGAAAAATCACGACAAAGGAATGAAAAAAGTATGATTTATTGCAAGGAATGTGGATACGAGGGTATTTATACCGGACTTAACTGCTCACAGTGCGGTGCGCGCATCCGTCTTGATGAGCGTGATCTTATGGATCTGAAAAAAGAAATAAAGGCCGCAAAGGAGGCCGGTGAGTACGAAACCGTGGTGGAGAATTTTCTTATTCTTGCCGATATGGGCGACACCGACGGTGAGCGCGAGTATGCAAAAATGCTTGAAAAGGGCTCGCTCGTAACGAGGGACATCGACCTTGCCACCGATTATTTCTATCGCGCGGCAAAGAAAAACGATCCCACCTCGGCATACAGATATTCACGCCTTGTTTCGCGCATGAATGATGCCGCCGGCAGATTTTGGCTCGCCTTTTCTGCGGTGCTCGGTTGCCCCGCGGCGTATCTTGGCGCGGCGGATAATTATGCCGAGCTTGGCAAGCACGATTATGCGAACTATTATTACTATCTTGCCGCTTCGGGCGACGACGTTGACGCCATAGTGAAGCTCGCGTCGAGATATTATAACGGTGAGGGAATAGAGTGGAACGAAAACTACGCCAAGTGGTATATGGACAAGCTTAATTTTCCCCCGCTGCACGCTATAAAAATGGCATACAAGCTTCGCTCCGTCAAGGCTTCCGAAGCACCCGCGATCGCTTGCAAGGATTACGACGGCATGATCCGCGAGCTTCTCGGTGAGGCAAAGCGCGCTCATTTTGATACGGCTGCCGTGTATCTTCACGGTCTTCTTGCGGAGCGCGGTGATGCCGAGGCAATGTGCGAGCTTGCCGAGCATTATCTCTTTGACGAAGAGGGAAAGAATCCCAATGAGGCTATTCGCATCCTGACACGCGCCGCCGCAGGCGGAAGCGCACGCGCTTATACGATGCTCGGACTCGTTTATCGCAGCGGTGCTGCCGTACCGCAAAACATTCCTCTCGCGCTCGACTCGTTTGAGCACGCAGGCAAGCTCGGCAACCCCGAGGCGTACGAGTATATGGGCGATATTTACCACAGTAAAAGCTACACGGGTAGGGATATAGCCAAGGCTTGCGAGTATTATGAGCTTGCGGCAAAGGGCGGTGTGCATACCGCTGAGGAAAAGGCGGAAAACATTCGCACATCGCGCGAGGGCTACTACTATCACGCCACTCGCGACGAGGATACAGATCCCAAAAGAGCCTTCCGCGGTTACGCAATATCGGCAATGATGGGTTGCGTGCCGGCTATGCTCAAGCTTGCGGAGTGCTACGCTCTCGGCATTGGCACAAAGGTCGATCGCTCCTTGGCATTTGAGTATTACAGCAAGAGCGCAAGCCTGGGTCTTGAAGAGGCATATTTCCCGCTCGGTGTGTGCTATTCGCGCGGTGTCGGCGTAGCCTTCGACTTCGACAAGGCTGTCGAAAACCTCACACGTGCCTTTAAAAACGGTGACAATCGCGCAAAGCGCGAGCTTGTGCGCCTCTATGAAAACAAAAAACGCCACCTCGGCGACAAGCTTTATTCGCAGGCAATGCGCCTGATCTATCAGAAGAAGTTTGACGAGGCGGTAAGGGTCTTGACCGTAGCGATAGATTTCAAGCATCCTAAGGCGGTATACACCCTTGGCTGTCTGTATGAATTCGGCAGGGGAGTCGCGTGCGACAAGAGATATGCTTACGATCTTTACAACGCCGCAGAGAAGCTGGCGTTCAAGGACACTCGCTCAAAGTACAAGTCAAACATTTTGAGAATGATAAAGAAATAAAAGCAAGGCGTGGAGATCTACTCCACGCCTTTAATATTTAAGATATTTTTTTGACTATCAGATCGTCCTCGGAGAGAATATAGAAGCAGTCGTCTATATAAACGCCGCGCATAGCTCTTGGCTCTCCGTCTACGTTTACCGCAAGAAGCTCGTTAAGGGAGAAGCCGTCAAAGCTTAAAAGGATATATCCCTCGCCGCCCTTGTCGTTGAACTTTTCTCCTGAGTAGCTGCGCACTCCAAGACCGATAAGCTGATTTTCGCGATCGACGTAGTAGGATTTGTATTCGGTGGAGTAGTATGTGTTTTCAAGCTCGTACGAGCAAAGGGGAATAACTGCCTCGCCATCCTCGGTGTAGACCTCTATTTTAAGCGTGCTTGATGTACTGCCAACGCCGATACCCACAAGAAATCCGTTACCGAAATTTATAAGCGACGTTGAGAAGCCCTCTATCGTGCCGGTCTCGGTGTAGGTAATGTTGCCAATGTCAGAGAGATTGAAGAAGAATACGGGGTCGGAGAGCTGTATGGAGGTGCATACGTACGCCATATTACCGTCAAATCTGACAGAGCGCACCGACTCGCCCCAAGGAGCAAAGCTTTCGACCGTCGCCAACACCTCAAACGTCGCCGCGTCAATACAGTAGAGATTTGCGTTTGTAGAGAGGTTTGGAACGTTTGCACCGTACTTGTTGGTGGTCGTTACAACGCGAAGCACGCCGTCCTTTTCGTCAAGGCTGTATTGGTCCTTTACTGTTCCGTCAATGGTAAAGGTGCCGCAAAATTCGAGCTTGTTACCTGCGTAGGAGAGCTTTGAAACGTCCGTTTTTTGAGTGTACACGTGAGCGTCGCCACTTGACTGCTCGTCGGTGTAGCCTCTTGTCGCGTAGACTGCGTTATCCGAAACGTAAAGCTGCTCGGAGTAGGAGAGAAATGCGCAAGTACCACCGTGGGTAAGTGTGTATGCATCAAGGCTTGTTACCACCGTGTACAAGGCACTGTTAAGCTTGTCGGGATATACGATCGAATCAGGGGAAAGGGGCTCAACACCCTCACCCGTGTCAATTTTCGGCACGAATGTTTCGGGTTTTTTGTAATTAGGCTCCTCGGGTCTATATGATGAGATCACGAGCAATTTACCGTCCGCGAGGCGTGAGGAAAGGTAGCTTCCGTATACGCACACGCGGCCCTTCTCGTCGATCTGTGTCGGATTTGAAACGTCTATGGAGATTATGGCTGTTGCCGCCCCGTAATCCTTGCTGAAATAAGGTGCTATCAGCGTTACCGTGCTTGCATCATCTGACAGATACATTTCATATCTTTGGCTGTATGAGTATTTAGTGTCGTTTGCCTTGGGTATCGTGTAGCTGCCTGCAAGCTCCGAGGCTTCGCCGTTTATCGAGTAGACGTAAAGGGTGTCAAGATGCAGGTAGTAGATATGTGTTTTTGAGCGCTTTATCAGGTCGCTCTCGATTACTCCCGATACCTGATTGTCTGTCACCTCGACGTACTGTCCGTTGCTTACGTCCTCGGCGACGTCACCGCCGGCAGAGGGTTCGAAAATAAGTCCCTCATCCTCCGCTTTAGCTCCAAAAATCTCGTCGAATTTATTGGACGGCCCTTTTCTGTAAAACGGCTCGATTCTGGTTATTATCTCGTAGTATTCGCTACCCTCATGCTTCGTTATGTCGGGGGTGAAAATATCGCCCGGCAGAAAAAGATAGAGTCCGAGCGAGGTGAAAATCAAAGCGAAGCACGCCGCGATTGCGGCAATTTTTTGCCAACCGATTACCCGCTTTTTTCGCACGGGTGCCGCCTCAGCGATATATTCGTCATCTATTTCGCCAAGGGCTCTTAAAAAATCATCTCTTTTCATAGCATTATTCCTTTTTTCTCCAAAAATTCTTTAAGCTCGCATCTTGTGCGGTGCAGCGACACCTTTACGCTGCTTTCGCTTGCGTTCACATCGGCGGCTATCTCTTTGATAGATGCGAGATACCAATACCGCTTGACGAAGATCATTCGTGATCTGCGCGTCAGCGTGCCGAGAAACTCGTTAAGCCCATCGCGCAGCGCGATCATATCGACAGGGTCGCCCTCCGGTGCGGCGACAAGCTCGCCGATCTCGTCAAGCACTGCCTCGACTCCCGCGCATCTCTTTTGCGCACGCTTATGCTCGTAATGGTTGAGGGCGAGATTGCGCGTGATCCTACCCACAAACGCACGCAGGGAGAGGGGATTTGCAGGCGGTATTGCATACCACGTGTTCATATAAGCATCGTCAACGCATTCCTCTGCCTCTGTGTCCGAGTGCAATATGTTGCTTGCTATATATCGGCAGTAACGTCCGTATTTTTTGTCCGTTTCGTCGATCGCTCTTTCCGAGCGTTCGAAATACAGATCAATAATGGCACGGTCGTCCATACTCAATACCTCCTTGCAAAATTTTGGCGCCTTCATCTTAAAAGACAGAATTTTTGTGGCAAAGGTTACATTATCTTGAAAAAAATTAAAAAAATCCCGAGAGAGCCTCGGGATTTTAAAAGCTATTCTTCTTTCCCTTCAAGCTCTGACTTTGCTTCGGCAAGGCTTTCGCTTTTTTGCCTTGCACGGTAGACGTAAATAAAGAATGGGGAAAGGATATTCGCGATTGCGTCAATGATAAAGGCAATGCCCATCATAACCGATGCGGTAGAGAGATTTTCGGGCGTGAACTTTATCATAATGAAAGATATTATTATCGTTGCGACGGCAAGTCCAAGCTCTATCCACCAAAGAGGCACAAGGTATCTTTTTGACATTATCGTGGTGTTTATCTTGAAGGATGAGTCGATTATCAGGAGCAGGGCAAGCACGGCGATAATGATCTCTGCCGCTCCCTCGTTGAATATGAGGGTCAGTATGCCGGCAACAAGGCAGGATGCCGCGAAGAATATCTTGAAGGCAAAGCCGATGCTGCGGCGCTTGTCGGTAAGCGCAAGAACGCCGAGCGCAATTCCGCCCGCGATGACTATACAGCCGACGGTGATTGCCAACGCCTTGAGCGCGTTGTTCATAGCGATAAGGCATATACCCATAAGAGCAAGCGTGAGTGAGATGACCGTGTATCCCCAATCAAAGCTTTTGAGTTTTTTAAGCATAGATAATCCTCCCTTCAAGTATATTTTACAACACACGGGGTCGGGTGTCAATCAGAAATATTTGTATTTTTTGCGGTTTGCTATAAAGAGTATAACGGTAAGCGCAAGCGAAAGCACCTCTGATATGGGTGTCGCGAGCCATACGCCGTTAAGGTCGAGGAATATAGGCAACAAAAGCAGCGCACCGACTTGGAATACAAGAGTTCTTGCAAAGGATATGATCGCTGATATAAGGCCGTTGTTGAGGGCTGTGAAGTAAGACGATCCGAAAATGCCAAGGCTCGCAAAAATGAAGCACGTTGAGTGAATTTTAAGACCGTTTACGGTCATTTCAAGCAATGTGGGGTCATATCCGGCGAATATCGCTGACAAAGGACGCGCAAACAGGACCGATACAAGCGTCATAACAGCGCCGGAGAAGATCATTACGGATGCGCCCTTTTTCAACAGGCTCTTTAATTCGCTTGTGTTCTGCGCGCCGTAGTGGAAACCGATGATGGGGGCGGTGCCTACCGCAAAGCCCAAGAACATCGCGATGAAAATGAAGGCAACGTACATGATTATACCGTTTGCCGCCACTCCGTCCTCGCCTGCGAATTTCATGAGCTGGAAGTTGTATATAATGGTAACTATGGACATTGAGATGTTGCTCATCAATTCCGACGAGCCGTTTGTGGTCGCGCGCAAGATCGCCTTGCCGTAGAATTTCGTTTTAGTCAGGGCGAGCTGGCTTGAATTCTTCCTTGCAAAGTATATAACCGGGATCGTTCCGCCGACAAACTGGCTTATCGAGGTTGCGAGTGCCGCTCCCTCAAGTCCGAGCTGTAACACAAGTATGAAAAACGCATCGAGAATCATGTTGGTAACTCCGGCACATACGGTAACGGCAAGTCCGAGCTTCGGGCGCTCCGCCACTATCATAAAGCTTTGAAAGAGGTTTTGAAGCATAAAGAAGGGCATCGCCAAAAGGACTATTCTGCCGTAGCGTATGCAGGCGTCGAGCATTGCACCCTCCGCACCGAGCATGAGTGATAACGGGCGTATAAATACAACTCCCAAAATCGACATCGATGCACCCGCAATCGCGGTCAAATAAACAAAGAGGGAAAAATAACGGTTTGCAAGCTCTGCTTCGCCTTCACCCAGCGTCTTTGATACTACGGCAGTACCACCCGCGCCTATCATAAATCCAAGTGCTCCGATTATCATAAGCACCGGCATAAGCAGATTGATCGCCGCGAACTCCGTCTTGCCGACGAGGTTTGATACGAACAGTCCGTCAACTACGCCGTATATGGATGAAAAGAGCATCATTACGACCGACGGCATAGCAAATCTGAAAAGCTTGCCGTATGAAAAATGGTCGGACAGCTTTATCTCCATTTGTTCTCCTCCTTTTTCTCAAAATAGGGTTGCCGTGTGTTGAAACGGCAACCCGTGTGATTTTTTAGTCTTCTTCGTCCGCTTCTTCGTCGCGGGCGGCATCGTCAAGCTCGTCGTTGAAGATGCGAATGTTTTTGGAATTGTAGTAGTCGCTTGATCCGCTCTCGCTGCGGAAGCTGTATTCATCGTCGTTGATGTCGTATATATGTCCGGTGACGTCAAGCGCCGCTGCCGCACGGCAGAAAACATCGAGAAATTCATCGGTGTCAAGCTCGTCGATCTCTATACCAAGGTCATCCGAAAAGAACATTCTCACGCTCGTGGATTCATCCGCATCAGCGAATTCATCCGAGTAGCTGATATGATCCGGCTGCACCTCGAAGAAATCGTCGCATCCGCCTCCGAGAAGAAATTTCTCGAGTCTTTTTGCGTCGCTCTTTTTGCCTTCAACGGTTATGTCGAAATAGATCTCCTCGTATAAAATCATAATAACTCCATTCTGTCAATCTATGACCGATCGAAATTAAACCGAAAGCAATGCTCCGGTGTCTAGAGTATAACATATAGATTTGTTTGTTGTCAATACTTAACTATTAAAATTATATGGCAAGGTTTTCCCTTGTGACAATCCGAATTTGCTTTTCTTCCTTATATTATATAATAGTGCGCGGTTGCGCGGTATGACGGGCGGTTGTGCCATTTTCACTTTTTGAGGACAGTTTGGCGCGATCTGTATGTGATTATTTGACAAAAATGCAAAAATCGAAGAAAAAATCAAAAAATAATCAAAATTCCTATTGACAAAAGATATCTAATGTTGTATAATGATTGAGCGCGTTTCGAGAGGAACGCCACTTGATCATTGAAAATTGAACAACATTGAAATTTTTCAAGCACTGAAAAGTGCGAAAGATCTCGTTGAAACACTTTGAATTTACAAAGTACAAACAAGTAATTAAGTAATATAAGCTAGTAAAAATAGCTCTGAAAAAGGTATTAACTCACTTAGGTGAGAGTAATATACAATTTTTTAGAGAGTTTGATCCTGGCTCAGGATTAACGCTGGCGGCGTGCATAACACATTCAAGTCGAACGGAACAGAAAGCTTCGGTTTTCTGTTTAGTGGCGGACGGGTGAGTAACGCGTGAGCAATCTACCTCTGGGTACGGAATAACAACCGGAAACAGTTGCTAATACCGTATGAAATAGCAGCTCCGCATGGAGCAACTATCAAAGATTTATTGCCAAGAGATGAGCTTGCGTCCGATTAGATAGTTGGTGGGGTAACGGCCTACCAAGTCGACGATCGGTAGCCGGACTGAGAGGTTGAACGGCCACATTGGAACTGAGATACGGTCCAGACTCCTACGGGAGGCAGCAGTGGGGAATATTGGGCAATGGGCGAAAGCCTGACCCAGCGAC
>JAZNGE010000044.1:0-50366 GCA_045576315.1 Eubacteriales bacterium | reverse complement strand
CTATAATCTACGCAGATTTCTTCTACACCGAGGCTATACTTAAGCTCCTCGGGGACGAATTCCTCGCGTGGTAAAAATTAAAAGAAAAGACCGTCGGTTTAGGCTTGTTCTCATAAGGATGTTTGTATTTTGTAGGGGAGAATCACGAATCGCCCGCTGAAATACGCAAAACAAAAACGGGCGATTCATGAATCGCCCCTACGGACACACATAATTTTCGGCAGAGAACTTGTTTCCTCTGCCGATTTGTGTTATAATGGGGCTAACGAAAAGCCTCCCTCCTGGAGGGAGCCTTAGGATGCGCGCAACTTCAGGGGTATGGGCTTTGCCCAAAGCATTTGTAATACAAAGGCGAAACTGCCGATAAAAGGAGAACGCATTATGGAAATAATCATATATGACCATCAAATTTTTGCGGTGAATAGAAATAAGGCCGAAAACTTTTCTGATTCTCTTGTATACAAAGCTAAAGACGGCTTACATCAAATTGATTTTGAAGAGTGTGCAAAAAACTTTGAAGATACCTATTCAACAAATAATAACAGGTGCATTGGCGAAAGAAATATCGAAAAAGGATATATTCTTCTATATACTAACGGTTTACAAACTAAAATCGTTTTTCGGAAAGCTTTCGTCTTTCCTTTCCAAAACTATCTTTTTCACGGAACAAAACGAGAACGTTTTTTGAAATTTCAAAAATTGCTTTCACAGACAAAATATACTACATACGACCTGACGTAATAAAACCCCGACAGACATTCAAAATCTGTCGGGGTTAATTATTTGTTTTCTGCGTTGCATTTATACCTTTGCGGACAGTCGAGGGTCTCGCTGCGGCTCGGTCACACTCGCGTTCTGACATGCCACTGGCATGTCATTCATTGCGCTCGTGCCGCTTCGCTACGCCTGTCCCTACAAGGAGAAATTAAACTTCCTTATGATAACCTGCCATTTGACCGACGGTCTTTTTTCAGTATATCAACTCATACCTGCCGCTCTTTAAGATCTCAGCAAGCTCGGCGGCGTTTCTTATACGCTCGTCGGTTGAAATTCCCGCGCTGCACACTCTGTCGCAGGTGTGCGCATCAGAGCCCGAGGTAAGTATAAAACGAGGGTTTTCCTTTGCAAGCTTGGCAGCCTTTTCGTTGATCTCTTCCTTGTTCGCAGAGTTAAATACCTCTATTCCGTCAAGCCATTCGATAGGCAACGGGCCGGGCATGGTTATGTAAGATGCCTCACGGTACGGATGTGCCTGAATCATAACAGCCCCCACCCCGTGTAACGCTTTTATCCAGTCCTCACCCTGTCTGTTGACGAATTCGGGGTGCGCGTAAAGTAGCTCGGGCTCAATTCCGTACGCCAGAATCTCAAGTCCGCCGTACAAATGCTCCTCAACTCCGAATATTATGTCAATGCCGTATTTCTTTGCGGCCTCGCGGCAGGCGATATAGTCGTCCTCGTACGCCTTTACAAACGCCTCCCACGACAAAGTGCGGTCAATAGCCGAGTTGCCACCGTAAAAATGATTTGTCAGCACCGCACCGGCATACCCGCCGTCGAAAAGCGCCTTTGCCAGCTCGTCGGGAGCCATTCTTCCGCACTTTGAGCAAGCTGCGGTGTGCGTGTGCATCTGATATTTATACTGTCCCATTATTATCTAACCGCGCTCTGAAACGCGACCGCCTTTCCAAGTATTTTTATATCGTTAAGCTCGTCCTTTATGTACACCATCGGTGCGTATTTCGGATTCTCGGGCGAGAGAATAAGCTTTTCTTCATTTGGATAGTAATACACGCGCTTGAGCGTAGCCTCGTCATTGATTATGACCGCCGCTATCTCGCCGTTATCCACCGAGCTTTGCGAGCGGATAAATACGATATCACCGTCAAGTATTCGCGCGCCTACCATAGAATCACCGTGCGCACGCAGACAAAAATCCGCATCCAGTCCACCGTCAGCACACGCATAGCTCTCATGCTCCTCGCTCGCGTATATCGGATCTCCGCACGCGATCTCTCCGAGTATAGGCAGCTTTTTCACGGTTATCGGCATTATTCCAAGCTTCTCGGCATTGACCTCCGCACCCCAGCCCATAAGCATAGAGGGGGATACTCCCAGCGCCGCGGCCAGCTGCTCGACCTTTTCGGGCGGCACGTTTGCTATAACTCCGTTTTCATATCTGTGTATCGTCTGTCTGCTCGTGCCGAGCGCCCTTGCCAAATCGTCAAGGGTCATTCCGCGCTCGCGGCGGAGTTTTTTAAGATTGTTAGAAAGCATACGCACCACCTTTGTAGTTTTTTGTCACCTGTATTGTAACACATCATTTCAAAAAATGCAAGACTTTTTTGCAAAAATCACTTGACAAGTGACAAATTAGGTGTTATCATTGTAACGTAATAGGTTACAAGTAACGTTCCAAGTAACCTATGCCCCGTTAAATCTTAGGAAAGGAAGGTAGCGTGAAGAACAAAATTTTGTATAGGGACAGCGTAACTTGTGCAGGAATACCTGCAAGAATTTACCGTAGCACTACGGAGATACGGCGCGATATGGAGCGCATCTCCGATAAGATAAAGGAAGCTAACGAGAAGCTATCCTTGCGCTCGATGCTGCTTGACCTTGTCGATGCCACTCGCGACGAGGGAGAGGACCCGGCGTATTGGATACCCGAGCTGACTGCCGCGCTTAACGAGGCGCGTGCCGCATACGACAGCCTTTGCGAGTTTCGCGAGGAGCTTTCTGCACTTTATGATGAAATGAGGGAAACGAGATGGGCGATACGCGTATGATCAGTCCGACCGTTGACGGAATCGTAGTTGCGCTGTGTGCGGATTACACCCGTCGAAAGCGCGCGATAGAGGAAAAGCGGATCTGCCGCCGTACCGATACCGAGCTTCGCTACCTCAATGCTAAAATATTCGATGCCGTCGCAGAGGTGGTCGGTGAGCCGCTTGCGGAGCTTTTTATAAAGGACATCGGCAACCGCATCGGCTACGCCAATACCAAGCTTGACTGCATGAGCGAGGTGACGTACAAGAATATGAAAAAGCAAGCGCGCGAGCTTATTGCCGTGCGGCTTCACCTCGTTGATTAAAAATTTTTCTCTCTCGCAATAACTGACAACTTTTTCTCCCCCACCGTGCTAAAATGTCATTGTTGTTAAAAACAAGACGTGAAAAAAAGAGGCTCTTACGCCTCGGGAACGGAGATAAAAATGCAGCAAGAAGTAATCCTTTCGCACAGCGGCAGGACACTTACGGCAAGAGTGACGTGTGAGATCGACCACCACACCGCAAAGCCGATAAGAGAGGAAATTGATAAGACGCTCTTTGAAAAAAAGCCCGAGCTTTTAGTGCTCGATTTTTCCGACGTACGTTTTATGGACTCGTCGGGTATAGGGCTTATAATTGGCAGGTGTGAGGTCTGCCGCGCCATAGGCGCGCACGTGCGCATAGTGTCGCTCTCTCCGCTTTTGTCAAGGCTGGTGCGCCTTTCGGGTATCGAAAAAATAAAGAATTTGTCAATAGGATAAAAGGTATGAAAAAGATAATAAACGAAATGAAGCTTCGCCTTCCGGCAAGAAGCATAAACGAGAGTGTCTGCCGCGCCGTGATCTCCTCATTTTCGGCAGAATTAAACCCCACTGTCGAGGAGATAGCCGACCTTCGCTGTGCCGTCAGCGAGGCGGTCACGAATTGCATAGTCCACGCCTACCGCGATCTTCCGCCCGATCGCGTCGGCTATATCTACATATCCGCCCGTCTTTACGACAACCGTGAGATCACCGTCGAAATATCCGATAACGGATGCGGTATCGAAAACGTGGAGGCAGCAAGAGCCCCTATGTTCACCACGGGACGTGAGGAGGAGCGGTGCGGTATGGGCTTTCTCGTGATGGAGTGCTTTACCGACTCTTTGAGTGTAAAATCAAAGGCAGGTCGCGGCACTACCGTCCTTATGAGGAAAATCCTTAAACCCTGACCGAAATGGAGATTATGCAGGCAACTGTAAAATGTGCGGATTTTGATAAAAACCCCGACCTCATTCGCAGGTATAGGGCAGGGGACAGAGATGCGGGCGGCGAGCTAGCAGAGAAAAACCGCCCCCTCGTCTTCAGCATCGCCACTCGCTTCCGCGGTCGCGGAGTGGAGTTTGAGGAGCTTGTCGAGGCAGGAAATATAGGTCTTGTAAAGGCGATAAACACCTTTGACCTCGAGCGCGGCTGCGCTTTTTCCACTTACGCAACACCCCTCATATTCGGTGAAATACGCCGCTTTCTGCGCGACGACGGAATGATAAAGGTTTCAAGAGAGCAAAAACGGCTTTGCGCCCTTCTGTGCTCCGAGCGCGAGCGCCGCATATCTCTTGGCGAGCCTACCGACATCGCCTCTATCGCCGCCGCGGTTGGCGTATCCTGCGCCGATGCCGCATCCGCGCTTTTTGCCGCGACGTCCGTGCGCTCGCTCGACGAGAGCGCAACCGCAGACGATGACGACTCGCGCACCATAGCCGACACCGTTTTCGACGATGAGAGCGAGATAGCGGAGTTTGAGCGCATCTGTGTGCGCGGCGCTCTTGAAAAGCTTGAGGAGAGGGAGCGCAAGCTGATAATTCTGCGCTACTTCCGCGATATGTCACAGTCCGACACCGCGCGTATTCTCGGGCTCTCGCAGGTAAAGGTGTCAAGAGAGGAAAAAAAGATACTCGCCAAGCTGCGCCGCGAGCTTTCATAACCACCTGTCAAATGTTAACAAATTGTGAAAAATAAGGAAATCTATTGATTTTTGTACGCGCGTAGTATAAAATATATTCCAGTTGGTTAGCACTCGGCATACAAGAGTGCTAAAAACGCTAAAAGGAGGAAATAATTATGAAGCTCAGACCCTTACTTGATAAGGTAGTTATTAAAAGAGTAGAAGCACAGGAAACGACCAAGGCGGGAATCATTCTCCCCGGCTCCGCACAGGAGAAGCCCGAGGTTTTCGAGATCGTTGCGGTAGGCCCCGGCGGACTCGTTGACGGCAAGGAGGTCGTAATGACTCTTAAGGTTGGCGAGAAGGTTATCGCTGCCAAGTATTCCGGCACGTCCGTAAAGCTTGAGGGCGAGGAATACACCGTTATCTCCCAGTCGGAGATACTTGCAGTTGTAGAGTAATATAGAGAGGTAAATATAATGTCCAAGGAAATACTTTACGGCCAGGAGGCAAGGGCCGCACTCCTTCGCGGAGTTGATAAGCTTGCCGATACTGTTAAGATCACTCTCGGCCCTAAGGGCAGAAACGTGGTTCTTGAAAAGAAGTTTGGCGCGCCCCTGATCACCAATGACGGTGTTACCATCGCAAAGGAGATCGAGCTTGAGGACGCTGCTGAAAATATGGGTGCGCAGCTCGTGCGCGAGGTTGCGGTAAAGACTAACGATGCCGCAGGTGACGGTACTACTACCGCTACCCTTATCGCACAGGCTCTTATCCACGAGGGAATGAAGAACGTTACCGCAGGTGCTAATCCCATGGTGCTCCGCAAGGGTATGGCAAAGGCTACCGAGGCTGCCGTTGCCGAGCTTAAAAAGCAGGCAAAGAGCGTTAGCGGCTCTGCTGACATCTCCCGCGTAGGCGCTATCTCCGCAGGTGACGACACCATCGGTGAGCTTATTGCCGACGCTATGAACAAGGTCACCGCTGACGGCGTTATCACCGTTGAGGAGTCCAAGAGTGCCGAGACTTACAGCGAGGTAGTTGAGGGTATGCAGTTTGATCGCGGCTACCTCTCTCCCTACATGGCTACCGATACCGATAAGATGGAGGCAACTCTTGACGATTGCCTTATCCTTATCACCGATAAGAAAATATCCTCTATCCAGGAGATCCTTCCCCTTCTTGAGCAGATCGTTCAGTCGGGCAAGAAGCTCCTCATCATCGCCGAGGACGTAGAGGGCGAGGCTCTTACCACCCTCGTTCTTAACAAGCTCCGCGGCACCTTTACCGTAGTTGCCGTTAAGGCTCCCGGCTTTGGCGACAGACGTAAGGAGATGCTTCGTGACATCGCTATCCTCACCGGCGGCGAGGTCATCACCAGCGAGCTCGGCCTTGAGCTTAAGGATGCATCCGTTGCACAGCTCGGCCGCGCAAGACAGGTTAAGGTTAACAAGGAGAACACCATCATCGTTGACGGTGCAGGTGACAAGGCGCAGATCGCTGACAGAGTAAATCAGATCCGCCAGGCTCTTGAGATCACCACCTCTGAATTTGATAAGGAAAAGCTCCTCGAAAGACTTGCTAAGCTTGCAGGCGGCGTTGCCGTTATCAAGGTTGGTGCGGCTACCGAGGTTGAAATGAAGGAAAAGAAGCTTCGCATCGAGGATGCTCTCAACGCTACCAAGGCAGCGGTTGAAGAGGGAATCGTTGCAGGCGGCGGCGCGGCACTCGTCGGTGTCATGAAGGCTGTTGATGCAGTCGTTGCATCTCTTGAGGGTGACGAGCGCACCGGTGCTATGATCGTCTCCAAGGCTCTCGTAGCTCCCATGAAGCAGATCGCCGACAACGCAGGTCTTGACGGCGCGGTTATCATCTCCAAGATCCGCGACGCAGAGAAGGTTGGCTACGGCTTTGACGCATATAACGAAACCTACTGCGATATGCTCGAAGCAGGTATCGTCGATCCCGTTAAGGTAACCAGATCCGCGCTTCAGAACGCGGCTTCTATCGCAGCAACCGTTCTCACCACCGAGTCGGTAGTTTACGACAAAAAGGAAGATAAGCCCCAGATGCCCGCAGGCGGCGGCATGGAAGGCATGTATTGATAATACAAAGTGAAAGAGCGCGGTAATCTCGCGCTCTTTTTTATTATATGTTATTGACATATTATGCTTACGGTGCTATAATCTTCTTTGTTAATTAAAACGGAGGATTTTCTCATGGAAATCACAAGAACAAAATATTCGGGGCGCGCGATCGTTGCCATCTGCTCCCTCGTTTATTTTGCCAGCTATTTTACGCGAAAGGGCTTTGCCGCCACTATGGCAGGTATGATCTCTGCCGGCGTTATTGATAAATCCCTCGGCGGATTTATAGGTATGGGTCTTTTTATCTGCTACGGTGTCGGTCAGCTTATAAGCGGCTACCTCGGTGACAAGATCAAGCCCCGCGATCTCATATTTATCGGACTTGGACTCAGCGGTGTCTGCAACCTGCTTATGCCACTCGTTTCAAATTCTGCTTTGATGATACCTATATGGGCATTCAACGGTCTTGGTCAGGCGATGCTTTGGCCGCCTATCGTGCGTATGCTTGCAGATAGCCTTGATCACGAGAGATTCGTACGTGCAAATCTTCTTGTGACCTCTGCGGCTCACGTGTCTACGATAATTCTGTATCTCTACGTTCCCGTATGCCTCAAGTTTTTCAGTTGGCAGACCGTATTCTTTACCGCCTCGGCGCTCGCGCTCTTCACAATTCTCGTGTTTGCGATCTGTATGTCGATGCTGGTTAAAAAGAGCAAGGCTGACAGCACCGAAAAAAGTGATACCCCCACCCCCGTGTCAACTAAAACGGCAGAGGATTTCAATATTTTCATCAAACGCGCCATCGGCATGGGTATAATTCCGATACTCGTCGGCATAGTAACGATGGGCTTTTTGCGTGACGGTATCGAGTCCTGGCTTCCCACCCTCTATTCCGAGGCGTTTGGACGTGACGCGTCTGAGTCGGTGCTTGTATCCGTGCTTTTACCTATATTCTCCGTATTAAGCATATCCGTCATAACCGTCCTTCACAGATCCCCCCTCTTTGGCAACGAGGTCCGCGGCTCTCTCGTTATATTTGCCGCCGCTGCCGTAGCTTGTATACCCCTGTCGGTGCTTATCAGCTTTGACTCTGTAGTGATACGCACGGTTTGCCTCGTGCTTGCCGCACTTGTCTGCGCGTTTATGCACGCGATAAACTTCCTTCTCATTTCCTGCTTGCCCGGCCGCTTTTCCTCTATGGGCAGATCGGCAACCGCAAGCGGCTTCTGCAACGCCTGCGTATACATAGGCGCGGCTATTTCGATGTACGGCATCGCCGCTACCTCGACTTTCGGTTGGAACGTTACCGCAATAACCTGGATAGGAATATCTGCCGTAGGCGCGGTTGCTTGTCTTATAGCACTCAAAGCTTATACGAAATTTATCAAGTAATTAAAAACTCGACACGGGCATACCCGTGTCGAGTTTTTTGCTATTATTCTACCGTAATTTCCTCTTCGACCTCGTCCTCGCGAAGATCGTCGTCCTCTTCGGAGCGCCTGAATTTCTTGAAAAATCCGCCAACCGCCCTCACAGGCTTCGTCACAGGCTCCATATCCTTACGTATCGCTTCGAGAATAAGATCCTTTTCTTTTTCCAAGAACCCGATAATAAGAGAAAACAAGAGCTGTAGCACCCACGCCACAACCATAAGCGCGGTGAGAATTACTGACGTCGGGCTCACCGCTTGCGTCGTTGCGTAAATACTGTATACCATAACCGAAAGCGTCAGCGTTTTTCCCGCCAGCTTACACCAGCGGTGCAGATGCTTGGCGCTTTTTTTCATTTTCTTGACCGCGCCCTCTTTTTTGTTATATGTCGCTATGTAAAAGACGAAATATACTATCGATAAGCCGGCAAGGGTGATATTCAGCCAGAGAATTCCGCGCTCCGTTCCGATCGCGTAAAGCAGATATGCAAAATACATCACCTGCATCACTATGCTGAAATAATAGCTGAATGCCTTAATATCGTCGATCATTTTGCCGATCGCCGTGCGTGTGTTAGTAAGCAACGTATCTCTCCTTTAAAATTTGGGATTTCTGCAAATCGGTCTGAATTCGCAGTATTCGCAGGGGGACTTGCGCCCCTTTTCGATCAGCGGCTTTGCCGATACGTCGCCGCTCTTCATTTTGTCCGCAATAGACTCAACGACGTTTTTGAGCTTAACGCACAGCCCGTCCCAGCCGGCTCGCGTGTATACCTTGTCAGCCGACGTGGCATAGGGCGTTCCGTCCGTTTTCAGTCTTACGGGCAGATACTTTGCGTTCGAAGCGGCGTACACCGCATCCTCGCCGAGTATCATACCGTTTCGTGTCTGCGCATCCGCAACCGCCTTTTCCGCGACCTCGCGCACAGGGGTGTCGACTCTTACGTCACCGACCTCGGTCTTGACGTATACTACGCCCGCAGGTATCGGCGCGTGTCCGTCCTTGACTCCAAGCTCGTTAAGAAACTTTTTGTTCTTCGTGTCAACGATCGCCTTTAAGTACAAGAACATCTGCAAATTCTGTCCCTTGTCGATATCAGAGGGAGAGAACTCCTTCTTTCCCGTCTTGTAGTCCACAACTCTTACGTAAACGTCATCACCGTCGGTAAAGGTGTCTACACGGTCAATGCTGCCGCCGATAAAGATAGATTCACCGTCCGAGGTCTTGAACTCAATAGGCTCGGGCGTCGCCTCCGCACCGCGCTTTATCTTCAATTCGAAAAATCTCGGCACGAACTGCGAGCCGCGAAACTCGTCGCAAAGTCCGTTTATGACCGGCATCGCCGTGCGACAAAGCCTGCCGAGCAGTATTTCCTCTCTTTTCGTCATGACCTCACCCTCGCAAAGATCGGTGAGGTATTTCTTTGCTCCGCGGCGCACCATCTCCTCGGTCTTTGCAACGTCCAGCGTGTCAAGGCGTATGTCGTTCTTTACAACCTCGCCAAAGAAATTCTCGAGTATCGCGTGTATAAACGAGCCTATGTTTCTGGCATCGAATTCCGCTCTCTCCTCGGGAAGCAGGGAAAGGTCGTATTTGCAGAAGTACGACAGAGGACAGCTGTTATAGCTGTCTATTTTTGATTGCGAGAGTCGCATAGGACCGTCGTATATAAGTCCGCGCATCTCGGGCGAGAGGGTCATCGCATCGTTGAGAATATTATCCTCGGCGATCTTCACCTTTTCACCGTGGCCAAATCCGGTCAGCGCAGTTGTGACCGCCGCGTATGAGGTCGCATCAAGACGGCCGAGAGCTGCCAACGCCCCCTCGGGCGAATAGATGGTTTCCCAAGATCTTAACTCCTTTGCAACGGTCGGCTTTACCTCACCGTCAGTCATATCGATTATCCTGTCAATGACCTCTGCGCGCTTCTTTTCCTTAAGCGATGAGTTTTTGTTCGAGTAGAGCAGGGTAACGCTCTCTTTCGCGTACGAGAACGCACGCGAGAAGGAGAAAAGCTCTCTCGCTCCCTTTTCCTCACCGTCCGGCTCGATCGCAAGACCGAGTGATGAAAGGGCGGATTTGTCACGGTTTGAGAAGTAGGGGTTATCGTTAATGGAGAGAGGGAACTCGCCTCTGTTTACCCCGATCATATAAACGTGCTTCTTGTCATTCAGACGTATCATGTCCGCGCTGCCTATCATCACCGCATCGGCATAGGCGGGAATGCGACCGACGTTCGCGTTTGCAAATACAACCTTAAGCTGCGCGAGAAATCCGTCCGCGTTTACGGGCGCATCTCCAAGCACGTCGACAAGCGTGTCAAGCGCAGAGCATATAACTCCCCACAAAAGTGAGTTCTCCTCGGCAAGCCTTTCCTCGCCGAGCATAAGCAGCTCCTCGCTTCTTTTTGTTATAGCGCCGCAAAGATCGATACGGTCAAGAAAATTGACCAACGTAGTCGCAAAATCGCGTACCGTTGCCGCATTTTTGACGTCATTTGCAAGCACGGTGAGCGGCTCGACAATGCTTTTTCTCGTTTCGTTGATGCGTACGAGCCTCTCGTCTATATCAGGCGCACGTCTTACAGTGTATCCGTCGGGGTTCATATTCCATACCACCCCGTCGGTAAAGCGGCGGCCGTTTATCTGCCATTTTTCTACGTAAAGCTCAAATTCGTCACACGCCTCCCGACTAATTCCGCACGGCGCGCACTTTGCATAGGATATAACGTCCTCTTTTTTGTATCCGCCCGATATTACCGTAAAGGCTGTGTATATAAGCTTGATAGCCTCAAACGAGGCAACGTCGCGCTTCTTTGAAATAAAGCAGGGTACACCCGCGCCCTCAAGCGCGTTGTCTATAAGTCCTACGTAATCCTCGGCTCTGCGCGCAATGATCGCAAAGTCCTTGAATTTCGCTCCTTTTGCGACACGCCCCCTTATGTCTGCCGCTACAAGCTCGCATTCGGAGTACGGAGTTTCGCATTCAAAGATGCGCAAGATCTCCTTGTTTTGTAAATAATTGTTGTCAATTTTACCGCTTGTCCGCCACAAAAGATTGCAGCACTCGGATAGCAGCAGGTTCGCGCCGTCCGCTCGGTCTGCAAGCCTTACCAGCTTTTTCTGCGCTCCGTGTCTGTCGCATGAGCGGATAAGTCTGTTTTTAGCTCCTCTTACCTCGGTATATTCAAACGCATCGGCACTTGATTTCGGCAGGGTGAGGCCTACGCTTACGCTCTCGTATTTTGCGAGCAATCCGAGAAAATCGTACTGCGGCTCTGTGAATGACGTAAAGCCCTCTACGTAGAACACCGCCCCCTCGAAAAAGCCGGGATGCTCCTTGAACTTTGCCGTCATTGCCGCCACGTCGTCGGCGGTGTCGCTGTATTTTTCCTTTAACATCGACCTGTAAAGTGTCATTATCTTTGCAAGGTCGGATACCTTTGAGCCAAGGCGCTTGTCCTCGTTAAAGCTCTCCTTGTCGAGCGCGTCAAGCTCGTCGGGAGTGATACCCAGGCTCTGCATTTCGCCGACTGCCGCAAGGGCGCGGTCGACCGTGCCTGCGTTTATCTCACGTCTGCCGCCGGTCATAGTCAAAGTCGGCGACAGCTCGGTCAGCACCCTCCACATCACCAGCGCCTTTGTTTCCTTGGTGCAATATTCCGCATCCGCACCGCCAAGACCGCGGAATACGGTGTTGGCAAGTCGCGTGAAGTTCGTTACCTCAAAATACAGCGGTGCGCTGTCGGGCAACAGGTCGGCAAACTCGCTCTCCGCTACCACTGCCTGCTGCTCGGGCACGATGAGATAAACTCGCTGCCCCTTGTTTACTCGGTCGCTTATCTCCTCTCGGATCATCTCGTGAAGCCCGGAGTGAAAGCCGCCTTCAATAATTCTTATCATGCGCGACCTCCAAGCAGCTTTTCGTTTATTCTGTATCCCTCACCGCGCGAGGCGAGTATAACTCGCTCGCCGCTCTTTTCGAGCTTCTCGCGCAGATAGTGGATATATACGTTGATGACACCGCCGTCCGCGTTGCCACCCCAAACCTCATCGAGCAGCTCCTCACGCTTTACGTATCCGCCGCCGCGTGCGTATATAGCCTTAAGCAAAGCGAACTCAACGTCCGTCAGCTTTATCGATCTGCCGTCAAGTATGGCACACTTGTCACCGAGCGCGAGTGCCTCTGGCGCTTTGGGCATCAGTAATTCACGCACCTGCCCAAGCCTGAAGGGCAGGGAAATATCCGCCTGCGCATTTCTGCTCATAGTGATAGCGCCCGAGGGAATTCTTTCTACCGTATCAGCATCAGCGAGCAGAATGTCCGCATCCCCCTCTGTAACGCATTCGAATTCTCCTTCAAGCTCAAGTCTGATCTTCTGCACGAGGTACATATCCGCGCTCAAAACAAGCACGCGTCTTATGCTCATAGCCATATCTCGCCCAACCTTTCTAATTTATTAGAATTATTATAACTCAAAAACATCGTCCTGTCAATAGAAAACTTTTAGTAAAGCCTTGACTTTAAAGAAGAATGATTGTATAATTAAGTCGATATAAATTTTTTAGGAGAGTTGACTATGAACAACGATATGATCAAAGAGCTCTATTCCATCGGTCTTATTCCCGTAATCAAGATCGAAAATCCCGATGATGCAGTTCCGCTTGCAAAGGCACTCATCGACGGTGGCCTTCCCGCTGCCGAAATCACCTTCAGAACCGCATGCGCGGCTGAGGCTATTAAAAACATTACCGAGGCATATCCCGAGATGCTCGTAGGTGCAGGCACCGTTCTTACCACAGAGCAGGTTGACGCCGCTATCGCAGCAGGCTCCAAGTTCCTCGTTTCCCCCGGCCTTAACCCCAAGGTTACCGCATACTGTCTTTCCAAGGGCGTTCCCATGCTCCCCGGCTGCTCCAACCCCTCTGACATCGAGGCAGCGCTCGAGCTTGGTCTTACTACTGTAAAGTTCTTCCCCGCAGAGGCTGCAGGCGGTCTTAAGATGCTTAAGGCTATGGCTGCTCCTTACGGTCAGCTTACCTTCATGCCTACCGGCGGGATCAATGCCGATAACCTTCTTGACTACCTCAAGTTCAACAAGATCATCGCTTGCGGCGGCTCGTTTATGGTTAAGGATGAGCTTGTCAAGGAAAAGAAGTGGGATGAGATCACCGCTCTTACCAAGAACGCAGTAAAGAAGATGCTCGGTCTTGAGTTCGTTCACATGGGCATCAACAATGAAACTCCCGAGGAAGCAGAGAAGGGCGCAAAGCTCTTTGAGATGCTCTTCGGTCTCCCCGTTCGCCAGACCAGCAAGTCCTACTTTGCAGGTGACGAGTTTGAGTTTATGTGCCAGCGCGGCCCCGGTAAGTGCGGCCACATCGCTATCCGTACTCCCTTCGTTGAC
This sequence comes from Eubacteriales bacterium, assembly GCA_045576315.1. Taxonomy (GTDB): domain Bacteria; phylum Bacillota; class Clostridia; order Oscillospirales; family CAG-272; genus UBA1740. The sequence goes on along the minus strand of JAZNGE010000044.1, from coordinate 36,748 downwards.
AGAGCAATGGCGTACTTCACCCGTATGGGCTTCGAGTTTGACGAGTCCACCATCACCTACGATGACAAGACCGGCAAGCCCAAGTTTGTATACTTCAAGGATGAGATCTGCGGCTTCGCTATTCACCTTCTTCAGAAATAAAATTTAACGCAAAAGCCGTTCTCATCGGTCTATCCGAAGACTACGGCTTTTTCGTATGAGGTAAAACCATGCGTATTGACAGATTTTTATCGGATATGGGCATAGCCTCCCGCCGCGAGAGTGCCGCCGCCGCAAAGCGCGGTCAGATCTCGGTTGACGGCGTGGTAGTGCGCGACCCCTCAAAGCATATAGATCCCGACCTCGTCAGCGTAAGCTATATGGGCCGCGTGATAGAATACCGAAAATACGTATACGTTATGCTCAACAAGCCCGAGGGCTACGTCAGCGCGACCGAGGACAGCCGCCTGCCCGTCGTTACCGAGCTTCTCTCGGACGAGCTTCGACGTATGGATCTTTTTCCCGTCGGTCGCCTTGACCGCGATACCGTCGGTCTTATGATACTCACCAACAACGGCCCCCTCGCGCACAGCCTTCTTTCCCCCAAGCATCACGTGGCAAAGGAGTATTATTTCAAGTGTGACGAGCCGCTCGCAGCCGACGTCGAGGCACGCTTTCGCAATCGCATCACCCTTGCCGACGGCTACGAATGTAAGGAAGCGCTTATCATTCCCGATGCCGATCGCCTTGGCGGTGTAATAACTCTCACCGAGGGTAAATACCATCAGATAAAAAGGATGATCGCCTCGACCGATAACGCCGTTACGTTCCTTGAACGTATCAGCTTTGCCGGCATTCCCCTCGATCGCACCCTCGCGCGCGGTGAGTGGAGGATGCTCAGTGATGCCGAGATAGCGCTTCTTGAAGCCGCACGATGAATGTTAACATTTGATTTATAAAAAGCCCTTTACAAATTCTGTTTTTTGTGGTAAAATTATAGGGTCGGTTTTCCGACAAGTCACAACATTTTTATTGGAGTAACACATGGATATCGTAAAAACTTTAGCAGAAGAATTTAACATCAAAGAGGAGCAGGTCACCGCTACCATCGAGCTTATCGACGAGGGCAACACCATCCCCTTTATTTCAAGATATCGTAAGGAGGTTACCGGCTCGCTTGACGACGCGACTCTGCGTGACCTTAACGACCGTCTTCAGTATCTTCGCAACCTCGAAGAGAGAAGAGAGACCGTTTCCAAGATCATAGAGGAGCAGGGCAAGCTCACTCCCGAGATCACTTTCGCTCTTAATAATGCAAAAACCCTCGTTGAGATCGAGGATATTTATAGACCTTACAAGCCCGCAAGAAAGACCAGAGCCTCCGTTGCACGCGCAAAGGGACTCGAGACTCTTGCAACCTACATTCTCGAGCAGCGCGACGTATACGATCCCGCGATCGAGGTGTATGCTGAGCAGTTTATCGTTGACGGTGAGGACGTTGAGGATGCAAAGCGCGTTCCCGACGTAAAGGCAGCTCTTCAGGGCGCGTCCGACATCATCGCCGAGGATATCTCCAACAGCGCAGAGATCAGAAAAATGCTTCGTGAGTTCACTATGGCTTACGGCTCTCTTTCTACCAAGGGTACTACCGAGGAGACCTCTGTTTACGAGAACTACTACGTCTTCTCCGAGCCTATCAAAAAGCTTCGCGGACACAGAGTCCTTGCTATTAACCGCGGCGAAAAGGAAGATTTCCTCAAGGTCGAGGTTACACTTGCCGAGGAGGACGGAATCGCGCAGATCGTTTCCAAGGTCATCACCAACAAGAAATCCCCCGCACTTGCTTTCCTTATGGAAACCATCAAGGACGCATACGAAAGACTTCTTTTCCCCGCGATCGAGCGTGAGATCAGAACCACTCTCTTTGACGACGCGGCAGAGGGCGCACTTAAGGTATTTGCAGAGAACCTTCGTAACCTTCTTCTCGTATCTCCCATCAAGGGCAAGACCGTCCTTGGCTACGACCCCGGCTACGGCCACGGCTGTAAGCTTGCCGTAGTTGACAAGACCGGTAAGGTTCTTGACACCGCGGTTATCTATCCCTTCCGCTCCAAGGGCAATCCCAACGAGGCGGATCTTGCAAAGTCCAAGGCAACCGTTCTTCGTATGGTAAAGAAGAATAACGTTGATATAATCTCCATCGGTAACGGTACCGCATCCCGTGAGTCCGAGCGCTTCATCGCCGACACCATCCGTGATGCCGAGTGCCCCAAGGGTGTTAAGTACACCATCGTTTCCGAGGCGGGTGCATCCGTTTACTCCGCATCCAAGCTCGCAACCGAGGAGTTCCCCGACTACGACGTAATGCAGAGAAGTGCTATCTCCATCGCGCGTCGTCTTCAGGACCCCCTTGCCGAGCTCGTTAAGATCGAGCCCAAGGCGATCGGCGTAGGTCAGTATCAGCACGATATGAAGCAGAACAGACTTACCGATGCTCTCGGCGGCGTAGTTGAGGATTGCGTTAACGCAGTCGGCGTAGACGTAAACACCGCTTCCTACTCTCTGCTTTCCTACGTTTCCGGTATCAACTCCACCGCAGCGAAGAATATCGTTGCATACAGAGAGGCTAACGGCGAGTTCAAGTCCAGAAAGCAGCTTCTTAAAGTTCCCAAGATCGGTGACAAGGCGTTCACCCAGTGTGCCGGCTTCCTTCGTATTCCCGGCGCAAAGGACGTGTTTGACTCCACCGGTGTTCATCCCGAGTCCTATGCGATCGCAGAGGAGCTTCTCCACCGCTTCGGATTTACTCCCGAGGACGTAAGAGAGAACAATCTCGTTCTCCTTCGCTTCAAGGCAGAGCAGTACGGTATTGCAAAGCTTGCTAAGGAGCTTGGCTGTGGCGAGCCTACCCTCGAGGATATAATCAAGGAGCTTGAGAAGCCCGGCAGAGATATCCGTGACGATGCTCCCGCACCCGTCCTCTCCACCGAGGTTCTTGAGATCACCGACCTCAAGCCCGATATGATCCTTAACGGTACTGTCAGAAACGTAGTTGACTTCGGCTGCTTCGTCGACATCGGCGTGCATCACGACGGTCTTCTCCACATCTCCGAAATGTCCGACAGATACGTTAAGAGCCCCTCTGATCTGTTCTCCGTTGGTGACGTAATTGAGGTTAAGATCAAGGACGTCAATGTTGACAAGCACAGAATCTCCCTTACCAGAAAGGGAATGGGCGACCCCAAGAAAAAGTAATCAAAAAGCGACACGGTGCTACCCGTGTCGCTTTTTTTTAGTTATTTAAGGCCACTCAAACCAATCCCCGGGCCACCACGGCCAATTGGGATGGCGGTTATCATCGTCATCGTCGCCGCCCTCGTTTTCAGAGCCGCCCTCGTTTTCAGAGCCGTTTTCGTTGCCGTTGCCTCCCTCGTTACCGGAGCCGCCCTCGTTACCGGAGCCGTTCTCGTTGCCGGAGCCGCCCTCGTTCTCGGAGCCGCCCTCGTTACCGGAGCCACCCTCGTTCTCGGAGCCGTTCTCGTTTTCGGAGCCGCCCTCGTTGCCGGAGCCATTCTCGTTACCGTTGCCGTTGTTGCCGTTGTTGTCGGGCCCGTGCTTGTCATCACCAACCAACAGGTCTTTCAACTCCGACATGAATTTATCTTTCAGGTCATCAACACTGTAATCGGGGTTGTTTTCAATAATGTCGGCGATTACCTTGTACTTTCCGGGCGCGATGTTATGTTCCTTTGCCTCTTCTATTTCCTCTTCCGTAACCTTGCTGGTGTTGACGGAGTATTTTTTATCGCCTTTTATGCTTTCCGCACGCTCGGAGAGCTTTTCAAGAAGATGGTCGGTGTTCTTGCTTTTTCCCGATACCGCGCTGATGTATATTTCAGCGCCCTTTTCGAAATAACCCTCGTCCTCGTATGCGGTAATGATTTTTTCAAGCGCGTCTTCCGCGCGCAAGCCCTTGAATTTAATTCCGCCAAGAGCCTCCTTGGCATCATCGTTAAGCATCTGTACGCTGTTTATCTTTCCATAGCTGTTGACGTCTATCACAACCGATGGATTGACGTCCACGTACACGGTATCACAGCTCCTGTTGCCAAGTCCTATTACAGTTCCGATCAGAACGAATGCAAGCACGAGGCACGCCGCGATGGGTATGAACTTTTTGGTCAACATCTGAAGTGAGATGGTGGACTTCTTTTCCGCCTTTTTCTTCTCCGCTTCCTCACCCATACGGGCAAGGATCGTTGCTTTCAGCTCGGAGGGCGGTGTCAATTCTTGACTGCCGCTATAAAGCGCTTCAAGCTCTCGCTCTGTCATTCGTCTGTCTCCTTTCATAAGCATTTTTTACTTTCTTGATCGCATTGTTGTATTGCCATCTGACAGTGCTTTCAAGTCCCGCGACTATCCTTGCAATATCCTTGAACTTCATTCCGTTCACCGCGTGCAGTATCACGATGCGGAACTCGTTTTCATTCAGCACCTTTTCCGACAGCTCGATTATACCGCTTTCGTCAGAGAGGTGTATCGTGTCGTCCCCGGCAAGCCCAAGTACACCGAGGGCCTCCTCATCGTTGTAGTCAACACTAACGGTGCGACCGTTCTTTCTGATCATATTCAGACATATATTTTTTGCGATCGTATATAACCAATTAAATCCGTTTTTGCCACGGTATTTTTCTATATTGCGCACTACCGTCAGATAGGTTTCCGACAGCGCGTCCTCGCTGTCGTGATGGTTGCGCATATAAGTGTAGCATAAGGTGTAAAGCGGCTTTGCCGTCGCATCGTACAGCATCTCCATGGCAGAGTTGTCGCCAAGTCGCATCAATTCTAGATACTGATCCACCTTATATCGTTCATTTTCGCTGACGTTTGTCATTTTGCTCCCCGTCGGGCTTATCCGATTTTTCCTTTAACAGAATTTCCTAACGCGGCAAAACCACCTTGCTGTAAAGTGCCGTGCCGACGTTATAAATGTCTTCGCCAAAGGCCAGATCACCGCTATCGATCATCATCGCAAGACCGGTGCACGAAACAAGTATACCGCTTATAAGAAGACCCAGCAACAAGAAACCCAAGACTTTTGTGAACGACATTTTTACCTCCCGAAATTCGTTTTTGCTCTTTCGAGCCGAAGCATATCGGCATCATAGCATATTGCTTACGATACCTATACACACAAGGACGATATTTCGTTGGAGTTTTTTAAAAATGTTATAAAGTCAGGCTCTTTTTGCATTCAGACCTATACGGCTTACATCTTCGCGCCCGTGTCGCAACCGACCGCGCGCGTTATCTGACGCTTTATACCATTGTACCACATATTAACAGATAAAGCAATAGTAAAGATTTTTTATAAAAACCGATCTATTTTTACATAAATAAAAGGTAGGATACTAAAAAATAATAAAAAATTTTATAAAAGTTAACACAAACGCGCAAATATATGGTATAATAACCCTAATAGAGTTTTACTTTCAGAGAGGAGATCGGTTGTTTTGTTTGGATACGTCAAGCCCGTGTCGGGCGATCTTCTCGTAAAGGAATATGAATTTTACAAGGCGACCTATTGCGGCATCTGCCGCGCTATGAAAAAGCATACGGGAGCTCTGTCAAATATCACCTTAAGCTACGACAGCGTTTTTCTCGCAATGGTGAGAATGATATACGTCCCCGATTCCGCCTTCAAAACGGATAAACGCCGCTGCATAGCACATCCTATGAAAAAGCGCCCCATGCTCCGTGAGAATGAGGCGATCGAGTATACCGCGCGCGCCTTCGCCCTCTTCGCCTACTACAAAATGCGCGACGATATGGCAGACGACGGACTGGGCAAACGCATTATCGTCACCCCCGCAATTCCGATACTGAAGGGCGGAGCAAAAAGGGCAGGGATAGGCGAGCTTGAGCGCCTGATGACTGAAAAGCTTGATGCCATCACAGCACTCGAGAGGGATAAATGCCCAAGCGTTGACGAGCCCGCGCATCTTTTCGGTGAAATACTCGGCGGGGTATTCTCACACGGCTTCTCCGGCTCTGACCGCACGGTCCTTTACCAATGCGGTTACCACCTCGGCAAGTTTATATATGCCGCCGACGCCGCCGACGATTACGAAAAGGACCGTCAAAAAGGGAAGTACAACCCCTACGTGATCGCATACGGCAACGAGCCGCTCTCCGATGAGAATAAGCGCACGATAAAGCTTGCGCTCCTCTTGGAGTGTAAGAAGATCGAGCAGGCCGTTGACTTTATGCCATTCGGCACTCGCACTACACTTGAAAACATAGTAAAGAACATAATCTTCCGCGGTCTTGTGGAGCGTATTTCCTTCCTCGACCAAGAGAAAGAAGAAAGTTCTGGTAAGGAGAAATAAATGAGAGATTCATACGATATTCTCGGCGTATCAAAGGACGCCACCGACGAGGAGATAAAGGCTGCATACCACGACCTCGCACGCAAATATCACCCCGACAATTTCGATGATGACAATCCCTTAAAGGATCTTGCAAAGGACAAAATGCAGGAGATAAACGCGGCATACGACGATATCACCCGCAGCCGTGAAAAAGCAAGAAATAACAGCTCAAACGATCAAAAAAGCTACACGGGTGGCGGCTCGACCGGCTTTTATGCCGACGTGCGCCGTCTTGTTCAGGCAAGAAAGTTCAGAGAGGCCGAGCAGGCGCTCACAAGCGTCGGCCCCGCAGACCGTAACGCCGAGTGGCACTATCTTACAAGCGTGCTTCTTATGCACCGCGGCCGCACCAACGATGCTATGCGCGAGCTTGAGATCGCTTGCAATATGGATCCCGGCAACGTTGAATATCAAAAGGCAAAGGAGATGTTCAACAATACCGCAAACAGCTACGGCAACACCTATTATAACAGCGCCTCACCCCACAACACCGTGTACCGCCAGCGCTCTACCGCTGACGATGCCTGCAACTGCTGCGCTAACCTCATCTGCCTTGACTGCTGCTGCGAGTGCTGCGGCGCCGATCTCATTCGCTGTATATGAGAACAACGAAAAAGATCACCGTCAGCTCGATGGTGGTCGCCCTCGGCGCGATATTTCTTATCGTCGGCTCGTACGTCAACACCCTCGACCTTATATTCGAGGTCGTGGCATCCTTGCTTGCGGTGTTCGTGTACATCGAGATAGGCTCGCCGTACACCTGGCTTGTGTGGCTTGCAACCACGCTGACCGTAGCCTTTCTGCCTAACGGAATTTCGGTTGCGGGAATGTATCTGTTGGTATTCGGTATCTACCCGATACTCAAAGCATATATAGAGCGCCTGCCGCGCGCATTCTGGTGGCCGATCAAGCTCGTTTATATAAACGTCACCGTCCTGATCCTCGCCCTTGCCGTGCGTGTGGTCACCGGCGCGTCTATGTTCACAAGCAAGCTGATTATAGTCAACGTCGCGCTCTGGTTTCTTATCAACGTCGCGTTTGTCGCCTATGATATGTTCATCACCGTCGCCGTCAGACTGTATATGCTGAAATACAGAAAAATATTTGCTAAATTTTTGAAATGACCCTACGGGTTAGAGAAAGATGTAAGATATGACAAAGGTTGGATTTATATCCCTCGGCTGCTCGAAAAATCTTGTAGATACCGAGGTAATGCTTAAAAATCTCTACGATGCCGGCTTCGAGATAACTCCCGATGAGACCGAGGCGGAGATCGTAGTGGTAAACACCTGCGGCTTTATCGAAAGCGCAAAGCAGGAATCTATTGATAACATACTTGATATAGCATGGCTTAAGGAGCACGGCAAGTGCAAGTACATCATCGCCACAGGATGCCTTGTCGAAAGGTATCGCGAGGAGGTAATGAACGAGCTTCCCGAGGTCGACGCACTCGTCGGTGTCGGTAGCCTTTGCGATATTGCCGAAGCGTGTGCCGCCGTTATGCGCGGTGAAAAGTACACGTCCTTCCGCGATAAAAACACCTCAAAGCTCGGCGGTGAGAGAATACTTACAACCGCAGATCACACCGCCTACCTCAAAATAGGTGAGGGCTGCGACAACCGCTGTACCTATTGTGCCATTCCTCTTATCCGCGGCAGCTTCCGCAGCCGTACCATCGAGGATATAGTAAAGGAAGCAAAGGATCTTGAATCCCTCGGTGTAAAGGAGATCAACCTCATAGCGCAGGATACCACCCGTTACGGACTTGACATATATGGCAAGTATTCGCTTGCCGAGCTTGTCCGCGCTATCTGCCGCGAGACCGAAATTCCGTGGATCAGACTCCTCTATTGCTACCCCGATAAGATCACCGATGATCTCATCGAGGAACTAAAAAACAACCCACGTCTTGTAAAATATATGGACATTCCCATTCAGCACATCTCCGATTCCGTCCTCGAACGCATGAACCGTCACGGCGGCACAGCCCTCATCAAAGAGGCGGTCAGAAGACTGCGTGAGTCCGTCCCCGGCATCGTTCTGCGCACCACCGCAATGGTCGGATTCCCCGGCGAGACCGATGAGGATTTTGCCGAGCTTTGCGAGTTTGTAAAGGAAGCAAGATTCGATCGCTTCGGTGCGTTTACCTTCTCGGCAGAGGAGGGTACTGCAGCTGCCGAAATGGATGATCAGATCGACGAGCAGATAAAGCAGGATAGATACGACACCCTGATGCAGACACAGCTCACCGTGTCCGAGGAGCTCTCCGCCGAAAAGATCGGTCAGACCCTCACCGTCCTTTGCGACGGATACGACACAGTTGCCGAGATACACTACGGCCGCAGCTATGCCGATGCCCCCGACGTAGACGGCAGAGTCTACTTCAAATCCCCCAAGCGTATCGCTCCCGGTACGTTCTGCAAGGTTAAAATAACCGAGGCGCTTGACTACGACGTTGTCGGTGAGATTATAGGAGGCTGATATGAAAAAGTCATCAATGAACGTTCCTAATATACTCTCTATGATAAGAGTTTTTCTCGTCCCCGTTTTCGTGGTAACCCTGCTTACAATGAGAGAGATCAAGTGGTGGGGACTTATCGTGCCTACCCTCGTTTACGCGCTTACCGCCCTTACCGATATGCTTGACGGTAAAATAGCGAGAAAATATAATCTTGTCACCGATTTCGGCAAGTTTATCGACCCCCTCGCCGATAAGTTTATGGTAATCGCATCGCAGATCACCATTCTCGTATGGGCGCTCCTCAACGGACAGAAGACCTTTGCCCTTGTTTTCATCGCCTTAGTTCTTCTCATCCTTCTGCGTGAGCTCGGCGTTACCAGCCTTCGTCTTGTCGTCGCGGGCAACGCAGGCATAGTCGTTGCGGCAAGCATGCTTGGTAAGATCAAGACCGTATCACAGATGGTCGGCACGGTCATTATGCTCCTTGAGCCGATCTTCTCATATTTCCCGAATTCCGAATTTTGCTCTTTTATGTGGGAGTATCACGTGCTTTCCTACGTGATCATGGCGATCATGGCGTTCACCACCGTCTTCTCCGGCATTGATTACCTCAAAGCCTACCTTCCTCACATAGACAGCAATAAATAAAAAGAAAAAGAGCCGCTTAGGCAGGTTCTCATAAGGATGTTTGAATAACCCAAAATTGTAGGGACAGGCGTCCTCGACTGTCCGTGACACATAAATTTCGGCAGAGAACTTGTTTTCTCTGCCGATTTGTGTTATAATGAGGTTAACGAAAAGCCTCCCTTGTGTAAAGGGAGGTGGCAGCCGAAGGCTGACGGAGGGATTGTAAAAAGCCCCCATTAGCAGAAAACAATCCCTCAGTCGCTACGCGACAGCTCCCTTTACACAAGGGAGCCTTAGGATGCGCACAGCTTTAAGGGTATGGGCTTTGCCCTATGCTGGCGTTGCTTGCAACGCTGTAATACAAAGGCGAAACTGGCGATAAAACAGAACATTATGGAGGGTTGCAAATGGTACATGATTTGATCGTAAATGAATTGTTTGAAAAAAGATCTCTTGCTGCACTAATTTTCTTAATTGATTGTGGCCGAGAATTAGAGTTTAAAGTGAATGGAAACAAATGTTTTATTTCTTGCGACAGCTCCAAAAAGTATGTATCACTATACGTAAATAAAGAAGAGCAGAGCTTTGATAGTGTGTCAGAATTGATTTCCAACGCGACGATAGCAGACATGAAATTTTTAGTAGTATGGGAACAGGCAGAATTAGAGTATTTGTTTTAAAAATTCCAATTTACAGAATAAAACGAACCCCGACAGATCATTGAAAATCTGTCGGGGTTAATTATTTGTTTTCTGCGTTGAAACTATTCTTTTCGGACAGTCGAGGGTCTCGCTGCGGCTCGGTCACACTCGCGTTCTGACATGCCACTGGCATGTCATTCATTGCGCTCGTGCCGCTTCGCTACGCCTGTCCCTACAAGGGAAAATCAAACTTCCTTATGAGAACCAGCCTTTGGGCTCTTTTTCTTTATTTCACAAACATAGCTCTTACAAGACTCTCAATCTCGGATGTAAGCTGCTCCTCGGTGGTGGGCTTGCCATCCTTAAACCAAGTTATAATCACGTTTCCGATTCCGCCGGCAAGCAAGGTTGCCACGGTCGATACCGGAGCCACCAGCCTCTCACCGTTTTCAACGCTGCGCTTCAAGCGTTTGGTGAGTATGGCGTGATGCTCATGCACGATAATAGCGACGAGCGTGGGCATCATGTTGCTTTTAAAAACAAGGTTTACAATGTCCTCGTTTTCTACGAGAAATCTAACAAGCTTTTTCTCATACTCTATATGATATTCGATCGGAAAGCTGTGCATCCTTCCGCGACTCATTCTTCTGTCAAATCCACTGATGATGGCGGCAGTCATTGCCGCGAGAAAATCGTATTTGTCCGCAAAATGCTTGTAGAATGTTGCTCTTCTGATCTCTGCCTTTGAGCATATCTGCTGTATGGTTATATCCTCAAATTGACTCTCAGCGAGCAGGGCTTGAAAAGCAGAAAATAGCTTTTCTTTTGTTTTTTTGACACGAGCATCCTCTTTAATAATCATTACGGTATTTGCCTTTCTTTGTGGGTAACCCAATATCCTCGGGTATTATACCATTAAAAAGACATTTTGTCAATATTTGTCGGCGCTCTAAAGATAAACAAAACCGTCCAAACGTACGTTAACTGAAAAAATTTTTTATTTTTTATTTGTTTTATTTTTAACGATTTTTCTTGACTATATAAAAAGATTGTGATACAATATTTAAGGAAAAAAAATACCAAAGGAGAAAAACTTATGGCAACTTATAACAAGAAGACAATTGAAGACGTTGAAGTATCCGGCAAAACAGTGTTTGTCCGTTGCGATTTCAACGTTCCTATGAAGGACGGTGTTATCACCTCCGACAAGAGAATAGTCGGTGCACTCCCCACCATCAAGTACCTGCTTGACAACGGTGCAAAGGTTATCCTCTCCTCCCATATGGGCAAGCCCCATGCTATTCTTACCGAGGGCTTCGGCCTTGATAAGAAGGAGAAGAAGGCAGTTGAGGCTCTTCCTGAGTCCGAGCGCGCAGCAGCTACCCAGGAGTATCTTGCAAAGGCACTCAAAAACGACAAGAAGAAGTTCACTCTCGCTCCCGTATGCGCTCGTCTTAACGAGCTTCTCGGCGCACAGAAGGTTACCTTCGCTGAGGACATCGTAGGTCCTGACGCAAAGGCAAAGGTAGCAGCTCTCAAGGCAGGTGAGGCAGTTCTTATCGAGAACACCAGATTTGATGCTCGCGAGACCAAGAACGATCCCACTCTCTCCAAGGAGCTTGCATCTATGGCAGACCTCTTTGTCAACGATGCATTCGGCGCAGCTCACAGAGCACATTCCTCTACCGCAGGTATTGCTGATTACATTCCTGCAGTTTGCGGTTACCTCATCCAGAAGGAAATTTCCGTTATGGGTAAGGCACTCTCCAACCCCGAGCGTCCCTTCGTTGCTATCCTCGGCGGTGCAAAGGTTGCTGACAAGCTCAACGTTATCGACAACCTTCTTTCCAAGGTTGATACTCTTATCATCGGCGGCGGTATGGCATTCACCTTCGCAGCTGCAAAGGGCTATTGCGTAGGTAAGTCTCTTCTTGACGAAACCAAGATCGACTACTGCAAGGAAATGATGGCAAAGGCAGAAGAGAAGGGCGTTAAGCTTCTTCTTCCCATCGATAACGCAGTTGCTGACAACTTCCCCAACCCCATCGATGCCGAGATCGAGATCGAGTACGTTGATACCGACAAGATCCCCGCTGACAAAGAGGGTATGGACATCGGTCCTAAGACTGCTAAGCTCTTCGCAGATGCAGTTATCTCCGCAAAGACTGTTGTTTGGAACGGTCCTATGGGCGTATTCGAGAACCCCACTCTTGCAAAGGGTACTATCGCAGTAGCACAGGCTCTTGCTGATAGCAGCGCTATCACCATCGTAGGCGGCGGCGACTCCGCAGCAGCATGCGAGCAGCTCGGCTACGCATCCAAGATCACCCACATCTCTACCGGTGGCGGTGCATCTCTTGAATTCCTTGAGGGTAAGGATCTCCCCGGCGTATCCTGCCTTCTTGATAAGTAATTTTTGGTCATCTTTTCCGTTTTCGCCCTATCTCGACGTAGGCTTCTACGCCTTCGGGGCGAAAACGAAAAACCTGCCTCAAAAATTCCATTATCAATTACTTTGATCGGCGTTTTTGGGAAAGGCTCGACGTATGTTTCTACGCCTTCGCCCCCAACAACCCCAATTTTCCCTCAAAATTCTAAATCGAGGGTTTTACACCTTCGGGGCGAAAACGAAAAACCTGCCTCAAAAATTCCTTTATCGACTGCTTTAAGCGGATTTTGGCTTGGCTCGGCGTAGCCTTCTGCGCCTGCCTCAAAAATTCCGTTATCAAAAACAACATTATCAAAAAACAATTAAGGACAATATAAAATGAGAAGAACAGTAATCGCGGGCAACTGGAAGATGAATATGACTCCCACCGAGACTAAGGCATTCATCACCGAGCTTGCTCCCATGGTTAAGGGAATGGATAAGTGCGACATCGTGCTTTGCGTTCCTTACGTAGATATTGCAACCGCAGTTGAGGCTGCAAAGGGCACTAACATCAAGATCGGTGCAGAGAACGTTCACTTCGCCGAGAGCGGTGCGTACACCGGCGAGATCAGCGCAAAGATGCTTTGCGAGATCGGCACCGAGTACGTTGTTATCGGTCACTCCGAGCGCAGACAGTATTTCGGCGAGACCGATGCTACCGTAAACGCTCGTACAAAGGCTGCTCTCGCAGCCGGCCTTAAGGTTATCCTTTGTCTTGGTGAGGTTAAGGAAGAGCGCCTTGCGGGCATTACCGATGAGGTAGTTTCCATGCAGACCAAGCTCGACCTTGCAGGCATCAGCGCTGAGGAGCTTAAGAATGTTATCATCGCTTACGAGCCCGTATGGGCTATCGGCACCGGCCTTACCGCTACTCCCGAGCAGGCAGACGAGACCTGTGGCGTTATCCGTAACACCATTGCAGCTCTCTACGGCAAGGACGCGGCAGAGGAGATCACCATTCAGTACGGCGGTTCTATGAACGACGCTAACGCGGCAGAGCTTCTCTCCAAGGTTAACGTTGACGGCGGTCTTATCGGCGGCGCATCTCTCAAGACTGATAAGTTTACTGCTATCGTTAAAGCAGCAAACGCGTAAAATATAGCAGTAAATTTCACACGGGTATTACTTAAACTGGTTAAATTTATCCATTAAGGAGAAAAAACAATGACTTTCGGTATCTTGAAGGAAATAAAAGAGGGTGAGTTCAGAGTAATCTGTACTCCCGCAGAGGTTTGCAGCATCGTTGCCGCAGGCCACACCGTTTACGCACAGCACGATTGTGGCAAGGCAGCAGGCTTCCCCGATGAGAAGTACGTTGCAGCAGGTGCAAAGATCGTTGACACCATGGAAGAGATCTACGCTAAGTGTGACGTAGTCGCAAAGGTTAAGGAGTTCTTCCCCTGCGAGTATCCTCTTATGAGAGAGAATCAGATCCTTATCGGTTGTATCCACCCCGCAGGACATCCCGAGGAGGTTGACGCGATCCTTGCAAGCAAGTGCATCGCCTTCACCGCTGAGGACGCTCACCGCTACGGCTCTCCCAACTGTGAGGCAGCAGGTAAGCAGGGCGCACTCTTCGGACTCGAGTCTATGCTTTCCATCAACGGCGGTAAGGGTAAGTTCGTCGGCGGCTTCGCAGGCGCACCCGCTATGAACGTTCTTATTCTCGGTTGCGGCCTTGTTGGTCAGGGCGCACTCTCCGTGCTTCATGCCCTTGGCGCAAACTGCACCGTTATGGACATCAACCCCGGTATTCTCCGTACCGTGCTTTATCAGTACAACAGCCGCGTTAACACCATGTTCTGCAACAAGGAGAACATCGCTTCTATCCTTCCCCAGACCGATATGGTTCTTAACTGCGTAAAGTGGCCTAAGCAGAGAAAGGATTTCCTCATTGACAAGGAAATGCTTAAGCTCATGGAGCCCGGCTCCGTTCTCGTTGATATCTCTAACGACGAGCCCGGCGCTATCGAGTCCAGCCACGAGACTCACCACGACAACCCCAGATACGTAGTAAACGGTGTCGTTCACTACTGTGTTGCTAACATCCCCGGTGCAGTTGCTAACTCCACCTCCGTTGCTTACGCTGCTGAGATGCTTCCTATGATCATGAGCATCCTCAACGACGGCGTAAAGGAGTGCTGCGTTAAGGACGGCTTCTACCGTCGTAGCCTTACCGCATACAAGGGTTACCTCACTCACGAGGAGACCAGCGCTATCCAGAACAAGCCATGGATTCGTCCCGAGGACATCCTCGAGATCGCTGACAGAAAGATCGATTTCGCGCCCCCCGCAACCGTAACCAGATCCACCAACTTCTACAAGTAAGATATAAAAAGAGACCTGCTTCGGCAGGTCGCTTTTTTTGTTTAATATATACCCGTGTCAATTTTTTGGGTGTCTTGAAGAAAGAATATGCCGTTTCCCATACCGAGAAAGCCGCCATTTTCAAGATGCTCGACATACGCGCGGCGCAGGGAAGTATCGCGCGGCAGCTCGCTTGTCGGTGTTGCGCACTTTTTGAGGAATATGAACGGCATCGGTGTCGCGTTCGGATCTTTGCACTCTATCGTCTCAACAATATCAAAGCGGTTCATAAACTTGACGATGTTAGAGCCCTCGGGGCAGAACTCGCGGTTCTTCTCATAAAGCAGCCACGACGAGCAGAAAAAGGCTATATCCTCAACTCCAAGCAGCTGGCAGAAAAACGCCTTTGCCTCCTTGTACGCACGGTTGCACAGCTTCTCTTCAAGCGGCTCGCCATTGCGGGGGATATGCACGCTAAGCACCGTATTGCCCTTTGAGAGCACCTTCTCGCCCTTTCTGTAAGTGCCGCCCGTATATTCCCTGACCTCAAACTGAAGTCTGCCTATCGCAATGATCGAAAGGCCAAGCACGCGCACGTACCAGCCCCACGGCTCAATTCCGACAACTCCGTGTATAGCCTCGCACTCCTTCATTTTATATTTAAAATCAGAGATAGTTCCAATAATATTTTTCTTCGCCACCTTAAGCTGTGCAAGTCTATCACGCAGCTTTCTTGTCAGCGCGATACATAACACCAGCTGCGCGGTATAGAGGTTGACCCTTGCCGCCTCTGCTATGGCTTTTACCTCCTCGAGAAGCTCGGGGGTTATGTAATTCGGGTTTTTCTCATATCCCGAAACGATCCTCTGAAACCGATCTCTTGCCTCCTTGCACTCGCTTATGCGCTCATATGCTATTGCCACCGCAACTCTCTCTCTCGGATCGAATTCCATCTCGGTCATATATTCGCTTATATAGCTTCTCATCAGGCACCGGCCTCCATCATAAATCATTATAACAAGTATATCAGTTAAAGAAAAACTTGTCAACAATTTGTTGACAAAATGTATATACAGTGCTAAAATTATGATAACATACAAAAGCGAAGGAGTGTATAACGCTATGTGGAACGGAAAAAAGAAAGCAATAACCTTCAGCTATGACGATGCGGTAACGCAGGATATCCGCCTTATTGAGATCCTCGATAAATACGGCCTTAAAGCCACCTTCAACCTTAACTCCGAGCTTCTCGGCATGGATGGCAAGCTTATCCGCGAGGGCAAGGAAATAAACCACACCAAGATCCCGGCGTCCGAACTTGCCAAGATATACAAAAACCACGAGGTCGCCGCCCACACTCTCACTCATCCGCACCTCCCCCCTCTTCCCGATGACGAGGTGATAAGACAGGTCGAGCGCGACCGCCTTAACCTCTCCGATATTGTCGGCTATGAGGTTGTCGGAATGGCGTATCCCGGCGGCGGAATGAACTACAACGACAGGGTCGCAAGGCTCATAAAAAGTCACACGGGTATCAAGTACGCCCGTACTATATCCCTCGGATACAGCTTCTTGCCCCAGGAAGACCTCTACCGCTATAAGCCCACCGCATTCCACCTCGATTTCAAGAATAATTATAGCCTCGCCCGCGATTTCTTCGAGAGGGAAGAGGAGGGAGTATTCTATATCTGGGGACACTCCTATGAGTTCGATATTAACAATACGTGGGGCGAATTTGAGGACTTTTGCAAATACGTATCCGGCCGCGATGACATCTTCTACGGAACTAATAAAGAGATCCTGCTCTGATAAAATCTATGCAGGAGCTAAAAAACAGGAAAAGTTCGCGCTATCAAATAGTTGATTACAATAGTGTCGGTGTTTATTTTATAACCATTTGTACCCAAAACAGAGAATGCCTCCTTTCACAAATTGTAGGGACAGGCGTCCTCGACTGTCCGCAACCGAGGTTGACGGCATACGGTGAGGTGGTGGATAAATACATAAATCAGCTAAATGATTTTTATGATGAGTTATCTGTTGAGTCGTACGTGATAATGCCAAACCATATTCATCTTTTGTTATGGATAAGGGAAAATCGATGCTCGATTCCGAGCGGACAGTCGGGGACGCCTGTCCCTACAAACATCGAAAGATCAAACAGCACATGCTCGCGGTTTGTATCTACGCTCAAACGCTTTTGCAACAAGGAATATGGTAAAAGTATTTGGCAACCTCGGTTTTACGATCACATCATACGATGCCAAGAGGATTATGATCAACACGCTAAATACATTCGTGAAAATCCGCTTAATTGGTATTACGATGATCTGTATGTAGAAAAACAATAATGCTATCAACAAAGCACCCCGACAGGCTTTTAGGAGCCCGTCGAGGTGCTTTGCTTTTGTTTTTTTACTTTTCCTCAAAGTGATAGGTTACGCTCGCGAAGTCGCAGGGTGCAAACGGAGGCACGAATCCTACGCTCATTGCGGTCGATCCCGAGAGGATTATTCCGAGCTCACGCACGAAGTATTTTTTCTTCGGGTCAAGTCCCTGCATACGTACTCGGTGCGCACCCGTGTTAAGTTTATATATACGTCTGTAACAGGTCAGAAGCGCGCGGCTCTTGTCCTTTGCCACTACCGCACAGCTGAAATAGTTAGAATATTTCGGGTTATCAATACGATAAAGATCGCCCTCAATAATAAGATCCTCGATCTCCTTATACTGCTCGACCTGCTCTTTTACCGCCGCCCTGTCCTCGTCGGTAAAGAACGTTGAGTCAAGCTCGTATCCCGTAGCGCCGAGATGTGCGATGTCTGCGCGGGTCTGGAAGGGAGTCATTCTGTTTACCTGGTGGTTCGGAACTGCCGAAACGTGACAGCTCATTGACGAGAGGGGATACGGAATTGAGGTGCCGTACTGTATAAAGGTTCTCTCCTCGGCGTCCGAGTCGTCGGAAGCCCACGTCTGGGGGAAGTAGTAGAGCATAGCGGGGTCAAATCTCGCACCGCCCGACGAGCATCCCTCAAAGAACACCTCGCCGTTTGCGTTGATTATCCTCTCGCAAATGTCGTAAAGACCAAGCGCATACTTGTGCGCAAAGCCGTACTGCTCCTCGGCTGCTCTGCCTTGGGAGAAGAACTCGGTTACGTTTCTGTTCATATCCCACTTAACGTAGTCCAGCTTGTATTCGCGAATGATTTTATTTATCGACTCAACAACGTAGTCGCGCACCTCGGGCTTCGTCAGGTCCATCATAAGCTGGAATCTCGCGCGGCAGCTCTCGCGGCCCGGGATTCTTCCGATAGCGTATTCGGGATGCGCGCGGAAAATGTCAGAGTCCTCGCTGATCATCTCGGGCTCAAACCAAAGTCCGAACTTCATTCCCTTTGCGTGTACGTAGTCGATAAACGCGCCAAGACCGCCCTCGACCTTCTTCTCATTTACAAACCAGTCGCCAAGGCCGGACGTCGCGTCGTCACGCTTGCCAAACCAACCGTCATCAAGCACAAACGTGTCAATTCCCGTGCCCTCGACCGAGTCAACAATACCGCGCAGCTTCTCCATAGTGAAGGCAAATCGCGTGCCCTCCCAGTTGTTTATAAGGATAGGTCTTTTTGCCTTTGCGTATCTCTTGTTCACAAGATGCTCGCGGTAAGCATCGTGCAGCGCACGGCTCATTCCGCCAAGGCCCTCGTTCGAGAATGCGATAACGATCTCGGGGGTTTCAAACTCCTCGCCTGCCTTAAGCGGCCACTCAAAGTCAAAGTCGTTGATACCGCCGGTAACGAGCACTTGGTCGGTGGGGGTGCGGTCTACGGTAAGCGCGTATGACGATGAATAAACAAGGTTAAATCCGTACACCTCGCCGTGAGTCTCGGTCGTATCGGGGGTCATAATTGCGATAAAGGGGTTAAGCGCCGCGCTCGACGATCCGCGCTTGGAGTCGATTTTCGTAACTCCGTGGTGCAGGCGCGTTCTGTCCTGCTGTCTTTCGTTAGCCCATCCGCCGTAAAGGGAAAGCATATCGTACTCTCCGTCGGGAAGGGTCACGGTAAAGGAGTACGCGCGCTTGAGAGTAAGCGTATCCTCTGCGTAGTTCTTATATACTATTCTTCTTGCAATAACGTCGCAGTCGTCGTAAACGGTGTAGTAAAGATCTGCTGCAAAATCAGATACCTTGTCGTAAAGGTGCAAAACGAGCGTCTCGCCGCCGTCCATCGAGGGCATGCCACATATCGCAGGCTTCTCCCCGAGTATATCATATCCGTCGTAAAGCAGGGTGGTGATAGAGTCACCGATAGGATTCTTCACCTCTACGCAGGGCTCACGGTAGTCGCCCGTGCCGAAGAAAGAAAGCTCCGATGCCATTGAATTAAATGAGAAAATACCATCCTGCGCAAATCCGCCGGGAGTTGTGGCCGCCATCGTTCCGAGGCTTCTTGTACGGGTGTAAAGGAGCAGATCGTGACCGATCTTCTTGCCGAAGTAAAGATGCTCGGCATAGCCGTAATTGTTGATAAAAAATGCGTAGGTAACGTTCTTACCGTCAAGGTAAAATGTTTTTGTGGCGTTGTCAAAATGAATAGACATAACAGCCTCCTTAAATATAATGTTCAGTTGTATTTTAGCATATTAAAAAGCAAAAATCAACCTTTAATACAAAAAAATAAAAGCGGTCGGCAAGTATTCTGCCAACCGCATTTTTATGTAATTAATTTTCCTCTGACCTGCACGTCTCGGCATGCTCATTGCGCTTTCTTTCCATAAATTTATTAAGCTTGTTAGCAAGCAGGAAAACAAGCACGACAAGTACAAGGCACACAGCAACAAAGACTATCCAGTGCCATACAGACGTGAACTTGTCAAAGGGAATAAGCGAAAGACCAAAGGTTATAGTTGCTATACCGATTCCTCTGCCGATAACGATAGAGGGAATGAACCACTTAAGCGACATTCTGATAGTTCCCGCCATCATAACGAGCGCATCGTCGGGAAAGACGGGGAACATCATCATAAGAGGGAAGAACACAGTACCCTTGTTACGCAAAAGAGTCAGCGACTTGTCGCAGTCCTCTTCTCCAAGTATATTAGAGCAGATCTTGTAGCCACCGAAGCGACCGAGAATATACATCATAGAGCTCGAGACCATAACGCTCACAAACGAGAGCAAAAATGCCTCCCACGGCGTCGGATACAAAGCCTTGCTTAACAGTATAAACGCCATGGACGCACCTGGCATTATACACATCAGCATACTCAATACCGTATGTAAAAGGATAAATATTATCCAACCGTACCACGAGTCCCTGAACGCCTCGAACACGTGGGTGTTAAATTGTATTCCGTCGTCGAAATAAACAACGCCAAATGCCATCAGTAAAAGGAACGTGATGGTCGATATCATCACAACGGTAAGCAGCATAAGCGCAAACTTGAATATAGCCGCCTTGTTCCTCTTAAAGAAGTCACGAACACTTTTTTTGATTAATTCCATCTCAAGATCCAATCGATACAAAAACTAAACGAGCGAAGTATTATATACTATTCTCACCGTATATATCATATCACATGGATTTGCAAATTTCAACATCAAATTTAATAAATTTTAATAAATTTCAATAAATTTTTACATTTCCTTTTTCGCCGCCGACCGTCAGCCTATAAAGTCCTCCGCAATAGCGTAAAGATCCCTCGGATCAAGCCCCTCACCGTTGCATTTTCTGACCAAATTTTCAAGCGCCGCGCGGTCGTCTGTCACGTCGCCAACCGACTCGATCACGGTCGCCGTGCCGTCTGTTTCCGCGTTTGAATACGCCACTATCCCAAATGCGAGCCGCCGCTCGTTTCCAAGGCAGTATATTTCCTCTCGTATTCCGTAGGTTATAGGTATTTTTCTCAAAATGTCATCCTCCGCAGCTTTTTTCATTACATATATTAAAACGCACGCGAGCGGCAAAAGGGTGCAAATAAAAAACCGACATCCGTAAAAGATGTCGGTCAAGCCGTTAAGATATTCCAAGAGTCCTCTCTACGTCCTCGATCACCTTTGCGATCTTCTCGTACGCCCCGTCGGGAAGCGCGCGGATCTCCTCTTCGGAGATGTATTCCCACGTCTCGGGCGGCTCGGTGCGCAGATCCCACTCCACAACCTCGTATGATATGGGCGATATGCCGCATTCACCCGATTTGAGCAGTCTTACCGTAGTAATCCCGTCTTTTACAAAAATAGTACCGTGCGATAAGCGAATTCCTTTCATATACACGCCCTCCGTTCCTTTATCTCTAATATATTGTAGCATTTTTTTGCGGGTATGTCAATGCACCCGACAATAAAAGTAAAAATCATAACGTAGTTAAAAAATACACCAAATTAATCGAATAATCAATTGACAGATAGGCTCGCGTGTGCTAAAATGTACACAGTATAGCTTAAATTTTCAGCCGAAAACTCGGCAAAAAAGGAGACTGTCATGGAAAAAATCAGATTTGGTATTATAGGCCTTGGCCACCGCGGACAGTATATGATCCGCGACAACCTCGCTTACTTTGAGGAGCTTGAGTTCGTTGCACTTTCCGATCTCTACGAAGACAGAATGGACGAGGCTGAAAAGCTCATTCTCGAAAAGCGCCCTGAATCAAAAATATATAAGACCGCCAACTATAAGGAGCTCTTTGAAAAGAAGATGGTTGACGCGGTATACGTTTCTGCATACTGGGAGACCCACATTGAGATCGCTATCGCAGCTATGCGTGCCGGCGTTGCCGTCGCGTGTGAGGTAGGCGGCGCATACTCCATCGAGGAGCTTCACGAACTTGTAAAAACTCAGGAAGAAACCGGCACACCCTTTATGTTTATGGAGAACTGCTGCTACAACAAGCAGGAGCTTCTCGGTACTGCACTCGCCCGCGCAGGCAAGTTCGGTAAAATAGTACACGCCTCGGGTATGTACGGTCACGATCTCCGCGACGAGATCTCCCACGGTAATATCAAGCGCCATTACCGTCTTCGCAACTACACCAACCGCAACTGCGAGAACTATCCCACCCACGAGCTTGGCCCTATTGCCCGCCTTCTTAACATCAACCGCGGCAACCGCCTCGTTTCTCTCGTTTCTATGGCTTCGTCCGCTCACGGCCTTGAGCAGTACATAAACGATACCGAGCTTTATAAGGAAGACCCCACCCTTAAGGACAGACGCTTCAACCAGGGTGACATCGTTACCACTATTATCAAGTGCGCGGGCGGCGAGTCCATCGTCCTCACTCTTGATACCACGCTTCCTCGCTCCTACGACCGCGCCTTTACCATTCGCGGCACAAAGGGCTCGTATTCGATGACCACGAACTCCGTCTTCCTCGACGGTGACAAGGAATTCTGGGATCCGGTCGAGTATCTCCAGGGCGCAATGGATAACGCCAAGGCATACGAGGAAGAGTATCTTCCTGACGTTTGGAAGAACATCACCGAAGAGGACATCAAGCGCGGCCACGGCGGCATGGACGGCATAATGTTCGCCCGCTTCATTCGCTCCCTCACCCTTGGCGAGCCTATGGACATCGACGTATACGACGGCGCGACCTGGATGGCTATCACCGCACTTTCCGAAAAGTCTATCGCAGAGGGCGGCGCACCCCAGTCCATTCCCGATTTCACCAACGGCAAGTGGCTTATCCGCGAGCCCAAGGACGTCATTCCCCTTACCAAGTAATAAAAACCGGCTGACCCTACCTCACGGTAACGGTCAGCCGTTTTCTATTATTTGAGATCCTCGATCTTAAACGTCGTATATCCCTCGTAATGATAGCTTGTATCAATACCCTTCATAAACACCTGTCTGTCGTCCGTTTTATCGGTAAGAGCATTCCTTAAAAGATGCTTGATCTCAATATCTTTGATGGGGCTTCTCTCCATAGCGAGAAGATAATCCTCCTTGTCGACAAGGCTCCAGTCAACGACCCTGCCTATCTCGCATTTGAGTATATGATCGAGCCAAATTCGTGTCGCGCGTCCGTTGCCCTCTCTAAAGGGGTGCGCCACGTTCATTTCGACGTACTTTTCGACTATCTCGTCGAATGAGCTTTGCGGCATTTTTTCGATATTTTTGAGTGCTGCATCAAGATACATCAGTGGCGCAAATCTAAAATTACCATTTGCGATATTCACCGTGCGTACCTTTCCTGCAAAATCGTATATATCAGAAAAGAGGAAAGCGTGTATTTTTGAGAGAGCGTCAAACGTTCCGGGCTTTAACGAAGAAAGAAAATCGGTTTCAAAAAGCTCTAATGCGCGAGTTTTACTGATTCGTTCTTCCTCTCTCGCCAGATCAGCTGAAACGGTAATTCCCAATTTGTTAGTAAGTGTCATATGTTTCTTCCTTAAGCAATATAAACTACCGTTAATATTATATCATAAAAATCTTATTATTTCAATAGAATATGCAGATAATTATCCCTTTAAAATCTCTCTCAGCTGCTGTTGCGCATCGTCATAATCGTCAAAGCTTATCACGTAATCGCACAGCGCCGCGTTTTTCTCAACGTAGTCAAGCGCAACAAGGCGGTTTACCTTGTCCTCGACTGAGGAGTTTTTCTTGATGATATTTGCCATAAGCGCCCTCTTGTCGCGCTTTATAAATATAGTAGTAACGTTTTTAAACTGCGTTTTCAGCGACATCGCGCCGCATATATCCATAGTGGTAAGCACGCGCTTGCCGCTCACCAAAATTCTCTGAATATCCGCCTTCTTCGAGCCGTAGCCGTGACCTGCGTACATCGTCGATTGCAGCATCTCGCCCGAGTCGCACATTCCTCTGAACTCGTCAAGCGAGATATAGTTATACCATTGGTTATCCGTAAGGGCAGTGGGGTCCTTTGTGGTATAGCTTGGCAGCTTTTCAAAATTATGATTTTCAGCAAGGAATCGCGCCGCGATCTTCGACTTTCCGCTGCTCGACGGACCGACCAGCACCACGATATCCGAGTTTGCCAGGCTTCTCTCGCTCGGCTTTGCCGAATAGCTCTCCGCGATTATCTCCACGATCTTCAAAAACTCGTCGTAGTGATTTACCGCCAGCATTCCCGTCGCCTCTTGATTCCAGGGGCGGCGCATCAGCACGGGGTATTTCGCGTTCGAGTTAAGTATGTTGTGCATCGCGTCGTCAAACAAAATATCCGTGTGTATATTGTCCTTCCTTGCGCCCATGTAGATGTGATCGGGCGAAATCTCCGGAAACTCTTCCATAATCCTCTGTGCGCGTATTCCCATAAACTGCGGCGGCACCGCGGTGCATATAAACACCTCGGTCATCTCCGTCAGCTTGCGCACAAATTCCTTTGCCCCCTCGTACACCGGCTGCGTGCGGTAAAACTCCGGGTCGTTAAAGTATTGATATATGCTGTCGACACGCGTGCCTATCATACCCCAACGGTCCTTCTCGTATATCGAGATCGGGGGATCGAATTTATATTTTTCATTTGCCAGCCTTATCGCATAGCTTGTGCATTCCATAAGCAGATCGTCTATATCAAGCGCCGTAGATAATTTGTATTTTCTGTTCATTACGTTTCCTCTCTTTCTTCGTTTATCTTATGCGGCTTTTGCGCAACTTTTGCCCTTATAAAAAAGCAACTTCTCGCGTTTGATACAGAAACACGGAAAGTTGCTCGAATTTATTTGTTTGTATAGCAATTATACCATAAATTTTCGGAATGTCAAGAGGAAATTGTTAAAAATGTTGACTGGTAAATAAAGAGGGAAAAATCCCAATCGGGATTTTACGCTCTTGTGGTTGTTAATGTCGTGCGGGTGTACAAATATTATCAGCACTTGATGTATGGCTTGAATGCATAAACAAATATCTCTCGCACGTTGATATCTGCAAGCTCGTCCCAGCAATCGTCAAACTTCTCGAAAGTTCCTCGTTGCTTGTCATTCAGTTCTGCCATGAGTGAATCATGATGATTTGCAATGTAACCCATAAGTTCTTTGACTTCTTTCTCTTTGCTGCGGCATTGAGCGTTGGGATAAATATTGCCATAGAAAAGCTCTTCTAAAATTGATTTCATTTAATTATCCCCCTAAACATTAGCACGATAATTATAGCGCATTTCATATCGTTCGTGAGCCCATATAAGTTATAGTTTGCAGAAATGCTGTAATTTGTGTATCAAAATGTATCAACGAACCTATTGACACATATAATATAATGTGATATAATAGAAACAACAAAAAGGAGTGATTAGATATGAAGGATTATTCTATTTATCAGGTTGATGGTAATGTGTTCTTTTCCGGAGCGGAAGATAAATCACAAATAACAATTAATGGTCAACGATATATAATGAAATATCAACGCAATTCTGAGGTTGGTATGACCTTTAGTCATGTTTCGGAGTATTTAGGCAGCCACATATTTGAACTGTTGGGGATTCCTGTCCAAGATACGTTTCTTGGCACATATAATGGCAGAAATGTTGTTCTTCTAAAACATTTTTGCGCAGATGGAGAGATTTTGGTTCATTTCAACGATGTTGGCGAAAGCTCTCTTGAAGAAGATAAGGAAATGTACCAGTACTCGTATGAAGATATTCAAAGAATGCTGATTGAAAACAAAAAATCTACCGACGTTCAGGAAACCGTGGATAGATTTTGGGATATGTTTATTGTTGATGCCTTCAATGGCAATTTTGACAGACACGGTGGTAACTGGGGATTCATAAAGAAAGATAACAAATATAGAATAGCGCCGGTATATGATAATGGCTCAAGTATGTATCCAAAACTTAATACAGATGAAAGAATTAATGACGTTTTAGAGTCGGAAGAAGAAATTGATAAACGAGTTTATACCTTCCCTACGTCGCACGTAAAGATGGAAGGGCGGAAGAGCTCTTATTATGAGGTTATCAATAGCCTGCAGTTTGAAGAATGCAATAATGCGCTATTGAGGATTTTCCCAAGAATCAAATTCGAAGAAATTGATAAATTAATTGATTCAATAGAATGCATTAACGATTTGCGTAAAGAGTTTTATAAGCGCATGTATAGAGAAAGGTACGAAAAGATATTAATGCCGGCGTACGATAGATTAGTTAATTAGGAGATGATGATATGTTGACAAGTGAATACACAAGACCGCTTGTCGGTAGACCGTACTATAGTAATGCGGGTATCATAAAGGTATATGATAGAAGTAATCGCGACTATTATGTAGGTGAAGTTATATTTGAGAGATTTGATGAACAGAATTTTCAGTACGTCTTCAAGCCGTATTGGAACTATATTGATCAAATTCCAACCGGTTTGTTCCAAGGAATACCCGGAATCAATATGGATATCCGAAGAGAAGCCTATTATAGAGTAAATATGACCCCCACATTTATAAGCATGAGAACGCCCAGCGAATCAAGAGAAAACGTGAGAGAGCTTATGGCGTCGGTGGGACTTGATTACTATGATAGATTTGAATGGCTTCTTCGTAGCGAGATGAGATGCGGAGATGATAACCTGCTTGTTGTAAGAAAGCCTAAAAACGGTCAAAGAATTACCGGCAGTGAGAATATCAAAAATAGGCACTTGCACCCTAATGACGTTGTTGAAATATACAGTCTTGCGGATATGCAAAGCAGTAATGCAAAGCTTGTTGAGGATATGTTCAGATTGCTTCAAAGCGGAGTGCAAATATACATTATAAGCGAAGACAGATATTTAGGATATGATGAACGAAGAACAATGTTGTATTTGCTTCGAAATATGCTTGAGTGTATTGATCGCAACAACAGACTTCGCAGAGAAAAAGGCATTGAAGAAGCAAAGCGCAACGGAAGATATACAGGACGCAAGCCTATTGAATTGGATAATCAGCTTTTAAAACAAGTAGCAATTGCATTCTTAAACAATCGTATGTCCGAGCAAGAGGCAATGAGTAAATTAGGAATTAACTCCAGGGCAACCTTCTACAGAAAAATCAAGGCGTTTAGATAATCATTCTAATACAAAAAACATTTTGGGGTAGAAGATGTTTTAAACACAATCTAGATCTAACACAAAGACGACAGAACTTATTGATTTGTTTTATTCGAAGAAGGATATAGAAACAATAGCATTGGTTGATGTTTTTGAAATGTGGTATGGAGAACCCGTTGGATCTAATCCAGGTAAAAAGGCATATCGTCTAACACTTTACATTAGCAGACGTGCATTTAATTATTATAGCGCCTTTTATGCAGATCTAAGCATTACTAGATTCAAAGAAATTTTTCGTGGTGCATTGTTATTTCCCGAAAGAGTAGAAGAAAGTGTAATATTTGAATTAGCTTATCAAGGCTTGAAAGGTAATCTTCACAAAGCCACAGGCGAAGAGTTTGTCGTGCAATTCAAATATCCGGTAAGGCTCAAAGTTCAAGATTCGTTGACCCGCAATTATGGTGAAACTTGGGATTGTTGGATTGTTGGAGCAAAGTATAGAAGAATACAATAAAATAAAAGAAAAATAGAGGATTAAAATATAGTGACGTTGAGAGGTGCACGATGTTTAGTTTGATTTTTAACACTAAAATAGGTTTAACTGTTTCTCCAAATGAACTAGTTTTCATAAGCAATGAATATGATTTTGAAGGAAACTGTTGTTCTTTTGGCCCGTTGGCTATATGGCTTATGGGGAAGCGAAAGTATATCACGATGGTAGTCACTACATAGCAATGCCTCATACTACCAGACCGTCCAAAAAGAGATACAAACCACCGGAAGAAACCGTTGAGGTAAAGGAGGATAATGAGAAGAACAAAGATAAGACCACAGATATAGAAATAGATACAGACAGCACGCTTTCGGACCTTGGGAGCGTGCCTTTTGAGGTTGAACTTGAACCAATAGAGGTCGATGAAGAAATCTTTCTTGAAAGCGAGCCGCCATCCATTGTTTCATCGCCACGGCGAGCAACCAGGAAAGAGTTGTTTGAGGAAGCGTACAAAGAGAATATAGATCTTCCTCGAAAGAAGCGAAAGCAATTTATATATAAAGCTATGCGACCGTATTTTGACACCGATAGCGACTGTGAAACTTTTGTTTATTTGAATATGGAACGCAAGGCAAGGAATTTGATGTACCGAAGAATACGAATGACGCGCAAGGCAAATCTTGCTAACTTCAACTACTTTTGCACATTCACTTATGATAGCAAGCTGCACGATGAGGATAGCTTCAAGAAGAAGCTGAAGACGGCATTCAGGCATTTTTGCAATCGCAAAGATTGGACGTATATGGGAGTGTGGGAACGCTCACTCGAGAAGCAACGTTTGCATTTTCACGGTCTATTTCATGTTCCAGAAGGCACCATGCCCGGGATGTGCATTGAGAGAAATGACTATAGCTTTAGCGCGCATAAGAGGCAAACAATAAATCAAAATACTTATTTTTTAAGACGATTTGGAAGAAATGATTTCGAGCCGATAAACGACAAAACTCGTATGAATGATGCGACGGCTTATCTTATGAAGTATATGGAAAAATCGGGCGAGAAGGTTGTCTATTCCAGAGGATTGCCGCAGTATTTCATGTCTGACATTTTGGAAGATGATGTAATCACTCGCGTAGGAGTGGAAGAAAACAAGCTGTTGCTGTACGACGGCTTTACATGCTGGGACTCAGGAGTGTATATGGGCGTTGTAAGCCCCGACGTTATCAAGCAACTTCGCAAATCCAACTAACTGTAAGGTTATGTAACGAGGCTGAAAAATTGAAAAATAAAGCCGACGGTTAATGCGGAGATTTCGCAAGCGGATCAGCGCGAAACCCGCATCCGTCGGGCTTTCGATTTTCGGAGTTTAGGCATTACTGTTTAGTTTGTGGCGTGTGCTTGTCTGGCGGAGCGAAGCGACGCCATTTGTATCAAGACAAGCACACGCCACGATCCCTGGGCGGTAGTATAAGAGGGGTCCTGGGGTATAAAGAGATAGTTGTTTGGTGCTTTACGTTATGTTATAAAAATAATCTTCAAGAACATCGTCGAGCTGCAACATGGATAATTTAAGATTATTGCATTCATCGACGAGTTTTTTCATTGCTCCATACTGAGCGGTTACATCATGCCGGGAAGCAATTATTGTAGCCGTTTCATCGTCTGTAACATTTGAGTAGATTACAATGCCGTATGATATTCTTCGATGATCACCAAGAAAATAGATCTCCTTGCATATTCCATAAGTTATTTCTGAAATCATAATGTTCCTTACGTTGAAATGAAAAGTTCTCTAATGTTTGGGGAAGCCTTAATCGATTCACCCGGAAAACAGTTTTGCAGTTGTTGGGCGCCTCATAGATATGACCTCGACAGAATCAGATGCATTCTGCCGAGGCCACATGCTAAGAGATTTGCTTTGAAATGAGAATCAATATGAATCCTCGAGTTCGGATGTGATTACGTCTGCTACGCCGCTAGGACCTTCAATTGTGTATGTAACGGTCAAACGGTATTTTCCGGAACCGGACAACTGATAGGTGCGACCATCTATGAAGTCTTCGGTATAGCTAATGATTTCATCGGTGCAAATATCCTTCCAAAAGAAAAAGAGATTCCTTTTTTCTATTTTGATTGAAATAGTTGCTCGGGACACCATATCGGGATAACCACAGTAGCTTACGCATACATCTGCGGTGTTGTCGCTATTAACATCAAATGTGGTGTTTGTTGCTGCCGTGTTGGTAAAGCAGGGAGCAATTCCACCGTTTTCATCGGTGGCAGCAAAAGCATTTACACCAAACAATGCGGAAAATATAAGGCAAAGTGTAAGCATTAATGCGATTTTCTTCATCTTTTTCACCTCCTTTCACATGTACTACAATATATAATCGTTTTTGAATGCTAAAAGGGTGCAAAAATAAATAATTATTTTACAAAATACCACAATAATCGCGTTAGGAGTTGTTATTTTGAGCTTTTTAAACTATAATTATATGGAAAATGAATAAAGGAGAGTAAAAGATGCTTGCAATATGTTTATCAATGCTGGAAGATCCGGATGATGTACTCAAGTTTAATGAAGTCCACGCGAGATATCATTCTAAAATGTTTCATATCGCATTCGGAATAACCTGTAATGAATACGATTCAAAGGAGGTTATACAGAATTCGTTTGTTAATTTGGCACTTGCGTTCCATCGAGTTTCTGATTGGGATATGAAGAGCATAGAATCTTACTTGTACAAGATAGTAACAAACGAAGCATTAAAGCTTGTTGGGCATAGGAATAATAGTGCCATACACTTGGATGTGGATTTATATGATTATTTTGAAACAGAAGAAACGCCTGAGACGATACTTGTGAACAAAGAAGCTTATACTAAGGTAGTAAACTGTATAAAGTGTTTACCGATTACGTATCGTGATATTTTGAATATGCATTTTGTAGGTGAGCTTAAACCGAAAATGATTGCAACTGTAATGGATAAGCCTTTAAATACAGTTAAGTGCACGATCAAACGCGGTAAAAAGCTGCTAAAGGAAGTACTTAAGGAGGAGAGAATAAAATGACCAAGTTACAAAAAGCTGTTATAAAACAGGCCTTTCTTGATGTTGAGAAGATGGAGCACAGATTTTTTGATACATATCCAAAACCGAATCCGGCGATAGAAAAAGAATCGTGGATTGAAACGAAACAAATTGTTGATGATTATGCGGTAAAGCATCAGAAGAGGACAATTTCTGTTAAACGTAGAATTATGATAGGCCTAATTACAGCCCTGCTGATTGTATCAACCATGTTTAGCGTGAGTGCTGTAAGGGAAGCAATTATTGAGTTCTTTGTTGAGGTGTTTGATGACTTCATACATCTTTTTGCTAATGAAGATATTGATTCGAGCGACGAGCGTCATTATTCTCCTGCGTGGTTGCCTGATGGGTATGAAGAAAATGAGAAAGTTATCCAAGATTTATTTGAATTTTACGCTTGGGACAAAGGCGAAAATATTATTACTTTCTTTCAGTACTCGGATAATGTTATGGACGCATATCTAGACAACGAAGATACTAAATATATGACACAAAATATTTCAGTCTATAAAGTCCATTACACTCTGAAAAACGGAGTATATATGTGCATTTGGGCGAATGACGAATATACTTTCATGCTAAAATGTCCGGAATCAGTTGGATGGGATAATGTTGTTAAAATAATCAGCAGTGTTCAAGAGGTAACTCCTCAGACACCTACGGAATAAAAAAATATTTGACATTTTTCAAAGCGGACAGTTTTTGTCCGCTTTACCTTTTACAATTAGAATGCAGCTGCAAAAACACAAGAAAAGAGGTAAAAAATGTCAAACACAAATTCAATACAGATATGTCCCAGCTCGGTAACAATGCGAGAGGGATCATGGTTTTCGGAGGTTTCCGTATGCGGATGCGAGTGTGGAGAATGCTGTGATGTAATATGGCGCAGCGAGAACACGAGCGTAGCAACCGTTAATGAATCAAACGGACAGATATACGGCAAGGGACCCGGAAACACAAGAATATACGCATCATCTAAAGATGGAAGCGTAATTTACGGCTACATTGACGTAGTCGTTGAGAGGGAATATGTAACAAATATAGTTATAGGTCAGATTTCTGAATTTTATAGCGGCACTAGGCAGCATGTGGGATATTATGTAGAGCCCGCATACGCTACGTGTCAAAGTGTAACTTGGAGCTTTTTTCCCGAGGGTATAGTAGAACGGAGAGATGGTGAACTGGTCGCACTGAAGGCAGGTACAACCACAATGACAATCGCCGCTACAGATGGTAGCGGAGTTAAGGCAGAGGCAGAAATTACAGTAAAGCAGGGTACAGCAGTCGAAAGCATTACGATAGACCGTGATACAGTTGTACTTTCACTTAATGATACGATTAAGCTGAATGCTACAGTGCTTCCTGAGAACGCGTCGGATCCCAGCATTAATTGGATAAGCGAGAATCCCAGAATCGCTGAAGTAAATCAGAAAACAGGCCTCGTCACACCCCGGCACCCAGGAATAGTAGATATAGTAGCAATTGCGGCCGATGAAAGTAAAGTTTCCGGCAAGTGCCATGTTTATGTTAAGGCGACGAAGAGTTACCCGGATTTCGATACATCTATAGACAACAGCTCTTTCTGCGGTCCTGTTATGAAGAACTTCAACGTAGAGAGTGGCGCATATACAGTATCTAAGGATTTGCTTTCCTTGTTTGCCGGTCAGAAGCTTAAGCTGACTCTTGGATACAACTCGACAAAAACCTGTGCCGGTATTTTTGGTAATCGTTGGTATCATAATTACGAGAAGCATATTTTAGTAAACGGTAATGAAATACACCATTTCGAGAACCCCGGCGATATGTTCTTGTATTCTGCAAAGGCAGGGGAAGCTGCAGTTTATGTTTGCAGCAAGGCAGGATATGAACTGACCGTTGATCATTCCTATACATATCCCTATGTGCTCAACTGTAATTACGATCGCACAGAGTATTATGATTCTAACGGTAGGCTTGCGAAGGTAAAGGATCGCAATGGATTTGAAACACTTATAACCTATGGCGATAACGGCACGGTTAACATCACGGATTCGGTAACGGGCAAGAGTATTCATCTTCTTAAAAATACCGCAGGTTACGTAACGAGAGTATATGATGACGATTCAAGATATGTAACACTGAGCTACAGTAGCGAAGGTAACCTTATCTTGATATACGATGCTACGGGAAAGATAACTTTGTACGAATATGATAATCAGAGTAGAATCATTAAAGGAATGGACGCAACCAGCGTTGTGAATTTCACGAATGCTTACGACGAATCTGGACGTCTGATAAATCAGACGGACGCGATGAACGATGAGACAAGGGCTATGCAGATTAGATATGAAGAGCCTGTAAACTCTGTTTGCAATTATCGTTTTGTAACAGATCGTTGCGGCAAAACAAGTGTATACGAGATACTCGGTAATGGTGCGATAATGTCGTACACAGATGCTAATAGCGAAAAAACCGAATATGAATATGATGCTAATTTCAACTGCACAAGAGAGGTTGATGCTAACGGTAACACGCTAGTAAAAGTATACGATGCTAATAAGCGTGTAACGTCTGTAACAGACAAGCTCGGTCGTACTGCCACTATAGAATATGATGACTTTGGCAACGTGACTAAAATAACGCATCCACAGATAGGAGATGTTACTCCTGTCGAAAACTTTGAGTATAACGAAAGAAACCAGCTCAAGAAGCACGTTGATAGAAGAGGAATGATAACTCTCTATACATATTCCGAGCAGACAGGTCTTATGTTGGAGAAAAAGACATACAATAAGGGCGTACAGAATGTTCGTGTTGAAGAGTATACCTATACAAACGGACTGCTCACCGAGGTGAAGGATGCAAGAGGCAACAAGACCGAGTATACGTATTACTCAAACGGCCTTGTAAAGACAAAAAGGGACGCGCAGGGAAATGTTACGCAGTACACCTATGACAATGCCGGAAACGTCCTTACGGTAACCGATGCACTTGGCAACGTTGTAACATACAGCTACGATGCCAATAACCGTCTGATTGAGACCACCGATGCAAAGGGCAATAAGACGTTATACACTTATGACAACAACGGCTTGAATACTTGTGTTCGCCTACCGGACGGTAGTGAAATAAAGTATGAGTACGATAACGAAGGACGCAAGATCAAAGAGATAGACCAGGCAGGCGCGGAGATTGAATACATTTATGATGCCGGTGGCAGACTTGTATCTAAGCTCCTTCCCAATGAAGGTGAGTTCAAGTATGTATATAGTAAGTCTAACGGTAAATCAGTAGTTAAGGAAACCACTCCGCTCGGTGCAGAGACCGTAAATACTTATGATGCGGAAAACAATCTGATCGCAGTTAAAGATGATAATGGCAGCATTACTACGTATGAATACAATTCTCTGAACAAGGTCGTTAAGGTAACCGACCCTGTCGGTAACGTAACCACTTGCGTATATTCTGTAGCAGGCGATCTTCTTCAGGAAACAGATGCTGATGGCAACGTAACAGTATATACCTATGACGAGTATGGAAATCTGAAAACAAAGAAAAATCCGCGCGGCAACATCACTACATATACCTACGACAGCAATAATAATCTTATCTCTAAGAGCGATGCACTTAGCAAAATAACTATGTATACCTACAACAGTCTTAATCAGCTCGCAAGTGAAACAAACGCTCGAGGATATACAGTAACGTACGGATACGATGCCCTTGGCAGAAGAGTTTCGGTAACGGATGCTCTTGGAAACACGTTCAGAACATATTATGATGCAAACGGTAATGTAATACGCACCGAGGATGCTTACGGTAACGCTATAACAGAAACAGAGTATAATGAGCTTAATCAGCCAGTAAGCATAACTGATGCAAAGGGCACGCGCACATTCACGTATACTGCGACAGGAAAGACTGCCACAGTGACTGATGCCGCAGGAAACACTCAGACGTATGAGTATGATGCGGTTGGTAATAACACATCGGTGGAAGATGTACTCGGTAATAATAGCACATCAGTATATGATAAGCTTGGCAATATAACAATTCTTACCGGTCCTAATTCAGCGCAGACCAATTATGTTTATGATGAAATGGGACGTCTTCTGTCAAAGAGCATTGACAACAGCCACGCAATAACGTATACTTATAATACGCTCAACCAAAAGAGCAGCGTTACTAATGGCAGAGGACAGACATCTACGTTCGAATATACCCCAGCCGGAAGACCTAAGAAGTTTAATACTCCCGGCGGCACAGTAGAGTTTACTTATAATGCCAATGGCAACATTCATACAGCCGAAGATAACAACGGAACGGTTACGCGTGTCTACGATAAGTTAAACCGCCTCGAGTCGTATAAAGACACCTATGATAATGAGGTGTATTATGACTACGATGAGGTAGGTAATATAACTAAGATAACATATCCTGATACGAGCGAGGTAACCTATACTTATGATGCAAATAATAACATCACAAGTGTAACCGACTGGGCAGACAGAGTGACACAGTATACCTACGATAATAACAACAATCTTATAGGTGTAACACACGCCAATGGCTGTACTACGACCCACACCTATGACAATAAGCAGAGATTGACAAGAACCGTTGAAAAGACCGAAAATGACACAATAATCACCTCATTTGAGTACTATTATGACGAAATGGGTCGAATTATTAAGGAAAAAGACCTTGAAAAATCCGTAGAGGTATGTTATACTTATGATAAGCTCTCAAGAGTGAAGGAGAGAGAAACAGTAAGTCTGACGGGTGGATTGTCTTCGTGTGAAGGCTTCATTTATGATGCAGCAGGCAACGTTACCCAGAGCAGCAAATACAAGCCCGGATCGAATTTGTTAACGCGCTATACGTATGATTCACTAACCAACCGCTTGGCTTCATACGATGGCTGTACACCCACATACGATGCCGACGGTAATATGCTCACCGCACAGCTCGACGGTTTTCTTTGCAATATGACCTACGACTATATGAACAGGCTTGTATCTGCTAGGAATAATATTTACACCTACAATGCCGAAAATATGCGTATACGCAACGTTTGCGATATGTATGAGACCGAGTATACATACGATCCCAACGGTAAGCTTAACAAGCTTATTATGAAGAACACTAACGGTAGTGTAAAGAAGTACGTTTACGGTCTTGGACTTATAGGCGAGGATGATAACGGTCATTTCAAGACCTACCACTTTGATTACCGTGGTAGCACCGTAGCCATCACCAATGAGAGCGGAGCAATAACCGACAGATTTGCT
Source organism: Eubacteriales bacterium (assembly GCA_045576315.1). Classification (GTDB taxonomy): domain Bacteria; phylum Bacillota; class Clostridia; order Oscillospirales; family CAG-272; genus UBA1740. Next base: position 1,044 of record JAZNGE010000044.1, on the reverse strand, counting down.
TATGATACCTATGGTAAGCAGATATCTCACACGGGTAACAGCTTCATTATCTTCGGCTACAACGGACGCGACGGTGTAATAACAGACGTAAACGGTCTTCTCTATATGAGATCCAGATACTATAGCCCGGAGCTCAGAAGATTCGTTAATGCCGATGTTCTTCACGGAAATATATCCAGCTCGCCCTCGCTTAACAGATATGCGTATGTGAATGGTAATCCTGTTTCCTACGTCGATCCGTTTGGTCTTGAAGGAGAAGATGGTTTCTGGAACAAAATAAAGAGTTGGACTAGTGAACATAAGGGCTGGTCGACGGTTATAGGCTTGGTTGCAGGCTCTCTTGTAGCTCCTGCTGCGTTTGCGGGAGTAACAACGGTTGGAAGTATGGCTTTTGCCGGAGCAACTACCTTTGCAGCTAATGCGTTTGCAGCAGCGACTACAGTTGGAAGCGTGGCTGGATTTGGATTATCTACAGGAGCCGCTTTAGGAATATCTGTTGGAGCCACTGCGGTTGCTGGTATGGCGAAATATTCACTTGATTGTGTTGCTTCAAACGAGAATGATTGGAATTTTGGTGGTTTTGTTTTATCGGGTGTAGAAGGAGCACTGCAAGGCGCCGCAACATTCGGTTTAGCGTTTATAGGTGGTAAATCTGGATTGTTTAATAAATTAGGAAATTTCCGAACAGAGGCAGCTTTCTATATTAATCATGGTGGTATGAATATTTTGCGTGCCGTATTTTGGGGATCTAAAGTATTAATAGGAGAAACACTATCAAAAGCAGTTTTTGTTAGTGGTTCTGCAGCATTGGCAAGATGGTTGATTGATTTAATGATACCGGACTTGTATTAGAAAGGTTGGTTTAAATGAAAATAAAAAAAGATATATATCATGTAATATTCTTTGATTTATTTTTTGAGTTAATAAGTATTGTCTTAGTAACTTTAGGTTTTTTCTTGGGGTTTGAGGCAACTTTAAATAATGTTTTAGTTTATTTATTAATTACTATGGGTATTATTTTGCTTGGAATTATTGTATTTTGTT
>JAZNGE010000043.1:0-9249 GCA_045576315.1 Eubacteriales bacterium | reverse complement strand
AAGCCTCCCTTGTGTAAAGGGAGGTGGCAGCCGAAGGCTGACGGAGGGATTGTAAAAAAGCCCAAAATAGCAGGAAACAATCCCTCAGTCGCTAACGCGACAGCTCCCTTTACACAAGGGAGCCTTGGGATGCGCTCGTTCATCTTTAGGGGTATGGGCTTCGCCCGAAGCCTTTGTAATACAAAGGCGAAACTGGCGATAAAGCAGAACGATAATTAACAAATTCGTTGAACGGAGGTAGTAAAGTGAAATCGGCAAAAATCGTCGGCATTGTTTTTGCTGTATGCGGTATTTTATTTGCAATCATCGGAACAGTTTCAGGTATTGTTCGCTTGATGGAAAAAGATGATTGTAAATATGCAACAGCTTACATTGTAAAAATCGATGAGAAAAAAACAGGAGATCCCGAATTTCCTATCGAACATACAACATATGTTGAGTTTGATATAAACGGAAATCGAATTACAACTAAATTGAATACGTACAATTCAAGCTTCTATATTGGAAAAGAAATTGAAGTGTACTACTTTGAAAACGATTTGCAGACGGTATATGAAAATGGGAGTGAAGCTCTTTTCATGGTTTATGCATTAGGTGGAGTGGTATTTGCGGCAATAGGGTTGCTGTTAATAATCAAAAATAAACATTCAATGCAAGAGTAATATATGTTCATACATAATAAGCAATCCCCGACAGACTTTAAATCTGCCGGGGGTACTTATTTGTTTACAGCGGAGCAATTATTAAATAACTGATCATAATTTTCCGCTAATTTTGCACACCCTTGTGGTGCTCTTTTTGTTTTGACGGGAACACGGATCGACCAGCTCGCGCTACCTGCGTTGATTGCACCTTGCAATGAAATCGTGCTGTGTTTACACTAAGTTCGTGCGCGATTCTGGTTCGCATACCGCCAAAGGCGGTATATTGCGTAATTCGTCGCGTCCGCCCGACGAATAGCAAAATCCAGTTGTTTAGCACCCTTGTGGTGCTTTTTTATTTTTTGTCAGTTAACCCAACAAAATAGTCCGCACTTACTCCGTAAAATTCACAAAGCTTGATCATATCTTCTATTTTGAGCTCCGCCCTACCTTCTTCGATATGGCTATATCCCTGTTGAGATTTATTTATAATCTTCGCAACCTCTCGTTGTGTAAGATCTCTGTCTTCTCTTAAATTTCGCATTATTTCTCTGTATTTCACGGATATTCCCCCGTTTTAATTATTTACAGGGAAAGTTTACCATACTCAAAATGTGAGTGTTGACTTTTACTCAATCATTGAGTATAATGTTATATGTACCACAGTTTTTACCGTTATAGAGAAAGGGTTGACCGTTTTGATAGGAATAACCAAAGAAATTGACAGATTAGGGCGTTTGCAAATCCCGAAGGAAATAAGAGAGCGGCTTGTTTTAGAGGGAAAAGTGCAGCTCATAGTAACAACCGATGGGCTGTTAATAAAAAATGACGAGTATAAAATTGTAAAGATAGAAAAGGAATAATTAAAAACGCCTTGCTTTCTCACCTTGTATGTGATATACTTATCCCGAGGTGATAAAAATGCTTAATTTCAAACGTTTTACCGACTGCGTCGAATCCGAATGGCGCGGATTTCGAAGAATAGATTTCAAGTTTGAGGACAGAGAGGCTATACTCGTCCTGCCGCGCGAGGCAAACGCGGAGAAAAACTGGCTTTTTAAGACAGAGTATTTCGAGGCATTTCAGAATTTTGAATACGAAATGGTATGCCGCGGCTGGCACCTTGCGTTCATTAAAAACGTGACACGGTGGTGCATTGACGAGGATCTTGACCTCAAAGCTCGCTTTGCCGAGGCGCTCGAAGAAGCGCTTGGACTTTACAAAAAATGTCTGCCGGTCGGAATGAGCTGCGGCGGTCTGATCGCAACCAAATTTGCGGCAAGACACCCCGAGCGTGTGAGCGCGCTTTACCTTGATGCGCCGGTTATGAACCTACTTTCCTGCCCTGCGGCACTCGGAAACGGCAGAGCGACTGCAATAGAGGAGTTTGAGAACGCTACGGGAATTTCGCGCATTCAGCTTCTTTCCTACCGCGAGCATCCGATCGACAAAATGGATATTTTGCTCGAAAACCGTATTCCCGTGTTTATCGTTTACGGCACGGCCGACCCCATCGTGCCTTATGAGGAAAACGGCAAGATGCTTGAGGACTTTTACCGCGCAAACGGCGGCGTTATCGAAACCGTCGGCAAGCCCGGCTGTGCACACCACCCTCACGGTCTTGAGGACAACTCACCCATCATTAAATTTGCAGAAGAGCATCGCCTGTAATCCAGGCGATGCTCTTTTTTATGTGTTGTTCATTTGTATTTCTTCAAAATTTGCACGTTCTGCGACCTTGTTCGTCTTTACCGCTTTTATCTAATGTCAAAAATATCTTCGTAGCTCGCGCCAAGGATTTCCTTCAAAAGCATTATCTCATCAGGGTAAAGATGTCTTTGTCCAACCTCAATCTTTGCAACGGCACTTCTCGTTATATCGCAACCGTTTATCTGAAGCTTTGCCGCGACCTGCTCCTGTGTAAGCCCTACTCTTTCGCGAAGCTTTCGTATATTGTTTCCTATTTTCTTTTCTATTACCGCATTCATCGTGTAGTTCCTCGCACCTATTTAAGAACAAAACTCTTGACTTTATTATAATTGTGTGATACGATATATTTGCACTTGTATAGGTGCAGACACAGATTTGAGGAGTTTTTTAACGTGAATAACTTGGGAATAATCAAAGAAATTGACGACTTGGGACGGTTACAGATACCAAAGGATATAAGAACTCGGCTCGGCTTAAAGAAAAACGTTCAGCTCGTGGTAACTCCCGACGGACTGCTTATCAAAAGCGAGGAATATAAATTAGTAAAGTTAAACGATAAACCGTAACGAATGAAAAAGAGCGCGTTGGCGCTCTTTTCTTTTTGCACAAACACTTGACTTTATACACGCGCGCTTGTATAATAAGATAAAATGAGGTTTTATGGACTTTTTTACACCTCATATATCCGAAAGGGGACTCAACATGAATTTTATCAATGAAAAATCCATTGGCGCAATGTATCAGAAAAGACTCTTGACCGACGTGCTTTTTGAAGCAGAGGTCGGCAGCTGGAGCTACACGGGCGAGTACGACAGAGCAGCAAGATTCGTAGAGGAGCACCAGGTTATGAACCCTGCATTGTGGACTACTTTTGTCGAGCAGTTCAGAGTGCAGCTTGACGCCGAGGACGGCGGCTGGCGAGGCGAGTACTACGGCAAGATGATGCGCGGCGCGTGCTGGATCTATAAATACACCAAGAACGAGAAGCTCTACCGCACGCTTGACGCGACGGTGCGCTACCTGCTTTCCTGCCAAGAGGAAAACGGCAGAATCTCGTCCTACAAGCAGGACGGTGAGTTCGGATACTGGGATATGTGGTGCCGCAAGTACGTTATGCTCGGCTCGCAGTATTTTTACGAGATATGCAAGGACGAGGAGCTTAAGAGCGAGATAATCACCGTGCTTAACCGCCACCTTGACTACATAATCGACCATATCGGCGAGGGCGAGGGTCAGATCGATATACTTGACTCCACCACCCACAACCCTTGGACCTGGGGTGCGCTTAACTCCAGCTCTATTCTCGAGCCTGTTGTGCGTCAGTACTGGCTGACCGGCGAGAAGAAGTATCTCGACTTTGCATCTTATATCGTAAAGCGCGGCGGAAGCAAGTGGGGCAACATCTACAAGCTTGCCATCGAGGGCAAGAAAGCGCCCTACGAGTACCCCGTTACCAAGGCTTACGAGGCTACCTCTTTCTTCGAGGGCGTGCTTGAATACTACCGTGCGACCGACGACGAGGACGCGAAGGCGGCGTACATCAACTTTATGGCAAAGGTGGTTGAGACCGACCTTACCGTTATCGGCTGCTCCGGCTGTACCCACGAGCTGTTCGACCACTCCTCTCTCGTGCAGACCGAAGTCAACGACGAGGTCAAGCAGGAGACCTGTGTTACCGTAACGCTGATGAAGGCGTTTTATCAGGCGCTGTGCCTGACCGGTGAGGCGAAGTACGCCGAGGCTATGGAGCGCTCGGGATACAACGCTATGCTCGGCGCGGTTAACTTCAACAAGCTTTATTCCTTCCCCAACGACAAGGGATCGCTGAGCGACAGAGAGTTCGTTGCGACAGCGCCCTTCGTCAGACTTATCGAGGGCTTTACCTTTGACTCCTACTCCCCTCTTTACAAGGACAAGAGAGCGAGACGCATCGGCGGCTTTAAGGTAATGCCCGGCGGCACAAGCTACGGCTGTTGTGCTTGTATCGGTGCATCGGGTATTGCAGTAATGCCCATCTCGTCCGTAATGCTCTCAAAGAACGGCCTTACGGTAAACCACTATATGAACGGCACCTTCACCGCAGGCGGCGTTACTCTGGATATGGAAACGAAGTACCCCTACGGCGAGAAAATAAGCATAAAAGTTCACACGGGTGCGCCCGTAAGCTTCGCGCTTTCGCTTAGAATACCCTCTGCAACCATCGGTCGCGCGACCGTTGACGGCAAGGGGGCAAAGGTTAACGAGCTTGGATACGCGGTGATCGAGCGCGAGTGGTGCGAGGGTGATACCGTTGAGCTTGTGATACCCAGAGATCTCAAGACAATGCGCCTTAACGGCAAGGTTGCAGTAAGCTACGGCCCTATTATGCTTGCACTTGACGAGAGAAACCAGGATATAGACGTTAAAGTAACCGACAAGATAACCAAAATCGAGCCTATGGTCACAAATTTTGCATCACGTGAGGCATATAAAGTGACATTCTCTAACGAAACCACGGTAAATATGGTAGATTACGCATCTGCGGGCGCAGAGTGGAACAAGCCCGACTGCAGAGTCACCGTATGGATCGACGAGGTATAATAATAATATGGAGTTCAGAAACGAAATACTGACAATACTCGGAGCGCCCCTTGAAGGCGAAAATCCGCTTCCCAAATTCAGAGTACGCAAGCCTAATATGCCTGCGATCTCCGACGATCTGCCCGAGGATATGAGAGTTGGACTCGGCACGCACGTAAAGGTCTTGCCCTACACTATGCAGGACCGCTATTCAAGAAAGCGCATCCCCCTGAAGCTCAAGTGCTTCGTGCTTGAAAACGAGTACCTTAAGGCAGAGTTCTTGCCCGAGTACGGCGGCAGACTCCACTCCCTTTACGACAAGGTAAACAAGCAGGATCTTCTCTTTACAAACACCGTAATTCAGCCGGGTAACCTCGCGATAAGAAACGCGTGGCTCTCGGGCGGTATCGAGTGGAATATCGGCTCGCTCGGTCACACCTTTACCACCTGTGACAACGTATTTACCGCAAAGCTTGAGGACGGCGAGGGTAACACATTCATCAGAATTTACGAGTTTGAAAGACTTAAGAGCGTATTCTGGCAGGTCGACTTCCATCTGCCTACCGGCTCAAAGCACCTTATCACTCACGTGAAGCTCGTAAACCCCTTCCCCAAGGATACCACGACTTATTGGTGGAGCAACGTTGCCGTGCCCGACAACGGCAAGACCAGAATTCTCGCATCGGGCAAAAACGTACTCTCATTTGCGGACGGCAAGATGAGCTTTGAGGCTCTGCCCTATCTTGAGGTAATGCCCGGAGATGCGTCCTATCCCTCGATAGCTAACCGCTCCTACGACTTCTTTATTCAGCCCAATTTCAAGGAAGAATGCACCTGGGAGGCATCGGCATACGACAACGGTGTCGTATTCTACGAGCGCTCAACTCCCCCTCTTTCCGCAAAGAAGCTTTACTGCTGGGGCACTCACCTTGCGGGCGTACATTGGCAGGAATTCCTTTCCGAGCCCGGTAAGGGATACTATGCCGAGATACAGGCAGGCATCGCGCCCTCGCAGCTTCACGATAAGATCTTCCCCGCAAATTCAGTTTACGAATGGACACAGGTGTTCGGCGGCGTGAAGAGCGACGTTGATTCCCTTTACGACGAGGATTACATTCGCGCGGTCGCATATCTTGACGGCGTTATCGACCGTGATATATCGTCCGAGGATATCATGAAGCTCGACGAAAAGCTCAAAAAGATCGCAAATATGCCCCTCTCCGCTGATCAAATAATTCACACGGGTTCGGGCTTCGGTGCTGTTGAGGCCGCCAGAATGGCAAAGGACGGCGACGGCGAGGTTCCCTCGTCAATGTGCTTCCCCGAGTTCACCATCGGCAAGAAGGAATACCCCTGGCTCAAGCTTATTAAGACCGGCACTCTTCCCGAGGAAGACCCGAGATACTACACCGTATCGTTTATGACAAGCGACAAGTGGCTGCCGCACATCAAGGCTTCATTCGAGCTTGAAGGCGGCAAGAGCTGGTACTCGCTGCTTCATTACGGCATCGCGGTATACGACGGTGTTGACAACACCAAGTACGCGACCGATGCGTACACCGACGAGGATGCAAAGGCAAGATGCGACGAGGCGGAAAAAGCATGGCTTGCATCGATCGAGGCAAAGCCCTCATACCTTGCGTACCGCAACCTTGCCGTGCTTGAAAGTCAGCGCCAGAACATTGAGGGCGCGGAGAAATACTACGAGCTTGCCGTTGCGTGCGACGGTGCGTTTGACGATTACGCGCTCGTATCCGATTACCTCGAATTGCTTCTCAAGCTTAAAAAGTACGACGAGATCTGGCAGATCTTCACTACCCTTCCCGACAACTGCAAAAAGGCAGACCGCATCAGAATCACATCCGCGCAGGCGGCTTTGCGCCTTGGTAACGACGAGTTCCTTGACGAGTTCTTTAACGAGGTTCATTACGACGTGCGCGAGGGTGAGGACACGCTGACTGATATATGGTTTGAAAAGCAGGCGCGCGACATGGCGCATAAGCGCGGTATCGAGATCACGCCCGACAACATCAACAAGCTCATTGACGAGGCTTGGGAAACCATGACACCTCCCTTTGAGGTGGATTTCCGTCAGTCTTACTCCCGTAAAAACCGTTACAGAGTTTAAGACCGTCGGGTATAATTAAATAATAGTTACGGCCCTCATACGAAAGTGTGAGGGCCGTTTTTCACCCTTATTTGTAAACTGTTGTTGTCATATTTCGCTATTTTTGACAAAATTCTACCGTCGGGAGAGTTCAGTCTACATCCGCGCCACCCCCAAATCCCAACAGGAGAGGCAAAACCGTTGACAAAGCTTGGGTGTATGGATATAATGTCCTTGGCCGTGACGGTGCACGTTATTTGTGCGGCGGCGGCAAACCAAAAAAAGCAAGAACCTTTAAGGATGGATGTAAAAATGACCAGCAAAGTTATACCGATTTTTTACGCCTGCGACGACAACTTTGTCAAGCACACGATAGTATCGCTGACATCAATGATAGAAAACGCAGACCCGACGAGGAAATACCGCGTTCACGTGCTTCACACAAATATATCTGAAAAGATGATGGAGAAAACTCTCTGCCTTGCAAATGAAAATTTTGAGATCTCGTTTGAGAACGTGACGGGATATCTTGAAACGATAGCCGGCAAGCTGCCCCTTAGGGATTACTACACCAAGACCACCTATTTTCGCCTTTTTATCGCGGATATGTTTGAGGAGTACGAGAAAGCAATATATATCGACTCCGACACCGTGGTGACGGGCGACATCAGCAAGCTTTTTGACACCGATATAGAGGGCTTTTACATCGGTGCGTGCGCCGAGCAGGCGATGGTGCAGATGGACGTGTACGGAACTTATGCAGAAAAGGTCGTCGGAATAGACAGACGCGTATTCTTCAACGCGGGTGTGATGCTTATCAACTGCGCTGCATGGCGTGAGGTCAGACTGCTTGACGAGTTTATAAAATACCTCGGCATATACAACTTTGTCGTAACGCAGGACGAGGACTATCTCAACGTTATCTGCAAATGGCACGTAAAGCTGCTTGACCAACGCTGGAACACCGAGCTTACCGACGGGATAGTCTACGACTACGACATAAGCGAGGCAAACGTGCTTCACTACATTATGACCAACAAGCCCTGGCGTTACGCCGACTGTCGCGGTGCGGACGTCTATATGAGCTATGCAAAAAAGACGGAGATGTACGCCGAGATAAAAGCAGAGCTTGACGCATATACCGACAAGGACAGAGAAAGAGATCGCGCATCGAGCGAGAATCTTGCAAAGATGGCGATCGACGAAACGAACAGAAAGGATAACTTTCTTAACAGAATTATGGCCGAGCGTGCCGAGGACAGAGTCAAGATCATCACAAGGATAGACGAGTACGAAAGAGCGGGAAGATTTGACGAGGACGTCGAGGACGATCCGCCCGGACGTATGCTTATGCCCAACGAGATAGACTACGTAAAGCGCGGCCTTATACAAAGGATAAGGACGGGGCTGGCGTATAGCGCGGCAAGGCGGTTCGTTTACCGTATTATTGACGAAAAAAAGCTTATAATCAAAGAGATCAAGGGGTTAGAAAACCTTAAAAAACTCGACACGGGTGCGGTGATAACCTGTAATCACTTCAACGCATACGACAGCTTTGCGGTACAGATAGCCTACGAGGCGGCAAAGCCAAAGGGGCGGAAGCTGTGGAGAGTTATACGCGAGGGAAACTACACATCCTTTCCCGGCTTTTACGGCAGACTTATGCGCAACTGCAACACCCTGCCCCTCTCGTCAAACCCAAAAACGATGAGAAAGTTTATGGACGGCGTTAACACCCATCTTTGCGAAGGGGATCTTGTGCTTATATATCCCGAGCAGAGCATGTGGTGGAATTACCGCAAGCCAAAGCCGCTAAAAGAGGGGGCGTATTACTTCGCATCAAAGGCAAACGTGCCCGTATTGCCCCTGTTTATAACCATGCAGGACTCGAATATCATCGGCGAGGACGGCTTTCCCGTACAGGAATACACGATCCACGTAGAAAAGGCGATATATCCCGACAAGTCAAAGCCGCACAGAGAAAACGTGCGCGTGATGATGGAAGAAAACTCTCGCGTATGGCGCGAGGTTTACGAAAAGGAATACGGAATTCCGCTATTTTACAAATAAAAAGAGCCATACAGCGTACCTGCCATAGAGCAGGTACGCAACGAAATTTGCCCTTGCGGGCAAGTGAAATCGCTTCGCGGTGAAATATTTGCTTCGCAAATGTGAAATGTTCGCTATGCGAACGTGGGCAAATTTCATTTCACATCGAGCAAAGCGAGATAT
>JAZNGE010000042.1:0-65058 GCA_045576315.1 Eubacteriales bacterium | reverse complement strand
TCATTATGTTAACCTTTCTTTATAATGAACATTTTTTTGTTTGTAAATTTAGCCCTCTTTTTGCGATACGCCGTCTATGTAGAATTCGGTCTTCTCAAATTGAGGTGTATCGGGCAGTATGACTTTGAGATCGCCGCAGTTTGTGACGTAGACCTTTTTGGTTGATACGTACGGATTTGCGTTTGCGTTCTTCGGCACGGAGTCCTTGTAGCCCATGCATTTGCTATTGTTGATGAGATTGTCGCACAGGTAATCGCCGTCGGTATCGTTAAACGTATCGCAGCTGCATTTTCTGAATCCCCAACAGTCAATGCTGTAATCGTCCTTGGGGTTGAGGTCGTTTTCGCACCGACCGTCCTTGAAATCACCGTCGTTAAAGGTCTTTTTGCCCTCGTATACGGTTTCACAGTTGCACGCCTTGAAATCGTTGGGGTAATTGGACATATCTGCCTTTGGATCGGAGATATCCGCCTTTTTATACTTTTCAAGAGCCGCGTATATGTGGAGCGGAACGTGGTTGGTTGCAACGTCCCATTCGGTTCTGACACCGTTTTCTACCTTGTAGCCGTAGCGTATGATCTTTACGTTGTTGATCTCTATCGTTTCGGGCAGATGACAGGTGTAGCCGAAGTAGTGGTTAGTATATTTTGCGCTTATAAGAGAAAGAGTGGGACTGGCCTTTGATGTACGCAGGGTAAGTCCGTCAACTATTACGTTGCCGCACCATGTTGAGCCATAGTCCTCGCGGAAGTGCATTGCCGCGCTGCCGCCGTCGGTGTATACGGTAACGTTCTTGTAATAGATCGTGCCGGCGCCGATAAAGTTGAGATGCTCGCAGGTGGAGTCCTTGATAGTGCCGTTATAGAGTCCGCAATGCGCGTCAAAGGAGCAGGACACAACGTCGTCAAACATAAGATTCTTGCAGTAATTGGTGCCCATATAGCCCTTGTAGCTGACGCTGCCGCTGGCGTTAAAGAAGTTGGAGATCCTGCAATGGCGCCATACGACGTTGTTTGCGTGGTTGGCGCTTATCTCGTAAGAGCCCATGCCTACGCTGCCGCCGCCCGCACCGATGGTGGAGAAGCTCTTTTGCTTCTGGAAGAGCATTCCTTCGACCACGACGTCGGAGCAGTAGGTCGTTTTTATAAATCCTGTATAAGGAGCCGAGGTCGTAACGTCGTCGTAAAGAACGTGCTGAAGGTTCTTTATCGTAACGTTCGAGCGTGTGATATCGATGTTTCTTGCGTGATATTTATATTCCGACGGAGCATCGTTGAAGTAGGTGTATATGACCGTGCGGTCGATGCAGTCAAGGTTGTCGAACGTGCCGAGCGCGGAGTAGTCGTCTACCTGATCCTTCGTGCCGCCGGAGATGGTTATCGGGGTATCGTTTATGGGGTAAACGGTCATTTCGGTAAGGTCGGTATAATCCCATTGCACAGGGGTTGTGGGATCGATCGTACCGTCGGGATTTACTATGATTATTTCGTTTTGCGATGAACCGTTGTTTTGGTTGCCGCCGTAGCGAATGTAATGGCGTCTGCTATAATCCTTCAGCACTACCATCACTCTCTCGCCGGGTTTCCAATCGCCGAATACCGTTGCGCCGGCAGCCAGGGAGGTTACGGGGCGCTTCGGGCCGGAGTAGGTGTAGCTTTTTTGGTCGGGGGTAACCTTGAATATAGGAGCTTGATAAGCCTTGCTTACGCTGGGCTTGTCGATCACTCTGTCATCCCAGATGAAAGAGCAGCAGTTCCAATAGGTATCCGTCTTTATGATAATGCTTCGCGTGCCGTTTTCTCTGCCTATGTAGTAGGTGGCGTTTCTGTCGGCGTTTACGGTGTGGCCGTATTCGTTTGCGTAATCGTGACATTCCTTAAGCGCGAAGAAATCGTCGGTCATACCGTCGCCTACCGCGCCAAAGTCTCTGTAATAGATGTTGCGCACGTCCTTTGTAAAGGTGTAATCGGACGTGATCTTTACGCTTGACGTTGACAGCTTATCGTCGATAAAGTTGCCAACTATCTCTTCAAACTTATTTTCAAATTCGCATTCGATATGAAGGTCGCCGTTTTTGAGGTAAACCGTGCATCCGTCTTCGGTGGTGCGCGCGGCATCACCCTTGGTGAACTCTACGTATATTACGTTTTGAGCTTTGCTAACCTCGTCAATGGCAACGTAGGGCAGCCATGTGCCCGATTCTTTGTATATATAATCTCGGAGAATAACGGCAGAGTCCTTGGCGTTTGAGTCGTACGAAATGACAAAGGTCGAGATGTCCTTGCCGCCAATGGTGAACTCCTTGATGGCGTGGTCGGTAACGATGCTCTCGTATTTCGTGCCCGCCTTGATCACAAGATTGTCGATCGTGTTATTGCCGTAGCTGTCAAGGGTGAATATGTTCTCTGCGATATAGTCTATCGCATTCTGATAGCCCTTATCGCCGCCGCCAAGCACGAACAGCTTGTTGCCGATAAGCTCAATGGAAAAGCCCTCGTATCCGAGATAATGCTCGTCTTTTTTGAATGCGTCACCGCGGTAGTTTACCGATCCGAAAATTATTTCCGGAACGTCGTCAAAGCCCGGGACGTCATAGTTAAGCTTAATGTCTTGATCCTTTATATAGTATTTATTTAACTCTCTCATAAAGTCGACAACGCACTCGTCGGTCTTTGAGGACAGAGAGTTTGCGCTTACTATTGCAAATTTGGTCTTCGAGTCGGAGATCAGGACGAGATCGCCACCCGTGTCACCTTTTTCGGTATCCACGGTCGCTCCGCATTCGTCACATTTGCCGTCGTTGTTTGAGTCGGTGTGCTTACACTCGCCGCCACAGGCAACAAGAGTGACACAGATCAGCGCCGCGAGAAGCAGCACAATAAGCTTTTTGATCATTTGAACCTCTTTCGGTCTTGCACAGACCCTTTTTTATAGGAAGGGTCTGTGCATCGTTTTTGTTTTTATCAGTCTTGAAGAACGCCGTCTATGTAGACCTTGGTGTTCTTGAACTGCGGTGTGCCTGGAACTATGATAGTCAGATTTCCGCAGTTGGTGATGTATATCTCCTCTGTGGGAGCGTATGGGTTAGCGTTTTTCGTGGTGTCGGGCTTGTTCTCAAAGCCCCAGCACCATACGGTGTAGGAGTCGTTGGGATTTAGGTCGTTGTTACATCTGCCGTCGCCGTCGGTGTCGTTAAAGGACTTCGTGCCGTTGTAGACCTCGTGGCACCTGCACTGTGTCCAGTCGTTAGGAAAGCTCGACATATCGGCATCCGTTGAGGATATGTCCATACTGTAACCCTCAAGGTTTCTTAAAAGGGAGAGGGGCTTTGCGTTGGTGGCGATATCCCATTCGGTTCTCACGCCGTTTTCCATCTTATATCCGTATTCAACGATCTTGATGTTGTTAAGCTCGATCTTTGTCGGAAGGTGGCAGGTAAAGCCAAAGTAGTGGTTGTAGTAGAACGTTTTAATTATGGAAACAAGCTCGGATTCCATCGAGGAACGAAGGGTAAGGCCGTCGATCTTTACGTTTCCGTACCAGGTCGAGCCGTAGTCGCCTCTGAAAATTATGCCCGCGGCGTTGCCGTCGGTGTAAACGGTGACGTTGTTGACGAGAATATCACCCGCGCCGATGAAGTTAAGATGCTCTGCGGTAACGTCTATGATCTGCGCGTTATAGAGATTCTTGTGCGCGTCGAATGAGCAGGAGAGCATATCGCGGAAGGTGAGGTTCCTGCAATAGTCGGTATTCATATATCCGCGGGACTTAACGCTGCCGTTCGGCTCAAAGAAGTTGGACTGTCTGCAATGCTGCCAGGTGACGTTGTTTGAGGATTCAGCCTGGATCTCGTACGAGCCCATGCCTACGTTGTCGCCGCTTGAGCCTACGGTAGAGAAGGTTTTTTGCTTCTGGAAGATCATACCCTCGACGGTGATGTCGGTCGCGTTGAGTATCGCGATAAATCCGTGATAGGGTGCGGACTGCTCAACGTCGTCGTGAAGCACGTGACGGATGTTTTTGACCGTTACGTTAGAACGGGTTACCTGAATGTTGCGGTAAAAATACTTGTAGGTTGAGGGCGCATCGTTGAAGTAGGTCTCTACGGTTGCGCGATCGATAACGTCAAAGTTGTCAAACCTACCCATAGCGGAGTAATTATCGGTCTGATCCTTGTATCCGCCGGAGAAGGTAAGGGGAGCTTCGTCACAGGGGTATACCACCATTTTCGAGAGGGTGGTGTAGTCCCATTGCACAGGTGTTGACGGGTCGATAGTTCCGTCCGCGTTTACCAAGATCATCTCGGTTTGTGCCTGACCGTTATCCTGGTTTGCGCCAAAGCGGATATACTGGCGCTTGGTGTTGTCGTATATTGCTACGAGCACTCGCTCGCCCGGCTTCCAGTCACCGATCGTGGCAGAGCCCGAGGGGATCGACGTTGCGGGGAGCTTTGAGCCTGAAAGGGTGGTGGAATCCTTGCTCGGCAGTATGCGGAATATATTAGCGCGGTAAGCGTTGCTTTCGGTGGGGTCGGGAACGTCTCTGTCATCCCAGATGAACGAGGCGAGGTTCCAATACGTGTCGGTCTTTACGGGAATGCTTTCGGTACCGTTGGCAATTCCGATATAGTAGGTGTGACCCTCTGTGCCGTTAACGGTGTGGCCGTATTTGTTGGCGTATTCGTGACACGCCTTGATAGCAAAGAAGTCGTCGGTAACTCCGTCACCTATCGCGCCGAAGTCCTTGTAATAGACGTTGCGTACGTCCTTTGTATAGGTGTAATTCGAGGGGATCTTTACCTTCGCGACAGAGAGCTTCGAGTCGATAACGTCCTGTACGATCTCTTCGATCTTGTTCTCAAACTCGCACTCGATATAAAGGTCGCCGTCCTTTACGTATACGGTAGTGCCGTTTTCGGTGGTGCGCGCGGCATCACCCTTGGTGAATTCTACGTAGATAGTCTTCTGATCGGCTGTGACGTCGCTTATCGCAACGTAGGGCAGCCATACGCCCGCTTCCTTGTAAACGGTTTCTTGCAGAAGAGTGGCAGCAGCCTTTGCCGCCTTTGAGTCTTTTGTATATGTGAGTACGAAATTCTTTATATCCTTGCCGTCTACGGTAAACTCGGTAATGTTGTAGTCGGTGGGAATGCTTTCGTATTTAGTTCCTGCGGGAATGACAAGCTCGTCAATAACGTCCTCGCCGTAGCTTTCAAGGTTAAAGAGGGTGTCTTCGAGATACTTTATCGCGTTCTGATAGCCCTTTTCACCGCCGCCAAGCACGAAAAGCTTGTTGCCGATGAGTTCAACCGAGAAGCCCTTGTAGCCAAGGTAATGCTCGTCCTTTACAAATGCGTCACCGCGGTTAGCGGTCGAGCCGAAGATTATCTCAACAGCATCTTCAAAGCCCTTGACGTCGTAGTTTATTTTAAGGTTCTGGTCCTCGAGATAGTATTTGTTAAGCTTCTTAACAAAATCGTTTACGTATCCCTCGGATCTGTCGGAGATAGCGTCTGCGCTTAATACCGCAAACTTGGTCTCCTTACCGGCAACGAGCACAAGGTCGTCGCCTGTCGCGGCATCAAGCGTTTCGCCGCATTTGTCACATTTTTTATCCGTGTTTGCGTCCTCGTGGGCACAAGTGCCTACGACCTCGCCGCACTCGTCGCACTTGCCGTCTGTGTTGGCATCGATATGCTTACATTCATTGCCGCCGCAAGCGACAAGAGTGAGTGTCAGTATCAACGCCAGGAGTAAAACAATTGTTTTTTTCATTTGAGTAAGCCTCGTTTGGTTGTAGCGGGCCTTTCTGTCAGAAAGACCCGCATACGTTTTGATTTGTTACTGCTGAAGCTCGCCGTCTATGTAGACTTTGATGTTTTTGAACTGCGGTGTGGGGGGAATGATTACGTTAAGGGTGCCGCAGTTGGTGATGTAGAGCTCCTCGGTAGGAACGTAGGGGTTGGCGTTTACGCTCTTGTCGGGGGCATCTTCAAATCCCCAGCAGCATACGGAGTATGAGTCGTTGGGGTCAAGGTCATTGTTACATCTGCCGTCGCCGTCGGTGTCGTTAAACGACTTCGTGCCGTTGTAGACCTCGTGACAGTTACACTTGATCCAGTCGTTAGGGAACGCCGTCATATCAGCGTTCGGGTCGGATATATCCGTGCTTGTGTAATGCTCAAGCCTTGCATAAAGGTGCAGGGGCACTAGGTTGGTGGAAATATCCCATTCGGTTCTCACGCCGTTCTCGACCTTATATCCGTAATGAACGGTCTTGACGTTGTTCATCTCTATCTTCTGGGGAAGGTAGCAGGTATAACCGAAATAGTGGTTGGTGTAATCTACTCTTATGAGCGAGATAGTGTCGTTTGCATTATCGGTACGCAGGGTAAGGCCGTCGATTATTACGTTGCCGCACCAAGTCGAGCCATAGTCCTGTCTTAATACAAGACCTGCATAGTTACCGTCGGTGTAAACGGTTACGTTCTTATAGATAATAGTGCCGGCACCGATAAAGTTGAGATGCTCTGCGGTGACGTCTATTATCGTTGCGTTATAAAGGTTCTTGTGCGCGTCGAACGAGCAGGAGAGCATATCCTCAAATCTGAGGTTCTTGCAGTAGTTAGTACCCATATATCCGCGGGACTTAACGCTGCCGTCCGGCTCGAAGAAGTTGGACTGTCTGCAATGACGCCAGGTCACCTTGTTCGATGAGTTGGCGTGTATCTCGTACGAGCCCATTGAAACGCTGCTGCCTGCCGCACCGATGGTGGAGAATGCCTTCTGCTTCTGGAATATCATACCCTCGATGGTGACGTCGGTCGCGTTGAGGACTGTGATAAATCCCTGATAGGGTGCAGAGGTTTCTACCTGGTCGTGAAGCACGTGGCGTATATTCTTGACCGTTACGTTTGAGCGGGTGATGTGAATATTGCGCTCGAAATAGGAGTATGCCGAGGGCGCATCGTTGAAGTAGGTCTCTACGGTTGCGCGATCGATAACGTCAAAGTTGTCGTACGTGCCGAGCGCGGCATAGTTGTCTACCTGATTTTTATATCCGCCCGAGAAGGTGATGGGCTTATCGTCACAGTAGTAGATCTCTATTTTGGAGATAGTGGTGTAATCCCACTGTACAGGAGTATCGGAGTCGATCGTACCGTCGGCGTTTACTATGATTATCTCCTTCTGATCGGTACCGTTGTCCTGGTTAAGACCGTAACGGATATAGTGACGCTTGGTGTTGTCGTAGAGGTAGATCATAACCTTCTCGCCGGGCTGCCAGCCACCGAGATCGGTAGAGCCGGCGGGGAGAGAGGTGAAGGGAAGCTTGTTGCCCTTAAGAGTTTCGGATGCCTTTTCGGGAAGGATCTTAAAGAAGCTTGTCTGATATATCTTGCTGTAATTGGAGCTTGCGCCGGGATCGGGAACGTCTCTGTCATCCCAGATGAACGTGCAAAGATTCCAATACGTATCAGTCTTTACGGGAATGCTTTCGGTGCCGTTGGCAATGCCGAAGTAGTAGGTGTGACCCTCTGTGCCGTTAACGGTGTGACCGTATTTGTTGGCGTATTCGTGGCACGCCTTGATGGCGAAGAAGTCGTCTGTAACTCCGTTACCGATCGCGCCGAAGTCCTCGTAGTAGATATTGCGCACATCCTTCGAGTAGGTGTAGGTCGATGAGATCTTTACCTTTGAGGACGAGAGCTTCGAGTCGATAAAGGAGTACATTACCTCCTCGAACTTGTTCTCAAATTCGCATTCGAGATACAGGTTGCCGTTCTTTACGTAGAAATTACAGCCGTTGTCGGTGGTGCGCTCGGCATCATCCTTGGTGAATTCTACGTAGATAGCCTTCTGACCGTCAGCTATCTTATCGATGGCAACGTAGGGCAGCCAAATGCCCGCTTCCTTGTATACGGTTTCCTGAAGGATCGTGGCTGCGCTCTTTGCGACCTTGGATGACGCGGTGTAGGTCAGAACGAACTCGCTCGCACTTTTGCCGTTGATCGAAAACTCGGTGATGTTGTAGTCGGTGGGAATGCTCTCGTATTTAGTTCCCGCGGGAATTACGAGCTCGTCGATAACGTCCTCACCGTAGCTTTCAAGGTCAAAAAGGGTGTCTTCGAGATGCTTTATAGCGTTCTGATAGCCCTTTTCACCGCCGCCAAGCACGAAAAGCTTGTTGCCGATGAGTTCAACCGAGAAGCCCTTGTAGCCAAGGTAATGCTCGTCCTTTTTGAATGCGTCGCCGCGGTGGTTCGGAGCGCCGAAGATGATCTCGACCGCATCGTCAAAGCCGGGGGCATCGTAGTTGATCTTAAGATTTTGGTCGTCGAGATAGTATTTGTTAAGCTTCTTAACGAAATCGTTTACGTATCCCTCGGATCTGTCGGAGATGGTGTCTGCGCTTACAACGGCAAACTTGGTCTCCTTGCCGGCAACGAGCACAAGGTCGTCGCCTGTCGCGGTCGGCTCAAGCGTTTCGCCGCACTTGTCGCATTTTTTGTCCGTGTTGGCGTCCTCGTGGGCACAAGTGCCTACGACCTCGCCGCACTCGTCGCATTTGCCGTCCGTGTTGGCATCGGCGTGCTCGCACTCGGAGCCGCCGCAAGCGACGAGTCCGAGCGTGAGTATCAAAGCGAGGAGTAAAATGAGAAATCTTTTCATGTTTTTCTCCTTCTATTCAAGCGGAATTACTTTTCTTCGCCGTCCTCTATGATAAGCTTGCCGTCAACGATAACGTCGAGGTGCTTGAACTGGGGAGTGAGAGGCCACTTGATCTTGAGAGGATTCTGGGGGTCTTTGTTAATGACGGTTACGAGCTTAGTGCCGATATAGGGGTTTGCGTTGACCGTCTTGTCGGGGTCTTCTTCAAAGCCCCAGCACCATACGCTGCTGCCGTTTTTACTGTATATGACGTTGTTACATCTGCCGTCGCCGTCAGTGTCGTTGAAGTACTTCTTGACGTTGCTCGGATACTGATCAGCCTTGTAGAATTCTTTATCATCGCGCGTTGCGCAGGTGCATTTTACCCAGTCGTTAGGGTTTGTTCCGAGGTCTGCGTTCGGGTCGGATATATCCACGTCGGTGTAGCGGTATATAGAGGGAGAGAAGAGGTAAAGCTCTTTGACGTTGGTTTCAACTATCTTTTCATCTCTGTAACCGGTGTAGGGGTCTACCGTTACGGTAAAGCCGAGCATCGTCAGGTTATCGATGGTGATCGCGTTGGGAAGATAGCAGGTGTAGCCGAAATCGTGGTTTGTCCAAGCGGACGAGAAGAGGGATACGGTCTTGTTCTTTCTGGTCTCGTACTTGAACTCAACGTCCTTGAATATAGCGTCGCCCTTCCACCATGAGCCGTAGTCGGAACGAAGGTTGATACCGCAGGAGCTACCGTCAACGTATACGGTGCAGTTCTCAATGGTGATAAGACCGTCACCGATAAAGTTGATATGCTCGATGGTAGTGTTTCTGATAATTCCGTTGTAAACGCCGCAGTGCGCGTCAAAGGAGCAGAGGAAGTTGCCGTCGAATACGAGGTTCTTACAATAGTTAGTACCCATAACGCCCTTGTAGGAAACGCCGCCGTCCGCATCAAAGAATACGTCCTGCTTGATGTTCTTCCAAAGCACGTTGTTGGAGTTTGTCGCACCGATCTCGTACGAGCCCATATTGTTGCTGGGGTCGGTGTCGAGATAGTAGGACTTAAGACGGTGGATGAGCATATTCTGGATAGTTACGTTGTTTGCGTACTGAACGGATGTAAATCCGCTGTAAGGTGCGCCGGTCTCGTTCTCACCCTCAACGATGTGGTCTATGTTCTGAAGGGTTACGTTAGAGCGGTCGATGTAGAAGTTTCTTGCGAAATAGGTGTAGCGAGAGGGAGCACTGTTGAATATGGTCTTTACGGTCACTCTCTGGTCACCGTCACCACCCGTAACGAGAATGGGATCGCTGTCGATGGGGAACATCTCTACTCTGGTAACTCTCTCGTAGTCCCACTGAAGAGGAGTGGACTCGTCGATAGTACCGTCGTGATGTACAAAGAGTATTTCATGCTGTGCGGAGCCGTTGTTGTTGTTGCTTCCGTAACGGATGTAATGTCTTTCGTCGCTGTTTTCAATGTAAAGTATGCAGTCAACGCCGGGAGCCCAGCCGCCAAGATCGGTCGCGCCCTTTGTCAATGTGGTTACGGGAACGGTAGAGCCCGACCAAGCGGTAGACTTTCTCGAGGGCTTGATGTGGAATATGGGGGAAGCGTAGCAGGGAGAGCCGACGGGTACTACCGTGTCGTCCCAGATGAATGTACATCCGTGCCAGTTGGTGTCGGTCTGTACTATGATAGAGGTGGCGGGATCGCTCCAGCCAAGATAGTTGCCTATGTAATAGGTGCTGTTAGGGCCGTCCGCGTTTGCGGTGTGACCCCACTCGTTTGCGTAGTCGTGGCACGCCTTGATAGCGAAGAAGTCGTCGGTAACACCGTCACCGACCGCGCCGAAGTCCTTGTAGTAGATATTACGTACGTCTATGTTGGTATCAAGGTTGGACTTGATGCTTACACTCGATTTCTTGGAGTCAACGGTATCAGTTACAAGGAACTTGTAGGTGATCTCCTCGATCTTGTTTTTGAATTCGCACTCGATGCGAAGGTCGTTGCCGTCAACGTAAATTCTTGAGCCTGCCTCGGTAGATTTTTCACCGTTGAGAGTAACGTTCTCAACCCAGATAGCCTTCTGACCGTCAGCGAGCTTCTGAGCGGTAACGGTTTCAAGATATACGCCGGTCTTCTTAAAGATCTGCATACGTACGCCGTTGATCGCCTTTATAGCGGCGGAGTCACCGGAATTGATGGCAAATACGTACTCGGAAAGGCTGTTGCCCGCGATCTTTACCTCAACGTCAAACTCGGTCTGCACCTCGGTCTTTGCCTGCTCGGCGTTCATGGTTACGTTGTCGATCGACGAGGTAGCGTCGTCAATACCGAAAATAGTTTCCTCAAGGTATTCAAGCGCGTCCTTGTACGCTCCCGCAGAGCCTGCGATAACGAAGACGTTACCGTCTATCATCTTTACTGCCCAGCCCTCGTAGCCGTAAGCGTAGGGGCTTTCGGCATCGGTGGTGTACTTGTCGCCTCTTGTCATAACGTTACCGATTATGATCTCTACACCGCTTGCGGGTACGTGCTCAAAAACAGACGTAACGTTAGCCTCTGCGATGCACTCGTTTATGTTCTTTACAAAGTTGGTAAAGGGTCTTCCGATTGAGGTTGCGGTATCCTCGGTGGATACGATAGTGAAGTTCGCGGAGCCGTTCTTTACAAGCTCAATAGAGCCGGTGGGGGTTGTACCGCCCTCGTCACCGCCGGACTCGACGGTCTCGCCGCAAACGTCACACTTGCCGTTTGAGTCGGCATCAACGTGCTCGGTGCAGGGATCGGTATCACCGCCGCATGCCACGAGTGCCAAGCCAAGCGTCAGTATGAGAAATAAAACAAGTATTTTTTTCATAAGTGTTCCTCTTGTTGAAGTGTGACAGGCATACATAGCCTGTCACACCGTTTTAATATTGATTAGTTTTGTACTTTTGCGCCGTTCTGTATGATAAGCTTGCCGTCAACAGTTACGTTCATATCCTTGAACTGAGGAGTGAAGGGCCATACCATATTGAGACCGTTTTTGGGGTCGGAGTTAACAATGACTACGTTCTTCGCGCCGATATAGGGGTTTGCGTTTACGTAGATATCAGGCTGCTCCTCGAAGCCCCAGCACCATACGCTGCTGCCGTTTTGACCGTAGACAACGTTGTTGCATCTGCCGTCGCCGTCGGTATCGTTGAAGTATTTCTTGATGTTGCTCGGATATTTGCTGGAGTTATAGAATTCCTCGTCCTCGCGCGTTGCGCAGGTGCATTTTCTCCAGTCGTTAGGCTTTGTGGATAATTTGGAATCGGGGTCGGATATATCGACGTAGTCATATCCGTATATGGTCTTGGAGAAAAGGTAGAGCTCTTTAACGTTGGTTTCAAGTATCTGCTCGCCTACTCTTACGCCTCCGTTCATAACGGGCTCAAAGCCGAGCATCTTGACGTTCTCAAGATAGATGTCCTGCGGCAGATAGCAGGTATAACCGAAGTAGTGGTTTTCCCAGCCTGCGCTGACAACCGAGTAGGTCCAGTTAGAGTTCTTGTCTGCCTTCGAAACCTGGTATTTGAGATTAACGTCCTTCATATAAAGGTTGCCGCGCCAGGTTGCGCCGTAGTCGGAACGGAGCTGAACCGCGGTTTTCGAGCCGTCGAGATAGAGGTTACAGTTTTCGATGGTGATAAGACCGTCACCGATGAAGTTAAGGTGCTCAACGGTGGAGTTAAGAATAGTGCCGTTATAAACGCCGCAGTGTGCGTCGAACGAGCAGATGAAGTTGCCGTCAAAGCCAAGGTTCTTACAGTAGTTAGTACCCATAAGTCCCTCGTAGGAAACGCCGCCGTCAGCATCGAAGAATACGTCCTGAATGACGTTCTTGTACCAGAGGTTGTTCGAGTAGGATGCGTTCATCTCATAAGATCCCATGCCGTTTGCGGGGTCGGTCTCGAGGTGGTAGCCCTCAAGGTTGTGGATGAGCATATTCTGAATGGTTACGTTGTGTGCCCAGGTAACCTGAGTGAAGCCGGTGTAGGGAGTACCGGTACCGCCGTCCTTCTCGGGTTTTTCGTTCTCCATCTTGTGATCGATGTTTTCAAGAGTAACGTTGGAACGGGTGATCTGGAAGTTTCTCTGATAGTACTGATAAATGGAACGGTTTGCGTTGTGGATGGTGGTTACGGTGGTTCTTACGTCGCCCTCACCGCCGGAAATGATGATAGGCGTGGTGTCGATGGGGTATACGACCATAGAGGTTATGGTTTCGTAGTCCCACTGAAGAGGAGTGTCGGGGTCGATGGTACCGTCAGCGTATACGTGAAGTATCTCAAGCTGAGAGGAACCGTTGTTTTCATTCAAGCCGTAGCGGATGTAATGACGCTCGTTGTTGTTTGCGATGTAAAGAAGACACTCAACGCCGGGAGCCCAGCCGCCAAGGTCGGTAGATCCTTTTGCAAGGAACTGCTTGGGATACTGGCTCGTGGGTACGGAGTAGGAGCCTTTGGAGGGAGCGATCTTGAAAATGGGAGAGGCCCAGCAGGGAGATCCGATGTCGACCTCGTGGTCGTCCCAAATGAAAGAACAGCCGTGCCAATAGGTGTCGGTCTGTACTATTATAGACGTAGCGCTTGCGCCGCTTTCAAGATAGTTACCTATGTAGTAGGTTTTTGAGGGGCCGTCGGAGTTAACGGTGTGTCCCCACTCGTTTGCGTAGTCGTGGCATGCCTTAAGCGCGAAGAAATCCTCGGTAACGCCGTCACCCTTTGCGCCGAACTGGGAGTAATAGATGTCACGGACGTTGATCTTCTGTTCAAAGTTGCTCTTGATATTAACGGTGGATTTCTTGGATTCTGCAATGGTGTTTACAATGTAATCGTAAACTATTTCTTCAAGCTTGTTGGGGAATTCGGTCTCGATATGAAGGTTGCCGCCCTCGACGTAGATTCTTGCACCCTCTTTGGTGGTCTTTTCGCCGTTAAGATCAACGCTCTCTATAAACACGCACTTCTGACCTTCGGTAACCTTGTTTGCGGTAACGGTCTCAAGATACGCGCCGGTCTTCTTGAAGAGCTGATTGCGTACTGCGTTGATTGCGTTGATGGCGGTGGTATCTCCCGCGTTGATAACGAACACGAAATCCTTGAGAGGAGCGCCGTCTACGGTAACGTTTACCGCAAATTCGGTCTGCGCCTCGGTCTTTGCCTGCTCGGCACTCATAGATACGTTGTCTACGGAAACGGTGGTGTCGTCGATGCCGAATATGGTCTCCTCAAGGTATGCGAGCGCATCCTTGTATGCACCGGCAGAGCCTGCAAGAACGAGAACCTTGCCGCCCTTAAGCTGTACGGACCAACCGTCATAGCCGTAAGCGTAGGGGTTTGCGTTGCTTTCGTTAAAGTCGGTGCCTCTTGTGGGAACAGAGCCGAGAAGTATCTCAACGCTCTTTGCCTCTGCGCTTTCAAGCACGCTTTCAACGTTGCCGCTTGCGATACAGTCGTTAAGAGTTTTTACGAAATTGGTAAGGGGCTTGCCGATAAGGCTTGCGGTATCCTCGTTGGATACGATCTGGAACGTAGCCGCACCGTTCTTTACAAGCTCGACTGAGCCGGTGGGAGTTGTTCCGCCGCCGTTGTCTTCGGTTTCAACGGTCTCGCCGCAAACGTCGCACTTGCCGTTTGCGTCCGCGTCAACGTGCTCGGTACAGGGGTCGGTATCGCCGCCGCAAGCGACGAGGGCTAAGCCAAGGGTGAGCACGAGAAACAGTATGAGCAGTTTTTTCATCTTTTTTCTCCTGTGTGGTTTTATTTGATGCGATACGGCGGGCGGTGTCCGCCGTATCGGCTGTGGATGACTGTTGTGAATTTATCAGGTCTTTTCCTTACCGTCTTCAATGATGATCTTGCCGTCAACGGTAACGTCCATATCCTTGAACTGAGGGGTAAAGGGATATATTAACTGTATAGGATTTGAAGGATCCTTGTTGATTACGGTGATATTCTTGGTGCCGATATAGGGGTTGATGTTTTTCGTGTGGTCCGGTTCTTCTTTAAAGCCGGCACAGCGCATCGATCCGCCGTTAGGAGATTTGACCGTGTTGTTGCACTGTCCGTCACCGTCCGTGTCCTTGAACGTCGCGCAGTCGCACTTTTTCATATCGTTAGGGAATTTTTCCATACTTGCATTAGGATCGGATATATCTACGTCTGCGAACTTGTATAATGAGGGGGAGAAGAGGTATATCTCTCTGGTGTTCACCTCTGTGATCACTTCGTTTCTGATGCCTGTCTTGGGATCTACCGTTGCGCTAAAGCCAAGTACGTTGACGTTCTCCATATATATGTTCTGGGGGAGATAGCAGGTATAACCGAAGTAGTGGTTTATCCATTCGGCGTTGATGAGAGAGATGTTCTTGGCCGTGGTTGTTTTGGCGGGATCGTACTTGAGGGTGAAGTTCTTCATATAGATGTCGCCCCTCCACCATGATCCGTAGTCGCTACGGAGATTGATGGAATACTTCTTGGGGTCGATGTAGATGGTTACGTCCTCAAGGGTAATATCGCCATCTCCTATGAAGTTGATATGCTCGAAAATTGAGTTCTTAAGAGTTACGTTGTATATGCCCTGGTGCGCGTCGAAGGAGTGAATGATACAGTCCTCAAGAGTCATATTCTTGCAGTAGCCCGTACCCATAAGTCCCTGGCTGGAAACGCCGCCGTCCGCATCGTAGAATACGTTCTGTGTGACGTTCTTCCAGGTGAGGTTGTTGGAGCAGGAAGAGCCCATCTCGTACGAGCCCATGCTGTTGCTCGGATCTGTCTCGAGGTGGTAGCCTCTGAGCTTGTGTATCATAAGGTCCTGAACGAGAACGTTGTGACAGTTGTTAACACGGACAAATCCCTTATAGGGTGCGCCGGTACCGCCCTCTGTCTCGGGGATCTCGCCTTCAATTACGTGGTTGATGTTATCGAGTACCACGTTGGAGCGCTCGATGAGAATGTTTCTCCAGAAATAAGTATAGCGAGAGGGAGCGTTGTTGAATTTGGTTCTTACGGTCGCTCTCTGGTTACCCTCTCCACCGCTGATAACGATGGGAGTGTCGCTAACGTCGTAGACGGTTATATTGGTGATCTTCTCAAAGTCCCAGTGAAGCGGGGTGGAGGGGTCGATCGTACCGTCTGCGTGAACGAGGATTATCTCCTGCTGGGTCTGACCGCTGTCGGCGTTGTTGCCGTAACGAATAAAGTGACGCTTGTTAACGTTTTCAATAAGGATAAGGCAATCCTTTCCGGGAGCCCAGCCGCCAACGTTAGTCGCGCCCTTCGAGATGGAGGAGAAGGGAACCTTAAGGCTGCTGTACTTTTCAGCCTTTTTGTCCGGCTGAACGTGGAATATAGGTGAGTTATAGCAACCGGAGTTGGCGGGAACTTCCTTATCGTCAAATATGAAGGTACAGCCGTGCCAGTTGGTGTTGGTCTTTATGATAGCCGAGGTAATAGTGCTTTTTGATCCGAGGTAGTTACCTATGTAATATGACTTATCGGGACCGTCGGAGTTTACGGTGTGTCCCCACTGGTTAGCATAGTCGTGGCAATCCTTGATAGCGAAGAAGTCTTCGGTCACGCCGTCTCCCTTTGCGCCAAACTGCGAGTAGTAGATGTTACGTACGTCGGGCTTAGACTCAAAGTTGCTCTTTACGGTCACGGTGCTCTTCTTTGATTCTGCGATTGTGTTGATAAAGTAGTCGTAAACTATGTCGCCAAGCTTGTTGGGGAACTCGGTCTCAACGTGGAGGTTGCCGTCCTTAACGTAGATCCTTGCGCCCTCGTCGGTTCTTCTGCTACCGTTAAGCTCAACGGTTTCGATCCATATGGTCTTCTGATCTGCTGCAAGATTGTCTGCCTTGACGGTCTTGAGGTACACACCGGTCTTTTTGAAGAGGTGGGTACGTACTGCGTTAATGGCTTCGGTAGCGTAAGTGTCGCCGTCGTTAACGGCAAATACGAAGCTCTTGAGGTCTGTGCCGTCTATGCTGACGCTTATGTCAAATTTGGTCTGCTCCTCGGTCTTGTTCTGCTCCGAGGTCATGGTTATATTGTCTACGGATACGGTGGTATCGTCGATGCCGAATATGGTTTCTTCAAGGTAAGTAAGAGCGTCCTTATACGCGCCGGACGAGCCGCCGAGGACGAGGATCTTGTTGCCCTTTACCTGTACCGACCAGCCCTCGTAGCCGTAAGCATAGGGGTTGGCGTTGTCTTCGTTAAAGTCGTTGCCTCTTGTAGCAACAGCGCCGAGTATGATCTCGACGTCCATTGCGTCTGCGCTTTCAAGCACCGATGCAACGTTTCCGTTTGTGATACAGTCGTTAAGAGTTTTTACAAAGTTGTTAAGGGGCTTGCCGATAAGCGATGCGGTATCGCCGGAGGATACGATCTGGAATGTTGCCGCGCCGCCTTTTACAAGCTCTACGGTTCCGCTGGTGTTTCCGCCGCCGTTGCCTTCGGGCTCGACGGTAGCGTCGCAGTTGTCGCACTTGCCGTTTGCGTCAGAGTCCACGTGCTCGGTACAGGTGGTGTCAGGTCCGCAGGCAACGAGCGAAACTCCGATTGTCAAAACAAGCATTATTGCAAGTATGACGAGTCTGGTTCGTTTTTTCATGATTTTTGTTCCTTTGCTTATTTATTTTTATTTATAATAATATCGAATTTACATTAAAATTTTACTTTCATACGCGCGATAAGTCAAGAACAAAACTGTGAATATGTAGCGCGAATGCGCAAAATCTCCCTTATGCACAATTCTTTTATTTTAATTTTGTGCAAGATTTTAAGCGTAAAAAGCCACCCGAGCCGAAAAAGCACGGGTGGCGAAGGATATTAAGCGTTAATCCTCTTTAGAGGAGGGTGCAGGACCGTATTCAACCACGGTGTCCTTAAACTGCGGAGAAGAGGGTATCTTGATATTCACGTTGCAGTTCTCGATGTAGATGTACTCGGTTGCAATAAGGCGATTGAGGTTGGTGTGTCCGCCGTCGTCCTTGAATTTGGAGATATCATCGCGGAAGCCGTCGAGTCTGGGGCTGTACAGGTAGATGTAATCCTGATCGATCGGTACCTCGGTTTCGATGATCTGGCTGGGGGAAACGTACTCATAGGTGTACTTCTTAAGCTGAAGGTTCTTGATGGAGATGGTGACGGGAAGATAGTTTGTCGAGCCCTTGCCGTCTACGTACTGACCGTTAACAAGCTCTTTGTCGAAGTCGAATTCGTAGAAGTTCTTGGTGTGGACAACGCAAAGCTCGTTGGCGGAGTTACCTTCCTTGTAATTTCTGCAGTACTTCATAACAACGTTCTCGACGATGACGTCTCCGCGCCAGGTTGCGCCGTAGTCGTCACGGAAGTTGAAGACAGCCAAGCCGCCGTCAACGTATACGGTGGAGTCGTAGATCGCTGCTACACCGCCCATACCGAAGATGTTGATATGCTCAAAGGTGGAGTTTCTGATAGTGAGGTTTCCAAGACCCTTATGCGCGTCAAACGATGTGAGGGTACAGCCCTCAAAGTAGAAGTTACGGCAATAGTTCGTACCCATACAGCCACGGTACTCGACAGCACCGGGGGTAGATGCTGCGGCATTGGCAGCACCCGACGAATAGTCCCACTTTCCTCCGTCACAGAAGAAGTTGGATACTCGTACGTTTATGTAGCTTGTGTCGTTAGCCGCACCGCCGCCGATCTCATACGTTCCGGAGATAACGCCGTTCTCGTATTTTCTGTCGTGCTGCTGGAGAATTATGTTCTCAAAAAGGGTGTGGTTAGAGCGCGAGATGTTCAAAAATCCGCTATACGGTGTACGGAACTCCCAGTCATCGGTCATAGTATGCTCGAAGTTTTTGATGGTAACGTTGGAGCGAGCGACCAAGAGGTTTCTCGAGGTCGAATTATACGCGTTGTTCGCGGGTCTGGTGGTTATTTGATGATAATTTGACATCGAAACGATGTTGCCCTTATCGTCGTAAAGCGCGCCGTCAAAGGTAATAGCTCTATCGTCTGCGGCGTATGCAATAGCCCAGGATACCTTGGTGTAGTCCCAGGTAAGAGGAGTGGAGGGGTCAATGGTGCCGTCTCTGTGAACGAGAATAGCCTCGTACTGATCGTCACCGCCGTCGGCGTTTGCGCCCTTACGGATGTAGACCTTGCGCTCGTTTGAGCCGAATACTACGAGTGCGTCGTAATCAAGGGGCCAGTTTTCGAACTTGGTGGTGTTGTCAGCCTCCTTGTAGCCACCCATAATGGGAAGATACTGCTGCATTGCCTTGGTGATGTCAACGTCATCCTTGTCATTATCAAAGTAGAATATGGCAGCGCCTCTGGCAAGACACTCGGAGCATCCGCCGTTTACGTCGGTGTTACACTGTGCGGGTCTGTTGTAGTGCACCTCGATCTCGTGGTCATCTACGATGAAGTCCGCGCCGTGGAAGTAAGTGTCGGTCTTTACGATAATGGAGTCGCCGTTGGTGTATTTGCCTATGTAGTAGGTCTTGCCTGCATCGGCATTAACGGTGTGACCCCACTCGTTAGCGAAGTCGTGGCACGCCTTGATAGCCGCAAAGTCGTCGGTAACGCCGTCACCCTTTGCGCCGAACTGAGAGTAGTATACGTTGCGCAGGTCCTTGGTTTCTATCGTTCCCGAACCGATGGTGAACGTAGCCTTCTTGTTATTGAGTATGTTGGTTTTGAGGAATTCTGTTACGGAATTGGAAAGTGCTTCGGGGAATTCGGATTCAAAGTGGATATTCTTGTTCGAGTCAACGTATGCGGCATAGCCGTTT
Organism: Eubacteriales bacterium; assembly: GCA_045576315.1. Lineage (GTDB taxonomy): Bacteria > Bacillota > Clostridia > Oscillospirales > CAG-272 > UBA1740. Next base: position 45,590 of record JAZNGE010000042.1, on the reverse strand, counting down.
GCGTTGCATCTTTCGCTGTCGCGAGCAAGAGTTTCAAAAATGAAGGCGCGCTGTCCTTCCTTAAGATCGGAGATGTATACCGGCTTGAGATATGCACCGGTCTTCTTGTAGATCTCTGCGCAATAAGTCTGTATTATGCTTTCAGCATAAGTGTCACCCTTGTTGAACGCGAATACGTAGCCTCTGAGGCTTGTGCCGTCTACGGTTACGGTAAGATCAAACTCGGTCTGAGGAGCTTCGATGCCGTTCTCTGCCGTTGCAACGATGTTGTCGATGCTTGCGGTGGAGTCGTCTATGCCGAATACGGTTTCTTCAAGGTAGGAGAAGGCGTCGCGGTATGAGCCGCTAGAGCCTGCAAGCACGATGATCTTGTTGCCGATTATGCGTACTGCGTATCCGTCGTAGCCGAGAGCATAGGGGTCAAGGTCGTACTTTTCGCCTCTGTTTGCAACAGGGCCGACAATGATCTCGACGTCCTTCGCTTCAGCGGTGTCAAGCACAAGCTCGACGTTTTCTTCAGCGATACACTGATTGAGAGTTTTTACAAAGTTGGTAAGTGACTTTCCGAGGGCGGACTGTACCGCCTCGGTTGCTACGACCTGGAAGTGAGCCTTGCCGCCTGAAACGAGGTCGATCTCGCCTGTGGTAGTGCCGCCCTGGTCGCCGCCGTCGTCTTCGGGCTCGACGTCCGCGCCGCAATTGTCGCATTTTCCGTTTGCGTCTGCATCAACGTGCTCGGTGCAGGGATCTTCGCCGCCACCGCAGGCAACGAGCGTAAATCCGAGGGCAAGCACCAGCATAAGCACCAGGAGTGCGCTGAGAGCTTTTGTGAATTTCATTTTATGTTCTTCCTTTCGGTAAATTTATTTACGTATAGATTTTACTATTTTGTGCGCGCTAAATCAAGACACCGTGCGGTAAATCTCCCTTTTGTACAAGGCTTTGCGCCCTCGTTTGTGTACTATTACTACTGCAAAACGCGCGCTATGCCCGCGTGAGAAGTTGACACGGAGTTTTTTTAATAAAATTGTTGCAAATGCCGTAAAATAGTGGTATAATGAGTTAGATATAGTACTAACGGAGTATTGGAGGGACACTTCAATGAGCGACAACAAGACACATTTGAGATTTTTACACTGCGGAGATATACATCTCGACACTCCCTTTATCGGCTTGACCGCCGACAAGAGCGAGGAGCGCAGAAGAGTGCTTCGCTCATCATTCATGAGAATGATGCAGTACGTGCGCGACAGCAATATCAACGTCGTGCTTATGAGCGGAGATATTTTTAACACCAAATACGCGACCAACATAACTGCCGAGGTTTTGATAAGAGAGTTTAAGAATTGCCCCGACGCGCATTTCATTATCGCCCCCGGCAAGCACGACCACTACAAAGGTAACCCCATATACGAGTCCGGCCGTCTTCCCGAAAACTGCCACGTATTCGCGTCGGACAAGCTCTCGAGATTTGATTTTGAGGAGTATAACGTGACCGTCTACGGTTGGGCGTTTATGGACTCCGAGCTGTGCGAGAACCCCTTGACCGACAGACAGGTTGACGACTCGTCCAGAGTTAATATCGTTTGCGCATACGCCGACCTTGACGGCGAGGTGGACTCCACCGGTTGCCCGATCTCCACGGCTGATATCAAGCGCTTTGGCGCTGACTACTACGCGCTCGGCTCGCGCCACAAAGCATCAAAGTTTTTGACCGCCGGCGGCTCGAAGTACGCGTACTGCGGATCGCTTGAAAGCACCGGCTTTGACGAGCCCGGTATCGGCGGAGCAAACCTGATATCCATCGCTTACAGCGAGGGAGAGCTTTCGATGGAGCATAAGAAGGTAACCTTCGGTCACGTAAAATTCGAGACCGAGGAGCTTGACATTACCGGTGTTGATTCTAACAATGAGGTAATCAGCCGCATCAGCAAAATGATCAGCGAAAAGAAATACGACAACGAAACCGCGCTGCGTATCCACTTGACCGGCTACATAGATCCACGCTATTCCGTACCCACCAATATGGAGAGCGATGCTTTCGGACTTTACTTCTTCGATATGGAGGACAGAACGCTTCCTCTTTACGGAACGGAAAAGATGAAGAGAGATATGAGTGTGAAGGGCGAGATCTTCAGAAGCTTTTACCCCTATCTCACCTGCGATGACGAGGACAAGCGCCTGCTTGCCGCAAGGGCATTCAGAATAGCGCTCGCGGCTCTTGAGGGCAGGGAGTTGCCCGGCTGATAAGGCCGACACCCATACCCGTGTAACGTTTTTGCAACGAGAAAAGAATAAAAAATGCCAACATTTGTTTACGAAATGTTGGCATTTTTCTTATTTTTGATTGATTTTTTGATGGCGTTAATATCAAGCTGTGAAAGTATGACAGCTACGAAAACTATTGCCGCGCCTACGTATTCGCGCACCGACATTTTCTCTTTTAACACGATCGCCGCACCGATAACTCCGAAGACTGATTCGAGTGACATAATTATCGATGCCGCGGCAGGATTTACACCCTTTTGTCCGAGTATTTGCAGGGTGTAAGCGACACCGCTCGACATAATTCCCAGGAATAGAATGGGCATCAAATTTTGCCATACGTTAGCGAAATTTACGGGCATTTCCGTGATAATTGCGAGAATTGCATTGACAATAGTGCCAACAAAGAACTGTATACACGACAGTCTTACTCCGTCACATTTTGGCGAAAAGTGATCGATCGCGAGTATATGTATCGGGAAAATCAGCGAGCAGGCGCAAACTATAAGGTCGGCAAGCTCTATTGAAAAGTCGTTTTTGATGCAAAGAAAGTAGAAGCCGACAACGGCTATCGCGACACTGATCCATACGTTTGCGGGCGCTTTTCTTCTGATGGCAAGTGCGTATATTGGCACGAGCACGACGTATAGCGCGGTTATAAACGATGCTTTGCTTGCATCTGCGCCCGATGCCATGCCGAGCTGCTGGAAGAAGGTTGCCGTAACAAGCACGGTGCCGCATATTGCACCGCCGATAAGCTCACGGCGGTTAAAGTCGAGTATGCACCTTTTGGATATCAGACGGCGGTCGGTGTGTCTTAATTTGTCAAACACCGGTATCAGCAGCAACAAAAACACACCGGCTACGAGGCTTCTTGCCGCACCGAGCGTAAAGGGCGGCACGCTCTCTGCTGATTTTTGAGCAGAGAAGGCAAATCCCCATATCATAGCTGCCGCAAGCAACATAAGCGAGGATAGGTATTTCTTCATAAATTCCTCTTCTGAATCGATTTTTCAATTATTCTATCACTATTTTTTGAAAAAGTCAACACCATACCTTCGTGCGCAGGGCGCACCTAAAATAATACAAAATTTTGCGCGCCCGTGTTGACAAAGAGGAAAAAGGGTTGTAAAATAGTGTTGAAATAACATTTATGGGGTTTGTATATGCTTAAAATACTCAAAGACAAGGCCGCTATGGTAGCCGCGCTCAAAAATGCGCTGTGGGTCATAGCAGGCTCGCTCGTTCTTGCGCTTGGCTTTGGCGTGTTTATCTTTCCATTTGACCTTGTAACCGGAGGCGTATCCGGTCTTTCGGTCGCGATAGTGAAGATACTTCCGTTCGAGCTTTCGGTAGACCTTTGTGTCACCATACTGACCTGGACGCTGTTCTTTGTCGGTCTTATATTTCTCGGCAAGGCATTTGCCTTGAAAACACTTCTTTCATCGATAGTATATCCCATCGCGCTGTCGTTTTGGCTTCGCGTTGCCGAATCGGGTATTATCGGCGGAGTGTTCGATATAGCAAAGAATTACGATTATGAAAACCCCGATTATGCTTTACCTATCATCGCCGCTGTGTTTGGCGGCGCGCTGGTTGGAGTTGGCTGTGCTCTTACGTTCAGAGGCGGCGGATCGACGGGCGGACTTGATATACTCGCGCTTATTGCGGCGAAATACATAAAGGGTGTCAAAAGCTCTGTATCCGTGTTCTTCTTTGACGCAATGGTCGTTGTTGCAGGTCTTTTTGTTATGAAGGATCTTATAATGTGTATGCTCGGCATTGCATCTGCGTTCGTTGCCGCACTGGTTATAGACAAGGTGCTGCTTGGCGAGAGCAGGTCTTTTATCGCACACATAGTTTCCGAAAAGTACGAGCAGATCAACGAGGCTATTCTTACAAAGCTTGAGCGCGGCAGCACTATCATTACCGCTCACGGCGGTTATACCGGAGAGAAGCGACCTGTGATAATGGTGTCCTTCACCATGTCGCAGTACTCCGCGTTTATGGCTATCATTTCTTCGATAGATAAAAACGCTTTCGTCACCATTCACCTTGCGCACGAGATAGAGGGTGAGGGCTTTACGAAAAACGACACGGAATCTAAAAAATCAAATAAAACAGATCCCAAAGAGGAGGAGAAAAAATGAGATTTGACGGCTTTACAAGAGAAGATGAGCAGAGGTTTTTAGACCTGACAAAAGACGGTGTTACCGCCATATTCATCTATACTGACAAGCTTGTAACAAACGGTGAGCGCGTGACCTATCGTTCTGATCGCACGGTGGTATTTGCAGGCGAGATATATGCACCCGTGTCACTTTTTGCGGATTTTCTTGGCGTTAACTGCACCGAGACCAAGTGTGGCGTAACCCTCGAAAATGGCACTAAAAAGGTAAATGCGACCTACGAAAAGGGCGGAAAGCTCCTTCCTGTTGTGTCTGTGTGCCAGGGCCTTGGTATTTACACCAAATCCCTTAATGAAAACAGCTTCCTTCTTATAGGCAACGAAACGGTAATAGGCGAGATTGCGTCTGATGAGGCGCTCGTAAAGGCAGGTCCTTACGCCCTCTTTGGAGATTACGATGCTTCCTCTTTTACCGACGAGGATTACGAGGCAGTTGCAAAGAGCTTCCACGACAAGCTCGTAGGAACAAAAGAAACCAACGATCTTAGCAATCCGCTCGTTGCAGAGAAGATCAAGTCTATAAATGAAAAATGTGCCGAGGCGCTTCGTGGGCTTGACCGCTCCGGCGATCCCGCTATCCTTTGGGGCACAAAGCTCCTCAAGGACACCGAGGACGGCGCAAGACAGTACTCCTACGTTCGAGCGCTCGCGGTTGCATACGGCACGTACGGTAGTGATTATTACGGCGACAAGTCGGTGCTTGACGATATTATTTACTGCCTTGAATGGATGTATCGCCACGCATACGGCGAGGATATGATCGCAGGACACGGCTGGCGTGATCCCAATCTTCCTAACTGGTGGTATATGTACATCGGTGCGCCCGAGCACTTGGCAAAGATACTCCTTATCCTTTATCGAGAGATCTCGCTTGAGGATAGAAGAAGATACCTCAAGTGCTTCGAGTGGATAGCAAGCTGGATGTGCCTTGGCCCGCATTGGAGAATGACCCGCATAGAGATCTGCACCGAATACGGTATCCTTCTTCACAAGCCCTCATATCTCATTCAAGAGGCTGAGGATTTTGATGCACTCCTTCGCGTTCCTCGCTCCGATTACATCGATTTTTCACATACGTATCCTCATAATATGTCCTACGGCGGCATTTATATGAGCAGATGTCAGCATATTTCCTCGGTGCTTGCAGGCTCTAAGATGCAGTACAACAGCCCCAATCTTTACAAGCAGTTTAACCGCGTTAAGTACATGTACGAGCCGGCTATGTACTACGGCCAGGGCTTCTTTATGCTTGCCGGCAGATACACCAAGCAGATGATCGAGGCGGAGAAGGCGGCAATCATATTCAGCTATATTATCTCGATGATCGGCGTTTACGGTGAGGATGAGGACAATTACATAAAGAGGATAATCAAGAAGCACTCGGCAAACCCGATATTCAAGAACTGTATCCTTCGCAACTGCTCCTTCGTCGATCTTGCAACGTATGAGCAGATTCTTAACGACGATACCATCCCTTCCGATTACGATTACGAGTATGCGCACTCTTGGTATACCGGTGACAGAGCTGCACAGCACAGAAACGGATATGCAATGGGTATCGCCATGGCATCAAAGCGCCATATCAACTACGAGTCCATTCTTCAGGAGAACAGGACCGGCTGGTACACCGGCGACGGCGCGTTCCATCTTTACACCAACTACGATGCTAATCAGTATGACGGTAATAACTTTATCAACAACATCAACATAGCATACCGTTTCCCCGGCACTACCGAGGATATGCAGGAGCGCGCTGTAAGAGGTATCGGCTTCGGTCCTTGGAAATCGCCCAACAGCTTCGCAGGATCTATGCAGGTAGATAACAAGTTCGTTGCCGCAGGTATGGAGTTTATCTCCGAATGGTGCGATCACGACGATGGCACATACGATGAGGTTAAGGGCTATTGCCGTGCCGTTCACAAGAACGACCTTCACGCAAAGAAGGCGTGGTTCTGCTTCGATAACGAGGCCGTTCTCCTTGGTGCAGGCATCACCTCTACCATGAACTCTCCCGTAAACACTATTCCCGCACACAGAAGAATAGTGAAGGACGATCAGTTTAGCCAGAGCGTTAAGTGTGGCGGCACTCTCGAGGTGCTTGAAAAGGGCGAGTTTGAGAAGAGATATACAAATCCCGATTACGTCCTCTGGGAAGGTCACGCAGGATTCGTATTCCTTGACAAGACCGACCTTTACGTTTCGAGATACAACTACACCACAAATATCGAGCAGCCCTATCTCGAGCTTCGTATCGAGCATGGTGCGAATCCCACGGGCGCGACCTACGCCTATGCGGTTATTCCTTATGCCGATGAAAAGACGCTTGAAAATTACGCAAAGAACCCTGACGTAGAGATAATTTCCAACACCGATAAGCTTCAGGCGGTCAAGGAAAAAGGCATGGGTCTTTCCGGCTTTGTATTCTACGAGGCAGGTGAGTGCGAGGGCATAAAAGTTGACACGGGTGCTATCGTAATGCTCAAAGAGGGCGAAAACGAGGTCGAATTCTCGATCTGCGACGCAACTCAAGAGCTTAGAGAGCTTTCCGCCGAGATCAATATGCCGCTTGCTCTCGTATCGGCTGACGACAAGGTTAGTGTCAGCGCAAACGACGGCGTCGTATCCATAAAGGTAAATTGCGAGGGCTCGATGGGCGCACCCTTCAGAGCAAAATTCAAGAAAATATAAATTATCCCTCCGGATTTGGCTCTGTCGGAGTCTGCTCGGCAGGCGGAGGCTCGATGCCGGGCGGTGTCATTATTCTCTCAAAGCAGGTGTAGTTATCCGCCATCTCAAAGCGCACACCGAGTATCTTGATATACCGCGCGTAGTCGTTTGTATAGGTTGAGAGCGGACGGCCGTAGGCGTTGTCTGTCTGTGCGGCAACGAGGGTATCCTCACCGTCAAAGCCGACTACCAAAAGGGTGTGGTAATATCCCTCTGCGTTTTTGGCAAGCTGTATAACGTCCCCGATCTCCAATTCGTCGAGCGATGCCTCACGCCCGTAGGGTCCGACGCCCTCGTTTCCGGTTATGAAATTGTAGAAGAAATCTACTCCCGTCCACGACGGTGAGCGCTCGTTTAAGGAGATGTAGTACCAACCGAAAGTTGGCGTGTAATTCATTTCGCACGATCCGGCGTATATCGCCTGTGAAACGAAATTGGTACAGTTGCCGCCTATTCCGGCAAAGTTTGAGAACAGCGGATTTTGCGTAAAGGCGTATTTGCGCGCGTAGGCTACCGCATTCTCGCGTATGTATGGCTTTTGTACAAGCATAGTGAGCCCTTTCTTGTGTGAAATTTCTATCTCTATTTTATACAAAAGCACAAATTTTGTGATAATTTTATATTGTAATTGCCTTTTGTTTGTTGTATAATATTTTTATCAAAAATTTAGAATAATTCGGAGGAATCAAAATGGATCTCAACAAAAGACCCGAAACCATGGCGCGTATCACTACCCCCGAGCTTGCCAATGCTTTCATTGCGGAGCAGATCGCTCTCGTTCGTGAGCAGGTAGGCGATAAAAAGGTTCTCCTCGCACTCTCCGGCGGCGTAGACAGCTCCGTCGTTGCCGCACTTCTTGTAAAGGCGATCGGCAAGCAGCTCGTTTGCGTTCACGTTAACCACGGACTTATGCGCAAGAACGAGTCCGAGAACGTTATCAAGGTCTTTAAGGACGAGCTTGATGCTAACCTCATTTACGTCGACGCGACAGACAGATTCCTCGACCTTCTCGCAGGTGTTTGTGATCCCGAGAAGAAGAGAAAGATCATTGGCGCGGAGTTTATCAACGTTTTTGCCGATGAGGCAAGAGCGCTTGAAGGTATCTCATTCCTCGCACAAGGCACTATCTATCCCGACATTCTTGAAAGCATTAAGCAGGCAGAGGGCAAAAAGGCGGTTAAGTCTCACCACAACGTTGGCGGACTTCCCGAGGATCTCAATTTTGAGCTTGTCGAGCCTATAAAGCTCCTCTTTAAAGATGAGGTAAGAGTTGTCGGCGAGGCGCTCGGTCTTCCTCACGCTATGGTATACCGTCAGCCGTTCCCCGGCCCCGGTCTTGGCGTCCGTTGCCTTGGTGCTATCACCCGTGATCGCCTTGAGGCACTCCGCGAGGCAGATGCGATCCTGCGCGACGAGTTTGACAAGTGCGGCCTTGCAGAAAAGGTATGGCAGTACTTTATCGCTATCCCCGACATCAAGAGCGTTGGCGTAAAGGACGACAGCCGCTACGAAGGCTGGCCCGCGATCATTCGCGCGGTAAACACTACCGATGCTATGACCGCCACCATCGAGGAGATCCCGTACCCCGTGTTGCATAAAATCACCGCGCGCATCACCGCCGAGGTCCCCGGCATCAACCGCGTGCTGTTTGATCTGACACCCAAACCCACCGGCACTATCGAGTGGGAATAATCGAATTTATACCGCGAATATATCGACGATAAATAAAAAGAGCAGACACATAAGGGTTTGACACCTTTCGTGTTTGCTCTTTTTGTTTGTAATTTTTATGCTGTGCTTACTGCTTTTTGTTCTCGCGCTTGCTCTCGAGAATGTCGCCGGCGCTTGAGAGGAAGCTTGCCACAAGGCCGAGTATCGCGCCGACAAGGAGTGTAAGGGAGGGGGTGTCCTGTCCGAGAATGATAGCGAACACGCCCGTGACCACCGCGGAGAAGGGCATTATAACCGCAACTACGTTTGCGCTGACGTATTTCATCGCGGAGGTGCGGATGGTCCAGCAAAGCGCGCTCGATATAATTCCGATGCCGATTATCGCGAGGATAAGCCACGCCTTTGGCGTGAATACGAACGGGTCGATAGGTGTGCCACCTATATTTATAAAGTTAAAGGCAACCGCCATTATTGCGGACAGTATCGCCTGCACGAAAAGCTGGATCATAACGTAGAGGGAGGCTATGTATTTTTTGGCATATATGCCGGTGATGGCGATATTCACACCGTAAAAGAGTCCGGCAAGGGCGTTGAGAATATCCGCAGCGCTGAAATTAAGTCCAAGTGAAAATACACCCGCAAGCACCATTGAGGACACAAGGCATATCACGCTTGCTAGGGCGGTGAGTATCGAGGGGCGCTTTTTGACTATAACGAACAAAAGCACGGGCACGATCACGCAGGAGAGGTTTTCGAGAAATGCCTGGTTTGTCGGCGAGGCGTTGAAATTGTATGCAAGCGCCTGTAAAAGTGCCGCAAGTCCGACACAAGAGCCGGTCGGAATGGCTATCTTGAAATAGTCGCGATTTAAGGCTTTGAGGTGCTTTGCCGACATAATGAGTAGGGCGCACGCGGCGGCAAATGCGGTGATCGCACTGTATACCGATGCCGAGAAGCTATCGCCGATAAGCGCCTTTTTTGCCGAGGGGATGAGTCCCCATATCAGAACGACTGAAATTATGCCCACGTATGCAAGGGCGGTGGATCTGTTCTTCATTTTTTCCTCTTGTTTTTCAGGTTTGTAACAAGTTTAGTACATATTTTGTGAATTGTCAAGGATTTATTGAAAATTACTTGCAAGTGGTGGCGCTTTGTGGTAAAATGGGTTAAAAACATAATTGGAGGAGCGCTTTGTATAACAAGGTCTACGTTGAGATAACCAATATATGTAATATGAAATGCTCCTTTTGCCACGGGCATAAAAGAGGGATGAGAAGAATGACGAGGGAAGAGTTTTCGCTCGTTCTTGATAAATTGCAGGGCAAGACGAAATATATTTACTATCACTTGATGGGAGAGCCGCTAACGCATCCCGAGCTTGCGGACTTTGTCAAAATGGCAGCTGATGCGGGCTACAAGTCGATCATCACGACCAACGGCACGCTCCTTAAAAAGCGCGGCGACGAGCTTTTGAGTGCCGGCTTGCACAAGGTGAATCTGTCGCTCCATTCGTTCGAGGACGGCGGGGAAGAGGAGTATCGGGAATACGTTAAAACCCTCACGGATTTTGCCAAAAACGCTGCACGGGTAGGGGTTATAGTCGTTTTTCGCCTCTGGAACAAGGGATATGACGGCGGCAGAAACGATCTTGCGCTTCGCCTGCTGCGTGAGAATATAGAGGGTGATTGGGCAGAGAATACGCGCGGTGTAAGGATACGCGATAAGATATATCTTGAATTTGGCGACAGGTTTGAGTGGCCGGACCGCGAAGCCGAGATAAAGGGCGAGCGCTTCTTCTGCTATGGGCTTAAGGATCAGTTCGGTATTCTATGTGACGGCACGGTCGTGCCCTGCTGTCTTGACAGCGACGGTGTGATCTCGCTTGGCAATATATTTGACGAGAGCATAGACGCGATCCTCTCTTCGCCGAGAGCTGTGGCTATGGTGGACGGCTTCAAGTGCGGTAAAGCATCGGAGCAGCTTTGCCAAAGATGCGGCTACGCACAAAGATTTGTGTAAACTAGCGGTTGTATTTTATTTTTTACTGTGATATAATATGCACGAAGACTTATAATATCCGAATGGAGTACGGTTATGAATTACAAGGTTGACTATAAGGCCAAAAACAAAATGAACGCGTTTCCGCTTTCGGCTTTGTCATTGGATTCCGAAATAGGCATTCGCTTTGACAAGTTTGTGTACGAGCGCGTCAGCGGCGGATTTGCCATAAAGGAGATCCTGCGCGAGACGGAGCAGAGCTATGCCGACAAGTTTGACGACGAGTACGGCGAGGGAATGTGGCGCAGCGAATTCTGGGGCAAGCTCGTTATTTCCGCTGCGCGCGTGGCGAGAATGAAGAATGATGCCGCGCTTAAGTCAGAGCTTGCCGAGAGCGTTAAACGCGTTCTTGCATATCAGTGCGAGGACGGATATTTAAGCACTTACAGAGATAGAAAAAATATTTTCGGTGGGCATAGAGACGACCCCACTTACCCACTCGTTGGCTGGAACTCCAACTGGAACGTATGGGGACAAAAGTACACTCTTTGGGCGCTGCTCGAGTGCGCTATGCTGCTCGGGGACGAGAGTATACTTGCCGCGGCGGCAAAGCTTGCCGACAACGTTATCGCCACCCTTTCGGAGATGGGAATTCTCGCCACGGGTGCAGGGGTACAGTTCGGAATGGCGGCAGGCTCGATAATGAAGCCTATGCTCCTTCTTTACCGACTGACCGGTGATAATAGATACTTTGATTTTTGCCTTGATATAGCGGCAGATTGGGAGCGTGAGGACGGCAATTGCCCTAACCTTATCAGAAATTCGCTTGAGGGCACGCCCGTTCATCTCTGGTATGACGAGTGTGACGGCTGGGCGGCAAAGGCATACGAGATGATGTCCTGCTTCGAGGGTGTATGCGAGCTTTACAAGTTGACCGGCGACGAGCATTTTCTCGTGGCGACCGAGCGATTCTGGGAGCTTGTCAAGGAATATGAGTCCAACGTTCTTGGCAGCGTTGGCTATTGCGAGAGGTTCTCTAATGCGGCGGCATATCCGGACAGTGCGACCGAGGTTTGCGACGTCATACATTGGATGCGACTTTCCTACGAGCTGTTCTTGATCACGGGTAAGGCAAGATACGCCGAGGCGTTTGAGCGCGCGTTCCTTAACGCGTTTCTCGCGGGAGTATACGAGGACGGCAAGGACGGTGCGTTCTTTGTGCGCAGCTCGGGACGTCATTGGGTCTCCGGCTTTCAGTGTGATACCAAATATCAGCATTGCTGTGTAAATAACGTTCCGCGCGGATTCGTCAACGCGGCAGAGCTTGCCGTTACCGAGTCGGACGGCGATTATTACGTGAATTGCTACTATCCCACTACATTAAGACTTGGCGGTGTGTCCTTCCGCATTGCGTCCGGCTATACCACAACAGGCGCAGTACCGATAACGGTGCGCGGACTTAAGCCGGGAGCTAAGGTATATCTTCGCGCGCCCGAGTGGAGCGCCAATACTGTTGCCACCGCTATGCGAGATGGCAAGAGCGTAAGCATTCCCGCAGGTGAGTACGCAGTTATTGCGGTCAATTCCGAGCAGGAAGTCATAAAGGTCGAATTTGATATGACACCGAGGGTCATACCCTTTGGCGGTGAGTTCGTCGATCTTCCCGACACCGATTACCACGTTCACAGATGGATCGACCCACGCGCCGGAGTTTGCGACAAGAGCGCGATGGTAAAGGGCCCCATGTGTACCGTTCAGTACGGTCCTCTCGTTCTTGCCCGCTCGAAGAAAATCGGCTCGTCCGAGGAAGATATGTTCTCCGGCGCGACCGTATACGGCAAGGACGTCGAGTGCGCCGCAAGGTCTATTCGCGGCAACAATCTGCTCGTTTTGTGCCGCGTGAGCCTTAAGGGCGAGGGCGTGGACGACAGCTTCCTTATGTGTGATCTAGCATCTGCGGCTAATCTTGACACGTTTGATCCGAGATATTTTACTGTATTCGTTTAATACGTAGGGGCGCTTGATTTAGAGCAGAAATCGTCGGCTGAGGAGTGAGAGGCGTACGAGTGTACGTCGAGCGACGATACGGCGATACCAAACGAAAAATAATAAAAACGGAGAAAACCCTTGGTTTTCAACCTTAATACCTTAAATTCTAACAAAAAGCAAGGTAGAGACACTGATATGACAGTATCTCTACCTTTTCGTTTGGGGTTGTGCCTAAATGAAGCAGCCCCTTATTTTTCAAGGTCGCCGACTGCGCGCCCCTGATATTCGTTAAGGAAGTATTCTCCGTTCTTGTACATCTCGATAGCGATCCTGTCGTCTCTGAAGCCGATAGTCCAAGAGGTGTTGCCGTAATATTTGTCTATTATCTGCGTGTATACGAGAACTCTGTTCTCTTCCGCCCATGCAAGTGATACCGCATCGTCGTACATCATACCGTCGGTGGTGCGCACACAGCCGTGCAGACCCGCATATCCAAGCTGCGGGAACTTGCCGTATACGTTGTGGTTGACACCGAAGGGAAGCACCTTGTCGCCCTGAGCGTTGGTGTATCTGATCTCGCCGGTTTTCGCATCGTTGAAATGAAAGGATATCTTGGTGATGCCCATCGGGTTATCGTCAAGCTTGTATACCTTGCCGTTGATCTTTTCTCTGTAAGGGGAGTCCTCAAGTCCCTTGACCGATACAAGCTCAAGGTTTTCGGTCGCCTTTGCGAGAATTGCCTCTGCCTCGGGATTCTTCGGCAGGGGAGTTGCGCTTGCCTTGTCGATGATCTTGTCGACGAATGAGGTGTACACGATCGGGCGCGCCGCGTTGTTGTACTGAATGTCCGCATTTACAAGGAAGATTATGTCTTGATCGGGGAAGCAGAGGGTGTCCTGCATACCCATACCGCGGAAGGAGAATGAGTTGCGCTCGTTTCTCCATATCTGATAGCCGTAGCCCATATTCAGATACTGGTTGTGCGCGGTAGCGCGGTTGTCAACCTGCTTTGAGGTCGCGTCGCGCAGGAATTTTTCGTTAAGTATCTGCTCGCCACCCCACTTGCCGTAGTTCATTACGAATCTCGCAAACGCAAGCATATCGCGCGGAGTGGACATAAGACCCGAGTCACCCCAGGCTACGTCGTCACGCGAGAGAAGCATATAACCGTTCTCAAACGCGCCTATTCTTTTGTAAAGGCGGTCGTAAAGGTAGTCGAAAAGGGGCATTCCCGAAAGTCTTTCGGCAACCGCGCCGAGCATATAAGAGCCGTCGGTGTCGTAGTTCCAAAGAGTGCTTGAAGGACGGGTATTCATCGGACGGTCGTTTAAATAAAGCGAGGTTCTGTCCATCGCACCCGGGGTCGCCATCCACCATCTATGGCCGTTTACCGTGCTCATCGTGAGCATTTCGCGTATGGTCTGCTTTTCGAGAGATTCGGGCACGGGGGTGGTGATCTTATCTCTGAATATGTCTACGAGCTTGTCGTCAAGCGAGAGCTTGCCCTCCTGCTCGAGAAATCCGATAGCGATAGCCGCGTGGGTCTTGGTCTGCGAATACATTCTGTGTATAAAATCCTTGTGAAAGGGCTTCCAATAGTATTCGGCGAATATCTTGTCGCCCTTCATCATTATTACGTCATGTATAGCAAATCCGCAACGGTTTAAAAGGGATATAAATTCAGCAACCTGCGCCGAGCTTACGCCCGCCTCTTCGGGTGTGATCTTTTCAAACATATCGGGGTCTCCTTTTGGAATATTTTACTTTATTTTACATTAGCAAGCAGGAAAAGTCAATAACTTTCTGAGTTTTTGTCTACCTATAAATCAGCCGAAAACCTCTGCGGCGGCAATCACGCGCAAAAGGTCGCTATCAACCTTGTCGCGACCGTACGCATCGAGAAATCGGGGGGCGTATTTGTCGGTGTGAAGATTGAAGCCGAGAGTCCACGCGCCCCAAAAGAGATCGACGTGTCTGTCACCGACACCGCCGTTGCCAACGTCGATAAATGCAGAGAAGCGCCAATCGTCGAGCATAATGTTGGGTAGGCAGTAGTCACCGTGCAAAAGCACGTCATTCTTTAACGAGTCCTTGCCCTCGCGGAAGGTGGCGATAGCCTCGTCTGCCGAGCGGTAACCGAAGCTGTCGGGGAAGTGTGATGAGTCGTAATTTCCTGTGCGGTAGTTGTTTTCAACCGTAGCGGCATATTCTGCCATTCTTTGCATAACGGGGCACCCCGTGTAACATAATTCGTGCAATTTTCTAAGGTTTTGTGCGATAGTATCGCATAATCTTTCGGGATTTTCAAGATATCCCGGGTGCGTGCAGTCCTCACCCTTTACCGCCGCGGTGAGAAAAAGGTCACCGCCGTTATACGTGGAGTAGTCCAAGACCTCTGTTCCAAGCCCCTTTGAATGAAAGTAGGCGGTCATTTCCGCCTCTCTTTTAAGCGTGCCGGCGGCTGCCGCCTTCAAATAATATCCGCCGTCCTTGTCGATCAGGTACACCTGTGCCTCGGGCGAGCAGGAGCTGTCGTATATTCTTGCTCCCTCGGTGAATTTCAATATGTGCTCCGGCAGAGCGATGGGTATCCTTTCGATAAGCGTTCTTTTCATTTTATTTATCTCCTAGGGTCTTTTTATTCCATTATATATTCTTTAAAGGTGGCTGTCAAGCGCAATATTTGGTAGATTTTTGTTTTATGTGGGTATTGCAAAGTCGGCTTTGGCGGTGTAGAATATTATTGACCGCATAAGCGGCGGAAGGATGGATTTTTTTATGATACGCGTTCTTATCTATAATGAATTTTATCACGAGAGAGTTGACGAAACGGCAAGATCGGTATATCCTAACGGAATACACCGCGCGATCGCCGATTTTCTTGCGTGCGACGATATAGAGGTGAAATGTACCACCCTTGAAAATGACGAGTGCAAGATAACGAAGGAAATGCTTGACGAGACCGACGTGCTTATCTGGTGGGGTCACGTAAGACATAAGCTCGTTCCCGACGAGGTTGCCGCCCTTGTGCGCGACGCCGTGCTTGACGGAATGGGAGCTATATTCCTTCACTCCGCCCATCACTCAAAGCCTATGAAGACTCTTCTCGGCACGTCGGCAAACCTCTGCTGGCGTGAGAGCGAGGATACGGAGATACTCTGGGTCGTTGAGCCCTCGCACCCCATAACTCGCGGCATTGACCGCTTCTTTAAGCTTGAGGGAGAGGAAACCTACGGCGAGCCCTTTGTGATCCCCACCCCCGACAAGCTCCTTTTGCTTGCTAATTTCTCGGGCGGCGAGGTGTTCAGGGCGGGCTGCCTCTTTGAGCGCGGAAACGGCAAGATCTTCTACTTCCAGCCCGGTCACGAGACCTTCCCGACCTATTACGACAAAAACGTGCAGACGGTCATAAAAAATGCGGTACGTTATCTTGCGCCCGCGTACCGTGAGATAACCGCGTGCCCCCACGTGCGTAAGATTACCGATGAGGGCAGCTACGTTATCTGACAAAATAAGCCACTTGACAAATCGGGCTTTTGATGTTAAAATATACGGGTAATAAAAATGAAGGAGTAGAAAGAATGAAGAAGATCATTTGTAAGGTTGAATACGATACCTCGGCAAGCGAGCTTGTCAAGAAGGTTACATCCGGCGTTTACGGCGATCCCGCAGGCTATGAGGAAACTCTTTATAAGACCGCAGGCGGCAAGTATTTTATCTACGTTAACGGCGGTGCGGAGTCCAAGTATCCCACCGAGGACATCAAGCGTCTTTCCGCAGCTAAGGCTGAGGAGTGGCTCGCAAACAACTGATAAGCCTTCCCCGGCGGGTAGCGAAGCGGCGTTTCGGTAGTGAATTGCGTTGATAACGCAAGAGCCGAAACGTGACCGAGCCTCAGCGAGAAGGGAAGCATAGCGGCAAAACGGTAGTGAATAACAGTCCGGTGGACTGTTAGAGCCGTTTTGTGACCGAGCCGCAGCGAGAACCGCTCGCGGTGGATGAGGAGCCGGCTTTCACCAAAAACGAACCACGCCGCATTCATACCGTGACGCCTCATCCGTCACTCGCCCAGCTCGCGACACCTTCTCCCACAGGAGAAGGCATAAGAGTGGCTCGCAAACAACTGATAAATAAACAAAACGGGCGGTCAACCGCCCGTTTTTAACGGACTTTGACAGTGACTGAAAAGGAGATATCAATGTTGGAAAACGAAAAGAAAAGCGTGTTTTCAAAGCCGCTGGTGCTGGTGCTTGTAGCACTGTTTTGCTGTGCGCTTTGGGGTAGCGCAACACCTGCCATAAAGACGGGATATAAGCTTCTCGAGGTCGAGGGCGTTGCCTCGATAATGCTCTTTGCGGGCATGAGATTTACTCTTGCGGGCATCTTTACTGTAATCATATTCAGTATCGCAAGGCGCAAGATCCTTTACCCCAAGCTTGAAAACATTCCGCGCGTGCTTACCGTCAGCGCATTCCAGACGGTAATTCAGTACATATTCTTCTATCTCGGACTTGCCTACACCACGGGTGTAAAGGGCACGGTAACGAGCGGCTCGGGCGCGTTCTTCGCGGTCATTATAGCGAGCCTTATTTTCAGACAGGAAAAGCTCACCGTCAAAAAGGTGCTTGCCTGCGTTATCGGCTTTGTCGGTATCGTTGTTATCAACTTCAACGGCCTTACCCTGACCGACGATCCTATGGATATTCTAGGTGTTGTGTTCGTGCTTTTGTCCACGATCTCCTCCTCCTTCTCCTCGGTGCTTATCAAGCGTTACTCGAAGTATGAGGACCCCGTTACTTTAAGCGGATACCAGTTTATCATCGGCGGTATTTTCATGATAATCGTCGGTCTTGTCTTCGGCGGCAAGGTAACTCTTGACTCGGCAGGCGGCGTGCTTGTGCTTGTGTATCTTGCGCTTCTCTCTGCGCTTGCATATTCCTTGTGGGGACTGCTTCTCAAGTACAATCCCGTATCCCGTGTAACAGTATTTAACTTTATGACCCCCGTTTTCGGCGTGCTTCTGACTATGCTTTTCCTCCCCGGAGAGAACAGCGCCGTCGCACCCTGGAACCTCGGTATCACTCTCGTGCTCGTTTGTACGGGTATATTCTTGCTTAACTACAAGCCTAAAACCAAGGAATAAAAACGATGCCCTCCGACAAGATCGGAGGGCATTTTATTATTAAGTAAGCGTGTTTTTCTTTATTTTGCGCCAAGCGTAAACGAATATTGCAAGGTAACAGATCGTGGCGATTATCCAGGAAACAGGGAACGAGAGATAAAGACCGCCAAGCGAGTTGAACACATCGAGGGGGAAAACGAAATACACCCACACGATTCTGATACCGCAGATGCAAGCGATCGCGGTTATCATAGGCGAGATGGAGTAGCCCATACCCCTAAGCACGCTTGATACTATACCCATAATTCCGCACAGGAAATAGCAGGACTGAATAATGGTTACAAGCTCTTTGGTAAGCGCCAGCACTTCAAGTCTGTTGGGGTCGGTTGCGGATATAAACAGGCTTGCCACCTGGTCGGAGAAGGTGAGGAACGCAACGCCGGCAAGCACGCCGAATATAGTTGACTGTATGATGCCGCAAAGAAGCACGCGTTTAATACGGTCATACTTTTTCGCACCGTAGTTCTGTCCGGTGAATACCATCGCCGCCGTACCGAACGACGTGCTGGCTATGTAGGTTATGGAGTCTACCTGACCTGCTATGGTGTACGCCTTGATCGCGTGATCGCCAAGCGAGTTTACACCGCTGACGAGCAGCACGTTTGAGAGGGAGAATGCCGCGTTCTGAAGCGCCGCAGGCACGCCGAGCATAAGTATTCTTTTGAGCTGTGCCTTGTCGATGCAAAGCTTTTTGAAGGACAGGCCGTAGCACTCGGAGCGTCTGAGCCAAAGAATATAAAGCGACACGATTGCAGAAAGATACTGCGAGGTGATCGTGGCTATTGCAACGCCGTCCACCGTCATTCCGAATCCGCAAACAAAAAGGAAATTGAGCGCGACGTTTATAAGACCGGTGCAGGTAAGTATTATAAGGGGCGTTTTTGAGTCTCCGACCGAGCGCATCGTTCCTGCGGCAACGTTATATATTGCGGATGCTGGTATTCCAAAACAAATGATGCGGAAATAAAGCACCGCTCCTTCAAGCAATATCTCTCGAGTTCCTATAAGCACAAGCACAGGCCTTGCGATTATAAGGGAGATAACCATAAAGAAGATTCCGGCTATCGCGGAGAAGGAAAGGGCGGTGTGCGCAACCTTGGAAACAAGATTTTCGTTCCTTGCGCCAAATGCCTGCGAAACGGCAACACTTGTACCGACGGAAACGCCGAGCAGAAGGTTCAGCATAAGGTTGCTGAAGGAGGTAGTTGATCCTACCGCGCCAAGAGCGTTCGGATCGCCGGAAAACTGTCCTACGACGGCATTGTCTGCCATAGAGTAAAGCGTTTGCAAAAGGCTGGTCAGCATTACCGGCAGAGTGAAGCTTATCATCTTACCGAAAATAGGGCCGTCGGTAACTAAAAGCTTCTTTTTTGAGGATAGCATTATATTATACCTCTACGGTTGTTTTAGTGTCTGATTGTGTATTTGCGCTCGCGTTTAATCTCTTTTTGATCTTCGAGCGCGCGATTATGTAAAGGGTCAAGTAGCAGATGAATGCGACGGACCAGGATATCGGATAGGAGAGATAGATTCCCTCGATGGAATTGAACGCTTCAATGGGGAATGCAACGTAGCGCCATAAGATCCTTATACCGCAGATACAAACGATCGAGATTATCATGGGTGCAAGGGAATATCCAAGACCCTTAAGCACACCCGCCATAACGTCCATAAGTCCGCAGACGAAATAAATATTCAGAAGAAGGATCAATACACCGTCCGTAAGGGCGAGTATCTCGGCACGATAGGGGTCGTCGCCGGCTATGTACAGGCTTGAAAGTTGGTCGGCAAAGAGAAGAAGTATCTGTCCGAACGCAATGCCGAACACCGTAACCTGAATCAGACCGTAAATAACAGTCTTTTTCACTCTGTCCATCTTGCCCGCACCGTAGTTCTGACCGGTGAAGGTCATTACCGCTGCGCTGAAGGCGTTGCAGGCGAGGTAGGTTATGGCGTCTATGTTACCCGCGATGGTATTTGCCTTTATTGCGTGATCGCCAAGGGTGTTGATACCGCTTACGATAAGCATATTCGAAATAGAGAACATCGCGCTCTGAAGACCGGAGGGGATACCGAGGCGGAGTATTCTGCCAAGCTGTCTTGTGTCGATGCATATTTTTTTGAAGGAGAAGCCGTAGCATTCCGAGCGCTTGCGCCATAGCACAAATACCGCCACGGTCGCAGAGAGGTATTGAGATACCACGGTCGCTATCGCAACGCCCTCGACCGACATTCCGCAAACGCAAACGAAGAACAGGTTTAGCACTACGTTTACAAGTCCGGTTGACGCAAGAATGATAAGGGGCGTTTTCGAGTCGCCGATAGAGCGAAGTATGCCAGCGGCAAAGTTATATACCGCGCTTGCGGGAATGCCAATGCATATTATACGGAAATAAAGGACCGCTCCGTCGAGAAGCACGGGGCGAGTGCCCATAAGCACAAGTGCAGGCCTTGAAACCAAAAGACCGGCGATCATAAACACGATACCGCCGATAAGCGAGAAGGAGAGGGCGGTGTGCACCGCGCGTGATACTACCTTTTCGTTTTTTGCGCCGTACGCCTGCGCAACTACTACGCTCGTTCCGATGGATATACCGAGAAGGAGGGTGAGTATCAGCGAGTTGAGCGTGCTTGTTGAGCCTACCGCGCCAAGTGCGTTTGTGTCGCCCGAAAACTGTCCGACGATAATGTTGTCTGCCATCGTGTATAGGATCTGCAGTATGCCGGTAAGCATTATCGGCAGGGCAAAAAGAGTCATTCTGCCGAATATCGGACCCTCTGTGAGAGGGAGTTTTTTATTGTTGATCAATTTCTTAAGCCTCACTTTGCTGTCGGGCGCTTTTTGCGCTTCCTTTTGTATTATAATACAAACATTTTGCAATTTCAATAGAAAATAAAATTTTTGTTTTTTATCTTTGTCTGTTGACAAAATGCAGCAAAGCGATTATAATAAAAACGACAAAAGAATAAACGCAGGGTATTGCGCCATTTTGGTGCATTGTCGGGTCGCGACGGCGGCTAGGGGACAAGGGAAGACGGTGAAAGTCCGTCGCAACAGCCATTACCGTGAGCGTGTCATTCACGCAAGCCGGGATGCTTGTCACTCTGTGATCCGTAAAAACTTCTTGGGCAAAATGGGGAAGGTGGTACGGGCGGCGTTTTGCGCCACCCTTTTTCTATCAATTACCCCGTGAAGGGGTTTTTATTTTATCCTTTTGATTTACGAAAGGAGAAAAGTAATGAAAAACATTATGAAATTAGCCGCCGCGCTTGTTGTGGTAGTAGTAATGTTTCTTTCCGTCGGATGCGGCAAGGAGACTCCCACGGGGCTTTGGGCTGATGCGACCTATACCGAGGATGCGACCGTCGGCACGGGCGCAAAGACCGTTACCGTTCTTGTAACGGCAGAACAAACCACCGTTACCCTCACCGTAAAGACCGACAAGGAAACTCTCGGTGCAGCACTTTACGAATACGAGCTTGTCAACGATGCGTCCTTCTTCGATACTCTCAACGGTATCAAGGCGGATTGGGATGCGAACTCGGCTTATTGGGCGTTCTACGTAGGTGACGATTACGCCTCGGTCGGCGTGAACGAAACTGCAATTTCGGGCGGGGAGACATTCAAGTTTGTCTACACAACGATGTAATTCAAAAAATAATACGCACAAGCGCATATTTGAGTGCGTGCTTTTTGCGATGCTTGGTACGATAATGTTCCTCGGCGATCTTCTTATGGAGGCGCTGCCGAATATACATTTCGTAGGCGCGTTGTGTGTCACTTACGCGGTGGTCTTCCGCTTCAAAGCATTGATACCGATATACGTGTACGTTGTTTTGAACGGATTTTATCTCGGCTTTTCGGCTTGGTGGCTGCCGTACGTTTACATATGGTTACCGCTTTGGGCTGTGGCGATGCTTATTCCGCGCCGCCTAAATCCTAAAATAAGGTGCGTGATCTACCCGATCATAACGGCGGTTCACGGCTTTCTGTTCGGCATACTTTATGCCCCTGCGCAAGCGATAATGTTTAACCTCGATTGGCGGGGAATGCTTGCCTGGATAGCTAGCGGACTTTACTTCGATCTTGTGCACGGAATATCGAATTTCTTTATGGGATTTTTGGTTTTTCCTCTGTCTGAATTGATGTTTAAGCTGCTTAAGAGGCGACCCGTGTAACGTTTTATGCTGAAATCCCCGCATTTATATGGCTGACGAGTCGTATAGCTGCGGGGCTTTTTTGTCACTTTAGGAAAAAAGTTGAAAAAAATTTCAAAAAGCTACTTGACAAACGAGGAAGAATAAGGTATAATTCTATATCGGTTAGCGGCTGCTAACTTGTCAAAATGGCTCGCTGAAAAGGCGATAGAATGGAGATAAATATGAAAACTCTTCGCGATGTGAAAATAGGCGGAACGGCAAAGGTCGTTAAGCTTCACGGTGAGGGGCCTGTAAGGCGCAGGATAATGGATATGGGAATAACCAAAGGCGTTGAGATATACGTGCGCAAGGTCGCACCCCTTGGAGATCCCATCGAGCTTACCGTGCGCGGCTACGAGCTTTCGATCCGCAAGGCAGACGCCGAAACTATCGAGATAGAATAATTTGCGGCAGGGAACTGCCGTAAAAAAAACAACCACCGGTTAGCCTTGACTAACCATTAACAAGCGAAAGGAAAAACCAATGGGTATAAGAATAGCTCTGGCGGGCAATCCGAACTGCGGTAAAACCACCCTGTTCAATGCTCTGACAGGCCAGAATCAGTACGTCGGCAACTGGCCGGGCGTTACTGTAGAAAAGAAGGAAGGAAAGTTTAAAAAGAACGGCGACGTGACCGTTACGGACCTGCCCGGTATATACTCGCTTTCCCCCTATACGCTTGAGGAGGTCGTGGCAAGAAATTACCTTGTCAACGAGCGTCCCGACGCGATACTGAACATAGTAGACGGAACCAATCTTGAGCGCAATCTCTATCTCACTACTCAACTTGCCGATCTCGGTATTCCGATGGTAGTGGCAATAAATATGATGGACGTAGTGCGAAAAAACGGTGACACGATAGATACCGAGATGCTCGCGCGCAAGCTTGGCTGCCGTGTTGTTGAGATCTCCGCACTTAAAAACGACGGTATAACCGACGCGCTTGACGTTGCTATTGAGGCGGTAAAGGACGGTAGCCGCGTACCCTCACATAACTTCTCCGGTGACGTTGAGCACGCCCTTGCTCATATCGAGGAGGCGGCGGTGCACGGCATGCCCGAGGAAAGACAGAGATGGTACGCCGTTAAGATCTTCGAGCGTGACGAAAAGGTGCTTGAGGAGCTGAAGCTCGATCCCGAGAAGCTTGCGCATATTGAAAAGGATATAGCGAGAGTTGAGGAGCTGCTTGACGACGATGCCGAGGGCATTATCGCAAACGAGAGATACGTTTACGTGACCCACGTTACCGAGGCATGCTATAAAAGAAAGGCAAAGGGCCGCAAGATGTCGATATCCGATAAGATCGACAGAGTTGTTACTAACAGATGGGCGGCTCTCCCGATCTTCGCGGCAATAATGTTCTTCGTTTATTTTATTTCCATCGGCTCGGTCGGCGACTTCACTGTTACGTTTATGAACGATGGGCTTTTTGGCTCGTTTGCCGAGACCTATCCCGACAGCTTTATGGCAAGCTGGAAATCGATACCCGAGCTTATCGATATGGCGCTTTTAAGTGACACGGGTGAGCCCATAATAGCAGAATGGCTCTATTCTCTTATCCAGGACGGTATAGTCGGCGGCGTTGGCGCAGTGCTTGGCTTCGTACCCCAGATGCTTATTCTGTTCCTCTTGCTTTCCTTGCTTGAGGACTGCGGTTATATGTCGCGCGTTGCTTTCATTATGGATAAGATATTCCGCAAGTTCGGTCTTTCCGGCAAGTCGTTCATTCCCATGCTCGTGGCATCCGGCTGCGGCGTGCCCGGTATTATGGCATCCCGTACCATAGAGCAGGAAAGAGACAGAAAGATCACGATAATCACTACCGGATTTATCCCCTGCGGCGCAAAGATGCCTATCATAGGTATGATCGCGGGTTCGATGTTCGGTGACAATGCGCTTGCAAGCTCGCTTATCTCCGTTGCGGCGTACTTCATCGGCGTTGGCGCGGTCGTAATATCCGGTATAATCCTCAAAAAGCTTAAGGCGTTTGCAGGCGCACCCGCTCCCTTCGTAATGGAGCTTCCCGCATATCACGCCCCCCTTGCAAGCAACATCTTCCGCACTACGTGGGATCGCGGCTGGTCCTTCATCAAGCGTGCCGGCTCGGTCATATTCGTGGCAAGCGTTGTAATTTGGTTTCTTAACAATCTCTCCTTCGCAGGTGGATTCCACTTTATCACCGAGGATCGCGGCGGCAGCTCCATTCTCGAGCTTGTCGGATCCTGGATCGCGTGGATATTTATTCCCCTTGGCTTTGGCAACTGGCAGAGCGCGGTTGCGACTATCCTTGGTCTTATGGCAAAGGAGGAGGTCGTTGGAGCATTCGGTGCTATGGCGGGCAGCGAGTCGGGACTTTACGACTACGTTAACTCCGCGGTATTCGGCGGCAGCGCGCTTGCGGCATTCTCGTTTATGATATTCAATCTGCTTTGCGCACCCTGCTTCGGCGCTATGGGCGCGATAAAGCGTGAGATGAACAATTCGAAGTGGACCGCGTTTGCGATCGCGTATATGTGCGTGTTTGCTTACGCTACCTGCTTCTGTGTATATCAGATCGGCTCGCTTCTTACTGGCGCGCTCTACTGGTGGGAGTTTGTCACGGCAGGCATATCACTTGCAATAATCGGCTTTGCGCTCTATCTTCTTTTCCGCAAGGATCCGAGCCTTAAGAGTGCAAATAAATAAGGTATAAAAATATGAAAGTAATTCTTACGTTAATAATCTCCTCGCTTATCGCTGCGGCATTTGTGGCAGTGGTCATAGTGATGATCATCAACAAGAAAAAGGGTAAGCATTCCTGCTCCTGCGGCGGCAACTGCGGCTCTTGCCCGATCGGCTGCCCATCTGCTACGGCAAAGAAATAAAATAGCGAAAATTAAGACCCGTGTGAAATTTTCACACGGGTCTTTTGTATTTTATCGGTTAAAGTATCAGATTGAATATACCAAACGAAGACAGATATTCACGCACGGACTCTATCGGCACGGAGCTGCCGTTGCCAAAGTCCTCTTCCGTTTTGTCCGCGGCAAAATTAACACCGCACAGCTCAAGGTCGGTATTGAGAAGCGCGCCGCCGCTGCCTCCCGGGCCTACCGGGGCGGAATGGTAGATCGCGTCGACCTCGATAAGCTCGCCCTTGTAATAGGTGACGATCTTGCCGACGGTGATCGAGTTCATTTGCGAGTGAGGAGTGCCGACGGATATTACGGTATCGTTGATCTCGGGATTTTTCTTTGCAAGCTTTATGGGCTGAATGTCGGTATTGCTGCAATTGAATTCCAAAATAGCGAGATCGTATTTTTCACTAAGAGAGCCAAGATACACCTTTGCGCCGCTGTAAGTGCCGCCGCAGTAATCGGTCACAGTTATGGATTTGTGCGAGTATTTCGTATTTTCGTCAACGCAGTGCGCGTTTGTCAGGACGTAGCATTTTGACGAGCCGAGTGCCGTCGAGCGCATTATCAGTGTGCCAGAGCCTTGCGATATTGCGTAGTCGGTCACGTCGCCCCAAATATTTTGGTTGTAATACTTTGTTTCGATCTTGACGGTGCTTCGTATTGTAGAGGTGGTTATTTCGTTTATCGCTTCTTCAAGACTGAATTGAGGTGTGTCAGTCTCCGAGGGTGAGTCGTAAATGCCGAGTATGGCATCGCTGAGGTCCGAAAAGAAGGTGCAGCCCGTGAGCGCGAGCAGGGCAAGCGAGAAAATGAGTGTGAGTGATATAAGCTTTATGCTCGTTCTTTTCATAGTATAATACCTCCTTTTCATTAATTCTATCACAAATCGATTTGTTGTTCAATACAAAAATGGTAAAAACTTTTTCTTTTAATATTTTGCTATATTATTGCAAGTTCCGCCGAGATATGATATAATATAATGTTCAAAGATAGGAAGGAAGAAGAATAAATGTTTGAAGAAATACTCGAAAAAATAAAGAAATACGACAAGATCATAATACATAGACACAACAATCCCGACGGAGATGCGCTCGGCTCGCAGATAGGACTTAAAAACATTATCCGCGACTCCTTTGCCGGCAAGGAGGTCTACGCGGTCGGCGACAGCTCGACTCGCTTTGCCTTTATGGACGGCTCGAAAATGGACGAGATAGGCGACGAGGTATACGAGGGCGCGCTTGCGATAATCCTCGACACGTCATCCTCCGCGCTGATAAGCGACACAAGATACAAGCTTGCCGAAACCACGGCACGCATAGACCACCACATCTATTGCGAAAAAATAGCCGACGTTGAGGTCACCGACACCTCGTATGAGAGCTGCTGCGGACTCATCACCGCATTGGCGATAGAGGGCGGCCTTACCGTCAGCGCGCTTGCCGCAAAGTCGCTCTATACGGGTATGGTCACCGATTCCGGACGATTCAGATACGATTCGACCAACTCAAACACCTTCCGTATGGCAGCCTTTTTAAGAGAGCGCGATTTCGACACCAACGATATATACAGAAATCTCTATTCGGACGATTTCAAGTTTATAAGACTGCGCGCAAGCTTCGTTTTGAAGATAAACTTCACCGAGGACGGAGTTGCGTATATCTACACCACAAAGGACGAGCTTGAGGGATACGGCGTTGACACCTTCTCCATTTCTCGCGGAATGGTTGGCACTATGTCCGAGATACGCGGAGTTGACGTGTGGGTGAACTTTACCGAGACGGATGCGGGAGTCCTTGCCGAGCTTCGCTCAAGCAAATACAACATCAACCCCGTCGCAGTAAAGTATGGCGGCGGCGGTCACGCAAAGGCAAGCGGTGCAACGCTTAAGGATAAGGATATGGCGATGGCGATGCTTGAGGATCTCAATAAAATCGTAAGAGGAGAGTAAAATGCAGATAGAAAGAATGACAAAGATACTTGATAAGATCAAGGAATATAACAAGATCATAATTTTCAGACACAAGCGCCCCGACGGTGATGCGGTAGGCTCTACTATGGGTCTTGGCACGGTTTTACGCGCTACGTACCCCGAAAAAGACGTCCGTGTGCTGAACTGTGACTATTCCGAGTACCTTTCCTTCCTCGGCGGTGAGGACGCGGCTGACGTGGCTGACGAGTTTTATGCCGATGCGCTCGGTATAGTTATCGACACCGCTACGGCTGACCGTATCTCCAACCCCAAATACGCGCTCTGCCGCGAGCTTATAAAGATCGATCATCACATTCCCGTCCAGTCATACGCGCCTATCGAATGGATAGAGGAGGAGTATTCCTCTGCCTGTGAGATGATAGCCGAATTTTGCTACGCGTTTAAGGACGAGCTTAAAATAGATACTACTGCGGCGACCTTTATATACACAGGTATGGTGACGGATTCCGGCAGGTTCCGTTTCAGCTCGGTTTCCGGCAACACTATGCGCCTTGCGGGAATGCTGCTTGACGTCGGTGTTGATACGGATACACTCTACGCACAGCTTTATATGAAGGAATACAAGATGTTCAAGTTTGAGGCGTACGTTTACGAGCATATGCAGATAACCGAGAGTGGAGTTGCGTATCTCTACGTTGATAAAGAGATGCAAGAAAGGTTTAATCTTTCGAGCGAGGATGCCTCGGCATCGGTGTCTTATATGGACTCCATCAAGGGCTCACTTATATGGATAGCATTCATTGAAAACGACGATAATACGACACGGGTACGCCTTCGCAGCCGTTTTGTTACCGTAAATCAGATCGCCGAGCGCCATCACGGCGGCGGTCACGCCTGCGCAAGCGGCGCTACCGTTTACTCGCGTGAGGAAGCCGATCTGCTTATTGCCGAGGCTGATGCCTGCCTTAAGGAATTCAAGGAAAACAACGAGGGCTGGCTATGAGAATACTTATAACTAACGACGACGGCATACAGTCACCTATTCTCCCCGTGCTTGCAAAAAGAGCCGCGGAGCTTGGCGAGGTTACCGTTATCGCGCCCAAGGTCGAGCAAAGCGGCAAGAGCCACGCCATTGACTTTACCCGTCCGATCGAAATAAAGCAAGTCGACATCGGCGAGGGAATTCGCGCATACTCAATGGACTCAACTCCGGCGGATTGCGTGCGATTTGCTGTTTGCGGTCTTAAAGAGCATTTTGACCTCGTTATTTCGGGCGTTAACCGTGGCTTCAATCTTGGCAAGGACATAGTTTATTCCGGCACTATCGGTGCTATATTCGAGGCGGCACGCCTTGGCATCAACGGCGTTGCGCTCTCAACAGATCCGACCACCTTCGCCGCGGCAGAGAGCCGTCTTGATACCGTGCTTGACTTTTTCTGTAAGCACAAGCTCCTTGAGCGCAACGTGATATACAACGTCAATATTCCTCTTAATGATAAGGGCATACTCGTCACAAGACAAGGCGGAATATATTTCACAGATGACTTTATCCACCGCGACGGTGATATTTACGTGCAGGTCGGACAGATGGCAAAGAATGACAGCACCGATCTTTCCCTCGATACCGTAGCGGTCATAAACAACTACATCTCCATAACTCCGCTCACCTCGGAAAAGACGAATCTCGCCCTTTTTGAAGAGCTGAACAGACAGATCAAGGAGTAAGACCGTGAAGGGAAAATTATCAAAAGATTTTACACGGGGTAGCATTCCACGCCAGCTTTTGCTGTTTATGCTGCCCTTTATGGCATCAAACGCGTTGCAGGTGCTTTACAGCACGGTCGATATGATCGTAGTCGGTCACTTTGTCGGCACGCCCGGTCTTTCCGCCGTTTCGCAGAGCAGCCTTATACTTAATTTCGCTACGATGATCTGTCTTGGCATTGCCACGGCGGGTCAGGTAATGATCTCGCAGGCGCTGGGCGCGGGTAAGAAAAAGGAGATAAACGGTATCGTCGGCACAATGTTTACCATCGTTTTGGCGATAGGCATCTTCTTTACCGCGGCTGCGTTGATATTCAGACACCCGATACTTCGCCTGATGAAGATACCCGTCGAGTCGTACGAAATGTCCGAGAGTTATCTCATCATTTGCGGCGGCGGACTCGTATTTACCGCGGGCTACAATATGGTCGCATCCGCTTTGCGCGGTATGGGTGACTCGCGCCGTCCGTTTATGTTCATCTGTATTGCCTCGGTCATCAACGTAGTGCTTGACCTCATATTCGTCGGTCCGCTCGGTATGGGCGTTGCCGGCGCGGCTTGGGCAACTATTATCGGTCAGGCGGTATCCTTTATCTTCTCGCTTTGGTATCTCTATCGCCGCAAGGTAGAATTCGGATTTGATTTTAAGCCGAAGAGCTTTATACCGAACGCAAGATACTCGGCTATGATATTTGAGCTGGGCGCGCCTATGGCGATACAGTCCGGCTGCATCAACCTCTCCATGCTTTTCGTTAATTCGATGGTCAATAACATAAGCGTTGTTGCCTCTGCCACATTCGGTGTCGGTATGAGAATTGACGATATTGTAAACAAGGTCTCGCAGGGCATACAGCACGCCGCACTTCCTATGGTCAGCCAGAATATCGCGGCAAAGGAGCAGGGAAGAGCTAAAAAATCGGTTTATTTTGCTTGGATATACGCGGGTGCGTTTACAGTCACTTGTATGGTGCTGTATCTCACACTCGGCAAGCAGCTGTTTATGGTATTCTCCGACGACCCCCTCGTTCACGAGATGTCGCACACCTTCATCGCGGCTATTATGTGGATGTTCCCGGCGCTTGCGATAATGCGCGGCACTCACGCGTTTATCCAGGGTATCGGAAACGCAAAGCTCGGTCTTGTCCTTTCCTTACTTGACGGTGTCGTGCTTCGAATCGGTCTTAGCTGGCTGTTCGGAGTAGCGCTTGACTTCGGATTTTACGGCTTTGTGCTCGGTTACGGTCTTGCACCGTACGGCTGCGCGATCCCGGGTATGATATACTTCCTTTCGGGAATATGGAAAAAGCGCAAGATCCTTGCTGAAGATCTGTAATAATTTAACACGGGTACATACTTAAACGAATTTCTCAATATATAAAAAAGCCAACACGGAGCTAGTCTTTGTGTTGGCTTCTTTGCGTAAATGAAAACAAATGTTTACTTATATAAAAAACAGCCATTCGTTTACTTATTAAATTTATAAAATATTTTGTTAATTTTTCACCGAGTATGTTGACACGTTTTCACTTTTTTGTTACAATATCTTATTATATTTTACATATTTTATAATTTTTTAGGAGAAATAATGAACTGCAAAAAAAGGTACATACCGTATCTTGTCGGCGAGGCTTTGTGCCTCGGTACTGAGCTTGCGCTCTTCGTTCCGGCACTTTTGTCGGGCAACGTCGTTTGCATAGCTGCCGCCGCTGTCGCATCTTGTGTGTGCGCGGCTGCTGTTGCTTGGGTGGCGTTTAAGATGCTTGGCGCGCGCTCCCTGTCCGATAAAACGAATTACGCTTTAAGTGCGGGAGGTGTCTATGAAGACTGACCGTCAGCCCTCACGCAATTTTGTTAAACTGAAAAATAAATCACTCGTCAATGCCGCGATAAGAGCGGTGCTTGTCGGCATTTCCTTTGGCTTTCTTGCCTCGGGCATTCTTCTCTTGCTTTCAAAGCTTGAGCTTGTAGCCCTCGGCACGCCTGTAATTGCGCTCATCGGCGTTTTGGCGTTTGTTGTCTTCGGTGTCGGCACGTTTTTCCTCTTTTACAGATCGAGTGCCGCCGTTGCAAGAATGCTTGACAGACGCTTCGGTCTTCAAGAGAGAGTCCAGACCATGATGGCGTATCGCACAAGAGAGGAAACCATCTACGCCCTTCAGCGCGAGGATGCCGAAGCGGTAGTGGACAGTCTGCCGAGGCGCAGCGTTAAGATCAGATTTCTCTGGCTTTACGTTTTGTGTCTTTTGCTTTCTTCGCTGGTGCTTGTCGGCGCGGTGCTCTATACTCCCATCGAGCCTCCGCCGCCCCCTGTTGAAGAGGTGCCCTTTGAGATCACCTCGATACAGATCGCGGCAATGGAAGAGCTTATCGAATACGTAGGCTCTTCGGCGATGGCTTCGCCATACCGCGAAAACGTAGTCTTAAACCTTTCCACGCTTCTTGACGAGCTGAAGGTTGCTACCACCGTTGCCGAGCGCGACAGCTCGGTCGGCAAGGCATTAAAAGCGATATATAACGAAACCGACGCCTCGTCGTCAGCAGTCGAGATAATCGAAGCCCTTTGGGCTTCCGGCTCGGATACCGTCAAGCCCCTTGCGGAAGCACTCAATTATTACGTATGGCAAAAGGGCAGCGAATGGGACGAGTACGTAGCGGGACTTGCCGACGTGAGAGTCGGATACGTTCACCCCGACAGCGCGGCTGAAAACCCGGATGCCGAGAAGATGGTTGCTGATATTGCGGCACTTCTCACGTCCGACTCCTCGGCTATCGTTGTGGCACTTACACGTTCGGGCATTGACCCGTCCGATTCGCTTTACAATGCGGTCTTGCAGCTTGCGACCGCGGACGGCGATATAAAGGGTCTTTCCGCACTTGCGGCACTCGCCGCAACGGTCAGTTACACGGCGCTTGAGGGAGAGATCGACTCTGCTTTTTCCGCCTTGACCCCCATATTCTACACAGAAATCGAAAAGAGCAGCGCAAGCACCAATACCGGTGAGTATGCAATGAAGCGCGTTTGCGATCTGTTTGAGCATGCGCTCCCCACCTTTGAGCGTCCCATTCTCCGCGACACGTCCACCGAGTCGGGCGGCGGCAGTGACGATACCGAGGGCGGCGGTATGGGCGGTATCGGATCCGGTACGGTCTTCGGTAGCGACGACCTCGTGCTTGACCCATATACCGACAAATACGTTGAATACGGCACTATACTTGACAAATATTATTCGCTGATGTTCGGCAAGACCGAGGACGGCGATTACACCGAGGAACAGATCGCCGCACTTAAAAAATACTTTGAGATCCTCTATGGCGGCTTTGAGGATCAGGATTGATGAATGAGAGGTTATCAGAAATGAACAATGAGATAAATGCACAGGAAATTGAAAGAGTAAGGATCTTCAGCGAGAAGATCGCAAAGGTACGCACAGAGCTTGCGAAGGACGTCGTAGGTCAGAGCGGAATAATCGACAACGTTATAATT
This sequence comes from Eubacteriales bacterium, assembly GCA_045576315.1. Taxonomy (GTDB): domain Bacteria; phylum Bacillota; class Clostridia; order Oscillospirales; family CAG-272; genus UBA1740. The sequence goes on along the minus strand of JAZNGE010000042.1, from coordinate 13,295 downwards.
GCTATCGTTGCGGGCGGTAACGTGCTTCTTGAGGGTGTGCCCGGAGTTGGTAAGACCCGTCTTGTACGTTCTCTCGGAAAGGTGCTTTCTCTGCCTTTCTCGAGAATTCAGTTTACCCCCGACCTTATGCCCTCTGACGTTACGGGTACTAACGTTATCGAGAAGAATGAGGAAGGCAGAATGGAAACCAAGTTCCGCCCTGGTCCTATATTCGCTAACCTCGTGCTTGCCGACGAGATCAACCGTGCTACTCCCAAAACGCAGTCCGCGATGCTTGAGGTGATGCAGGAGCATAAGGTTACCGTAGCGAACCAGACCTACAAGATCGACGAGCCTTTCTTCGTTCTCGCAACCGAGAACCCCATAGAGCAGGACGGTACGTATCCTCTTCCCGAGGCGCAGATGGACCGCTTTATGTTCAAGCTTATCGTCGGCTTCCCCTCGAATGCGGAGCTTGCCGACATCGTAAAGATGACTCAGATCACTATGGCAGAGACCGCAGAGGCGGTTATAAACGGTGAGGAGATACTCGAGATGAGAGCTCTTGCGGCTTCCGTGCCCGTGGTTGACGAGGTGCTTATGTACGCTGTCGACCTCGTTGCAAACACCCACCCCGAGCTTGACTCCACCCCCTCTACCAAGAAGTACGTTAAGTACGGCGCATCTCCCCGTGCGGCACAGGGTCTTATCACCGCCGCAAAGGTACGCGCGCTCATGCAGGGCCGCTACAACGTATCCTACGAGGATATCGAGGCGCTCGCATATCCCGTGCTTCGCCACAGAATGAAGGTAAACTACACCGCGGTTAACGACAAGCTCGGTGTTGATGACGTAATTTCAATGATAATCAAGGAAACCAAGAAGGCTCGCTAATGGGGAAAATGGTAATCGACGAGGCGTTTCTTGCCGAGCTTGAAGCTCTTGAAACGCTTCTTAAAAACAACGTGGCCGGAATGTTCGGCGGAAACCATCAGTCCAAAAACTTTGGTTCATCCTGCGAATTTGCCGACTATCGTGATTACATTCCCGGCGACGACATCTCGAAAATAGACTGGAATGCCTACGCCCGATTTGACAAGCTTTATCAAAGGCTTTATCTTGACGAGCGTCAGATGCACACCAGAATATACATAGATGCCAGCCGCTCGATGCACCACGGCACCTTTGAAAAGGCAGAGCAGGCGATAAAGATCGCCGCCGCGTTTGCCTACCTCTCGGTCAGCGAGATGGACAAGGTGTCGGTGTATGCGATACACGGATCACAGATAGACGAGGTCATAACCGGCATGGTAGGCAAGGACGCCTACATAAATTGCGTAAGTGCGCTTAACGAGATCGAGTTCAACACCGACGCGTCGATCAGCGAGGCAATAGTACCCTCAAAGATCGGTATGGGCGACGGCTACTCGATCCTCATATCAGACTTCCTCACAGACGAGGATTATGAAAGGGCGATAGATAAATTCGCCGAAAAAAAGAGAGATATTCTTTGCGTGCAGATACTCTCGCGCGAGGAGCTTAATCCGCAGCTGCGCGGCAAGATGCACCTCTTTGACGTTGAGGATCAGCACCGCTTCTTCCGTAAGAAGATAGACAAGGACAGAATAAACGCCTACAAGGCGGCTCTCAAATACATCACAGAAAAGATCAAGACCTATTGCGAGTCAAGAGGCGGACATTATATGCTCCTGCCCGCATACGCGCGCATCTCCGATGTGTTCTTTGGAGAGATGGTGGATATGGGGGTGCTTAAATGAGCTTTTTACAGCCTTTAGGTCTGCTTGGACTTATCGGAGTGCCGATAGTTATTATTATCTACATTCTCCGAAGCAAGTACAACGAGCAGACGATAAGCTCGACTTATATCTGGGAGCTTAGTGAAAAATTCCTCAAAAGAAGAAACCCACTTTCAGGTCTTACCGGTCTTATCAGCCTTATTTTGCAGATACTCACCATCACGGTAATATCTCTTGCAATAGCCAGACCCGTGTTTACTCTTCCGGGCGCGGCAAACAATTATTGCTTCGTGCTTGATGCCTCGGGAAGTATGAATATCGAGCACGGTAAAACTACCCGCTTTGAAGCGGCGAAGGACGAAATAATCGATATTATCAAGGATGCAAAGGACGGCAGCTCGTATACTCTCCTTTGCGTTTCCGACGAGGCAATAATCACATTCCAGAGCATAACCGACAAGAAATACGCGATAGAGCTTGTTGAGGATACCGAGCCGTCTGCGGTGGCATCCGATACTATGAGATCGCTAAACACCGCGCAGGCGTATTTTACCGAAAATCCCTCGGCGCTTATGTATCTTGTGACCGACAAGAGCTTTTCCGCATCTTCGGGCATTGAGATAATCACGGTCACGGATGAGGTTCTGAACTACGCCATAACGGACGTAAAGTATTCACACTCCGGCGGCAAGCTGACGGTAAACGCGGGCGTTATCGCCTACGGCGCTGATACCTCGCTTGACATTCGCCTGTCGGTAGACGGTGAGAAAAAGAACGAGGGCAGTATCGCCGTAAAGGCAGGGGAGCTTACTCCTGTGACTGTCGAGTGCGCCACTACGCACTTCTCCTCATTTACCGTCGAGATACTCAACTCCGACGCATACGGCGCGGACAACTCGATCACTACCTACAATCTCGAGAGCGACAAGACGTACAGCACTCTTATAGTCAGCGATACCGGCTTCTTCTTTGAGGCGGTGCTTGACGCGCTTCTTGACTCGGAGGTTACTACCGTTACTCCCGAGGAGTACGAGGCGATGCCCGAGGCTGTCTACGGTCTTTACATCTTCGACTCGTACGAGCCCGCCGAGCTGCCTAACGGCGCGGTATGGCTTATCAACCCCGATACAAGCATTAAGGACTCCGGCTTTAACGTAAAGGGCAAAATATCCCTTCCCGAGTCGGACGTCATTAAGAAATCCGCCTCTACCTCTACCATGGTACGCAAGCTCCTTGAGGGTATAGAGGGGGATGAGATATACATCAAAAATTACGTAAAGTACAGCGGAATGTACCTCAACTTCTACACGCTGTTCACCTATGACTCCAACCCGATGATATTTGCGGGCGCAAACGGTCTTGGCAACAGACAGGTGGTATTCGCATTCGATATTCACGAGTCGGATATCGCGCTCTCCACCGATTTCGTTATGCTTATCGCAAACCTTGTCGAGTATTCCTTCCCCGACGTTATAGATTCGTCTGATTACGTGGCGGGTGAAGAGGTGGTCGTAAACGTTTCTTCAACCATGGAGAACATCAAGGCCATCGCTCCCTCGGGCGACGAGGTTTATATGGAGTCGGACGGCACGACGGCAACGCTCACTCTCGGTGAGGTAGGAACGTATAAGGTCATAGTCACCGAGGGCGGCAGAAACGCGGAGTATTCCATCTACGCGGCTGCACCCATAGCCGAAAGCGCGCCCACCGTGATCGAGGACGACTTCTCACTTTCGGGCGAGAGGGAAGACTTGAAGATAGACGGAATATACGATCCGTCAACGCTGCTTTTCGTAATATTCGTACTGTTATTTATCGCGGATTGGGGGGTATACTGTTATGAAAAATATCAGCTTCGATAATCCCTATCTGCTTCTGATCGCCATTCCGCTTGCACTGGCGATAATAATCCCGTACATCATCATCAAAAACAAGGACAACAAGACTCTCGGTTGGTTTATGTCCCTGTGCGTTCATATCCTTATATCGATCCTTATAAGCCTTGGCGCTGCCGGACTTATGTCGGTTACGGTAATGACAAGAACCACGGTGTACGTCGTTGCCGACGTATCCCATTCAACCGAGCGCGACCTTGATCGCATCGACGAGTATATAGCCGAGATAAAGGAAAACCTGCCCCAGAATTCAAACCTCGGCGTAGTCTGCTTCGGCAGAGATACCGTAGTTCTTACCTCTGCCGGCAGAACCCTGAAGAGCGTAAAGGAAGCTGTCGTTGACGATAGCGCGACGGATATTGCCAAGGCGCTCGGATATACCGAAACTCTGTTCGGTCAGGACGTGATAAAGCGCATCGTTCTTATTACCGACGGTAACGATACGGTCAACAAGGAAGTGGCAACTATCGCTTCCACGGTTGAAAGGCTTACCGAAAACGGAGTGAAGATAGATACGATATTCCTTGACAGCACTCTTGCCGAGGGAGAGACCGAGGTTCAGCTTTCGGGCGCGGATCTCGCTTCCTCCGCATACCTCAACCACTCAAGCGAGGTAACCTTGCTTTTGCAGTCCTCCGGCACGACTAACGTCATGCTTGAGTTATTTATGCGCGATGCAGGTGTCGAGGGACAGGAATTTGAGAGGATCGGTTATACCGTAGTTAACATTGAGTCCGGTCTTGATTCGGTCACGATGACTCTGCCCACCAACCTTTCGGGCAGCTACGAGTACAAGGCGGTCATAACTGCCGACGACGATATTTCCGATTACAACAACGAATGCACCTTCCGACAGACAGTCGTGGGCAAAACAAAGGTGCTTTTGGTCAGCGGCAAGAGCTCGGACGAGTCGGTCATCAGATCGATATACGGCTCCGAGGCGGAGATCGATTCCTACCTCGTGTCACGAAAAAACGCATACGTACCCTTCACAATTGAGGCACTTATAGAATATGATGAGATAATCGTGTCCAACGTGGACATAAGAAACATCAATAACGCAAACGCATTTGTCGACTCGCTTGACAATGCCGTTTCGCAGTACGGTAAGAGCCTTATCACCCTCGGAAACCTGTATATACAGACCGAGGAAGAAGACCCCATTTTCGCAAAATTCCAGGAGATACTCCCGGTTGACTACGGCAACTCTGCCCGTGAGGGTAAGCTTTACACGATAGTTCTCGACGTATCTCACAGTATGTTTATGGCGTACAAGTTCACCATAGCGAGAGAGTCGGCAATAAAGCTGCTTTCGCTTCTGAATGATGACGACTATATATGCCTTGTTACCTTCTCGGGCGAGATCAAGGTGCGCACACCTGCGCGTGTAGGTGACGTAAGACAGGAGCTTGTCGCCTATATCGATGCCCTTTACACCTCTCACGGCACGGACATCGGTCTTGGACTTGAAGAGGCGATGAAAGCGATAAAGGCGCTCAACCTCTCCGAAAACCAGGTCATGCTCATCTCCGACGGCTTCAGCTTTGATAACACCAAGGACGCCGTTGAGGTGGCAAGCCAGCTTTTTGCTTCGGGCACGCCCGTTTCGGCAATCAATACCTATATACCCGCAGACGGCGAGCAGGGAAGAGCCACTCTTAAGCGAGTAGCCAACGCAGGCGTCGGCGGAAAGTATTACGAAATATCCACCGTCGAAAACGTCGGTAATCTCGTCTTCGGTACGGTCGCAAACGACGTCACCGAGGCTATCATAGAGAAAAATTCCACCGTAAATATCGAAAGATACCGCGATACGATAGTTAACGGAATAAGCAGTTTGTCGTCGGTTTCGGGATACGTTCAGTCCTTGGCAAAATACGATGCCACCGTGCCCTTGACGGTTAACTACGTTAAGGCAAACGGCTACGTGCGCCCCGTACCGCTGTACGCATACCGCGCCCACGGTAACGGCAGGATAGCGACTCTCACCACCTCGCTTTCTGACTCCTGGACGGGACTGTGGAGCGATAATGAGAAGGCTATGTTCGTTAAGAATATGCTTGTAAGCAACACTCCCGACGAGCGCGTGGATCACCCGTTCACCGTAACGGTAGAGCCGAACGAGTACGATGCGTATATCGAGATCGTGCCCGGCATACTCAACCCCAAGGCGATCACCAAAATAACCGTCAATCTCCCGAACGGAAAGAGCATTACCAAGACGCTCGATTTCGATTCGAGAAAGTACACATACACGTTTGACACCGCACGGGTAGGCACTTACACCATTGATATAAGCTATTCCTACGAGGACAAGGTGTTTACCTCGACTGAAAGCTTTGAGATAGCATTCCTCGGTGAGTACGACGAATTCGCAAGCTTCAGCAAGGCGAATATCTACGAATTTATGCGCGGTAACGGTGCGATAGTTGAGGGAGAGATCCCTGATCTCGAAAACGAGAGAAGCGAGGTTACGACCTACAATATGAGCTACCGTATACCTCTGCTTATCGCGGCTATCGCACTCTTCCTCTTTGACGTTCTTATCAGAAAGATCAAGCTGTCGAAGAAAAAGAAAAAGATAAGCCTTAAACGCTGATGAAAGGAGAAAACGAATGAATACAATAAAAAGACTTACGGCGCTTTTGCTCGTGATCTGCTCGCTTTTCTCCCTCGCGGCGTGTGAGGAATACGAGCAGGGCGGTGGCGGCGGAGGCATTCTCGGCGGCATATTCGGCGGTGGCGGTGATAATAACGGAGGCGGCGGTGACGACGATCTTAACGACGATCCGACCGACGATTTTACCGTAACCCTTACCGCCGACGGTCAGCCCTACACTCCCAGAATGGAGATGCACGCATATTGGAACGACGGCTTCAGCATTCATACGGCAAAGTTCGATGAGAACGGAGTTGCACGTGTTGACGGCCTTGACGGTGACTACCGTGTCACGTTATCCGACGTTCCGAACGAGTATACCTACAACCCGAACGCCAATATTGCAACCAACGACAAGCGCAATATTACCATCGAGCTTTACACCCTCAACCGTCTTACCGGCGGCGGCACGGGCATATACGATTGCTATCATTTTGCAAAGACCGGAGTTTACTGCGCGGTCATTAACGGTCCTGATGATGCTATATACTTCCAGTACGCGCCCGACCGCAGCGGTACTTACTCGATAGAGAGCTGGATGGACGTAACCGCGGACAACGTAAATCCGTACGTTGACGTTTACGGCGGTTCATCGCAGTACAAGTACTTTATCAAGACGACTAACGACGGCGGCCCTATGGGCAGCTATACGATCAATTTCGTACATAACGTTCAGATCGCCGATCAGAATATAAGCTCCGGCGGACAGGCGGTATACACCTTTGCCGTAAAGGCAGAAACCAAGAATAATCAGTATCCCATAACCATCACCTTCGCGGTAAAGCGCGACGGCGGCTTTGAGCTTCCCTCGGCGGGCGGCGCGGCAGGCGCTTATATGGCACCGATTACCTTCGATTTCTCCGATTTCAAGGTGAGTGATCACGAATACGGCGCAGAATACGGACTGTACTATCCGACATACCAGCTCGGCACGAATACCCGTGTGTTTGACGAGGATAACTACAAGATCTGGGAAAAGAGCAAGGGCGGCGATGGCTTCTATCACGTTTACGATGAAGAAAAATACGCTCAAACGGGTGGCTACGGACCGATACTTTACGCGGCTATCACCTCAACTACACGCTTTATCGATAAGCCTATTGCTTATATCGAGTACGTGAACCAGAGCGCAACGAGCCTTGAAACGCAGAATGCGGCACTCTCTATCGGCGGCGTTAACTACAAGCACTTCATAGAGGGATACACTCTTCTTTCCACCTACGGCAAGATCAACGGCGGAACTTATTACTGCTCGTCTGATTGCACCTGCCATAAGTACGATGCGTCCGACCCCGACAGCGCGCTTGGTTGGGCTTGTACCACCGAGTGTCAGAATTGCACCAAAAACTGTCGCAGATGCCCCGCAGAGCTTATCGGCGTTGAGGGTTATGCAAGCTATGTAAACTCCGACGGTCTCGTGCCCGTTACAGAGGAGTTAAAGGATTTCCTTTACGCCTTCGCTTCAAAGCAGCAGTATTTCTACGACGGAAAGGGATACCTTGACGGCAGTGCGTGGGACGGCTGGTACTACCAAGCTCCCGGCGGATCTGAATGGCTGTTTGCGTGCTGCTACTACGATGTGAAATAATATTCACAAAAGGCACTATCGCTTCGCATTATTATTTGGATAAAAATTCAAAAAACAATTATAAATATTAATTAATTGTAAATAGACTATTGATTTTTTGAATTCGGTAGTGTATAATAATTTCATTAAATTATCGGTTCGCACCGGGAAAAGCAGGCATTAGCCGTCTTTTTATGCATAAAGTGCATATTTCCCCACCGCGTGTTTTCCGAGACCGCGGGGCTTTACCGGCTGCGACTTCGGTGATATAAAAACATTTTTAAGGAGGCTCTTCATTATGAAAAGAGTAATTGCTCTTCTTCTGTGTCTTGTTATGGTAGTATGCGTTATCGCATCCTGCGGCGAGCCTGAAGAAGCTCATTCACATACCTTTAGTGAAACCTGGTCATCGGACGCCGTGGGTCACTGGTATATGGCAACCTGCGATTGTGAGGACGTTACTGAAACCAAGTACTCACACGTAGACAAGAACAACGACGGCGCGTGTGACGTTTGTGAGTACAAGATGGCTTGTGCTGACGGACACACCTATGCTGAGGGCTGGACCGTTGACTGCACCAATCACTGGAATGCAGCTGACTGCGGCCACATCGTAGCAGGCGCTAACGTTGCGGCACACGTTGACACCGACAATGACGGTGAGTGCGACGTATGTAAGTACGTTATCAACGATATCCACACCCACTACTATGACACCGCTTGGACGGGAGATGCACAGTATCACTGGCACGCAGCTCTTTGCGAGCATGGCGTAGAGGTTGCTGACAAGGCAGCTCACGAGCTTAACGATGCCGGCTACTGTACCGTTTGTGATGCAAAGATCAAGGAAGTTGATCTTACCGATCTTGCGGCTGTTCTTGCTGCAGCAGCTGCCCGCAACGACAAGGTTGCTTACGGTGACGTTATCGCAACCGAGGCCGTTTACGGCGGAACCGGTGCACAGACCCTTGAAAAAGGAAAGACCAACAAGGTTCATTTCGCTCTCGGTAACGGTGAGTCCTACATCCAGTACATCTCCTTCGATATGAACGGTGATTACATCGGTCAGGAGGAGCAGTGGTTTGAGGCGATCGGCGAGGACGATGTATTCGGCGTTGCAATGCTCGACGGCGATTACGAGCTCAGTCCCATCGCGGGCGCGGCTCAGTTCCTTAACGGCTACAACTACATACCCGGCAGCATTATCCCCTCGGATAGCGCTGACACCAGCACTCTTGCAAATATGCTCTCCGCCCTTTACACTCAGATGAAGGCGGGTGTGCGTGTAAGCAACGCAACTGAGAGTGTTGAGGATGGCGTTTACAGCTTCTCTTACACCTACTATTCCGTTAACGCACAGACCTCAAGCGGTGCGGTTTACAACGTAGAGCTTGAGTACTACAACGTTGACGTTGAGTTCACTGTAAACGAGGATCTCATTATCGACGTTGCAAACTTCCAGGTTGAGGTTTACAGAGATTACGAGGCCGACAGCGATCTCTCCTACACCTACGTTGACAACGGTGACGGCACCGTTACCATCAGCGACCTTGCCCTCAAGGCAACCGCTAACCCCTCATTCTACACCTACTCCGTGGCACAGATGTCCGGTGAAAGAACCTTTACTACTCCCTATCCCAGAGCATCTCTCATTCCCACCAGCTTCAAGCTTCTCTACGCGCTTAATACCGTTTGGGATGACAACGCAGAGAGCGCAGGCGATACCGTGGAGATCAGTGATTCCATGGAGATAACGGCAGGCACTTATGCTAAGTTCGCTATCGGTGATATCGTTCCCATTACTGCAAGCTCCAAGTTCCTCAGATCCGAGGACTTCACCTACACCTTCGTTAACAACGATGCAGAGTCCGACGCAGAGGCGTGGTACGAGAGTGATTCCGTTCTTAACGGCTACAACTCTTACAGCCGCTTGCTCAAGCTTAAGATCCGCGACGTTGGTGAATATACCGTAACCATTGGCTTCGGCGACGTTACCAAGACCTTTACTCTTAAGGTAGTTGGCGAGCCCGTAGCTGAGATCACCGGTGACGCTGACAGCATCAGCGTTAAGCTCGTTGATTTCTACTCCTACGACAACGAGGATCAGGCTTATACCTACACCGCGGCAGAAGAGGGTAACTACACCTTCACCATTCCTGCAGGACTTGGCGCAAGACTTGACGGCGAAGTTAACCCCAAGGTTGACTTTACCAGTGACCCCAACGGTGGCACCTTTACCGTTGGCCTTAACGCAGGCGAAAGCGTTAAGATCTATTTCGCATCTGCAAATGACACCAAGTATGACGTAAGCATCGCTTACGTTGCTGCTGACATTCCCGATAACGAGGGTGGTGAAGGCGGCGAAGGCGGCGAGGGCGGCTCCGGCAGCATCGCAGCTGATATCTCCGGCACCTATTATTCGGGTGATAACGTGCTCGTTATCAACAACGACGGCACTATGACCTTCACTATGGGCGCTACCGTTCTCAACTATACCTACGCGATCGACGGTGACGTTGTTACCTATACTCTTAACGGTAACAATCCCTATACCGCAGATAACGGTATGGCTGTTTACTTCGGTTACCTTACCTTTGGTACCGACGGTATGCCCGCAACCTTTGAGTACAACAACAACTCCTACGCTCTTTCCACTACCGCTTCCGGCGGCGGTGACGTTGGCGGCGGTGATGAGGGCGGCGACGACGAGGGCGACGGTCTTGCCGGTGAGGGCACCGTATCTTCTCCCTACGTTCTTCCCGAGACAGGCGATTACACCTGCGCTTTCCCCGGCGGATACTCTGCCGTTTGGTACACCTTTACCGCTACTGAGAACTGCTACGTTACCGTTTCTACCACCTTTGCTTCCGGTTGGCTTCAGATTGGTGCAGACGATTACGCTGCATCCAACAATTCCAACGGTGGCAACGGCTCCAGCGTTAAGGCACTCGTTCTTGCAGGCGAGACCGTTTATATCGGTGTTGGTGACTGGAACGAGGCAGTCGTAGACGTTCCCTTTACCGTTTCTGTTGAAGCTGTTGAGCTTAAGCCTGTTGACTTCCTTGCAGGTAACTGGAAGGGTACAGAGACGACAATGTGGGGCTCTGCAGAGTATATCATTACTATCAATGCAGACGGCACCGGCAGCGGCTCGTACGATATGGGCACAGGCGCTACTACCTTCGATATTACCGCTATCATTTACATAGGCGATGATATCACTATGAAGACTATTACCACCGGTGAGTACGGTGGAACCAAGGCCGACATCGTATTTGCTTATTCTCCCAACACTCTTACCTCCGCACAGGCTCTTATATGGGGCGAGCTTGTTCTCACTCCTTATAGCGGCGACGTTGGCGGCGGTGACGACGAAGACGATACTCCCGTTTACGATACCACAATCGTTGCAGGCGAGAACACTCTTTACTTCTCCGAGGCTGAGGTAACCGCAGATACCGCGACCAGACCTCTTACCATTACCGAGGCAGGCAATTATCAGTTTAACGCAGGCAAGCTGTACGTTGCTGCTATTACCGATGCAAGCGGCAACCCCGTAACCAAAAACGAGGATTACACCTACACTCTTGCTGCAGGTGAGTACACAGTAACCTTTGGTATGCTCTCTATGTTCGGCGTATCTGCTGACACCGCTCAGACCCTTAACGTAGTAAATAATAACGCCGGCGGCGATGATATCGGTGGCGGCGAGGATACCGACGAGCCCGACGGCTCTTCTGAAAAGCCCTACGTTCTTAACGCACCCGGCGATTACACCTGTGAATTCCCCGGCGGCGGACCTGCTGTCTGGTATACCTTCACTCCTACCGAGAGCGGATACGTTACCGTTTCCTCTACGTTTGCTACCGCATGGCTTCAGGCCGGCATCAGCTTATACGACCTCAAGGTTAACGAGGGCGATGCTACTCCCGTAAAAGTATACGTTCAGGCAAACGTTGCTTGCTATATTGGTATTGCTGACTGGGATGAGACTGTTGTAGACGTTCCTTTCACCGTTACCTTTGAGGCAGGCGAGCTTGTTCCCGACGGAACTACCGATGCTCCCTTTGCAGCAGCTCTTAATACCCAGACTACCGCAAACTTCCTTGCAAATAATCCTATTTGGTACTACTTCAACGCAACTGCTAACGGCTACCTTACCGTTACCAGCACCTATGCTAAGGCTAACCTTCAGATCGGTGCTAGTTTCTATGATACCGTATGCAACGTTAGCTTTGATGAAAATTATAATACCGTTATCAACCCCAGCGTAACTCTCTACGTTACTGCAGGCAACACCTACTACATCGGTGTTTACGATAACGATTACAATGCAGCAAACATAGATTTCACCGTAAGCTTCCGTGAGTTCCAATCCGAATCCACCGCGTTCCTTGAGGGAACATGGACCGGTTCTGAGTCTGCTTGGGGTTCTGTCGCACAGTATCTCATCAACCTTGGCGCAAATGGTACCGGCTCCGGCTCTTACGACATGGGCTACGGTCCTACCACCTTCGACGTTACCTTTGCACTCGTTGACGGCACTACTGTTACTCTTTACACCGTAACTACCGGCGAGTATGGCGGAACTAAGACTAACCTTGAATTTACCTATGATGCAACCGCAGGTACTCTTACTACCGACAAGGGAATGATGGATAACGCTCTCACTCTTACAAAGACCACCGGCGGCTCTGAGGGTGGCTCCGGAAGCACTGACGAGCCTAACGGCACACAGGGCAACCCCTATGTTGTAGATGAGCTTCCTTACACCATTACCGTTAACGGCAACCACGATATGTACTACACCTACACCGCAACCGAGGAGACCGTTATTGAGGTTTCCTATGTTTCCGGCGCTCTGGTAACGTTTACTATCGATGGCGACTATCCTGCTTCTACCAACAACGGCACGGCTTACGTTGTAACCGTTCCCGCAGGCAAGACCATTGTGATCAACCCTTGGACCATGTCTGCTGCTGATGTTGAATATACCTACGTTATCTCCGTTCACGTACCCGAGGAGGGCGGCGACGAAGGTGGCGAGACCACCGGTGCTGTATCCTGGATCGGTGCAAACGGCAGCGGCAGAGCAATGAAGGTTACTATCGACAAGGCTGCAGGAACTATGTCCATTATTCGTGCGGCTCTTGCAGGTAACTCTCTTGACACCGCAACCGGTGCAACTGAGGCGACCTACACTTACTCCTTTGACGGTACCAACGTAACCTACACTCTTGTCTCCGGACAGAACTGCACTGTTGAGTTTGATGCAGAGGGCAATCCTGTTTCTGTCATCTGGGGCAGCGCAACCTACACCGGCTTCACTGTTGAGGCATAATTAAAAATTCGAGGTCACAGACCTTGTGAAAAAAGTGGCGCCCCACCCCGGCGGGGGGGGTGGGGGGCTTTCTTTTTTTTGTTTTTTATATATAAAA
>JAZNGE010000041.1:0-34118 GCA_045576315.1 Eubacteriales bacterium | reverse complement strand
CACCTGCTTGAAAAGAGAGCCGAAGAGTACGGCTGTAAGGTTGCCTTTGACGGCTGCCGGGTTGAATTTTAAGAAAAAAGTCGAGTCGAAAATTCGTCGGATCAACTTTTTGTATCTAAGGCTCCCTTGTGTAAAGGGAGCTCCTGCGGTAGCGGGTGAGGGATTGTTTTGTAAGGCTTTTTTGTTTTTTACAATCCCTCCGTCACGGCAAGCCGTGCCACCTCCCTTTACACAAGGGAGGCTTTTATTTTATATACGTATTGCAAATTTTGTGACAAAATTACTTGTGATATCCCTTTTTGCGCAAAAGATCAAGGATAACGTCGGGGTTGTTGCAGGTGATAAGCTGCATACCGCGGCTTCGTGATCTGCTTGACTTTCAATCCGTATTGTGATACAATCAATTCATAAGCATAGCAAAGGATGGGCAAAAGTCAAATTAGAAAGTAGGGGTATCATGAAAAAAATCACGAGTATTTTATTAGTGTTATTATTGTGTTTGCTGCCTTTTAATCTTACTTCTTGTTTTAATTCAGAAGAGAAGATTCAGGAAATTAAAGACACCTTTGACTCGTTTGAAAACTCGGATCAATATATTTTAATAACTCCAAAAGAGATTCATGTAGGCAAGCAAATAACAAAAATTGCGGACTTAAAATATGAAAACGAACCATGCCACATCATATACACGTTGGAAAACGGAGCTTACGCCTACGCATGTGAATCTGCATCTGATTTGTCTGTGAATATCGTATTTATAGAATACGATACGTTTGAAATAAAATTACTTTCAACCGTTGAAATTCCCAGCAAAATTGCTATAGTGGAGCATTACAACAACCAACTTTATTTTAGGATGGATGATCCTAAAACGGAAGAGTTCAATCAAGTATATTTCGTATATGACATAAATACAGCACAGACACACACCATAGATACCGATGATATTACTGTGGATTTTGAGAAAAGCGCAGATCACAACAGATCTGATGTTTTTACAATCAATAAGCATGGATTGTTTCGAAACAAATTGAAAGTTACCAACAAGGAAACGGGAAAGTCGAGAAACATAAGCAATTCGCTGTTAAAGACCTGTAACGAAGGAAAGACTATTATAAATTTGGGAAGAGGAGATCTGGGCGCGGGGACGGTGTGCGCTTGTGAAAAAAACGGCGATATTTACGTAGTATTTTTCTATATGACAGACGGTTTTTTGGGAAGCCCTTGTCATTGTTATATTATGAAATATGACTTTGACGAACACAATCTGGAATATTATACCTCGATCTTTTTCGAAAAAGATCCCGGAACTGTTTATGATGTATACGTATTCTGACGTAATTTGCGATATTAAATGTGCGCAAACCAAAAAAGAGACACCGATTTGGTGTCTCTTTTGCTTTTATCGACAATTAAATGTCACGCTCACTTGTGATATCCCTTCTTGCGAAGAAGATCGAGGATAACGTCGGGGTTGTTGCAGGTGATAAGCTGCATACCGCGCTCGATCGCCATATCAACACCGCGCTCGTCCCTTATGCTCGCACCCGCCCAAGGCTGAGGGCCAAGCTTGGTCATCTTCTCACACTCGTCGCGCTCGGGTATATTTATATCGTTATAGAAGGTCTTGAACATACATACGCAAAAGGCGTAGGAGTAGGGGTCAACGGTAACCGGACCGTTCATCCAGTTGATAGGGTAGAACACGTGCTGACGGTACTTGTTGCCGTACTTCTTGTGGACGTACTCGTTGAGTTGGTTGGAGAAGGAGTTGATAACGACTCTGTCGGTGTAGCCGTACTCGTCAACGATCGCGAGGATCCTGTCGCACACCTCGTACGCAATAACCTCGTTACCGGGGGTGTTGGGGTATTCCTTAAGCTCGATGTCGATGGTCATGGTGGGGTGGTCCTTTATAAGCTCCATAAACTCGATAAAGGTGGGCACCTGCACACCGCGGAACTCCTCGCCCTTTTTGATACCGGCATCAAGCGCCTTGATCTCTGAAAGAAGCTTGGTGTTTACAAGGCCTGTGCCGTTGGTGGTGCGGTCTACCGCCGCATCGTGAATAACGACAAGCTCGCCGTCCTTGGTGACGCGCACGTCAAGCTCGATCTGGTCAACGCCGATATCGATCGCCGCCTGAAATGCGGGGATAGTGTTCTCGGGGTACTTCTCGCACCAGCCTCTGTGTGCGGCAACCCATATATTCTTTTGGCTTTGTGTCCAGTAGTTCATTTGTTTATCTCCTTTTTAAATACTCAAGCAGTGCGGTGGGGTCGTTTGCCGTGATGAGGTCTGCACCCTTGTCGATAAAAAGCTTTACCGTCTTCTCGTCATCTGCGCAGAACATGTGCATCGGCAATCCCTTGCCGATATAAACGTCCGCAACCTCTGAGCGAACGACGTTATAAGAGAGTCCGATCTCATCGTAGTAGTCGTAGGTGTCCGCCTCAAACTCCTGCATCTGGAAGTCGGGGTAGCCCATCGTGCGGCCGTTGTATTTGGTCTTTATGTACTTGATTATCCTGCCGTTAAAGGCGTAGAACCAACAATCGTCAAAGAAGCCGTATTCCTTAAGCAGAGCTACAGCAATATCTACCGTTTCCTCGGTGTACTCCTTTATCTCGACGCCAAGACGGAGCTTTGGGTTCTTCTCTTTGACAAGCTGTAAAAGCTCGCGGAAGGTGGGGACGGTCAGACCCGTGTCACGAAATTCGTCTCCAAATGCCTTTGAAAAGCAGGGGTTGAGCTGCTTGATCTCGGCAAGAGTAAGATCGCGCAGGTCGGCATCAACTCCGCAGGTGCGGTAGGCGTTTCCGTCGTGCATAAGCACAGGCACCTTGTCCTTTGAGAGCCAAATGTCAAATTCGATAGCATCAACGCCCGCCTCAATAGCGCGCTCGTAGGAGAGCAGGGTGTTTTCGGGGTATTTCGCGCAAAAGCCGCGGTGTCCTTCAATAAGAATGCTTTTCATATCGCAATCTCCTTTTTCAAAAAACTTCGTCTGCCACTTCATCTATCACACCGAGGTCAAACGCAAGGCGTGATAGCACGTATTTGTCTCTTATGTCCTTCGTTGCTTTAAAGGTGTTTTTGAGAATTGAAGGGTCTATGCCGATATCCTCCGGAGATTTCGGGCATTTTATCAGGTTGAGTATTCTTTCAATCTCCTCTGACTTCGGTATCTCGCTTTTAATTACGTCCGTCAGCGTATCCCAGTTTTTAATAATGGCTTTAAGCCGACTTGCGTGCCTTTCGGGAGAGTATTTGCCCTCCTTTGCTTCAAGGGCGATCATCGCATCTGCGCCCTCGCCGATAAACTCGCGCAGGGTGTCCGCCCACTCGGGATAGGAGAACTCACGGGCATACCTTGTCGCCTTGCTTTCGTCGGGTGTTATCTTGGCTATTTTTTCGTACAGCTTGGCTGCCACAAGGGTTGCGATGGCACATTGAATACCGTGAGAGGAGCCACCCGTGTGAAAATAAATAGCTCTCATATCCCAAACATGAGAGAAGTAATGCTCAACGCCCGACGCAGGTCTTGAAGCACCGGCAAGGCTCATTGCCGCGCCAGCAATAACGAGTCCGTTAAACACCGCCTCGACCGCCCCCTCTTCGCGTTTAAGAAGCCCGTCTGCGTTGTTGACGCAAAGCTTCAGCGAAGAGCGCACCAGCTCGGCAATATCCTCGCAGTAATACTCACCGGTCACGATATTTGATATGCGCCACTCGGCAATGCTTATATACTTTGCCAGCATATCGCCAAGTCCCGAAATAAGCATTTCCTCGGGTGCATTTTTGAGCACGTCGGTATCTCCGATTATGACCTGTGCGCATTTTGAGTTAAGGCTGACCTTTACTCCGTCCATCGCCATCGACGAGCTTGCCGAGGCGTAGCCGTCCATCGACGGTGCGGTAGCCACGATAACGTAGGGGAGCTTTGCGGCTCCTGCAAGTATCTTCGCTATATCTCCGATAACTCCCGAGCCGACCGCCACGACTGCATCACACCTTGTATCAAAGTGCATTATTGCCGATCCGACCGCGCGCTCGTCAGGCTCAAGGCTGGTTTCGTTGAATACGTACTTGGAGTATTGTATATTTGCTTCGTCAAGCACGCCTGCGACCTTCTCGCCTGCCGCCTTATAGGTGTTGATATCCGCAAGCAGAAATGGGCGCTTTATGCCGCGCCTTTTAAGCACCTCGGCGGTGTGACTTATCACACCCGCACCGACTATCAGCTCCTCAAGCGCACACCTATGCTCTTTTCCACAGCTGCAGCCGGATTCAAGGATAGATCCAAACGTCATATTTATCCCCCTTCGGAAGCCGTTGAATAATGATCTTTATTTTGCTTTCAATATACCATAACGCACGCAGAAAAGTCAATATTTTCATTTTCTATTGACAAAACGATCACGATTTGATCGAAAAAATGATCAAGCGTGATCGTTTGTTTCTTTTAACTTAAGGCGTTTATCCGACCGGTGTGCGGTACTCTCGTGAGGTAGTCGCTTTATTTCAATCCCAAAAGATATTCGGGAGTAACGCTCAGCACCTTGCAAAGCACGAGAAGCTCGTAGTCGGCAACAAAGCGAGTGCCGATCTCTATTCTGCTGACGCTGTCGCGCTCAATGTTGACTCCCTCGATCTGGAGCTTTGCCGCGAGGTTCTCCTGCGAAAGGTTGAGCCTTTTGCGCGCCTCTTTTACCCTCTCGCCGCAAATATTCTTGCTTCCGTTAAAGTCGTATATCTTCATATTTTTCTCCACTCGATGTGTTAATGTTAAGAATTTACTTGACTTTAACATATTTTTTGATTATAATTGTGTTAAAGATAAGAATTTTGTAATTAACGTTGTTTTTCGGAGGATAAAAATGAGCGAAGTAGGGATTTTGAAGGAAATAGACCGTGTAGGCAGGATCGTAATTCCGAAAGAATTAAGGGAGCGATATGCTTTGGAGGGTGATGTGGAGTTGGTAGCCACAAAGGAAGGGCTTTTGATAAAGAGGCAGGAGTATTTTTTGATCAAAAAGGGGGAATAAAGTCCACGATTTTCATTTTCGCTTGACAAAATGATCACGTTTTGATTATAATTATGATTGAAGATGATCGTTTTGGGGGTATACTATGTCTTTTGTTGAACGTGAAGATGATTATTTGAAGCTCTTGGCAGAGCGCGCGCATACCGTAAAGGAGCTTTCTGACAAGCTGTTTATCAGTCAGCCGACCGTGCGCCGTGACGTTATCATGCTTAAGAAAAAGGATCTTGTCAGCTCGCAGGCGGGTACTGTAAAGCTTAAATCCCGTTACTCCGACCAGCGCATACCTCTTTTTGTGCGCGAGTTTGAGCATAGTGACGAGAAGGAGGAGATCGCCGTCAAGGCGGCAAAGTATATCAGCGACGGATATACCGTTATGATAGATGCCTCAACGACCTCTTATCACCTTTTGCCCCACCTTGCGACCTTTAAAAACATAATACTCATCACCAACGGTGCAAAGCTCGCGCTTGAGGCTGCCGCTATGGGCATCAAGACTATCTGCACCGGCGGCGAGGTCACCGTCGAGGCGTTTGCGTGCGTTGGCGGAGATGCCGAAACCATACTTTCGCGCTATAATGCCGACGTTGCCTTTTTTGCCTGCCGCGGCATTGCCGACGACGGCACGGTAACCGACACCTCGGTGCTTGAAAATTCCATCAGACGCATTATGATCAAAAACTCAAACAAGTCGTATCTGCTTTGCGGCAAGAGCAAGCTCGGCAAGAGATACCTCAACACCCTTTGCAACGTATCCGATCTTGATGGGGTAATTACCAACAGATAGACAAAATAAACAAAAAATATTTTTTAAAAATGTTGTATATGCATACGTGTGTACAACATTTTTTATTTTTTATTTAAAATTATATAGACAAACAGTAAAAATGTATGTATAATGAGGACACGGATTATAAATAGTCGGCAAAGCGCCCGACTGACCATAAATATGAAAAGGACGGTAACGCCCATGAAAATAGGAACGAAAATAACGGCACTTATCTTGTCTTTCGCGACACTCTTGCTGTCGCTTTGTTCTTGCGGACTTGAGGAGCTTATACCCGATTTTATGCTCCCCGACGAGTCGGATTCATATCACGAAATACAGCAGATGGTAACCGTCAGCATTGAGGACGGCGCGTACTATACCGTTACCTCGCAAAATCCGATAAAGGTAAACAAGGGCGGCACGGTAAGCTTTAATATAACGATCGACGAGGGCTATGAGTTTGCCTCTACCACCATCGGTGAATATAAGGACGGCGTTCTGACTATTTCCAACGTTAGATTTCCCACCACCGTGTCCGTCGTTCTCAAAAAGGAAAGCACTCTGATCGGCGGTGATACGGGCGATGGCGGTGATACGGGCGATGGCGGCGATACGGGTGACGGTGGCATAGAAGACGATGGCGGTGAGCAAGGCGACGTTGTTGACGGCGAGACTCCGCCCGTTCCGGTCCTGCCCGACGTTCCCGAGGAAAACGAGACCGTATCTCTTACTGCCCCCAAGGCTGCGGAGGGCTATCACTTCATTTGCTGGACTCTCGACAGGTCGGCAGAGGAGGGCGGCGAGCTCTTGACGGATGAGGAGAGCGGCGAGTTCAATATACCGATAGGCAAGACACCGATCGCCAACTTTGTTGACAACGAGCATTACGTTGTCCTCTACCGCACAAACGGCGGTATTGCCAAGGGCGGAAGCGATTATTACTATCAGACCTTCAAGAGCGAAAACTACTATATGCCCAACACCTTGTATCAGGACGGCACCTTCTCCCGCGAGGGCTACGTCCTTATGCGCTATACCGAAAATCAGGACGGCTCGGGTGACTACACCACACTCGGCGGCAAGATCGAGGTGAATGAAAACGGCTTTAAGGAGCTGTGGCTCAAATGGGGTCAGGTAACCAAAAACGGCTTCAAGTATGAGATATACACCGACGAGAACGGCGAGGCTGCCGCATGCGTAAAATCTTACACGGGTAAGGCGTTCAACGTGGTTATTCCCGAAAAGATCACCAGCAACGGCACTACCTATCCCGTAAAGAAAATAGCGGCGGGCGCATTCGACGGTGTCGGAATGTCCACCATTGTAATACCCTCTACGATGCACACCATTGAGAACGGCGCGTTTGTAGGTTGTCATAATTTGCATACTCTCACCGTCCACGACAACTTGTGGGAGGTCAGCGACGATATCTTCCAGAATTGCGAGAACCTCGCTACGTATTATCTTAACGCGGCTCACGTTCCCGTATTTGCCGGCTCAGGCGAGGCGCTCTTCTGCCTGAAGTATGAAAAGCTCCGTATGGCGGCAAGAAACGGCAGAAAGAAGATAATGTTAATGAGCGGCTCAAGCTCCCTTTACGGCTTTAGCGCCGTTCAGATGGAGGAGGCGTTTGACGGCGAGTATTCCGTAATCAACTACGGCACCAACGCAGGCGCAAACGGTATGCTCTACCTTGAGGCGTTTATGCGCTTCTTCGGTGAGGGTGATATAGTTCTGCACGCCCCCGAAATGAACAACTCAAACTACCTCGGCGCGGGCACGATCACGTATCTGACCTTCCGCGGCACTGAGGCGATGTATGAGATATTCAGCTACGTTGATATGCGAAATCATCCCGGCTTCTTTGACGGACTTAAGGTCTTTAATCAGGAAAAGCGCAACGGCATGAAGGAGCGCAAATACGATAGCTATAGCAATTTTATCGATAAGACCTCCGATATGACCACCAACAAGGATGGGCCGAACTTCGAGGCAAGCGGAGCGTCTCACCACTATAACGTAAACAGCATCAAGCCCAACAATCTCGCCAAGGTCAACGCGCTGTACCAGAAGTATAACGAGCGCGGCACGAGCTGGTATTACAGCTTTGCCCCGTTTGATAAGGGTTGTATTTCTCCGAAATCCTTGGATAAGGCAAATCAGGACGCATACGTCGCAAGGCTCAGAGAGGTGCTTGACTATGAGGTCATCTCTCACCCGAGCGATTATATCTTCGAGCATCAGTATTTCTACAATTCAAACTATCACCTCGGTGTTACGGGAAGACGTATGCGCACCGAGAGACTTATAAACGACCTTAAGGCCCAGCTGATAAAGGAAGGAAAATGGGAGGAGCCGAAAGCATGAATGATATAGTTGTTTTGACTCTTCCGCTTGCCCTTATTATGACCGGGGCAATAGCGGTGTTGCACATCGCATCTGCCGTGATCGACACGCTCCCATTGGGCGCTTTGATAAAGAAGATCGCGTGCATAACTCTTGCCGTTATCAACGCGGCGACGCACCTGGCTCTTATCGCCTATACCTTGATCAAGGACGTTCCGACCGAGGAGTTGCTTTGCCTTCTTATGCTCTCCGCAGCAGTCGGTACTGTGTCTATCGGCATAGCCGAAAAGCGCAAGAAGACGGAAAAGGAGGAAGTGTAGTATGGTATTTAATTCCTTCGGCTTTCTGATCTTTTTCCCGATCTTTTTGCTTATTTATAAGATCCTGCCTCTTAAGATCAGATGGATAATGATGCTTGCATTAAGCTATTTCTTCTATATGGGCTGGCAGGCAGACCTCATTTATCTGATTCTCTTTACCACCTGCGTTTCTTATTTCTGCGCGCTCGGTATAGAAAAGCACCGCGATAAGCCAGGGGCTTGCAAGGCTCTTATGATAACGTCGGTTTCCATCAGCCTTTTGGTGCTGTTCTTCTTCAAGTATTTCAATTTCCTCTCGACAAGCGTTTCCTCGCTTTTAAACCTCTTCGGGCTTGGCGTTTCGGAATTTACGCTTGATCTTATACTGCCGGTCGGTATATCCTTCTATACCTTCCAGACACTTTCCTACGTTATAGACGTGTATAGGGGCACACTCCCCGCCGAGCGTCATTTCGGCTACTACGCGCTTTACGTTTCCTTCTTCCCGCAGCTTGTTGCAGGACCCATCGAGCGACCGGAAAACCTTATTCCCCAGCTCAAAACGAAGAACCCCTTTACCGTAAACGACGTTACGATGGGCCTTAAATTTATGCTCGTCGGCTTCTTCAAGAAGATAGTCATTGCCGACCAGATCTCAAAGTACGTTGATGCGGTATACAACAACGCCGAGGGCGGCTCCGCGGTGGTAAACGGCTTTACCGTCGCGCTCGCTACCTTGCTGTTTGCGGTGCAGATATACTGCGACTTCTCCGGTTATACCGATATCGCAATAGGCTGTGCAAGAGTGCTTGGCATTCGCCTTATGCAAAACTTCAACGACCCCTATTCCGCGATAAACATCAAGGACTTCTGGCGCAGATGGCATATCTCCTTGACCTCTTGGTTTACCGATTACGTCTACATACCCCTCGGCGGCTCCCGTTGCAAAAAATGGCGTCACCTTATGAACATAATGATCGTCTTCTTGCTCTCGGGTATATGGCACGGCGCGGCGTGGACGTACGTTCTTTGGGGCGTTGTGCATGGCATATATCAGGTCGTCGGCAACCTCACCGCAAAGTCGCGCCCCAAGCTGATCGCCAAAATAGGCATAATAGAGAACAGTCCCCTCGATATATGGTCGCGCAGGGTCATCACCTTCGTGCTTGTATGTCTTGCGTGGATGATCTTCCGTGCTAACAGCTTTGCCGATCTCGGTGTGCTGTTCAAGACGTTGTTTGCAGGCTGGGGCGGTGTAAGCATATCCGCATCTCTTGAGGCTCTCGGGATGTCGATGGTGAACATTGTCACCATTATTCTCTCGGTAATAGTTTTGAAGCAGCTCGATCTGCAGATAAATACGCGCCCCGATCTTGACAACTCCGCACTCTCGATAAGCCCCTCGCGCTCTGTCGTATACGTGGCTCTTACCTGGGTGGTTGCGGTAGCTTGGATCATACTTCTCGCGTCTAATGCGGAAAGCGCGTTTATCTACTTCCAATTCTGAGAAAGGAGCAAAAGCGAAAATGGAAAACAAAAGAACAAAAGGCAAATTTCTGGCTATATTCGCCGCGCTCCTTATAGTGTTTCTTCTGCCCTTTATATCGGTTGCGGTGATAGCGCTCGGCGCTTCTGCCGTATATGACGATACCTTTGTCGGTGAGCTTGGCGAAAAGTACGACAGACTGAATTCCGTCAATGGCAAAAAGGTCGTTGTGATCGGCGGCTCGTCGGTTGCATTCGGACTTGACAGCGGCTTGCTTGAGAGGGAAGTCAGTATGCCCGTAGTCAATTTCGGCCTTTACGCAAACCTCGGCACGAAGCTTATGCTCGATCTTTCGCGCTCCGGTATCGGCGAGGGCGATATTGTGGTAGTAGCTCCCGAAATGAATGATCAGACCCTCTCGCTCTACTTCAATTCCGAGACTACAATGCAGGCGCTTGACGGCAATTTCCATATGCTCAAATATATCGACAGCGAAAACTACGAGGCGCTTGCCGGCGCGTCATGGGGCTTTGCGGCCGATAAGCTCGGCTACCTCATAGGCGGCAGCGTACCCGAAAATGAGGGTGCGTATTCGAAAAAATGGTTCAACGCGTACGGTGACAACACCTATGACAGACCGTACAACGAGATGAGCACCGTAACGAAAAACATCACTCTTGACTTTATGTATGACGAGAGTGACGGCAAGACGAGCGAGTATGAGGAGTTTATAGATTACCTCAACGAGTACGTGGAATTCTGTGAGGAAAAGGGCGCGACCGTTTATTTCAGCTTCCCCCCGATGAACAAGGCGGCTATGACCGATTACAACACCGAGGAAGCTATCTACTCTTTTTACGACAATCTCGCCTCGGCTCTTCATTGTAAAATAATCAGCAATATAAACGATTACATAATGGACGAGGGCTATTTCTTCGATTCCGAGTTTCACCTTAACAACGCGGGCGTAAAGGTCAGGACGGCTGCGCTTGCAAAGGACCTTAAGCGAGAGCTTGAAATTACTGACAAAACCGTTATCGAGCTTCCCGAGCCCCCCGGATACAGACCCGTTGATTTCGTCGGCGGCTCTGACGTCAACCTCTACCTCGAGCTGGAGGCGGGCGTTAACGGCGCGGGTCAGGCCGTGTGGTACGTGACCGGACTTAACGCGGAAGGCAAAAAGCAGGTCAGCATCACCCTGCCGAACAACGTTGACGGCATACCCGTGTACGGTATTCGCCCCGAGGCGTTTGCCGACTCGGAGCTACGCACGCTTATAATCGGCGACAACATCGCCTCGATCGAATCCTCGGCATTCGGCGGCGCTAAAAATCTGACTGCCGTATACGTGCCCACCGCAAACCCGGACGACATTGCTATCCCGAACTCGTTTGCGGGCGATCTTGCCACGAACGGTGCAAGCACCTCGCTAAAGATCTATATTCCCAAGGATTCGACCTTCAACTACGTATCCCACTATTTCTGGGCGGATTACTCCCCCTGGTTTGTGGAATACGAGCCTAAAAAGTAAAATTTCAAAGCAAAAAATAAAAAACATTGCGTTGTGCCGGTATTGACACAACGCAATGCTTTTTTGCTTTAATTTTATTTCTCTATTGCTGCCTTTTTGGCGAAGATCCTGTAATATTTTTCGGGGTCAAACTTGAACTCGCGCTCGTAGGTGAGAACGCCGTTTTGCTCCTGCTCAACGTCGGTCAGCTGGGTGTAACAGTAGCCGAAGATCGACTCGTTTTCAAGAAGCACGTCGGTCAGTCCCTCAAGGCGCTCAAAGTATTCTTCCTCGCTCTTTACGCTTACGCCATATCCCCAGGAATCCTCGGAGTGCTGCTGCTTGATCCAAGCGATTCCGCCGTACTCGCTTACGAAAACGGGCAGGGTAGGGTTGCACACCTGGCGCTTGGGGTTAATTCTGTAAAGCTGGCACTTTACAACGCCCTTGTCGGTGTCCTTGTAGTATTCTCTGAACTTCGCGGGATCCTGCTCGTAATCGTGCACGTCATAAACGTCCGAGCGCTCGGTGGGATACGAGCCGGAGTCGGTGATGACAGGTCTTGTCTTGTCGATCGCCTTGGTCACGTCGTAAACGGTGTCGAGAAATGCGTTGCACTGCACTCTGCCGTTTTTGTCCCACGTTTCATTGAAGGGACACCAGCCGATAATAGACGGGTGAGAGAAATCGCGCTCTACCTCTTCGAGCCATTCGGGCAGGAAGTGGTATATCGCCTCGGGCTGCGTATGGTCAAGACCCCAGTTGCCCGTTTCCGCCCATACCATATACCCAAGTCTGTCCGCGTGGTAAAGAAATCTAGGCTCAAAGACCTTTTGATGCAGTCTTGCGCCGTTGAATCCGCACGCCATAGACGCTCTTATATCAAACACCAAGGCTTCGTCACTCGGTGCGGTGTATATGCCGTCGGGGTAAAATCCCTGGTCGAGAACAAAGCGACCGAATACCGTCTTGCCGTTAAGCTTGAGGCCGCCATTTTTCGAGAGTGAAACCTCGCGCAGACCGAAGTATCCGTTCATTACGTCCACACCCGTGTCGCATTTAAGGGTGAATTCAAGGTCGTAAAGTCTGCCGTTTCCGCACTCCCAAAGGTGCTTTTCGATAAGGGGAATGTAAACCGTGGTAGACTCGGAACAGACCTTTGCCGTCGCCTCGCCCATAGCCTTGCCATCGTAGGATGCCTTTACGGTAAGGGTCGCGCCCTCGGCCGCCTTGGTTATGACGTCTATTGCGACAGCGCCGTCCGAGACGTTGGGATAGGTCTTGTAGGACACCACGTGTCCCTCGTTTACCGCCTCGAGCCATACCGACTGCCATATTCCCGTCGTTCTGGTGTAAAAGCAGCCGTACGATTCAAATTTTGTGCTCTGCTTGCCCGACACCTGCCAATCCGAGCGTGTGTCGTCACGCGCGTAGACGGTGATGTAGTTGCCGCTATCACGAAGCGCATCGGTAATGTCAAAGGCAAACGAGGTGTAGCCGCCCTTATGAGTGCCGATCCTTTTTGCGTTAACGTAGACTACCGTTTCGTAGTCGCACGCATCTATATGCAGTATTACGCGCTTGCCCTGCCACTCGGTCGGCACGTCTATATTTTTTCTATACCACACCGCGTTCATAAAGTCGGTGTGTCCAACGCCCGAAAGCTTGCTCTCGGGGCAGAAGGGGACGGTTATTTTACCGTCGAGGCTGTCGCGCTCGTATAATTTCTTTGCCTCGCCGACTATGGCGTTGTCGATCTCAAAATCCCACTCGCCGTTAAGTGAGAGCCACTCAGCTCTTTTTCTGTCGGGGCGCGGATGCTCGCATCTCGGTATTGAATTCATATCGGTATCCTCCGGATATAAGTATTGACATTTACATTTTATCACGGTAAAATAGTATATACAAGGCATAATATAGATATTAATGTGGAGAATATTGATATGAGAGAGGAAAGAGTATCCTTTTTTAACGCGGATAAAAGCGCGCCCTTTTACGTTGAGATGTGCGGCGTTTCCTATTGTGACGCAAGCTATGTCATAGACAGAAAGCAATCTCCGTTTTTCGTTATCGAATACGTCGTGTCGGGCAAGGGGACGGTCATAGAGGACGGCGTGTCGGCAGAGGCTTGTGCGGGTGACGTTTATTTTCTCCGCGCCGGCCGCTCAAACCATTATTACTCGGACAAAAACGACCCTTGGGTAAAGATATGGATGAACTTCGGCGGTGAGCTTGTGCGCGCCGTGGCAGAGAGCTATTCGCTTGATCGCCGCATCGTCTTTCACGCCCCCGAGCTGCGCGATCTTTTCGACAAGATGATCGCGGTGTCACGCAGCGACAAGCCGGAGAGCGAGGTGCGCGAGGAGATGATGGTCATCTTTATGCGCATTTGTATGCGCCTGTCAAAAGCCAACCTTGACGAAAAGGATGATGGCGGTGTGGCAAGTCGCTTGAAGGCAAGCATCGATGCTTTGCGCGAGTACGACACCACTCTTGACGAGCTTGTAAAGCCGCTTTACTGCACCAAGAGCCACGCTATACGCGAGTTCAAGGACACCTTCGGCATTACCCCGTACGAGTATCTTTTAACCCGTCGCTTTTCTGCGGCAAAGGCTATGCTTAAAAGCACCGCAATGTCGATCTGTGAGATAGCCGAAAGGCTCTCGTTTTACGACGTGCATTACTTCTCCGACTGCTTCAAAAAGCGCTTCGGCTTAACGCCGACAGAGTATAGAAAAAGAATATAACCCCACCCCGTGTGAAAAATGCGTGCTATCCCGAAGATAGCACGCATTTTTCACGTTTTAAAATTATTCTGTGCGAAGAGCGACAACGGGGTCCTTGTTTGCCGCGCTCTTTGCGGGGATAAGACCGGAAATGCAGGTAAGAAGAATGCTGAGCGCGATAAGGATAAGCGCGTTGGATATGGGCAGCGCCGCGATCCTTGCGTAATTGATAAGGGGCTCGAGTATCAGGTTCACCACTATGGAAACGACGTAGGTAAATCCAACACCGATAAGACCTGCCAGAAGACCGATAATAAAGGTCTCCGCATTGAACAGGTGGCTGACGTCCTTCTTGCGTCCGCCAAGTGAGCGGATAACGCCGATCTCCTTGATTCTTTCAACTACCGATACGTAGGTGATAATACCGATCATAACGGTGGATACTACAAGAGAAACCGAGGTGAACGCGATAAGCGCGTAGGAAACGACGTCAATCATAGTGTTGATCATCTGGATAACGAGCTCGAGTGCGTCGGTGTAGGTGATATCAGCTCTGTCGTCCTTGGTGTAGACTGTTCCGTTTACGGTTATATCTCCGTCACCGTTCCATGCATCGAGGTACGCGGTAACGAGATCCTTGTCGTCAAAGGAAACGGGGTAGATGTATACGCTGTTTGCAACGTCGATCATACCAAAGGTGCGCAATACGCGCTCCTTCATAGCCGCGTGGTCAAACGCGGTAGACTCGCTTGAGCCGCCCATCATAGAGCCCATCATATCCTCCATCGACATAGCGGGAGAGACGTATCCGGTCACCTTAATGTCGATCTCGTCCTCGGTGAGAGTGCCGTCCTGGCTCTTGTCGAAGGTGTAGGTGTACTGATAGGGGAAGTAGTAGTTCATTATTGCGGCGGTGGTGGAGTTGGATTCGTCAATTCCCTTAACGTACTCCTCAAACTTGTCACCGTATTCCTTGTTGGTCTCAAGAATGTAGTTGGTCAGTTCCTCGGTGTAGTAGATACCGGAGGAGATAGAGCCAAAGTTAACGCTGTCCTTGGGGGTGAGGATTCCCACTACCTCAAGCTCGAGTGCGCCGTCCTTTGCGAAGCCCTCTGCGTTATAGTTGTGGGTACACATTGACTGTCCGAACATTTCGATCGTGCTGAACGCGGTGTCGTTGGGATACCAGGTGAACTTCTTGCCGATAAGCTCGTCGTACGCAAACGAGTCGCGGTAAACGTCCTCGTCATAGTCCTCTTCGGTCGCCTTGTAGACGATCTCAAGGAACTCCTCCTGGGTGTAGTAACCGAATCTTGCAAGAAGAAGGTCGGACAGCTCATCCTCCGAATCAAGCACAAGCATTATCTGATTCTTTCCGGTTGCCATATTACCGCTGACGATATCGTACTGGGAAAGCAGGTAGTCCGGGTTGTTCGGCATCTGTGTGATCGAGGGGGCAAGCACGGATATGTAGCTTGCGTAATCCTTGAATTTGGTGTCCTGAAGGATAGAGGAATATATAGAGGTAAGCGCGCTTACCGAAATGTTCTTGGCGTCCGCATCTGCCGACTGCTTGAAGTCGGTGTAAATGTTTGCCGAAAGGTCCATGCCGTAGCCAAGGATCATAGCGTTGTAGTATTCCTTGGGCATCGCCTTGACGTATTCAATGTATTCCTTGGTTATGGTGTTCTCGATAAGAAGCGTCTCTACGTTCTTGCCCATCTCTGCAAGGTATTCAACAAGGGAAGAAACGTAAACTCTGCCGTCCTCTTTTATGATCTCTTCAAGCTCCTCGGCATTCATCATACCGGTAAGAGCGTTGAGGTCGTAGGTCTTTTCGGTGATCTGTATCGGGTTACCGGAGAGCATGTCGTCCTGCATCGATGCGATGTAGCCCTTGATACCCGCGGAGAACGCAAGCACGAGCGCGATACCGACGATACCGATCGAGCCGGCAATACCGACCATAACGGTACGGCCGCGCTTGGAGATAAGGTTTCTTGCCGAGAGCTTAAAGGCGGTAATGAAGGACATCTTTGCCTTTTCCTTCTTCGCCTTTTTCTGCTTCTTTGCGGGGGCGGGCTGTGCCTCTGCTTCTGTCTCTGCTGCCGCCGCCTCGGCTATGGCTGCTTCGCGGCATTCAGCCTCCTCGTCCTCGGCAGAGAAGGGGTTTGTATCCTCAAGCACGCGGCCGTCAAGCAGACGGATTATACGCGAGGAGTATTCCTCTGCTATCTCGGGGTTGTGCGTTACCATTATAACAAGTCGCTCGCCCGAGATCTCCTTGATGAGATCCATTATCTGCTTGCTCGTCACGGTGTCGAGCGCGCCGGTCGGCTCGTCTGCGAGAAGTATCTCCGGGTCGTTTACAAGCGCACGCGCGATCGCAACTCGCTGGCACTGTCCGCCCGAGAGCTGATTGGGCTTTTTGTAATACTGACCCGCAAGACCGACACGGTCAAGCGCACGCTTCGCACGCGCGATGCGCTCCTCTTTGCCAACGCCGGATATAGTCAGGGCAAGCTCAACGTTGCCAAGCACGGTCTGATGGGGGATCAGGTTGTAGCTTTGGAAGATAAATCCGATGCGGTGGTTGCGGTAAACGTCCCAGTCACGATCGGTGTATTCCTTCGTGCTTCTGCCTGCGATAAGCAGATCGCCCGAGGTGTATTTGTCAAGACCGCCTATGATATTAAGCATAGTGGTCTTACCGCAACCGGACGGGCCGAGAATAGATACGAATTCTTTCTGACGGAAGGAGAGATCGATTCCCTTAAGCGCCTCTACGGTCTCGGAAGCGGTGACGTAATTCTTTTTGATGTCCCTAAGTTGAAGCATCTTTTTTACTCACTCTTTTCGTTTGATTGATGTTTTGTACTATAATTATAATTAAAAATTGTGAATAATTCTATAATATTCCTATACAAAAAAGATAATTTGTAAATTATTTTTCACGAAATTTCGTAACCGTATTTACATTTTTCGTAATTTGTGCTATATTTAAGAAAAAACATTTGGAGATGTGTATGTCAACTGCTATAATCACGGGCGCATCCGGCGGCATCGGACGCGAGTTTGCAATACAGCTTTGCACCGATTACGGTGTGAAGCACTTTTGGCTCATCGCCAGAAACAGAAATAAGCTTGAATCCCTCGCGGCAAAGCTCTCCGAGCTTGGTGCAGAGTGCGAGGTGCTTTCAATAGACCTCGGCAAGCGAGAGGGAATAGATACCTATAAGGCCGCCCTCGCTGAGAAAAAGCCTACGGTATCCTATCTTATAAACGCCGCGGGCTACGGCAAATTCGGCCGCTTTGACGAGCTTTCCGAGGACGATATTGCCGGTATGATAGACCTTAATTCGCGCGCCTTGGTGCTTATGACGCACGCGACCGTGCCTTATATGAACAAGGGCGGCAGGATAGTTGAGCTTGGCAGCGGCTCTTGCTTTACTCCTCTGCCTAATTTCAACGTATACGCCGCGAGCAAGAGCCTTGTGCTTCACTACGCAAAGGCGCTTAACTATGAGCTTAAAAGATACGGCATCCGCGCGACCTGCTTCTGTCCGGGTTGGGTAAAGACCGAGTTTTTTGACGTGGCAGAGAGCGGCGGCGAGAGTGTCAGCCGCCCGGCAAAAAAGAATATAAAGCCTCTCAACGACCCTCAAAAAGTGACACGGGGCTGCCTTAAAGCCGTGAAAAAGGGTAAAGCTATGTACGTAACAAACTGGTTTACCAAGCTGCAGCACGTGCTGTTTAAGCTCGTTCCCGATCCTATTCTGACTCGTATGTGGCTCAGAATGCAGGAAAAGAGCGAAAGGAAGTAACTATGGCTAGAATAGATTTAAAGTCCGGCGCGCTTCTCGGTCCGTTGCCTGCGGTTATGGTCAGCGTCGGAGATATGGAAAACTCAAACGTTATGACTGCCGCGTGGTGCGGCGTGCTTTCCACCTCGCCGACAAGGGTATACGTGTCGGTCAGACCGTCACGCTTCAGTTATTCTATAATCAAGGAGCGAGGCGAGTTCGTTATCAATCTCACCACCGCCCCTCTTGCGCGCGCCACCGACTACGTTGGCGTATATACCGGCGCAAAGGTGGACAAATTTAAGAAGTGTAATTTGACACGGGTGGAGAGTAAGGTCGTTTCAGCGCCTACTATTGCCGAGTCGCCTCTGGCACTTGAATGCAAGGTTTTTCAAGTGATTGAGAGCGGTACGCACGATATTTTCCTTGCCGACGTCGTTAACGTGTCCTGTGAGGAGTCGCTCCTTGACGAAAAGGGCAGGATCTGCCTTGAAAAAGCAAATCTGCTCGCTTACGCGCACGGCGAATACTTCGCGCTCGGCAAGAGCCTCGGCAGATTCGGATTCAGCGCGACGAAAAAGAAAAAGGGAGGCAAAAAGAGTGGAAGATAAGAATAAAAAGGAAGAAAACGAACGCGTAAGAGCGAGAGTGCTTTCTCTTATAGACTCCGAGTTTGAGAGCGATGCGGCATTTGAGCGCGCCCTCGGCCTCGGTGACAAAACGGTAAACAACTGGCGCCGCGGCAGAAGCTCGTCTTATATGAAGATGCTTCCCACCCTTGCCGATCGATTCGGTGTAAGCGTCGGCGACCTTTTGGACGTGCCGCTGCGCGGTGATACGTCCGAGCTTTCGGAGGACGAGCTTCGTCTTCTCGCGGTATACCGCAGAGCACGCACGATGCCCAAGGAATTGCGTGTTGCGCTCGCGCGTACTATTGAGAGCGTAATCGATCTGTACTTCAAGACCGCACTCGAAAAGAAGAGCGCGGCAAAGTCAGCGAAAAAAAGAAACAGCACAACGGAGAATTAAAAAATGAGAACTAAAAAAAGACGTACGATCGCGCTGATAGCGCACGATAACAAAAAGGCTGAAATCGTGAATTGGTCACTAAAAAACAAAACGACCCTCGAAAAATACGACCTTTGCGGTACGGGAACAACGGCAAAGCTTATTGCCGAGGCTACCGATCTTTCCGTAAAGAGATATCTTTCCGGTCCTCTTGGCGGCGACCAGCAGATAGGCGCGAAGGTTGCCGAGGGAAAGATAGATATGGTCATCTTTTTCTGGGATCCGCTTGAGGCACAGCCCCACGACCCCGACGTAAAGGCGCTGCTTCGTATAGCTAACGTTTACGACATTCCGATCGCCACCAACCGTGCGACAGCGGATTACATAATCCACTCCTCATTCATCGAGGCTTGACGATTATGTTCAGAAAAAACGATCTGCCCGAGCTTCTCTCGCCCGCCGGTGACAGAGGTGCGCTTCTTGCCGCGGTTGCGGCAGGGGCTGATGCCGTTTACGTTGGCGGTAAGAGCTTTGGCGCACGCGCATTTGCCAAGAATTTTGATATACCCGAGCTTGAGGACGCCACAAGGTATTGCCACCTGCACGGTGTAAAGCTTTACGTCACGGTAAACACCCTCGTCTTCGACAGGGAAATGACCGACCTTGTCGAGTATGCGCGTGAGCTTTGGCGCATAGGCGTTGATGCGATAATAACCGCCGATCTTGGCGCAATACGCGCTATCAAGCGTGCCGTGCCGGAGCTTGAAATACACGCCTCCACCCAGATGTCCGTCCATTCTACCGACGGCGCAATAGCGGCGGCAAGGCTCGGTTGTACGCGCGTTGTACCTGCGCGTGAGCTTTCACTTGAAAACATAAAGAGAATGGTAAAGAACTCACCCACCGAGGTCGAGGTCTTCTTGCACGGTGCGCTTTGCGTATGCCACTCGGGTCAGTGCCTTATGTCCTCTATGGTCGGCGGCCGAAGCGGCAACCGCGGCGAGTGCGCACAGCCTTGTCGCTTGCCTTATAATAACGGCCGTGCCGTTCTTTCCTTGCGCGACCTTTCGCTTGCCGATCACGTAAGCGAGCTTATAGAGTCGGGTGTCGCCTCTCTCAAAATCGAGGGAAGAATGAAATCGCCCGAATACGTTTACACCGTCACCTCGATATACCGCACGCTTCTTGACGGACACAGAAATGCGACGGCTGCCGAAAAGGACAGACTTGCAAAGGTGTTCTCGCGCGGCGGCTTTACCGACGGCTATCTCGTTGGTAAGACCAAGGACGGAATGACAGGTGTGCGCTCCGAGCGCGATAAGGAAAACACGCGCGAAATTGCCGAGCGCACCTTTGAGCCGATAAGAGTAGGTGTTAAAGCAAACGTAAGCTTGAAGCTTGGCGAGGCGGCGGTAATGACACTTTACAACGATAAAAGGTCAGTTACCGTCACGGGTGCTTCGCCGGTCCATGCCATAAACGCACCGCTTGATAAAGAGGGGGTAAGGGCAAGGCTCTCAAAGATGGGCAACACCTATCTTTCGCTTGCCGCCGAGGATATAGATCTTGTGCTTGACGACGGCATAAATCTTGCACCCTCTGCCATAAACGCGCTTCGCCGCGATGCCGCCGAGGCATTTCAGTCTTGCGAGCGCAAAATGCCCGATAATACCACCCCGTGTAACGAAAACGCGGCTAATATACCCCCTAAAAAGAGAAAAAGCGCCGTCTTTTTTGACGTGCGCAGCTATTCTTTAGTTGCAAAGAGAAGTCCGCAGCTTCTCTCCTCGTTTGATATTGCGTTCGTGCCGCTTGCAAAGCTTGACGAGGCGGACGTTATGCCAAACGGTGTATATCTGCCGCCGATCGTATTTGACACCGAGTGGGAAAGGATTCGCCCGATGCTTGCGGATGCCGCGCGCCGCGGTGTGAAGTACGCCCTTGTCGGCAACATCGGACACATACAGCCGGTGCGCGATGCGGGGCTTATACCCGTCGGAGATTTCAGACTTAACGTCACAAACTCTCTTTCACTTTTGCAGTATCGCGATCTTTCGGTTGAGGACGTGATCCTCTCTGCCGAGCTGACCTTGCCGATGGCGCGGGATATTGGCGGCGGAGTTATAACGTGCGGACGAATTCCGCTTATGATAACCGAGCGTTGCTTTATCAGCGACGTCGCCGATTGCGAAAAATGCGCCAAAAACTCGGTCACACTCACCGACCGTACCGGCGCTCGCTTCCTGATGATGCGAGAGTGGGAGCATCGCACCCTGATATTCAACTCGACTGTTACCTATATGGGTGACAAGCGCGATGAGCTTCGCCGCGCGGGACTTTCGTGGGAGCATTTTATATTCTCCTCGGAGTCGGCTGACGAGATAACGGAGCTTCTTAAACGCTACGAAAAGGGCGCACCCCTCACCGCCCCCGTCAGACGAATGGGAAAGAGATAAAATTTAAAAAGAGCCTTGCAGCGCGTCTTTAAACTGTGCGCTGTAAGGCTCTTTTTCATCATCTTGAAAGTCTGTTGTCCTTGCCGAGAAAACGGAGAACAACGGTGTCCTGACCGAGTATTCGCGAGTAAATTCTGTCCTCGTAGCGAGAGAGAAGCTCGCCTGCACCGAGGTTGGTGGAAATAACGGTCGGCAGACCCTTGTTGAGTCTTGTGTTAAGTAGGTTGTAAATGCAAGAAACTGTAAACTGATTTGAGAATTCCGTTCCAAGATCGTCAAGGATCAAAAGCTCGCACTCAAGGTACTTCTCGCCGCGTGCCTCGTACTGTCCGTATCCACTCTTAAAGCGGTCGTACTCAAATGCCGCAACCACGTTCTGCGCGGAGTCGTAAATGACCTCAAAGCCGTTCTCGATAACCGTCTTTGCAATAGCTGTGGTAAGGTGAGTTTTGCCCGTGCCGGTCGTGCCTATAAGGAGCAGATTTTTTGCATCTCTTGTAAATTCGGTTGCGTATTTTTTTGCTTCCTTAAGGTTGTGCGCCATCTCTTTTCTTATTGCCTCATCCTCGTATATCGAAAGATCGAAGTTCTCAAACGATTGCTTTTCGATAAGATTTCCGATGCCGGATGAGCGGATGTTTTCCTTGATGAGAGCCTCACGGAAGCAGGAGCAGATCTTCTGTCCGACGTAACCCGTGTCACAGCATTCGGGGCAGGAGTACTGTATCTCGGAGTAATTTTCGGGGTATCCCAGCTCTACGAGCACCTCACGTCTTCTCTTGATCAGAGCTGCGTTGCGCTCCTTTATCGCGGTAAGATCGCCGCCGGAGCAGGCAGTCTTGAAAAGAAGCAGACCCGTGCCGGTAAGCTCACGGTCGATCTCTCTTATCTCCTGTGACTCAATACGCAAGTCGGCATCTCTTGCCTCTGCCTCGCGTATAGCGTTTTCACGTCTTTTTTTGAGTTGTTCCTTTACCTTTTGATAGTTGTCGTAGCCGTACATATCTTTATCCTCTAATCGTCATTCTTTTCATCGCCGTAGCTGCGCTTGAGTGCCGCCTCGAATGCCTCGAGGGGATCAAAATTTCCGTAACGCGGTGCGTTTTTTGGTGTTCTGGGCATTTTCGGCGGTGTCTTCTGCTTTTCTTCGACAGCGCGCGCCGCTTTATCTTTTTCTATTGCCGCGCGGCACTCATCAAGCGTTTTGCATCCGCTCTCGTGCCACGAGGTGAGAAGCGTGTCCATATAGGGCAGAGAGAGCTTTGAGGTGTTGCGTACGGTAATGTCATACGCCTCGCCGATTATATCTTCACCGTATCCGAATTCGCCATACCATTTTTTGACGTATTCCTGCTCGCTCTTCGTAAGGGTGCGGTTGTATATGCCGAGCAGGTGTCTGAACTCCCACTCGTCAGTCGATTCGTTTGCCTTTTCCTCTATGTAAGCCATCAGCCCCTCAGCCGTGTCTATGCCGCGCTTTACAAGCTTTTCCGCTTCTGTGCCAAGGCGAGCGGCGGTAAGCTTTCCTTTATCGTTTATGTATGCCGCGAGGGTTATTATATATTCCTCGTCAAGCTTAAACTGGGTGTAAAGCGCGTTGATGGTCTTGATCTCCTCGGTGTTTAAAGCCGGCCTGTCCATAAGCCTTGCACACTCGGCAATGAGTGCCGCAAGCTCGTTGTCGCGCACGCTCTTTGCCGCACTTATAGCCGTACCCGTGTCAAGTTTTCCAAGCTGAACGCGCTCTTCAAACTCCTCTGTTATGGTCGGTATGCCATCTCGCTCGGTTATAATGCCCGACTCCTCCCAAAACACAAGAGAGGACGAAGCGCGACCGCGCGATACACCGGCAGCCTTTGCAAGCTCACCTTCGCTCTCGGCTCGTCCGCCGCTTGCGATAAGAGCCAGCAATACGCGCAATTCCTCGCGCGATGCCTCGGTAAAGGCCTCGGATGCGGTAAGAGCCGCAGCGTTGAATTTGTAATCTATCATTCCTGACTCTCACCCTTCGTTTTTATTTCGTAGCAGAGCCTCATAAGCGAATCACCGAGATGTATGTTTTCTATAACCACATCCTCGTCCTTGAATTCAAGCTCCATATTTGCAAAATTCCAAAGGCCCTTGACGCCGGCCTTGATCATCGTTTCGGAAACCTCGCGCGCCGCCGCCTTGGGCACGGAAAGCACGCCTATTGATACGTTTTCTCTCACGCAAAAATCATAAAGCTCGTCTACGTGATACACGGGCACACCACATATTTTCGTGCCGACTACCTCGGGGTCTACGTCGAACATTGCGACTCGCTTAACTCCGCGTCTGTCGAACATATGCGTTGCGGCAAGCGCACGGCCAAGGTTGCCCGCGCCTACGATAACGGCGCGGAAGCCCTCGTTTACACCGAGCAGCTCACTGATCTTTGAGTAGAGATATTTTACGTTGTAGCCGTAGCCCTGCTGACCAAAGCCGCCAAAGCAGTTAAGGTCCTGTCTTATCTGCGATGCCGTAACGTTCATCAGCTTGGAGAGCTGTGCTGAGGATATTCTGAACGTGCCCTCACGCATAAGCTCACCGAGGTATCTGTGGTATCTCGGCAGTCTTTTTATTACCGCCGAGGAGACCTCGCTCTTTTCGTTCAGCTGCCTTTTTTCAAAAGTGCCGCCAATCTTGTCTATGCTTTCCATTTATGTACTACCTTACGTTGTTTTTTTGTTAAATTGCATCCTCTGCGCTCGCGTTGAGGGATGAGTCGGCAAGGTTGCCCTGCTCGTATTCATAATATCCCGCCGCGGCTATCATAGCGGCATTGTCACCGCAAAGAGAGAAGTCGGGCACGAAGAATTTGCGACCTTTTTTGCTTGCTACCTCACAAAGACGCGCACGCAGATGCGAGTTTGCGGCAACGCCGCCCGATATTGCCAGGTCGCAGTCGGGGTAACGTTCAAGTGCCATATCTATCTTCTTTGCCACCGCCTCAACAGCCTCATAGGTGTATCTTGCCGCAAAGAGCGCGCGATCTATCTCCTCGCCCTTTTGCTCGTAGCGGTGTAAGAGGTTTATTGCCGCAGTTTTAAGACCTGAGAATGACAGATCAAGCGATCCGTCGGGTATCGCGGGTGAGGGCAGGGTCATGCTCGTATCCTTATATGCGGCGCTCTTTTTATAAGCGGCAAAAAATCCGTCTTCCTTGCCCGTAGCTCTTATAAATCCCTCGCGTGACAACTCGTCAAATCCGCGTCCGGCAGGGTAGGGAATGCCGATGATCCTGCCTATCTTGTCAAACGACTCGCCGATCGCATCGTCGCGTGTTGAGCCTATTACCTCTATACCCGTGTAACTTTTTACAAGGTATATTGAGGTGTGACCACCCGATGCCGCAAGGGCGATAAAGGGGGGCTTCGGCTTGTCCTTCATCAGATAGCACGCCGCGATGTGTCCCTTTATGTGATCCACCGCTATAAGCGGTATATTTCTCGATACGGCAAGCGCCTTTGCAAAGTTAACTCCGACAAGAAGCGCGCCGATAAGACCGGGATTTGCGGTCACGGCTATCGCATCTATATCGTCGAGCGTGACGCCCGCAACGTCAAGCGCCTCGTAGGTTATGCGCGATATTGCTTCAATATGCGCTCTGCTTGCAATCTCCGGCACTACTCCGCCATAAAGACGGTGAGTTTCGATCTGCGAGGCGATAATATTCGATTTTACAATAAACTCCTCACCGATTCTTTGTGTGACCGATGCGCTCGTTTCGTCGCAGGAGCTTTCAAATGCAAGTATGTTCATTCTTTTAAAATTCCGTTTTGTTTTGTCAGTTTTTTAAATCGTCCGGATGCGCTTTAAGCATAATAATGGCGTCGTCCACCGGGTCCTTGTAGTAGTTTTTGCGCACTCCGACCTCTTCAAAGCCGTAAGCGCGGTAGAGCGCTCTGGCTGCTGTATTT
Organism: Eubacteriales bacterium; assembly: GCA_045576315.1. Taxonomy (GTDB): domain Bacteria; phylum Bacillota; class Clostridia; order Oscillospirales; family CAG-272; genus UBA1740. The sequence goes on along the minus strand of JAZNGE010000041.1, from coordinate 8,729 downwards.
TGGGTACGTACCTCTAAAAACAGTACCTCAAGGCCGTGTCCCTTCTCGGTTTTGTAAGCATAGTCGAGCAATCGGTAGGCAATTCCGCGCTTGCGGTATGCCGGCAGGGTGGCTATGCGGTATATCTCTCCCTCGGGCGCTATCACACGGCCGAGAATGTATGCGATGACCCTGTCGCCCTCGCGTGCGGTGTAGCACATAGCACCCTCGGTGCTGATAAGATCGGTGATGGATCTCTCGCTCCACGCATCAGAGAATATAAGCTCTTCCGCCAAGGCGATCTCGGGTGCATCGGCAGGTACTGATCTTCTGATCTCCATATCAGAGGTCCTTTGCTATCTCTTTGATAAATTCGCGCAGTCCGTCAGCCGTTTCGGGATGGATAAGTCCGCGAGTGAGATTAGCTTTGAGAAAGCCGAGCTTTGAGCCCATATCAAATCTCTCGCCCTCGAATTCAAGCGCGTACACGCCAGACTCTCTTGCCTGCTTTGCCATAGCGTCGGTAAGCTGATATTCGCCGCCCGCACCCGGCTGTAGCGCATCGATAACGTCGAAAATGTCGGGGGTAAGAAGCACTCTGCCGAGAATCGAAAGGTTGGAAAACTCCTCTCCGGGCTTCGGCTTTTCGATCATATCGGTGCAGTAGGTAACGTTCTTCTCGCCGTCTATTTTATCTACCTTGAGCGAGCAGTATTTTCTGATGTCCTCGTAGGGTACCGGCTTAACGCCGACTACCGACTTGCCGTACTTTTCATATACGTCGCACAACTGTTTGCAAACGGGAGTTTCGGAGAAGATTATATCGTCGCCGTAAAGCACCACGAAGGGCTCGTCCCCAACGAAAGAGCGCGCGCGGCCGACCGCGTGACCAAGACCCTTCGTTTCCTTCTGACGAAGGAAGTACACGTTTGCCATATTCGCAATATCGTAAAGGCGCTTTGCTTCCTCGGTCTTGCCTTTAAGGGTGAGGGCGTTGCCGTATTCTATGGAAAGATCGAAGAAATCCTCCATAGCATCCTTGTCACGATTGGTGATGATGAGAATGTCGGTGATTCCGCTCTTTACCGCCTCTTCAACAAGGTAGTATACCGCGGGCAGATCGACTATCGGCAGCATCTCTTTCGGAACTGCGTGAGATATTGGGAGCATTCTCGTGCCAAGACCCGCCGCGGGGATAATAGCTTTAGTTATCTTCTTCATCTTCCTTTTTCTCCTTGGGCATTACTTCATCAAGCAGCTTTGCTATCTTTGCACCGTGCTCGATCGATCCGTCCTTGACGAAATTAAGCTCGGGCGTGATGCGGAGATTGAGTGTTACTGCAAGGTGGTGGCGGAGCATGCCGGTGCATTTTTTGAGTCCCTCCGCCGCCTCCTTGGAATCTCCTATACAGGAGAAATATACAGTCGCGTATTTAAGGTCGGGTGCGACCTCGGCACGCGTTATGCTTATAAAGTTGTTTACTACCTTCGGCTCTCTGACCTCTCCGATGGCTATCGCAAGCTCCTGCGCCACGGCGTCGTTGATGCGTCCTCTTCTGTAATTTGCCATTTTTACGTCCTCTTTCTAAAGATATATAGTTGCTCCGCTTCCCCAAAGATTTGCCGACCGAGCGATCAGCCGCGCGCCCTCCTTGGCAGAGCTTATTATTGTTATATTGTCCGCATATTCGGATATAATTCCCGAAAGGCGAGGGAAGTGAGTACATCCGAGTATCAGGGTGTCTATGTCTTTGCTTTTTATTTTTTCAACCGTCCGTTGAACGTCGCCGCGGTCGATCCTGCCGCACTCAACGTAGCTGACAAAGCGCTGTGCCGCAAGCTCGGTTACGTACGCCCTAGGCTCTATACGAAGTATCTCACGGGTGAATGCGCGTGATAAGACCGTCGCCTCGGTAGCCAAAACTCCTATGTGGCCGCTTTTCGAGCGCTCGACTGCCGCTTTTGCCGTCGGTGTGATTATCGGGTACACCCCGACTTTCTCCTCGGGCATAAGTCGGTCAAAGACCGTGCTTGCCGTGCAGCAGGCTATCAGCACCTCGTCAGCGCCCGCCTCGCGCACCCGTCTGATGTCCGCGCGCAAAAGCGCGATAAGCTCGTGCGGGGATTTTGTGCCGTAGGGCGCGTTTTGCCTGTCGGCAAAGAAGCATATATCCGCCATCGGTGCGATAGCTCGCAATTCCTCGACGGCAACTCTGCCGCCCTCGCCGCTGTCGCATACGCCTATCACTCTGCGACCTCTTCTATAAGGCGGTTGATAAACTCGCCCTTTTCAAATCCCATATCCTCGGTAATGAGGGGAAAAAGGCTTGTTTTTGTCATACCGGGGATGGTGTTGATTTCGTTAAAATAGATCTCTCCGCCCTCGCCGACGAGAAAATCGATCCTGCCGACGTGGCGCATATCGAGTGCCGCGGCAAGCCGCCTTGCCATATCGGCAATTTTGGCTCTTTCGGGCGTTAGTGCCGCTCCGTGTGAAGTTTTTACGCCGTCTGTGGCGGTATATTTGGTGTCAAAATCGTAAAACGCGCCGTGTGTGTCGATAGTGCCGCCGGGGTGGACGTGCGTTTTGCCGCTAAGTGAGAAAAATCCGCACTCGACCTCGTGGCTTACGGCGATATATTCCTCGACGATAACTCTGCCGTGGTGTGCCGCCGCATCGTAAGCGGGATAAAAATCCTCTTCGGCATCTACTCGCGATGCTCCTATCGAGCTGCCCCGTCTTGTCGGCTTTATAAACATCGGATAACCGAATTTTTCTTCGGCAAGCTTCTTGATTTCCTCACGCGATAAGCCGTCCGATGACACCCACTTTGCCGTGGGAATTCCAAGCGACTCGGCAACCGATTTTGTGTACGCCTTGTCTGATGCGACAGCGCCCGAAATGACGTCACAGCCGATATAACGTATGTGCGCCGCCTCGAGTGCGCCCTGTATCACGCCGTCCTCGCCGTATTCGCCGTGCAGTATCGGCAGGGCTACCGACACAGTGCCGACGTGTCCCTTTACGAGAAAACCACTTTTGCCGCCGATGCGTACGGGAAAGGTCGGAATGTCATACGACATCTCACCCGAAGGCATCTCGCGCTGCGCGTACCAATCTCCGCTTTCGGATATGTAGATAGGGAGCACGGAGTATTTCTCCCTGTCTATCATTTCGTAAATGTTTCTTGCGCTGCGAACTGAAATTTCTCTCTCGCAGCCTTCGCCCCCGAAAATGAGGGCTACCGATTTTTTCATTGAAATCACCTCACCACATCGTATGCGGAGGGGTGATTTTGTGTTTATTTCTTAAGCAGCGCGACTCTGTCAAGGCCCGAGAGGTCCTTGATTATCTCACAAGTCATACCGAGCTTTTCGGCTGTCTTGTTCAATGCTTGCGCCTGGTCAAATCCTATCTCGAACGCGATAAAGCCGCCGTCCTTGATGGCAGGGCAGTACAGCTCGGCTATCCTGCGGTAAAAGCCCGCGCCGTCCTCGTCACTGCCGACAAGAGCCATCTTCGGCTCGAAATACAATTCGGGCTCGAGCGAGCCGTAGGCGTCCTTCGTTACGTACGGCGGATTTGAAAGCACGGCAAAAAACTCGCCGTCAATGCGTGATTTGAGCGCGTCACATTCGATAAGGGTGAGCCTGTCGGACACGCCGTTTTGCTCTGCGTTCTCGCGTGCTATATTGAGCGCGCCGCGCGATAGATCTACCGCAACGGCGGTCGTGTCTTTCGTGTTTTTAAGCGTGGATATCGCGATACATCCGCTTCCGGTGCAAAGGTCGATAAACCTCTCGCCCTCGGGTATCATTTTGACGGCGAGATCCACCAGCACCTCGGTGTCCTGACGGGGAATAAGGCAGTCGGGCGACACCTTGTAGCTTTCGCGGTAAAAGTCGACCCTTCCGACAATGTATTGCAGCGGCTCGCGCTTTGCTCTGCGCTCGAGTGCTTCAACTAGCTTTGGAAGATCGGACTCGACGTCCGCGCCTATCATATCGGCAAGCGAAAAGCCGCCGAATTCCGAAAACAGAATTCTCGCTTCCGCTCTTGCATCGTCTATGCCTGCTTCACGGAGCAGCCTTGTCGCTTCAGAGAGCTTCATTGCCTTCGTTTTCCTCTACGGTAGCGGTCGGCTCGACACTCTCGCCGTCTTTGACGGGTGCTTCCTCTTCGGTACTCTCCTCGCTCTCGCTGACGGTTTCTTCTACCTCGGGCACGGGCTCCCACTCGCGATTTTCATAGAACTCGCGGAATTCGGGGAACTCGTCGCGCAGGGCGCACTTGATCGAGATTATAGCAACCTCAAGCATATCCTCGGCGGGCTCTTTCGTGGTCAATCTCTGCACCCAAAGACCGGGCGCGGAGAGTGCGCGGGTAAATACGTTGTCGTGCTTGCCCGCAAACATTATAAACTCGTAGCCAAGACCGACGACGAGGGGAAGTATGCCAATGCGGATAAGTATGAGATATATTCTCGCAAGATCGGGGAATACGTTATTTACGATCATTCCCACCGCGATACCGAGCAGGATCATAACGAACATAAAGCTCGTGCCGCAACGGGGGTGAAAGCGTGTGTAATTCTTTGCGTTTGCGGGGGTAAGCTCCGCGCCCGACTCAAAGCAGGCGATGGATTTATGCTCGGCTCCGTGATACATAAAGGTGCGCTTAATGTCGGGAATAAGTCCGACAAGAAAGAGGTATGAAAGGAATATGAGAACCTTTGATACACCCTCTATAACTGCGAGCCAGGTGGGAGATACGGTATCGTTCGAGAGGTATTTTACAAGACCGGATATGAGGTTCGGCAACACTATGAAAAGTCCGATGGAAAGCGCTACACCGAGGATCATCGAGATGATCATAATAACAGTGACGGTCGCACTTTCTTTGCCCTCTTCCTTTTTCTTGCCGTCGTCAAGGTCGAGCGCATCAGCCGATGCACCGAGAGTCTTATAGCTTAACATAAGCATCTCGACCATATTTACTACTCCGCGGAGAATGGGTATATTGAGAAGCTTGTGCTTCTTTCTTACAGAGTGAAATTCGGAGTCAGTGACTACGAGCGAGCCGTTGTCCTTGCGGCAGGTGGTTACCGTGCGGCTGCCGGCCTTCATCATAACTCCTTCGAGGACAGCCTGACCGCCGACTTTGTTGAGCCTTGCGGGGTCCTTGTCCTTGCAGTTTACGTTGCATTTTGCCATTTTGTTTTTGCCTTTCGCTGTGGGCGCGCCGATGTGCGCGCATTATTAGTATTATATAATTATATCATATAATGCGCGAAAAATAAATACCAAAACCGCAAAATTAACAATTTTCAGTCGCAATTCTGCCCCAAAACACAGATTAGTGCCACCCCGTGTGAAAAAATAAATTTTTACAATATTGAATAAAATTGCCGCAAATGTAAACAATACCTATACAAAAACGCAGAAAGAAAGGAAATACGCAAATGACACTTACACAAAAAGAGAACTCGCTTCTTACCGATCTTAAATCGCAGGAGCAGCTTTGCATCGAGAAGTATTCAATGTACTCCGAGCGTGCCTGTGACCCCGAGCTTAAGACCCTTTTCAATCAGATCAAAACCACCGAAGAAAACCACCTTTCCACCATCAACCGCATACTCGGCGGCGAGGAGGTAAAGATGCAAGCACCCCCGCCCACCGCGGTATCCGCATCCATTCAATGCACCCCCTCTACCTGCCCTCCCGACAAAAAATCAAGCGACGCCTTTCTTTGCAAGGACGCCTTGGCGATGGAAAAGCACGTTTCCTCGGTATACGACATCTCCATCTTTGAGTTTTCAAGCCCTGTGCTTCGCGATACACTCAACCACATTCAGAAGGAAGAGCAGAACCACGGCGAGCAGATCTATCAGTATATGTCCAAAAATGGAATGTACAACTGATCCGGCACTATAAGAAAGAAAACCCCCGGTACAACCGGGGGTGTTTCATTTTATGGTAAACCAAAAATGTTGTTGGCTATGCACAAGTGCGTTTTAGATCGGTTTGTCAGCCGTGCCATTGTTGCGAAAAGCCGCTATTACATAATTGCAGTTTATTATCTTTTCCGATATTTGTCCTTTTGAAAAATAATAGTGATTTGCGGCTTCGTATCCGATGGCAGCGTTTTTGTTCATTAGTCTTAACATATTTTTGGCAACGATAAGCTCGTTTTCAGCTTCTTTAGCAGCATCGGCAAATCTTCCGTCGTTTCTTGCGCGTATAAAACGAATTTGATTCAATGACGACTTAAACAGACAGTATGTTGCCCTTGCCATGATTGCTGTTTCGCTTTCGTCGGCTTCGGGAATCATACCGAGCCCTATCTCCCAGGCTTCACAAAGCTTTTTAAACTGTGACTCAAAAACATCCAAAGGATATACACCGCGCCAACTATCCAAATCGTCGTATGCAAATCCTGTCATTGTTGCGTTATATCCCGTTGGCTTTTCAAAAAGAAGATTGGAGGGTCCGGCGTTTTGAGGACCGCGATATAAAACTTTAATATGGAAAGGGAATTCTTTGAATGCGGATGCGAACTGCTTTTCTGCCTCATACAAGGCAGTGTCCGTGCCATGATTGCTGCATTTTTCATAAAAATATTTTGCGGCAGATGCAATGTTGCTAGAGGGATATCCGCCAAGCGTCCAACTAAGCAACAAATGGCGGACGCCCTCATTGCGCAAACCCTGTATATGCATCTCAACGGACGGGGATACCGGAATTACGGGGACGGTCGATGCCTCCCATGTAGTGCCAAACTGCACCTTTGCGCCTGTTTGCAGACCGCATTTTTTTGCAAGCTCCCATTCCTTGAGTGCGCGCTCTCCGGGACCGATTATGCTCATAGAATAGTCGATAACGTTACCTTTGACTCCGCCTATTTCAAACGGCATATAAAGCTCACTCTGTGATAGAAGTATAATTTCTTTCGGAAGGCTCTTTATAATTGCTTCGTTATGTTCATTCCATCCCCAACTCCACGCAAACACCTTTATATCGTTGCTTACGCGACGTGCTCCGTCCAGGAAACATTTTATAGTTTGGGAAATAACCTCTCCGACGGCCTTGTCCTTACATCTTGGGCAAGTACAGGGGTCTTTTTGCGAGCCTGAATGGGAGTAGCAATTGGTCAGGTTTTCCGATCTTGTTATGGTGAAAAAACCGCCTATTAGAGGAACAGCCCGACATATACTTTCGACTGCATTTTTAAGATAATCGCGCACTTGCGTTGTTGAAACGCAAAGACATGCCTCATCCCCTCTTACGTGTCCTCGCAATTTGGGATATTTTTCAAAGAATTTAAGCGGCAACGAGCGCGGCTCGTTAAGGTACAGATACAGCTTAATGCCGTAGCGTGCAAGGCGCTCTGTCATGGCGCGCATTCGTTCTATGCGCTTTTCGTATCCATCTGAAATTGTCGCATCAAATGGATACGGTGCCAATCGCGAGAGTACCCCCTGTGTCCAAATGCCGTTAATGCCGAGATTTCTGTACGCTTCAAGTTGATTATCGGGTAAAAACTCCTCGCTGTCCACATCAAACGCGTTCTGATATAACCCGGAAAAAGCATAGATCATTCGAGTGGAAAAGCACTCCGCTCCTTCAAACTCAAGCTTGGGAACGTCATATCTGAACGAAAATGGGGGCTCGCCTGAAAAATCAAGCCCGTCCATCACTTCTTTTATTTCACGTGTTCTTTCTTGCTCATCCTCGGTAAGCTCACGCCACTCAACCTTTTCGCATTTAGGCTTATCAGATAGCTTGACATCTAAAAAATCATCATCGCGCATAGTACGCGCAAGTGTATCTTCGTCCATATCAAGAAGCTCTAACAGTTGTTCATACGGCAAAATATGCCACATTCTGCGAATTATTGTTAGATATCCTCTTTTTAGCCACAGATCCCCGGGGTTATAATCGGGAAGCCCCATTTCTTTTGCAGCCTTTTTGACGGTGGTGGCATCGGTGCGTAAAATATTTGCTATTTTTTCTACAGGCACGTATTCATATGCTCTGAAAATAAAGGCTTGATGCTTGGTTGGAAAATGAAGTAGATCTACCGCGTCTTTTCCTATTGGCGGCAAATAGTAATTCATAAGACTTCTCCTTGCTGGTGTAGCAAAAATGTTACCTAATTTTCAAATGTTATATCGTGACAATAGAGGTTGCGGTCTGGTCGCAGTAAATGCAGGTCGTTCCTTTAAAGAGCTTCTTGATGCCGCGCTCGGTGCGGCTGATGCAATGGGGATTTTGGCACACCACTCCTCTGATTTCACGACCGCCGCCGCGCACGTCATTTATTCCCTTGGTTTTTAAAAGCATAAGAATAAGCGCGATTCTTATATTTCTGCCGTACATCGTTATGAGGATTCTTGATATACAAAGTTCCGTTATCCGCAAAAGCGCAGGTTGTAAGCGTATTCGGGTGCAGGAACGTGGTATCCACTCCAACATAATTCAGGAAATTGTTCATGAGTTCCATGTAATCTGCATTATCCGGTGTAGAGGGATATTCAAATCCGACATCAACATCGGATTGGTACAGATAAGCAGTGGAATGAAGCGAGTGAATCGGATACAGAATTGCCGCTTCGCTCAGATGTTCCCCACCACGCAGAAGTGTTTGTGCACGGGTAGCGAATTCTGCGAAATCCGCAAGGTCATCCCCCTTGGAGAAAATGGAACCCCATGTATTCGGTTCGGAGGAAGTATTTTTTCCTTTTTCATCC
>JAZNGE010000040.1:0-170634 GCA_045576315.1 Eubacteriales bacterium | reverse complement strand
TAGATTTCGGTCAGTACGGTCTCTTTGGCGCTTTCAAGGGATTTGGCGTATTTAAGGGCGGCGCATCTGCAATTATCAATGCTATCGTTTTGACAATTACATTCTGCTTGGTCGATATGTTCGATACAATCGGCACTCTTTACGGTACAGCTTCGCAGGCTGATATGCTTGACGAAAACGGCGACCCCCTCGAAATAGACAAGTCTATGGCTTGCGACTCTATTGCAACTCTTTCCGGCTCGCTTCTCGGTACTTCTACCTGTACCACCTTCGTCGAGTCCGCATCCGGTGTTGCGGCAGGCGGCAGAACCGGTCTTACCTCTCTTGTGACCGCGGCTTGCTTCTTCCTCTGCCTCTTCCTTACACCCGTAGCGGCTATCGTTCCCGCGTGCGCTACCACACCTGCACTCGTTTACGTAGGCGTTCTTATGCTTAAGGGCTTTGCAAAGGTTGATATGTCGGATATTACATCCGCCGTACCCGCATTCTTCGCCCTCATAATGATGCCTCTTACTTACTCCATATCCAACGGTATTGCGGTCGGCGCTATCGCATACACCCTTATCACCCTCGTAACCGGCAAGTTTACCAAGAAGGATATCGTGGTAACCGTTATCGCGGCTCTGTTTACCGCCAGATTCTTCCTCGTGCAGATGTTCTAAAAAACAAAAATCAAAAAACGCTTTTTCGTAATGAAAAAGCGTTTTTCTTTTTATGCGTTGCTCTCGGCTATCTCGTCGTTACCGCGGAAGAGCATCGATATGCACCAGATGCCTGCCACCGCAACGAGAATGTATATGATCCTCGCCAGCACGGTAAAGCCGCCCGTGATAAATGCAACAAGATCAAATCCGAAAAGTCCGACCAGACCCCAGTTAAGCGAGCCTACGATCGAAAGCGCCAACGCGATTTTGTTTGCTATCATCATTTTAGTTAAACCTCGGTTTGTATTTTGCGGATTTCTCCGAAGTTAGTTTGCGGATTTTATGATAGCGTATGTATGGAAAATTTTTCAATCGTCAAAGCTCGGCACGTTCGCGCCGAACGATTCCTTCAGTCTCTCAAGCGCGCGCTTTTCTATTCTCGATACGTAAGAGCGGGATATACCGAGGTATTTTGCGACCTCCCTTTGCGTGCGCGGCTGATATCCGCAAAGCCCATAGCGCAACACGATTATCTCTCGCTCCCGTCCTTCCAGCTTTTCATCAACGAGCGCGCGCACTCTTTCTATATGTCCTTTCATTTCTATATCCTCAGCCATAGTGTCGGGCACGCTCATAATATCAAGGTACGTCAAGGGATTGCCGTCCTTGTCAATGTCTATCGTTTCGTTTACCGATACCTCGTGCGATTCCTTTTTCTTTGATCGGAAATACATAAGAATTTCATTCTGTACACACTTCGCTCCATAGGTTGCAAACCTTGTGCCAAGCTCGCTCTTAAACGAGTCCACCGCCTTTATAAGTCCTAAGCTTCCGATGGATAGCAGTTCGTCCTGCGCACCGTAAGATGCGTAGTATTTTCTGATAATATGCGACACAAGGCGCAGATTATGCTCGATTATTACCGCGCGCGCCTCCTTGTCACCCTCGCGCATACGGCGAAAATACTCCGCCTCATCCTTTGCGGATAACGGAGGAGGGAAATTCTCGGTCACGTCAAGTCCGAGGATCAGGGAAATAAATTTGAACAACAGCTTTGAAATATCAAACATAAGAAAAAACCTCCGTGGCATTGTATGCACGAAGGTCTTGTCCTTATACTGTTAATGCTTCCGCTCTTGCGGATATGTAGTAACCCTCACCGAATTCGGCATTGATCAGCGATCTTCCCGTAACACTTCTGAACTTTTTGTTCATTATCGATATATGCGTGCGGATATTTGCGGCATCGGGTCTGCGCGAGGGGCGATAGGCGTATTTGAGTATCTTCTCGGCGCTTACCGGCGTGGGATACGCGCGTATAAGATAGCGCAGTATCATACACTCGGTTTTTGTAAAGGGAAGCGGCTCCCAAAAATAAGTAGCTCCATCAAGATCTGCCGAGGCATCAATGCCGAGCGCGGTGTAATGTCCCGGAATTACCAACTCGTGCGCATCGCAAAATTCTATCACCTCTTCCGCAATGACGGCGGCGTAAGCGCCGCGCTTGATCTCTGCATCAAATATTTCCGCCATATCACCTCCGGGCTTATCCGTGATGGAAAATATCGGTGCTGCCGACCTTTCGCGTAATCGGCAGACAAGCTCTTTTGGGGATGTGATGCGTGAAAGCGAGGTAACTATAACCGCGCGGTAAAGCTCGGATATTTCATTGACCGCATCACTCGGCGTAACGCCAATCGACAAAAATCCCATATATGAGAGCGCGCCGGCAAGATTCTCCGCCGCCTTTTTGCTTTCGTCTATAACAAGTATCATCTGAAGGTCCTTTCTTGACAATCGGCATCTGTGCTTGACAATCCTGCCGATAGGGTATATAATATAAACGTAATAAATGTTTAAAAGGGTGCAAACAAAATGAAAGTTGCTTTGATAACGGGTGGCTCTCGCGGCATAGGTCGCGCAATGGTTGAGCTTTTTGCCGAGAAAGGCTACCGCGTTGCCTTTACTTACAGATCCTCACGAGCAGCCGCCGAGGAGCTTGCGGCTCGTACCGGCGCTCTCGCAATAGCGGCAGATTCCGCTAATCCCGAGGATGTCGAAAGAGCTGTAAAAACAGTTGAAGAAAATCTTGGAAACGTGAATATCCTTATAAATAATGCGGCAGTTTCATCGTTTTCTCTGTTTACAGATCTTACCATCGAGGATTGGCGAGCATCCTTCGCCACCAATGTTGACGGCGCGTTCCTCTACTCAAAGCTCGTCCTTCCGTCAATGATCCGTAACCACTCGGGCAGAATAATAAACATCTCATCCATGTGGGGCGAGGTAGGCTCGTCCTGCGAGGTTCATTACTCCGCAACCAAGGCTGCTATAATAGGAATGACCAAGGCGCTCGCCAAGGAGGTCGGCCCGTCCAGAATTACCGTAAATTGCATCGCCCCCGGTGTAATCGATACCGATATGAATGCCGCGCTCTCCGATGAGGATATGGCAGCACTGAAGGAGGAAACGCCCCTTATGCGTATCGGCACGCCCCGAGAGGTTGCCGCCGCCGCGCTCTTCCTTGCGGGTGAGGATGCCGCGTTTATAACCGGCGCGGTGCTTAACGTAAACGGCGGTCTTGTGGTGTAAAATGCCGTCGATTATTTAAAAGTAAAAAATCTTTTAAAAGTATTGCTTTTTTATATTTTTTTTGTTATAATAGTAAAGCTTAATATTTAATTTAATAAAATTCGATGCGTCGGATGGAGCCATACCAGCCGGGGAAGTAGCGGTGCCTTGTACCTGAAATCCGCTATAGCAGGGGTTCATTCCTCTCCCAAGGGCTATTCTTGTGCAGCCTGCGCCGTCTGCGTCTGTGATGAAGGGTGGGTCTTGCGCAACGCGAGGCCGTGAACCATGTCAGGTGGGGAACCAAGCAGCATTAAGCGGTTTATCGGGTGTGCCGCAGGGGTGCCTGCCCGGAGCAGACAGGACGGTTAACGTGTGTAAGGGTATTTCGAAGGAGGGGTGTATGGTTCTATCCGACGCATCGAATTATTAAGCATTTCCGGGGCGCTCGCGCCTTTTATTTTTGCCGACTCTGTCGGTTGAGGGGAGGAATATACGTGGCAGATTATAAGGCTTTGTACCGCAAGTGGCGTCCTACTGATTTTGACGACGTGTGCGGACAGGACAGAATAACCGATATTCTCAAATACGAGGTCGCAAACGACAAGGTATCTCACGCATATCTCTTCTGCGGCTCGCGCGGAACGGGTAAGACCAGCTGCGCAAAGATACTCGCAAAGGCAGTAAACTGCGAATCTCCCCGAAACGGCAACCCCTGTAACAGATGCGAGGCGTGTCGCTCTATCGACAGCGGTATCGCCACCGACGTTATAGAGATGGACGCGGCAAGTAATAACGGCGTCGATAACGTACGTAACCTCAAGGACGAGATCAGCTTCACTCCCGCGCTCCTCAAATACCGCGTTTATATCATAGACGAGGTTCATATGATGTCCGGACAGGCGTTTAACGCGCTTCTTAAGACTCTTGAAGAGCCGCCCACGTACGTTGTATTTATTCTTGCGACTACCGAGTTCAATAAGCTGCCGACCACTATCGTTTCCCGTTGTCAGCGCTTTGATTTTCGCCGTATTTCATCAGACGTTATCATAAACCGCCTTATGCGCATCTCCAAAGAGGAGGGTATAGACCTTACCGAAGAGGGTGCGCGTCTTATAGCTAGAGCTTCAAGGGGCGGTATGCGTGATGCAGTCAGCCTTCTCGAGCTTTGCGCGGGCTCAAAGCAGCTTATCGATGCAAACCTTGTCGCTACCACCATAGGCACAGGTGACAGAGACGTCGCGTACAGACTTATAGAGGCTGTCGGCTCGTCCGATTATTCTACTGTATATTCTATCATCCGCGAGATAGTTATGTCAAGCGGTGATCTCTCTGTTTTCTGGCAGGAGATAATAGATTCCTACCGTGATATAATGGTAGTTAAAAACACAGATAAGGCAAAGTCATATCTCGACCTCACCGACGGCGAGTATGAGAGGGTAAGGAAGATAGCCGATGTATTCACCATGGCACGTCTTTCGTATCATACCACAATTCTTGAGGGCGCGCTTGCCGATATGCAAAGAGCATCGAATTCCAAGCGCTCCGTTGCCGAAATAGCTCTCACACGTATGTGCGATGCCCGCCTTGTCGTATCCACCGAGGCACTCGCCCTTCGCGTTGAGGAGCTTGAAAAGCAGGTTTCCATGCTCAAAATGGGCGTTCCCGTAGCAGCCCCCAAGGCTGCGGACAATCCTGTCGCACAGACCGCTGCCAAAAAGGAAGTGCCGGCAGCTCCGAAGGCAGAAAAGCCTTCCGCGGCTCCCCAAGCAAGCACCGTTTCGCCTTACGATAGCTGGGGCAGAGTCCTTGAACGCATAGGTGAGATGAAAAAGTCGCTTTCCAGCCGTTTCGTCGGCGCAAAGGCGTATCGCACGTCGAAAAATTCCTTTGTCATAAAAATGAGTGCGTTTTTCGCCTCAAATATAACCAACAGCCCGGCAGATATGGCTATACTTCGTGGCGTTATTGCCGAGTGTGAGGGACTTGATCCCTCGACGGTGAGCGTTACACTTGAAGCTAAGGATGCAGCGCCCAAGGGTGCGGAATCCGACCTTGAAAACATCTTTAAATAATATTTTGGAGGACAGATAAATGAAGGTAAGAATACCCCAGAGCGGCGGCCCCTCGAATATGCAGGCTATGCTCAAGCAGGCTCAGAAGATGCAGGAGGATATGGCTGCAAAGCAGGAGGAGCTTGAGGCTCGCGAGTACGATATCTCCGCAGGCGGCGGTGTCGTAAACGTAAAGATCAACGGAAAGAAGGAGATCCAGTCCGTAAAGCTCTCGCCCGAGATCGTTGATCCCGATGATATCGAGACACTTGAGGATCTTATCGTTGCCGCGGTTAACGAGGCTGTTAAGAAGGTAGAGGCTATCTCCGCCGAGGAAATGCAGAAGATCACCGGTAATATCGGTCTTCCCGGAATGTTCTGATAATGGCTGAATATATCGCGCCTATTCAAAGGCTTATAGAAGAATTCAGGCGATTGCCCGGCGTTGGTGCAAAAACTGCCGCCAGATATGCCTTCGCCGCACTTAATTTCACCGATGACGAGGCTGCAAGGTTCTCCGAGGCTATGCTTGCGCTTAAACGCGACGTGCATAAATGCCCGATCTGTTACAGCCTGTCCTCATCTGCCGAATCGTGTGAGGTCTGCTCCGATCCCGACCGCGACCACTCTGTCATCTGCGTTGTAGAGAATGCAAAGGACGTTATGGTAATGGAAAGGGTTAGAGGCTATAAGGGACTTTATCACGTGCTTGGCGGTGCGCTTTCTCCCATAGATAACGTAACCGCGGACGATCTGACCTTTGCCGCGCTTGTCGAGAGAGTAAAGAGTACAGAGGTGCGCGAGATAATAATCGCGACAAACCCAACCCCCGGCGGCGATACCACAGCCGCATATCTTGCAAGAATACTCGAGCCGTATGACGTCGAGGTGTCAAGGCTTGCTTACGGTATCCCCGTAGGCGGAGATATCGAGTATGCCGATGAGGTGACCCTTTATCGCGCTATGGAAGGCAGACGCTACTATTAATTTAAAATTCTTTCAAAACGGCAACCGTAACGGGTTGCCGTTTTTTTGTTTTGACCGCGAATTCATATAGTGAAATATTTTGCTACCGCAAAACGTGAAATAATGTTCTGCCCGAACTTGTGAAATATCTGTGCAGCCTGTGGCTATGCTCGATGTGAAATGAAATAAATCCACCCACGCCCGCAGGCATTTCACTCGCCGTAGGCGAATTTCACACACGAAGTGTATTTCACAAATCCCGAAAGGGATTTATTTCACTGCGTAGTGTCTTTATCGACACTACGCCCGGGTTGCCGTTTTTTTATATTGTCGCGTATTTGTACTTGAGCCTCATATTATCGGCTATCATTGCGATAAATTCGGAGTTCGTGGGCTTGCCTCTGGAGTTCTGAATTGTGTAGCCGAAATACGAGTTAAGGGTGTCAACGTCACCTCTGTCCCACGCAACCTCAATAGCGTGTCTTATCGCGCGCTCAACGCGTGAGGTGGTCGTCTGATATTTCTTTGCGACCGCAGGGTAAAGTATTTTTGTAACCGAATTTATAACCTCGTTGTCCTCAATGGTCATCAGTATGGCGGTGCGCAGATACTGATAGCCCTTAATATGTGCCGGCACACCGATCTGATGTATTATTTTCGTTACCTGCGCTTCCATATCCGCCGATGCACTTGATGCCTTCTCCTCGCCGTCCGCGCGGCTTCTCAGCTTTATCAGCGATTCCACGTGCGATACCAGCGCAGAAAAATCAAAGGGCTTCGGAATACACAGATCCGCGCCCGCCTCGCACGCCTCAACGAGTATCGCCTGCTTGTTTATGGGTGACATAAGTATAAATGAAGGGAACTCGCCAAGCTCAAGCTTCATCGCCGCGCGAATAAGAGCAATACCGTCAATGCCCGAAAGCCACAGGTCAGTGATAACAACGTCGTATTTTGTGCGCTTTATGGCATCAAGTGCGGCCTCGCCGTCCTTGACCTCATCACAAGAGTCAAGTCCCGCCGCCGCAAGATTTTGCAAAAGCCTGCTTCTTTCTTCATTGTTTTCGTTACATACGAGTATTTTTGTGTTGCTTTTCATAGTTGTAATTCCTTTACCATTGTTAATTGTTAAATTTTGCCAATCCGGATGTAAATCTATTGTAACACAAAGCATCTTGTAAAATCAAGGGGCAAAAAAGCGAAAAAGTTACCAATCTTTCTATCGATAAAATGGTAAAATTTACCAATTTAGGTTTTAGTTCGACAAGGTTAGACAGGGAACAGCAGCGATCGACAAATGTGAAAAAACGGGAATTACCAAAGGATAAGACCAAACCCGAGCGTCCTTAAAAGATATTGACAAAAACGTATTGCAAATAAAAGAATAATGTGATATAATCATATCGTTAGACAGTAATACTTTAAGGAGATATAATAATGAAGAAGGTAATTGCTCTTGTTCTTATACTTGGCACTATGCTTGTTTTTGCCTCTTGCGGCAACAAGGAGTGCGAGCACGTTGATACCTCTCCCGTTGACGGTGTTTGTGACGATTGCGGTGCAGAGCTCGCTCCCGTTGAGCCGGGCGGACTTCCCCTCGTTCCCGCGTGGTAATAGCACTAAATAATAAAAGGCTTTCACTCATCACAAGTGAAGGCCTTTTATTATTGTAAAAAAGGAAACAAGCAGCGCGGCGATAACTCCCTGCAATAGCTTTCTCGGCACGTACCCGGCCATTGAAATATCAAGCCCATCGTCTATAAGACTGAGTGTCTGTGCCGCGACACACAGACCCGAAAAGGAGATGGAAAATGCACTTAAGGCAAGCGTTAACCAATCGGGAATAATACATAAATCCGATAAATAAAGCGCCGCGTTCCCTATTTCCATAAACGGTACTATAAATGCCTTTACGGCATCGCTTCCTATAAACTCGTCAACAAGCCCTACCGTGATCGAAAAGACGGTCACGAAGCCGGCAATGTGCAGACAGACGCTTACCGCTGATTTTACAGACTCGGAAAAAGAGTATTTCTGCCACGAAATAAAATCAAAACTATTAGATTTCTCCTTGTTTAATCCGCACAAAAAACCTACGAATATGCTTGACAGCACCATCGATAAATAAAGAGCAATTCCGTCGCCAATGCTGCCGCGCATACCTGCGCCCAGAGCGCATATGACGTATCCCGGGCTTGCGTTGTTCGCAAACGACATCAGTCTCTCACATTCGCATTTTGATATTTTTCCGTTTTTGTATAGAGTTATCGCAAGCTTCGCCCCCAGCGGAAAACCGCACAGCACTCCGCATACGAAAACGGGCAATGCCGCGCCGTTTATATTGAAGCACCTCTCAAATATCCGTCTGAGCCACTCGATGCGTTCAAAGCGAATATAACGCACTGAAACGTCGGTCAGAATAAGAAACGGAAACACCGACGGAATTATCACCCTGACTGATATTTTTAACCCCGCCGCAACGTAATCCGACAGCTCGTCGGAGAAGAATATCGCCGTCAGAAATATCAGCGCCGTAAAGCCGACAGACCACAAAAGCGCCGCAATCTCTTTTTGGCGGTGCTTTTCTTTTTTCTTTGCTTCCAACGCCGTCATTTTTCCCGCCCTCACTCATACATTTTACTAAAGGCTATGAAAAGGAGCGGCTTCTGATGACACGAAAAAATG
This sequence comes from Eubacteriales bacterium, assembly GCA_045576315.1. Lineage (GTDB taxonomy): Bacteria > Bacillota > Clostridia > Oscillospirales > CAG-272 > UBA1740. The sequence continues at coordinate 161,714 of JAZNGE010000040.1, read as the reverse complement.
AAAAAGCTGTCCCGTCGGTGCGCCCACCGTCACCATTTCACGTTGAAATAGATCGCATTCAGTCGGGGGTAGCGGTGCTGGTATCGGGGGTCAGGGCAATACGTGAGCTTACCGATACGACGGCTTTGTTAAGGCTTAAGGGCGGATTTATGCGCATTAACGGCAGCGGCATATCCGTTACGGTGTATGAGAATAAGACCGTCGAGGTGATAGGGGGTGTAAGCGGCATTGAAATTGAAAACGATAAGGCCTGATTATCTTATACTCGGCTATTTTTCCGTCACGGTCAGCGATGACGATATTCTTCGCGCATCAGGCCGACTTTTAAAAAACGGTATCTCAGCAAGCATACGTGATGGAAGAATAATACTTCCTTCTCGGCTTTATAAGGAAATAGACCGCGTTTTTGACGGGCTTTCATACTCTAAAAGCGACCTAGGCGGACTCGGCGGTGCGCTTTTTTCCTGCCGTAATCGGTATGGAGTGATGCTTGCGCTTGTCGGTGTGCTTGTCTTGTTCCTTTTTCTCAATTCACTCGTGTGGGACGTGCGCATAGAGGGGTGCGAGAGCGGCAAGGAGAGCGAGATACTCGCAGAGCTTGAGTCAGCAGGGCTTTGTGTAGGCGCAAGCTGGCGCCGTATTGATAAGGGAGATGTCGAAGCAAGAGTGCTTTCGTCTTCCAATACGGTTTCCTGGCTCAATATAAACCGTCGCGGCACGGTCGCGTACGTAAAGGTGATAGACAAGGTCGTCCACGACCTGCCGGAGCAGCCGCACGGCTATGCCAACGTGATAGCCGAGCGCGACTGTATAATCGAACAGATCACGGTGAAGCGCGGTGTCGCTATGGTGAAAGCAGGGGAGAGCGTGCGCAAGGGGCAGCTGCTTATATCGGGTGTTATCCCAACCGACCTCGGCGGCGGATATTGCTATGCCGAAGGCAGCGTTATAGGCAGATATACCGACACCGTGAGTGTCGCTGTACCCGTTGCCGTTACCGAACGCGAGTATACCGACACCTCGATCGGCAGCTTTTCGCTTAAAATTTTCGGTTTTTCAATAAATATTTTTAAAAAATATAGAAATTTTACAGATTCTTGTGATATAATAGAAAAAACGAAGAATATCAAGCTCCTCGATAAGCGGCTTCCCGTAAGTGCCGTGTATTCAGAGCTTCAACACTTTAACGAATCGCAAAGGCGGCTCTCGCACGCCGAGCTGACAGAGCGGGCAGCTGACGAATTGCACGGGCGATTGCTCGATACTCTTGAATCAGCCGAGCTTGTCAGCGTGTCGACCGACGGTGAATTTACCGATAGCGGCTATACCATGCGAGCGTATGCTGTCGTTCGTGCCGAGATAGGCAAAACGCAGGAATTTGAATTTGATCTGGAGAAAAAATGACAGAAAAGATAGTAATGACCAATTCGGGCGAGGCAACCGCCGCAATATTCGGCGCGTTCGATATGAACGTGCGTATGATAGAGCGCGCCTTTGACGTCCGTATATCAAACAGAAATAAGGAAACCGAGGACGGCGATGCCATAGTAGTAACGGGCGAAGCCAAAAACGCCGATAAAGCAGCCAAGGCGCTTGAATATCTCAAGCATATGGCAGGCGCGGGCGAGGTGGTCAGCGAGCAGAGCGTTGAGTACGTTATAGGCATCGTGCGCGACGATCTTCACGAGGAGATCGACTATTCCGACGGAGTTATCTGCATAACCAACCGCGGCAAGCCCATAAAGCCCAAGACCGCAGGACAAAAGAAGTACGTCAAGTCCATTCGCGATAACACCGTGGTCCTTGGTCTTGGTCCTGCCGGCACGGGTAAAACCTTTCTTGCGGTCGCCATGGCTACCGAGGCTCTGCGCAATAAGCAGGTCTCGCGCATAATCCTCACGCGCCCCGCGGTTGAAGCAGGTGAAAGACTCGGCTTTCTGCCCGGTGATCTCCAAAGCAAGATCGACCCATATCTGCGCCCCCTTTACGATGCGCTTTTTGAAACGCTCGGCCCGGAGAATTATCAGCGCCACCTCGAGCGCGGCACGATAGAGATCGCGCCCCTCGCGTATATGCGCGGACGCACGCTTGACGATGCGTTTATCATTCTTGACGAGGCACAGAATACGACACCCGAGCAGATGAAGATGTTTTTGACCCGTCTTGGCTTTAATTCCAAGGCTGTCGTAACGGGCGACCTCTCGCAGACCGACCTGCCGAACGGACAAAAGAGCGGACTTTCGATCGCCGCGCGCGTTTTGCGCGATATCGACGGTATCGGAATATTCGAGTTTTCCGAGCGCGACGTTGTCAGACACACCCTCGTGCGCAAAATAATAAGCGCGTACGATAAATACGAGCGCGAGAGCATGGCGAAAAAGTCGCACACCGAAATGAAAAAGAAAAAGGAAGATGCAAAATGAGTGAAAGAAGCCTTTATATAAAGTTCAGCACTACCGAAAGGTTTGACGAGATAAGCTATAATCTCAAAAGCGTTGTAAGAGAGGCGATAATGCGCACCCTCGACTATGAGGATTTTATATACGATGCTGAGGTTTCTGTCACCTTTTGCGACAACAAATATATAAAAAAGCTCAATAAAAAATACAGAAACAAGGATAAGGCGACTGACGTTTTGTCCTTTCCTATGTACGACGACGGCGACTTCGACCCCACCGAGTGCATCTCGGGCGCGGTGCTTGGCGATATAGTAATATCCCTCGAGCGAGCAAAGGAGCAGGCCGCCGAGATAGGCAACAGCTTCTTGCATGAGGTGGCATTCCTTGCGGTACATTCCACACTCCACCTGCTTGGCTACGATCACGAGCGTTCAGCAGAGGAAGAGGAAGCACAGTGCGTGGCACAGCGCGAAATAATAACCGAAATGGAGATATAAAAATGACCAGAACATCGTTTATAGCACTTGTAGGCCGCCCCAACGTGGGCAAATCGACTCTTCTTAACTCCATTCTCGGAGAAAAGGTCGCAATAGTATCGAAAAAGCCGCAGACCACCCGTAACAGAATAACGGGCATACATACAGTAGGCGAGGATCAGTACGTATTCCTCGACACCCCCGGACTCCATAAGCCTCGCACCAAGCTTGGCGACTATATGGTAAAGGCAACCACCTCCACCCTTGGAGGTGTTGATGCGGCTGTACTTGTCGTTGAGGCAAGGGAAGAAGTCGGCGATATCGAGCGCACCCTCATCTCCCGCTTCAAGTCGGACAACCTTCCCGCGATACTCGTCGTGAATAAGACTGATACAGTCACCCCCGCCAATATCGCAAAGACTATCGCCGCATACGATGCGGAATACAAATTCGAGGCAGTTATCCCCATGTGCGCAAAGAACGGCAAGGGAATAGATATACTCCTTTCCGAGTGTGAAAAATTCCTCTACGAGAGCGATTGGTTCTTCCCCTCGGATATAGTTACCGACCAGCCCGAGCGCCTCGTCGTTGCCGAAATAATCCGCGAAAAGCTGCTTCGCACTCTCGATGAGGAAATTCCTCACGGTACAGCCGTATCGATAGAGGAATGGAAGGAGAAGCGCGGCGTAATTTCGGTAAGAGCCGAAATATACTGTGAGAAGGCATCTCACAAGGGGATAATCATAGGCAAGCAGGGCGCAAACATCAAAAAGATAGGCACCTATGCGCGCGAGGATATAGAGAAAATGCTTGATGCAAAGGTATTCCTTGACCTGTACGTAAGAGTAAAGGAAAATTGGCGCGACAGCGATTTCAATATAAACAATCTCGGCTATAACAAAGACGATATTCAATGAGAGGTGAGGTAAAGGAGGTCAAGGGCCTCGTTATCAGAACCACCGATATTCGTGAGTCGGACAGAATACTCACCATATTTACCGAGGAGCTTGGAGTTATAAGCGCACTCGCAACAGGCGCGCGCACGCTCAAAAGCCGTAAAATGTCCTCTACGATGCAGTTTTGCTATGCCAATTACGTTCTTACCAAAAGCGGCGAGCATTACCGCATTACAGAGGCGGATCTTATCGAAAGCTTCTTCGGTATCAGAAACAGTATAGAGGGACTTGCCCTTGCCGGATATGTTGCCGAGGTACTGTCGGACGTAACGGTCGCAGAGGCAGAGAGGGAGCTTTTACGCCTCGCCCTCAACACCCTTTACGCAATATCGGAGGAGAAATATCCCCTCGTCAAGATCAAGGCGGCGTTTGAAGCGCGTTGTGCCGCCGCCCTCGGCTTTATGCCCGAGGTCATTCATTGCTCCGAATGCGGCGAGAGGGAGGGCAACTTTTACTTTGACATAATGGGCGGCACGATAATGTGCTATGAGTGTAACGAGCGCCGCGCAAAAGCGCGCATTCCCGTCGGCGATCCGCACGAGAGCCATATAGTGTCCATCCTTTCCGAAACGGCAAAGGTAGCGCTCGGATATTGCGTTCACGCACCGCTTGAAAAGCTGTTTTCGTTCAATATTCCCACCGAGGATATGGAGTTGCTTGCCAAAGCGACAGAGCTTTACTTTGTCAACCAAATGGAGCGAACATATAAAACACTAGAATTCTATAATTCTGTAAAACGAAATTAATTTTGAGGCAGAAATGGTATTTACAGCAAAAACATCATCTACCCTTGAATTTGATAAAATATGCGGAATGCTTGCAGACTGCGCGTTTACCGACGGTGCAAAGGCACGTGCGCGTGCCATATCTCCGAGCGATGACTATGACACCGTCGTCGCCCGTCAGACCCGCACCGACGATGCTAAAAGGCTGGTCAATGCGAAGGGCTTTCCGCCCTTTTCTGCGCCCGAGGGAGTAGTCCCCTCGGCAGAGAGAGCATACAAGGGCGCGACCCTTTCTCCGCGCGATCTTATCGATATAGCAAGCCTTTTGCGTTCGGCTCGCGCTATGCTCGATTATATAAACACGGACAAGCCCTTTACAACCTCGCTTGACGAGATATTCGCGCGCCTCTTGCCCAACAGAGCGCTTGAGGATAAGATAACACGCTCGATACTCTCCGAGGATATGATAGCCGACGAGGCCAGCCCCGAGCTTGCCGAAATACGCCGCAAGATCCGTGTTGCCAACAATAAAATAAAAGACACTCTTCAGAGCTATATCGGCGGCAACCGATTGAAATATCTGCAAGAGAATATCGTAACAATGCGAAACGGCAGATACGTCGTTCCCGTAAAGGCAGAGTACAAAAACGAGCTTAAAGGACTTGTGCACGATACGTCGTCCTCTGGCGCGACTCTCTTCGTCGAGCCTATGTCGGTCGTCGAGGCAAACAACGAGCTTAAAAGCCTCACTACTGCCGAAACGCACGAGATCGAGCGCATCCTTGCCGCCCTTTCGGCAGAATGTGCCGAGTTTTCTACCGCCATTAGCCGCAATTATCATAATATAACCGACCTCGCATTCGTTTTTGCTTGCGCATCCTTGGCAATGCAGATGAAGGCGGAGAAGCCGAATATAGTAAACAGGCGCGAGATCGATCTGAAAAAGGCAAGACACCCCCTTATCGCCCGTGATCGCGTTGTTCCTATCGACGTTTCTGTCGGCAGAGATTTTGATACGCTTATAATCACCGGTCCTAACACAGGCGGCAAGACTGTAACCCTCAAAACCATAGGTCTTTTTGCCGCTATGGTGCAATCCGGACTTCAGATCCCCGCGCTTGAATCAAGCACGGTAGGTGTTTTTGATAAGATACTTGTTGACATCGGTGACGAGCAGAGCATAGAGGCATCGCTTTCTACCTTCTCATCACATATGGTCAACGTTGTAAGCATACTTTCCGAGGTCGATCCTCGCTCGCTCGTGCTTTTTGACGAGCTTGGCTCCGGCACGGACCCCATAGAGGGCGCAGCCCTCGCTACCGCTATTCTTGAACGCACGCAACGGTGCGGTGCGCTCTCGGTAGCAACTACACACTATTCCGAGCTTAAGGTGTATGCCCTCGAAGCGCCGAGAGTACAGAACGCATCGTGTGAATTCGATGTGGAAACTCTGCGTCCGACCTATAAGCTTGTCGTCGGCACACCGGGTAAATCAAACGCCTTTGCTATATCCGAAAAGCTTGGTATGTCCGACGAGGTCATCGCAAGAGCAACAGAGCTTATCAAGCGCGACGAAAAGCGCTTTGAGGACGTTATAGAGCGCCTTGATACCAACCGTATGGAAATGGAGCGCGAGCGAGACCGCGCCGAAAGTCTGCGCCGCGAGTACGAGGATTTCAAGCGCACCTCGGAGGAGGAGCTTAAGCGCAGGATCGCCAAGAGCGAGGAGGAGATCTCCAAGCAGGTCATAAAGGCTCGCCAGATCCTCGACAGCGCGAGGGCGTCAAGTGAGTTTATCTTCCATCAGCTTGAAGCAATTAAAAAGCAGGAGGATAAGGAAAAGCGCAACGAAATGATGGCAGAGGCGCGCGCAGAGGTGCGCCGCCGCCTTGGTGAAAGTGAGAGAATGTTCTCCGACATCAACGTCAAGGAGGTGTCCCTTGACGACGAATATAAGCTTCCTCGCCCGCTCGTACAGGGCGATAAGGTATACCTTGTAACCATCGGAAAAGAGGGAATAGTAACCGCCCCGAAGGATAAAAACGGACTTGTATCGGTCACCGCAGGTATACTTAAAACCAAGGTAACCGAGGACAAGCTCCGTCTTATAGACGGAACTACGAAATTCAAGCGCAAGGACGAGCCAAAGCCTGTCAGCGAGGGCAAGGTCAAAAAGACTATCGTATCCACCTTTTCCCCCGAGGTCGACGTGCGCGGCATGATAGGTGACGATGCGTGGTTCGTTGTGGATAAGTATCTTGACGATGCCGTGCTTGCCGGCGTTCCCACCGTGCGCATAATTCACGGTAAAGGTACGGGCGCACTTCGCGCTGCTCTCTGGCGTTGCTTTAAGGGAGATCCACGCATCAAGTCCTATCGCCACGGTGCATACGGCGAGGGTGATGCAGGTGTGACCGTAATAGAATTCAAACGTTGAACAACTGATCAAAGGAAAGACAGAAATGAATTTTCAACCGCTTAAAGATTTTCTCGATTATTATCTGCCCATGATCGGTGTGCCCGGATCGGATACCGTGATATATATGGATCACGAGGAAATATTCAGACATACCGCAGGCTTTGATAGTCTTATGCAGCGCACACCTATGCGCAGAGATCTCATTTATAATATATATTCCTGCTCAAAGCTCGCGACCGCTATCGCCGCGCTCCAGCTTGTTGAGCGAGGCGAGCTTGTGGTGACCGACCCGGTATACGCATATCTCCCCGAGTTTAAAAACCTTATTGTCAAGGTAAAGGACTCGGCTGGCAAGGTTATAGGCACTCGTCCCGCTGAAAAAACAATGCTTATAAGCCATCTTTTGACTATGACCTCGGGAATGAACTACGATACAAAATCAAGGTCAATAGAGCAGGCAATAGCTGCAACCGAGGGCAGAGCGCCAACGGTAGATATCTGTCGCGCTATGGCAAATGAGCCGCTTGAGTTCGAGCCCGGTGACGATTATTATTACAGCCTCTCGCTCGACGTTATGGCAGGTATCGTTGAGGTCATCTCCGGCAAGAGATTTTCCGACTATATGGCAGAGAACGTGTTTTTGCCACTTGGTATGAAGGATACCGGATATCACCCCGATCCCACGAAGCGCGATCGCTTTGCAGCGCAGTACGCCTATGATAAAATGACACACAGAGTCACCGAGGTCCCATTCGAAGAGTGCCACTGCCGCTTTGGTGCTGATTACGATAGCGGCGGAGGCGGAGTTGTGTCCACGGTCGATGATTATATATTGCTCGTAGATGCGCTTGCAAATGGCGGCGTTGCCAAAAACGGTAACCGCATACTTTGCTCCCGCTCGGTTGAGCTTATGCGCGCTAACGCGCTGACACCCAAGCAGAACGAAACCTTTGCTACACAGTGGAATTCCGGATACGGATATGGCTACGGAGTAAGAACCAACGTTAACCCCTATCCGTCAGGCAATCTTACTCCCAAGGGCGCGTTCGGTTGGGACGGATACAGACTTTGCGTTGCCCACGCAGACCCCGAAAACCGTCTTGCAATGTTTCATGCCGAGCATATGGGAGGTCTGCACGGCGTAGTTATCCCTCGCCTTCGTAACCTTATGTACTCTTGTCTTGAAATATAAGACGGAGGGTGTAGTGTATGAAATTTATAAATATTAAAACCGAAAAAAGCTCCGCCGAGCTTCTTTCCATCATTTCTGATAATACAAGAGTTAACAGCGGAGTGAAGTTTTCTGACAAAAAGGGCGGCACGCCATTTATGCACGTTAGGGCAAAGGACGGCAAGCTGCGCGTCAAGTGCGAAATGATGGGCAGGCCCACCAAGGATAACGGATTTCTTATGGGAACACAGTTTTACGGTAAGATAATCGAAAACAATGGTGAAACGACTCTCCGCGGTGTAATAATGACCTCGCCCATATATCACCTTATCGTATTTGCTCTCGCGGTAGCATTGATAGTGCAGATGATATATAGCGGCAGTGCTTCTTCAATACCGATACTTGTATTTGCGCTGGCTTTTGAGTTCCTCTTTTACGCCGACGAATTTAAAAAGCAGGGGTACATATCGAGATATCTTTTTAGAGCTGTAAGACGACTTGAACAGAATTAATAAATAAAAAAACGGGAATTCCGCGGAATTCCCGTTTTTGTTTGTTCTGTTTACCAGATAACGATCTTGCCGTTTTCGTCGATGTACCAGTTAGTACCGTCGCCATTCTCGGTGGGCTGGTCGTTGAAGCTGTAATATTTAGCGCCGGCAAGATATACGTTGTTCGTGCCGATCGTTATAAGGTCACCGATCTTCTGATCATCGCCAAGAATTCCGCCGTAGTAAACGGTGCGAAGCTTCTTGCACTCAAGGAAAGCATCGTCGCCAACGCTAGTAACACTCTTGGGAAGAGTGAGTATAGACAGACCTGCGCAGTTAGCAAACGCCTCCTTGCCGATGGTGGTGATACCCTCGGGGAGATTTACGGTCGCGATGCTCTCACAATCCTTGAACGCGCCGTCAGCGATCTTAGTGCCGCCAAGAATGGTAACGGTGTTGAGAGTTGCGGGAACAGTGCCGAATACGTAGCCGAAGCTGTTGTTCTCGGCAGAGTCAAGCGACTGACCGATGAAGGGAAGAGTGATAGACTTAAGAGTGGTGCATCCTACGAATGCGGCCTCACCGATCCTGGTAACGCTCTCGGGAATTACAAGAGAATCAATGTGAGGATAGTTGAGGAACTGACCTGCCTTGATCTCGGTGATACCGTCAAGGAGAACTACCTTGCCCGATACGGAGTGAGGAATAAAGAAGATAGCCTTATCAGTCTGGGTATATACGATACCGCAGAAGGATACGTAAATAGCATTCTCTTCGGCAACTATTACCTCTTTAAGTCTCTGGCAGCCGATAAACGCGGTCTCGGAGATAGAGGTAACGCTTGCGGGAATAGTGATCGTAATAAGCTCCTTGCATCCGGAGAATACGTAGGGAGCAAGTGCGGTTACAGTACCGGGGATGTTGATGTCGGTGAGTGCGCCGCAGTTAGCAAATGCAAGAGATCCGATGCTGGAAACAGTCTCGGGAAGAGTGATCTTCTGGATGGAAGAGCAGCCCTTGAATGCTGCGGTATTGATGGTTGTAAGAGTAGAGGGAAGAGTGATCGAGGTGATGGATGCACAGCCGTTGAATGCTGCGAATCCGATCTCGGTAACGCCCTCGGGAATTACAAGGTCGGTAAGGAGCGCGCCGTTGAGATAGAGCTTGTTAGCATAGTAAACGGGGTTTGCGTAGTAGTCAGCAAACTCAACCTCACACCAAGCTGCAACGTCGGTGATGTTTACCTTCTCAAGTGAGGTACAGCCCGCAAATGCTTCAGCACCGATCTTGGTAATATCGGAGAAGATGCTTACGCTTTCAATAATGTTGCAATCCTTGAATGCGCCTGCGGCAATAGGTCCGTCACCAAGCACGTTAACGCTCTTAAGTGCGGGAACAGTCTTGTAATCACCGCCAAAGATCCATGCGAAGCTGGTGGAATCAGTGCCGTTTATGTCAGAACCGGTGAAGTAAAGGGAAACGGTTGCAAGGCTGGAGCAAGCGTAGAATGCACCGTTGCCGATGTATCCGACGGTCAAGGGGATGGTAATGAACTTAACGGAGCTGCAGCCCATGAATGCGCCCGCACCGATGTATTCTGCATTTTCGGGAAGAACGATAGTAGCAACGGACGAGCAACCGCTGAAAGCACCGTCGCCGATGTACTTGATGGTCTTGGGAAGATCGAGAGCCTTAAAGCCGCACTTTGCAAATGCGCTTGCTTCGATGCGGTCTACGGTAGCGGCAAAGGCAACGCTCTCAAGCTTTGTACAACCAAAGAACGCATTTTCGCATACGGTGGTAACACCCTCGGGAATAACTACGGTCTTAAGGGAAGTGCAGTTGCTGAAGGTGGAAGGACCGATCTCGGTAAGAGCTGCGGAAAGGGTAAGGTTCTCAAGTGCGGTACAGTTAACGAATGCGTTAAGACCGATCTCGATTACGGAGTCAGCCATTACAACGGTCTTAAGGTTCTTAGCGCCGTAGAATGCTTCGGACTCAATAGTAGTGATGTTAGCGGGGATAGTAACGCTTTCAAGGCCTGCGCAGTTATAGAATGCGTACTTGCCAATGGTAGTAATGCTTGCATCCTCGGGGATAGTAGAGGTTGCAACACCCATAATAACGGTGTTACCCTTGATAATGCAGTTGCCTATGGAAGAGTAAACGGTATTTTCGCTATCAACGTTGATCACCTTTACGGTAGTGGTGAAATCTACAAGAAGAAGCTCGGGGATGATCGCGGTATCCTTGTTAATAGTAAGGATGGAGCCGGTCTTGTCGGTTTCATTCGCCTTTTCAAGAGATGCCTTGTCAACGCTAACGAGTATCGCATAAGGATTCTCACCTACTGCAAGGTACTGTGCGCCCTTTTCGGCGGTCGTCTTGATCTTGGTGTCCTTGATCGCGTTTACACCGAATACGGTAAGGTTAGAGGTAATGTTGAGGGTAGCAAGCTTCTTACAGCCCTCAAATGCAGAAGCGTAGATCGCCTCGATGCTGTCGGGAAGGTTGATGCTTTCAAGCTTTCTACATCCGTCAAATGCGTTCGCGCCTATCGAAGTCATTACCGAGCCTTCGCCAATGGTAACGGTCTCAAGGTTCTTACAGCCCTCGAATGCAGAAGCGCCAATGGTAGCAACGCTTGCGGGAAGCGCGATCTCCTCGATCGACTCGCAACCCGAGAATGCGAATGCGGGAATATCGGTAAAAGCGGAAGAAATCTTAACATCAACAAGCTTTCCAAGACCTGCAAAGGTGTAAGCACCGATAGCGGTTACGGTATCGTCCATCTCAACGTAAAGGATCTTCTTGCCGTAATCGTTTACCCAAGGAGCTTCGTTTTCGAAATCAACGATAGCGCCGGTGCCGGAGATCTTAAGCAGAAGTGCTTTGTTCTGGCTGGTGCCGATGTTCTTGTCGGTTTCGTATACGGTAGCGATAACGGTAGATCCCTCGGCGGAGATATCATACTTCGCAAGGTGGCTGGCTACGTCGGAGCATACGCTACATACGCCGTCAGAACCGTAGTTGTGACCGAGTGCCTCACCAACGTACTTAACGTCGGTAGCATCACAGCCGTCGCGGTCACATACAGCAATTTCGGGTGCGCCGGTAGTACAGGTAGCATCGCCGCTGTTGGTATATGTGGTAAAGGAGTGACCCTTTGCATTCTCGAGCACGGTGTTCTTCGTTCCGCATACCGTACAGGTAGCGGTCTTTGTTCCGTTGGTGGTGCAGGTCACCTTGCCGTCGGATACGTATTCACCGTAGGTATGAGCCACAGGCTCGATAACCTTTGTCTCGATGTGTTCAGAGTCAAGCTTACAAACTCTGTAAGCCTCTCCGGGTGTGGTACAGGTAGCTTCCTTCGTTACAACCCATTCGCCATAATCGTGATCGCACTCGCCGCAAGAGGTAAGCACCACTGCGCAAAGAGCGAAGAGAACGACAGATACGATGAGCGCAACAAAACGCTTCTGGATCTTCATAATTTTCCTCCGTTTATGAAAAATTCTTCAATATGTATACGCATATATAATACTACACATTATTCACTAAATATTTTAACACATCAGCGCGTTAAAGTCAATCTTTTTCGACTATCGTATATGCCTAATTTTCGACACGCTTTTATGTGTATGTTGTACAAACAATCTCCAAAACCGTAAAAAAACAAGGCTCTCGCAGGTGCAAGAGCCTTGTCCGTTATTCAAATATCATCTCGCCAAAGCAAGCGGTGTTGTGAAAACCGAGCGGCGCGCCATCCTGCCAGCTCCAGCTCATATAGTGAGGCGGCAGAGATCTCTCTGCGCATTTGTAGCAGTTTGCGCGCATCTTCTTTCCGCTGTGAACCTCAAAATCGGGGAAGAAGCGGCGTATAAAGCTGTACGGAACTCGGTAAAATATTTCCCAACTCTCACCGTCCTTTGAAATTGATGGGGTAAATATCTCCGCCTTGCTTCTTCCGACAAAGAGCCTTACAAGATCTTCACCGCGGCTCGCTATTCCAAGGTACATAGTGCCGATCGAGTTGAACTCGATGTTGAAATACCGTCCATCGCTCTCAATAGGGCAGAAAAAGAACTCAAGGCAGCTGTCGCGGCAGGGCTCTGCGAGCGGATCGGTCTCCTCGGCTCTGTAATTTTTCTCCGTGGTCAAAAGATGCACGAGCAGCTCCTCATCGTTGTAGCACACCTGCGCCCTTGCTCTTATTCCGAGCGGATTTTCCGCAAGCTCGGTGTCGATCTCAAGGTAGGGAACAACGCTCCAATCGGGCTTTCCTTCAACGTGCTTTATGGTGTAGGTTTTCATTTTTTTGATTACCTTTCTTAATACATTAATCACCCGGCAAAATCACGCTAATTCGATCTCAATTCCAACGACGCCAAAGCGAGCTTGCACCTCGGGCGGATAATATATTTCCATATCCTTTGGCGACGCGTCGGCGATCTCGTTTTGCAAATAACCGCACTTATCCAAGGGCAGAACACGGTAAAGCTGCTCGAAGCTTTCAAACTTATGTAGGGCTTTTACCTTACAGCACACCGTATCAAACGGCGCTTCCGCGCATTTAAAAATCAGCGTATCTCCTACCGATATCAGCTTGCGTTTTTCGTCTAACAATCGCAATTCGATCGTCTTCTTTCCGCTGGCTATCAGCGAAAACGGCTGCGGATTCAGATTCATATAATGGGTCATTTAAACAGTTCCTTTTAAGGTAAAATCACATCACTATTTTTATGTCGAAGAATCTTCGCTTCGGCATTAGGGATAGCATTGCATAGTGCCGCGGGGCGGGGTTCTCGCCCCACCACGAAAAAACGCCCCAAAGGGCGTTTTTGGTGCCGGTGGCGGGAGGTCGTGGGCGACGAAAAAACGCATACAAATCGTCGCCGAGAGATTTTGCCCGAGGCAAAACTCCACCTCGCCACATAAACTTCGGCATTAGGGATAGCATTGCATAGTGGCTCGGGGCGGGTTCTCACCCCACCACGAAAAAAACGCCCCAAAGGGCGTTTTTGGTGCCGGTGGCGGGGGTCGAACCCGCACGCCATTGCTGGCAAAAGATTTTGAGTCTTCCTTGTCTGCCATTCCAACACACCGGCAAGCGATAATTAGTATAGCATATCAAAATCGAAAAATCAACCCCTCTTGATAAACTTTTATACGTATTCGAGCAAAAAAATACTTTTTCCCCTTGTAATTTCTCGCGTAGTATAGTATAATGTATCTGTATAAATATTTAAAATTGATCGCGGAAGGAGGATAGGCATGCTGCTCGACAGTGTTTATTTAAAAAACGAAACCACGGAATATAATATGAAGACGCTTTCCGATGCACAAATGAGGCTTATGGAAAAGCGAATATGCGAACTTGCCGAGCTTGCTGACGATGCGGCGCTCGCCGCCCGTGAGCTTTACGCCGATGGCTGTGGAATATATGAGATCCTCAGTATCCTCTCCGACGGTGTTTCCTTTGACCCGGCAGAAGTTCATTCGCACGCGATGGCGGAAAACGTTTTGCGCCTTCGTTCTTATTCTTCATCCGTTGAATCTCGTGACAGGGCAGTATTTGCCGAGCTGTTGGTTGCTCGCCTTGCCGAGTGCGGCATAACACTCACCGAATCCGACTTTCTCTCCGAGGATAGCGGTGACGAAACCTTTGTTTATGTCAAAAACCGTCTTGCCGACGAGGCATACGACGTTTTTTCTCAGGATTTTGACGATCCGCACGTGCGCTATGAGGCAACGCTTCGCGATGCGGCGCGTGCCGTTTCAAAGGGCGGTGCAGAATACTGCCTTCTTCCTCTTGAGGAGCGCGGCGGCGCACGTTTGCCCAGCGTAGCGGCGCTTTTGTTTGCCGAGGATCTTAAAATTTGCTCGGTTACCCCCGTTTTCGGCTTTGACGGCTCTGCCGATATGAAATACGCACTCGTTTCCCGTCATTTCACCGTCCCTGAGGTCTCACCAGATGACGACCGATACCTTGAAATACGTATAAGCGCGGATTCGACCGACCTTGCCGAGCTTTTCTCGGTTGCCGAGCATCTTGATACCACGGTCTACCGGGTTAACACCGTCACCTTCGACACCGAGGACGGTGAAGCGCAGTATTATACTGCCGTATTTCGCAAAGGCGGCGCGGATTTCTGCACGCTTCTTGCGTACTTAACGCTTTTCTGCCCGTCATACACGGCGGTCGGAATTTACAACAATCTCGAATAAAGAAAAGGAATTTAAAAATGAAAAAGCACATAGAATACAAAACACGCGGCACTTGCGCACGTCAGGTCATCGTTGACGTTGAGGACGGCGTAATTACCGATTGCAGCTTTGTCGGCGGATGCGCCGGCAACACCGCGGGCGTAGCCTCTCTCGTTAAGGGAATGAAGGTTGATGAGGCTATATCAAGACTAAAGGGTATAAAGTGCGGCTTTAAGCCCACGTCCTGTCCCGATCAGCTCGCCCTCGCGCTTGAAGAAACGATAGAAAAATAAAAAAATATATTTCGGAGGTCTTATGAGCTACAACAAAGAGTATCAGAGATGGCTTGAGTCATCACTTCTTTCCGAGTCGGAAAGAGCAGAACTTCTCGCAATAGCAAACGATGATCAGACAAAAGCAATGCGCTTTGGCGCACCGATGGATTTCGGTACTGCAGGTCTTCGCTCCACTATGTATATGGGCATAGGTTGTATGAACCGTTTTACCGTAGCGCAGACAACTCGCGGTATTGCCGCACTTATCAAATCTGCCGGCGGCGAGTCCCGCGGTGTCGCAATAGCATACGACTCCCGTAACAATTCGGAGCTTTTCGCTCGCGTAAGCGCGTGCGTTCTTGCCTCTGAGGGCATAAAGTCTTACATTTTCAATGGCATTCGTCCCACCCCTGAGCTTTCCTATGCGGTTCGCAAGCTTAACGCGCTTGCAGGTATAAATATCACCGCATCTCACAATCCCAAGGAATATAACGGTTACAAAGCATATTGGGAGGACGGCGCACAGATCAGTCCCGATCAGGCAAAGATAGTTTCTGCCGAGCGCGCAAAGTTCGACGTCCTCGATGCCAACCTTGCCGACTTTGATACAGCGGTTGCATCCGGAATTATTGAGATCCTTGACGAGCGCTTTGACGAGTATTATCTTTCGGAGGTCCTCGCTACCGCTATCTCGCCCGACGAGGTCAAAAGCGTTGCCGACGATCTTAAGGTCGTCTACACCCCCATTCACGGTGCGGGCTATAAGCTCGTTCCCGAGGTTTTCCGCCGTGTCGGTCTTAAGAATCTCTATACCGTCGACGAGCAGATGATACCCGACGGCAATTTCCCCACCGTAAAGAAGCCTAACCCCGAGTACGCAGAGGTATTTACCAAGGGCATCGCAATCGCAGATAAGGTAGGCTCTGACCTCATTATCGCTACCGACCCCGATGCAGATCGCGTCGGTGTTATGGCAAGAAACAAGGACGGCGTTTTTGTAAACATCTCGGGCAACCAGATGGGCGCACTTCTCCTTGACTATGCAATAAGACAAAGACGCGCGCTCGGCAAGCTTCCCGAGGGAGCTTACGCCGTAAAGAGCATCGTTTCCACCGATATGGCTTACGGCATTGCTAAAAAGCAGGGCATCAAGCTCCACGACGTTCTCACCGGCTTTAAGTTTATCGGCGAGGTCATCAAAAATTATGAGGCACAGGGCAAGGCAGATGGCTTCGTTCTCGGATTTGAGGAGAGCTACGGCTATCTCCTCGGCTCGTATGCAAGAGATAAGGACGCAGTCGAGGCTTCTATGATGATCCTCGAAATGACAGCATTCTACAAGAAGCAGAATATGACTCTTTGCGATGCGCTTGAAACTCTTTACGAAACTTACGGTAATTATGCCGAGGGTATGATAGATATATATATGGAGGGCTTCGATGGCATTGAGAGAAGAAAGAGAGTTATGTCATCTCTTCGTGCTGATGCACCTCGAGCATTCGGTGAATATAAGGTTGCCACCGTAGGTGACTACCTCGACGGTACCGTAAAGAGCATTGTTGACGGCTCTGTCACCTCGACAGGTCAGCCTGCCTCCGACGTGCTTTACTATACCCTCGAAAACGAGGATAAGATCATAGTTCGTCCCTCGGGCACCGAGCCTAAAATCAAGATATATATACTCGCGCACCACGAGGACAGAGCAGTTCTTGGCGAAAAAATCAAAATTTATTCTGATGCAGCAAGGAAACTGGCGGACGTTTGATTCCGTCAAAGGAAAAATAAAGTGACCGAAAAACAAAACAAAATCCGTAATTTTTCAATAATAGCACATATCGACCACGGTAAGTCCACTCTTGCAGACCGCCTGCTCGAATCAACAAGCACCGTCGCAACCAGAGATATGGAGGCACAGCTGCTCGATAATATGGATCTCGAGCGTGAGCGCGGTATCACAATCAAGGCAAGAGCCGTAAGAATGAACTATACCGCGAGCAACGGCGAGGAGTACGTCTATAACCTCATAGACACCCCCGGCCACGTCGACTTCGGCTACGAGGTTTCACGCTCTCTTAAAGCTTGCGAGGGCGCACTTCTTGTCGTTGACTCTACCCAGGGCGTTGAGGCACAGACACTTGCCAATGCCTATCTCGCGATAGACAACGATCTTGAGATCCTTCCTGTAATTAACAAGATCGACCTCGCAAGTGCCGACATCGAGGGCACACGCCATGAGATCGAGGACGTTATAGGTATTCCTGCAGAGGATTGCCCCGCCATTTCAGCCAAGAACGGCATTAATATTCGCGACGTGCTCGAAAAGGTCGTTACCGACATTCCTGCACCCGTAGGTGACCCCGATGCACCTCTCAAAGCACTTATATTCGACTCGTACTACGATTCCTACCTCGGAGTTGTGGTATATATAAGAATATTCGATGGCAGCCTCAAGGCAGGTCAGCGTATCCGCCTTATGTCCACAGGTGCCGAGTTCGAAGTTGTCGAGGTCGGTTATATGGACGCCTTCGGACTAAAAAAGGGTAGTGAGCTCACCGTAGGTGAGGTTGGCTACGTTACCGCCTCTATCAAGAACGTCGGTGACACCCGTGTCGGTGATACCGTGACTCTCGCGGCAAACCCGGCAGATGAGGCGCTTCCCGGCTTCCGCGAGGTTCACCCGATGGTATATTCGGGTATCTATCCTGCGGACGGCGCTCGCTACGGCGATCTTCGTGACGCGCTTGAAAAGCTCCAGCTTAACGACGCCTCTCTGGTATTCGAGCCGGAAACGTCGGTTGCTCTCGGCTTCGGCTTCCGTTGCGGCTTCCTCGGACTTCTTCATATGGAGATAATAGAGGAACGCCTTGAACGTGAGTTTAATCTCGATCTCATAACCACAGCTCCCTCGGTTATCTATAAGGTCGAGCTTCGAAGTGGCGAGACCATACTTATCGACAACCCCTCGAAATTCCCGACCGCAGACGAGATCGGTACTGCGTACGAGCCGATAATGAAGGCAACCGTAATAACCCCCACAGACTATGTCGGCGGTATTATGGATCTGTGTCAGGATAGGCGCGGCACGTTCATTGATATGAAATATATAGATACCGAAAGAGTAGAGCTGCACTACGAGCTTCCTCTTAACGAGATAATATACGACTTCTTCGACGCGCTCAAGAGCCGATCCAAAGGATACGCCTCGCTCGACTACGAGCTTAAGGGCTATAAGCCCTCAAAGCTTGTAAAGCTCGACTTTATGCTTAACGGTGAGGTCGTCGATGCGCTTTCATTCATAGTATTCGAGGATCGCGCCTATACTCGCGCAAGGAAGATCGCCGAAAAGCTTAAGGAAAATATTCCGCGCCAGCTCTTTGAGATTCCCATTCAGGCAGCGATAGGCTCGAAGATAATCGCAAGAGAAACCGTAAAGGCGATGCGTAAGGACGTCCTTGCAAAGTGCTACGGCGGCGATATCACGAGAAAAAAGAAGCTGCTTGAAAAGCAGAAGGAAGGTAAGAAGAAGATGCGCAAGCTCGGTAGCGTAGAGGTTACGCCCGAGGCGTTTATGGCAGTTCTCCGACTTGACGATGACAACTAATATAGGACTTTATATCCATATTCCGTTCTGCATTCGAAAGTGTAAATACTGCGACTTTGCATCGTTTTCAAATTTAAATAAAGACACCCGCACAAGATATATTGATCGACTTTGTGAGGAGATCGAGAGCTATCGAGATGCAAAGAAGGTAGGGGTTGACACAGTCTTTTTTGGCGGTGGCACCCCCTCGCTTCTTTCGCCTGACGAGCTTTCAAGGATCATAAACACCGTCCGATCGGTTTTTGATATTTCTGCAAATGCGGAGATAACTATGGAGATGAACCCCGGCACTATCACCGAGGATAAAGTGCGTGCCTATATAGCGGCGGGAATAAACCGTGTGAGCATAGGGTGTCAGTCGTTTAACGAAAACGAGCTGAAAATGCTGGGCAGAATACATAATTCGGAAGAGATATACGAAGCAGTAAAATCTGTAAAGGCGGCAGGTATAACCAACGTAAGCCTTGATCTTATGTACGGAATCCCCGAGCAGACCGCAGACTCATTTGAGCATACGATTCGCTCGGCGCTCTCGCTTGAGGTCAATCATCTTTCGGTCTATGGACTTATACTTGAAGAGGGGACACCGTTTTTTGAGGCGCGAAATTCGCTCCCCCTGCCAAACGAGGACGAAGAGTGCGATATGTACGCCCTTGCCTCGCGCATACTTGGCGAGCACGGCTTTTCGCATTACGAAATATCAAACTATTCAAAGCCGGGCTTCGAGTGCCGACACAACCTTAAATATTGGCGCGACGAGGAGTATATAGGTGTCGGTCTTGCCGCGTATTCCTACTATGGCAAAAAAAGGTATGGCAATACCGCAAGTCTTGACGAATATATTTCGGACGGTTACGCAAAATACAGATACGGCGAAAATATAACGCCCGACGGAGAAGCGTTTGAGTACGTTATGATGCGTCTGCGACTTTCCGAGGGATTTTCGCTTTCCGATTATCGCGCACGCTTCGGTCAGGATTTTCTTGACGGTCGCGCCGATACCATAGCGCGTTATAACTCGCTTGGTCACCTTCATATATCCGCCGATCGCATCAGCCTTACCGAGCGCGGCTTTTATATCAGCAATACGATTTTATCCGACCTGTTGTAAAAAAACATCTTGACAATGGTCGTGATATAAGGTAGAATATAAACAGTAATTTAACCACATTTTATTGGAGGACATAAAAATGGCAGAGAACGAAAAGAACCTTCCTATTGAGGAAGAGGATCTTGAAGAAGATTACATAATCACTCTTACCGACGAGGAGAGCGGCGAGGAGAAGGAGTTTGAGCTTCTTGCACGCGGCGAGATCGGCGGCGAGCTTTATTTTGCGCTCGTTCCCGCAAACGAGGAGAGCGAGGAGTACATCATTCTCAAGGCTCGTGAGGACGGCGACGACATCATTTTCGAGAGTGTTGACGACGACGAGGAGTTTGATAAGGCAGAGGAATATTTCAACGACCTCTTCTTTAACGAGATCGACTACGATCAGAACTGATTTTTGATACATATCCTGCGTGGTGCGTGATATTGTGATATTTGGACCTACGAACAATTAAAGGGAGTCCGGACTTCTTTTTTCGGGATGCAGGCCTCCTGCCAGGAGCTGTCTTTGTACCCTCCGAAGCAGACGTTGGAAGCGCAAAGAAAAAGAGAGGACACCCACCTGTAATATACAGGGTTAAAAATTGCCTTACACGGCCTCGCGGGTTATCAACAAACAAAAGCGGAATGGAAATCCCATTCCGCTTTTTGCATTTTTCGGCTTGTACCGTCATAGTATTTAGAGTAAATACCGTGGAGGAAGCTATGACGAAAAATATCAAAGGTCTGACAAATGACGAGGTCCTCGCCTCAAAAGAAAAGCACGGCGCAAACGTGCTCGCCAAGGAAAAAACGAAAGGCTTTTTCGGCAAATTCCTTGAAAATCTCAACGATCCTATAATTAAAATACTTATAATCGCCCTCGTTATCGAGGTCGTCTTTACGCTTGGCAACGTGAATTTCTTTGAAATTTCAGGTATCGTCCTTGCCATACTGATTGCAACAACCGTATCCACCGCCTCGGAATTCGGCAGCGAGCGTGCGTTTGAAAAAATGCAAGGAGATACCACACTCGCTCGCGTTCGGGTTTTAAGAGGCGGTGAGGTTGACGAAATACCGACATCAGAGCTTGTTGTCGGTGATGTCGTTTATATAAGCGCAGGCGAAAAGGTGCCTGCCGATGCCGAGATCATCTCCGGCAAGCTCTCGGTTGATCAATCCGCTCTTAACGGCGAGAGCCGAGAGGTATCAAAAGAGGCATCCTCTGACTCCGGATGGGAGCTTTCCGCCAAAAACAAGATATACAGCGGCACGCTTGCCGTGTCCGGTGATGCGATAGCACGCATCGGAAGAGTGGGCAAGGATACCTATTACGGCATGGTAGCTAAGGACGTCCAGACCGAAACGCGTGAAAGCCCATTGAAGCTTCGCCTTGGCCGCCTCGCCTCGCAAATAAGCAAAATCGGATACGCAATGGCGGCAATAGTCGCATTTATCTACGTGTTTAACGCAATAGTGGTCGAAAACGGCTTCGACCGCGCGCAAATAATCGCTGCCGTAACCGATTACAAAAGGCTCTTTGGCGTGCTTATACACGCACTTACGCTTATGATCACCGTCATAGTGGTCGCCGTGCCCGAGGGCTTGCCGATGATGATAACAGTCGTTCTGTCCGCAAATATGAAGAAGATGTTTGCCGATAACGTCCTTGTAAAAAAGCTCGTCGGCATCGAAACCGCAGGCTCGATGAACATTCTTTTTACCGACAAGACAGGCACGGTAACCACAGGCGAGCCGCGCCTTGAACGCATCGAAACGGTCGACTCTACCTATAAAAGCCTTCCGTCGCTCAAAAAATCCGAGCAAATATACCGCATTTTGCTCGTCAGCGCGCTTTACAACACAGATACCGCTGTAAGCAGCGGTAAGATCATCGGCGGCAACGGTACCGACCGTGCGCTTGCCGAGTATTTCATCGGCGATCGCCGTGTGCCCGTGTCGGTAAAATCGCGCGAGTCGTTTTCAAGCGACAAAAAGTATTCCTCGGTCACTCTCACAAACGGCACGGTATACATAAAAGGCGCACCCGAGATCATAATTTCAAAGTGTAAATACGCAATAGATAAAGAGGGAAACACCCGTCCGCTAAATTCCGCCACGGTTGAGGCTCGCTTGAAAAGCGCCACCGCCCTCGGTCACCGTGTTATAGCCGTAGCCTATAAGGACGAAAGCTCGGATTTCTTCGTCTTTGTCGCTCTCTTAGTCTTGAAGGATATGCTTCGTCGCGACAGCCGCGAGGCGATAGTGTCTATCAAAAAGGCAGGTGTGCAAATAGTTATGCTCACGGGCGACTCTCGCGATACCGCCGCCGCGATAGCAGAGGAGTGCGGTATTATCGTAAACAGCGAGCGCGATCTCGTGCTTACTTCATCAGAGCTTGCCGAAATGAGCGACGATAAGGTGAAGGAAATTCTACCTCGCCTGCGCGTCCTCGCTCGCGCCCTCCCTCGCGACAAAACGCGCCTCGTCAGACTCTCGCAAGAGCTTGGACTCGTTGCCGGAATGACCGGTGACGGCATAAACGACGCCCCCTCGCTCAAGCTTGCCGACGTCGGCTTCGCTATGGGCAACGGTGCTGACATCGCCAAGAACGCCGGAGATATCGTGATACTTAACAATAGCCTTTATGCCATAAATCGCACGATATTATACGGCAGAACGATATTTAAATCTATAAGAAAGTTTATAACGTTCCAGCTTGTTATGAACCTTGCCGCCTGCGGCATCTCGATTTTCGGTCAGCTTCTAGGTGTTGAAACACCGATCACCATCATTCAAATGCTGTGGGTAAATATCATAATGGACACCCTCGGCGGCCTTGCCTTTGCGGGTGAGCCTGCGCTCGAATACTATATGAAGGAAAAGCCAAAACGCCGCGACGAGCCGATACTCACACGCGCAATGCTTGGCCGCGTTGCCATAATGGGCGCATACACTCTCGGGCTCTGTGTGGCCTTCCTGAAGCTCGACTTTTTTAAATCACTTTTCTTCGGCGGCTCTGAGCTTCATTTCCTTACGGCGTTCTACGCGCTCTTTATCTTCCTCGGCATCTTCAACTGCTTCACGGCGCGCTGTGAGCGAATGTGGATACTTTCAAATATAGGGAAGAATCGCCCCTTCGTTATCATAATGCTTCTCATATCCGTAATTCAGATACTTATGATATTTTTCGGCGGCGAGCTTTTCCGTACCACACCGATCACCACCGCCGAGATCGGCAACGTCATTCTCCTTGCATTCACCATCATTCCGTTCGACGCCGTCTGCCGAATCTTCAAAAAACTCTCGCCAAAAAGGGAATAACTACAAAAAAAGCACGGTGCGTTTTCACGCCCGTGCTTCAATTCCGTCCTCTATCTCATTGTTTTCCAATACATACCCTCCACTCAATGGGGCTTCCGATTGCCTTCTTAGCGATATTTTAACGTTGTAGGTGAACTCCTTGTTCCTTCCGTACGTAAGCGCGCATATAAGTAAAATCAGCACCAGAGCACAGGCGATTATTCTTTTTATGTTAAAAATTCTCCGTTGGTTGTATTGTCGGTATCGGAAAATCTCGCACGATACATCATATCTGTAAGTCGCTTTGATACATCTTCGCAATCTGCAATATATCCGTATTTAAAATCTCCAAGTCGAGTCTTTAGCTTGATCGTGCCCCAACGGTACTGTATACCGCGTGCCGTCGCTCTTTTGTACGACACGTCAAGCACGTCCTTAATACTGACCGTATTTCCTTTTGGAAGGATCAGATTGTTTTCTCGATCGATGCTGATAACGTCATAAGGTAGACGCGCGTAATCTACGAATATATATCCGGAAATTCCGCTTATTGCAAGCCCCATTGGTAAGAGCACGAACGCTGTGTGTGTACCTATCCCGACTCCTATAATTATAAAACCTAATAAAGCGCAGACAAGGTACATAGATCCAACGCCGGATTTCTTGCGTGCAATAATATCCATAGGTAAGTACTCCTTAAAATGAATTCAATTTCGCTTCCAACAGCCACGTAGCATTTTGGCTTTTCACAATTGTTACCGCCTACTCGGCTTGGTTGTCTAAATTAAGTATATCATAAATTTCTTTGAATTGCAATAATAATCAAGCCTCGCGTTGTAACACTACAATTTTTTCAATTTTTATGTCCGTTTTGTATTGATTTCTTTTAGATTTTGTGTTACAATATGCTATCCAAACAGTCTGAGGTACATTATGAGAAAAATTACTATTGTATCGTTTGCATCTCTTATGTTTTTATTGATGTCGTCAGTAGTTGCATATTATCTTCGGTATACTGCATGGGCAGATGCTTGGAAATACCTGCTTGTAGGCGTAGGAATACTTTTGGCGAGCTCGATAATAGCTGTATTCGCCAAAGAGAATACCGTTATTAACCTTGTCTGCTTTTTCATGAGTTCAGTAGCACTTGGATTTTGCATAAGGTCGTGGTATGTGTTTCGCGGCTTTGATAATAGCTTGGCTGTTATGGCATTGGTGTCGCTTGCTGCTGTTGCATATCTTTGTTTTTTTGCCTTGCTCAGCCGTATTCCTTTTATTGCAAAGTATATAAACCTTTGTGTGTGGATATACATAATTTTGTCAACGATCGGATATATTATCATTATTTTTACTACCAAAACTACGTTCGTTTCAACGTTCGGATATTATATGATTGTCGAGAGTGCGTTTATACTAGCTATGTGTAAGTCTACGGACGGCTTTTCCGGTATGGTGCGTGCGCTTGCGTTGTCCACATATAGTATATTTGCCGCGGCAGCAATAATAGCGCTCTTTATGCTGGCAGGGGACGGTGCCGATTGCGACTGCGGTGACTGCGGCGACTGCTGTGATTGCAGTGGATCAGGGGACGGCAAAAGCTCGAAAAGAAAGAAGAATAACGTCTGATTCGATTCAGGGTGTCCCCGTGACACCCTGAACTATTAATTTTTAAAAACCCTTGACAAACCCCTATATAAATGTTATAATATAACGCGTGCTGGTGTGGCTCAGTTGGTAGAGCAGTTGATTCGTAATCAACAGGTCGCGGGTCCGAGTCCCGCCATCAGCTCCAGAAAAAAGCACTTGCAATAGCAAGTGCTTTTTTCAATGAAGCGCACTTTGGTGCATGAAAAATGAAGCAGCCTTTGGCTATGAAGCGATCCTTTGGCTCGCGGAGAGGTTAGCGTGCGCTTCGCTTCATACGAGCGTAGCGAGTGCTTCACGGCGCAATTCGTCGCTTCATATTTGCAAAGCAAATGCTTCATTACATTATCGAACGATATTGAAAAACACGAACAAGTGTGATATAATAATATAAATTACTAGAAAACAAGGAGGGCAAGGAATGGATCTTTGCAATCTCTCTGTTATAAAGCAGGTTATGGCAGAGGCGGGAATAACCTTCCGCAAGGAATTCGGTCAGAACTTTCTTACCAACCGTATGATCCCCGAGGATATCGCGGATATGTGCGCCGACGATACCGATAGACTTATTATAGAGATCGGTCCCGGTATAGGCTGTCTTACCAAGGAGCTTGCGCTTCGTTATAAGCGCGTTGTTGCCGTCGAGATAGATAAGGGACTTATCCCCGTGCTTGATAAGACCCTCGCTGAATTTGATAACGTCACAGTTATAAACGCAGATATAATGGAAACCGATATACAGGCACTTGTCGACGAATACTCGGACGGCAAGCCCGTAAGCGTGTGCGCAAACCTGCCGTATTACATAACTACCCCCATTCTTATGCGCCTGCTCGAGTCGGGCGTCAAGTTCTCCACTATTACCGTAATGGTGCAGAACGAGGTTGCCGCTCGTCTTTCTGCCGCCCCCGGCAAGAGCGATTACGGTGCTATAACCGCGGTCCTTGGCTACTACGGCACGACTCGCCGTCTTTTCAAGGTCTCCGCAGGCTGCTTTGTCCCCGCACCCAAGGTCGACAGTGCCGTCGTGCGCATCGATCTTTATAGCGAGCCGAAGTACACTCCCAAGGACGAGCACCTCTTCCGCGAGCTTATCAAGGCCTCCTTTGAAATGCGCAGAAAAACACTCGTCAATGCAATAAATGCCAAATTCCCACATATAGAGAAGGGCAGAATTGCCGAAGCGCTTAAATCGCTTTCCCTTGACGAGAACATCCGAGGTGAGCGACTTTCCACCGAGGATTTCGTAAAGCTTTCGGATCTTTTGTCCTAATATCACGAAAATTAGGTAGCCTACAAGGCGTATAAGCGCGCGTGCCGTGTGGCTAGCGTTGCTGAGTAATGCAAGAAGAGAAAAGTGAAAATGAAAAGATTAGCTGCTAAAACATATTTGTTTGATTTTGATGGCACTCTCGTTGACTCTATGCCAACCTTCGTGTCGGTGATGCTTCGCATTCTTGATGAATATGAAATAGACTACGAAGACGATATAGTCAAGATCATAACACCGCTTGGTTATCACGGAACAGCGGAATATTACCGCACCCTCGGCATATCCGCACCGACCGACGAGCTTGTCAGGCAGATGAACGAATACGCCTATGACGAATATGCACGTAATATACCCGCAAAGGCAACCGTCAGCGAAACGCTTTCGGAGCTTAAAAAACAAGGTGCAAGCCTAAACATCCTTACCGCAAGTCCGCATAAAGTGCTTGATCCGTGCCTTAAAAGGCTTAGACTTTGGGATTTGTTTGATAACGTGTGGTCGTGCGATGATTTTCATACAACTAAATCCGACCCTCGTATATATCAGCTGGCATCGGAGAGAATAGGTGTTCCTGTTGATCAAATTGTTTTCGTCGACGACAACGTGAATGCTGTTAAGACCGCCAAGCTTGCAGGTATGCGCTCATATGGCATATATGACGCCTCTTCCAAGGATTTTATTGAGGAAATGAAGAGTGCATCTGACAAATATATTTTTTCATTCGATGAGCTGATCGAAAAACAATTTGCACAAAAATAAAAACCCCCGTCCGGCTTTAAACCGAACGGGGAATTTTTATTACTGAATTTCTACGGTAACGTGCTTACCGCAAGTATTCGCTGCGGCTTTCATTATCTGTCTGATAGCCTTGGCTATCTTACCGTGGCGACCGATTACCATACCGGTATCATCCTCTGCAACGGTGAGAATAAGCTCAACGTTATCACCGTCAACGTTTTCTACAACGTTAACGGCATCGGGAGTGTCAACGATTGCACGCGCGATGTCTGTAAGTATCTGCTTCAGATCCATTTGCGCTCCTGTGCCTTTATAGGCTTCCTTCCGATTTTATTTGACGATAATTACTTGATGATCTCGCTCTTCTTAAGAAGAGATCTAACGGTCTCAGTGGGCTGAGCGCCGTTGTTGAGCCACTTGGTAGCCTTCTCAGCATCGATCTTGATCTCTGCGGGGTTGGTGAGGGGGTTGTAGTAACCGATCTCCTCGATGAACTTACCGTCGCGGGGAGCTCTCTCGTCTGCAACAACTACGCGGTAGAAGGGTGCCTTCTTTGCACCAAGTCTCTTAAGTCTCATTTTAACTGCCATTTTTCTTTTCCTCCGAAAATTGTGTTTGTTTTTTATATTTTTTTAAAATATTACATATTAAAGGGAAGCTTCTTGCCGAACATCTTGCGCTTACCCATATTTGAGAATTGCTTCATCATCTTCTTCATCTGATCGAACTGACGAAGCAGCTTGTTTACGTCCTCGACCGTCGTACCCGAGCCGTTTGCAATTCTGCGTCTTCTCGAGCCGTTAATAACGTCGGGCTTGTATCTTTCCTCTGGTGTCATCGAGAGGATTATAGCCTCTATCTTTGCCATCTGCTTCTCGTCCACCTGTGCATTCTTAAGCGCACCCGCGTTCATACCGGGTACCATAGAAAGCAGCTGATCAAGATTGCCCATCTTCTTAAGCTGGTGCAATTGATCGAGGAAGTCCTCGAGGGTGAAGGTCTGCTCGCGGAACTTCTTTTCAAGCTCCTTGGCATTCTTCTCGTCATACGCAGCCTCAGCCTTCTCAATAAGTGAGAGAATATCTCCCATTCCGAGAATGCGTGACGCCATTCTGTCGGGGTGGAACAGCTCGATCGCATCGAACTTTTCTCCCGTACCGATAAACTTGATAGGCTTGCCCGTGATGTACTTAACAGACAGGGCAGCACCGCCGCGCGTGTCACCGTCCATCTTGGTAAGCACAACGCCGGTTATATCGAGCAGGTCGTTAAAGGACTTTGCTACGTTGACCGCATCCTGACCTGTCATTGCATCGACCGTGAGCAGTATCTCGGTCGGTGAGACGGTTTCCTTGATCTTGACAAGCTCGCCCATAAGCTCCTCGTCAATGTGCAAGCGACCCGCCGTGTCGATGAACACCATGTCGTGTCCGTTCTTCTTTGCGTGCTCGACTCCCGCCCTTGCTATCTCAACAGGGGAGATCTTCGTTCCCATTGAGAATACAGGGATATTCACCGTTTCACCTACTATTTTGAGCTGATCTACCGCTGCGGGACGGTAAACGTCACAAGCTACAAGCAACGGATTTTTACCCTTTGACTTGTACATCTTTGCGATCTTGCCCGTGTGCGTGGTCTTACCCGCACCCTGAAGACCGACCATCATAATAACTGTCGGTGGCTTCGGGCTTATCTCAAGCTTGCTTGACTCGCTGCCCATCAGCTTGATGAGCTCTTCGTTTACTATCTTAACGATCTGCTGTGCGGGAAGCAGGCTTTCAAGCACCTCCTGACCAACAGCTCTTTCGGTTACTGATTTAATAAAATCCTTTACGACCTTGAAGTTAACGTCAGCCTCGAGAAGTGCCAGCTTGACCTCTCGCATACCTTCCTTAACGTCGGCCTCGGTGAGTTTACCCTTGTTCTTGAATTTCTTAAAAGCATTTGAGATCTTTTCTGTAAGATTCTCGAACATATCAAACTCCCTTCCGCGTAAGCCAAAGGCTATACGCTCTCTAATTTCGTGATGACCTTCTCGATTTCGCCCTTTGCCTCGTCGGGCAGGGTATTGCCGACACATCTGAGCTCCTCGATAGCCTCTTCTTTAAGTGATTGCAGGCGTGCAAGCCCCAATTTTTCCTCAAGGAAGAGTATATGCTCCTCACATTTCTTGATGATGTGTCTTATTCCTTGGCGCGAAATGCCTTCGCCCGCGGCGATCTCCGCAAGTGAAAGGTCATCCTCGTAATAAGCTCTCATGACCCCTGCCGTATGCTCGTCAAAAAGGTCGATATAAAAGTCCAATAAATACGCGAGCTTCATATCCTTTGCAAACACAAAACCCGCCCCCTTCTGCTACTTTTTTAACTGTAAAGCAAATTACTTTACAAGTATAACAAAAAAATCCTTGCTTGTCAATAGGTTTGCAGAAATAATTTCAATATATTTGAACATTTTTAATAAAAAATTCAACTTTTTTTGAAAAAACACTTGATTTTTTTCGTTAAATGTGATAAAATCTTATCCGTATGAAAAAAATAGGCGATCAGTTGTGAAAACGGCGTGCTCGGACCCTCTCAGCCGACAACCTCGTGTAAGCAAAATTGCCTTCTATTTAAATAAGGAGAATTAAAATGGCTAACATCAAGTCGGCAAAGAAGCGTATCCTCGTAAACCAGACTAAGGCACTTCAGAACCAGATGGTTAAGAGCCAGCTCAAGACTGCTATCAAGAAGTTTAATGCAGCAGTTG
This sequence comes from Eubacteriales bacterium, assembly GCA_045576315.1. GTDB lineage: Bacteria > Bacillota > Clostridia > Oscillospirales > CAG-272 > UBA1740. The sequence continues at coordinate 132,201 of JAZNGE010000040.1, read as the reverse complement.
AGGCAGGTGACAAGGCTGCAGCTTCCGAGCTTTACAAGGTTGCTGTTAAGAAGCTTGACCAGGCAGTTGCTCGCGGCATCCTTCACAAGAACAACGCAGCTCACAAGAAGTCCCAGTTCACTCTTAAGTTCAACGCAATGGCATAATTTAAAAGATGGCTGTTAACCCGCAGCCATCTTCTTTTTTTCTATTCCACTTGACTTGACTTTTATTTTATGATACACTAAATATATAAAACAAAAAAGGAGTCGGCTCTATGGATAAAAGAAAATATGAGAAGCTCTCTCCCGAAATAACGGAAAGAATAAGAGAAGATATAGAGAAGGGCACTCGCCCCGACTTCGCCGCCAAGGGCTCGCTTGCCGTGCGCCGCAATCCCGATCACGATAAGGAGTCAATTTGGCGCTCTGCATATATGCGCGACGCGGACAAAATTATGCACAGCCCCTATTATAACCGCTATACCGATAAAACGCAGGTGTTCTCGTTCTATAAGAACGACGATATAACCCGCCGCGCTCTGCACGTGCAGCTCGTTTCGCGTATAGCGCGTACGATCGGTGCCGCCCTTAACCTTAACCTCGATCTTATCGAGGCAATAGCACTCGGTCACGACATCGGCCACACGCCCTTCGGTCACGCGGGCGAGCGTTATTTGAGCGAGGTCTACCACGCCGAAACAGGCAGATACTTCAACCATAACGTGCATAGCGTGCGCGTTCTTGACGGTATATTCGATCATAACCTCACTCTCGATACCCTCAACGGTATCATATCTCATAACGGTGAGTTTGAGCTTAGCGAGTACCGTCCCGCGCCTATGACGTCCTTTGCCGAATATGATCAGATGGTAGAGGGCTGTTACGTAGACGAGCAGAATATCCTTAAAATAATCCCCTCGACCCTTGAGGGCTGTGTCGTTCGTGTCTGCGATATTATCGCATATCTCGGTAAGGACAGACAGGACGCCATCAGAGCGAAGCTCACCCCCTCGTACTCAAACGGTGCGGCGATCGGCACGGTAAACGCGGAGATAATCAACAACCTTGAGGTAAACATAATAGAGCACAGCTACGGCAAGCCCTATATTATGCTTGACGAGGAGCATTATCTCGGACTTAAAGAGGCAAAGCGCGTCAATTACGAACAGATATACAAAATCGAGAAAATATCCAACGTCCTTGACAATAGCGTAAAGCCGATGATGCAGCGCCTGTATACCAAGCTGCTTAAGGACCTTAAAGCTGGCAACAAGAACTCACCCATATTCAAGCACCACGTCGATTTCGTTAACGAAAATCACTATGCGGCAAGCATGCCGTACATTGAAACCGAGCCTAACCAGATCGTCGTTGACTATATGGCATCAATGACCGACGATTACTGTGCAGAGCTTTACAGCATGCTGTTCCCGAACAGCAGCGTGCATATTGAATATCACGGCTATTTTGAAGATCTCGGAATATGAAAATAACCGGACAAGGGATTCCTTGTCCGGTTATTTTATTTATACCGTCCTTTTTCCTGCGTTTCTCCGAGTATATAGTCTATGCTGACCTCGTAGAACCTGGATAGCTTGATAAGTATACCGGTTGGAATATCGTTCTCGCCCGTTTCATACTTGGAATAACCGGTCTGCGACATTCCGATAATTTTAGCAAGCGCGCTCTGACTTAAATCCTTATCCTCTCGCAAATCGCGTAATCTTGGATACATTCTAAGCACCTTTCATATTTGGATTGCAATACTATTATAGTTTAATCTGATTTGGAATATATCTGTTAACCTAAAACAGATTATATTTTGTTGAATTTTGTCTTTTTTTGCGATTTTTTAATTTGTTTTTTCTTTTTTTGCAAAGCAATATATGAATAATAACGGCTATTTGTTAAGGGTGTATATAAAATTATTTAATTTTTTGGTACAAAAAATACTTTACTTTTTTCCAAATATCTACTATAATAATATAGAATGCTTTTGTTCGTATTCAATTAACATAAAAGAGGAAGGAAAACAAAATGAAAAAGATAAGAATTTTGGTTATGCTTATGCTTGCCATTTCTCTCATGCTTTTGGCATTTACATCCTGCGGCAATACCGAAGATCCGGAAACTCCCGAGGAAGAGCACGTTCACGCATTTGGCGAAGCTACCTGTACCGAGCCTGCAACGTGTGAGTGCGGCGAGACAGAGGGCGAGCCTGCCGGCCACACCCCTGTTGACGACGCTCCCATAGCAGCAACCTGTACCACTCTCGGCAAGACCGCGGGCAAGCATTGTTCTGTATGTGATTTCGTGATTACCGCACAGCAGAGCATCGATGCGCTTGGTCATACCTACACCGCTATTGTTACCGAGCCCACCTGCATCACCGATGGATATACTACATATATCTGCACCTGCGGCGATAGCTACGTTGCTGACGAGGTAGACTCCGAAGGTCACAACTATGTTGACGGCGAGTGCGCATGCGGCGCAAAGGACCCCGATTACGCTCCCCCCGTCGGCAGTGCTGACTTTGATACCATCACCACAACTCAGTCTAGCGGCGGTGATTCTTCGTATACCAATAAATACGAAACTACAAACGGTTGGAAGACCGAGAATTCCGCTATCCAGGTTGGCGGACCTAACGACGCAAACCCTGCATACGTCGTCGTAGGCGATAGCAAGGACGACAAGGCGATCTGCCTTAACGGCAAGACCAGTGCTCCCGGTAAGGTCACCTCTCCCACTCTCACCGGCGGTATCTCTAAGCTCACTCTTGTATACACCAAGATGTTCACCGATACCGCGCTCTCCGTAACCATCACCGTTACCGACGTAGCTACCGGAACCAAGTACACTCATACCGTTTCCAGAGAAGTAGCAAAGAACGATGATAAGTACGTTGTTTGGACTGAGGAATGGGTACTTGAAACCGCTATCACCGGCGAGTTTACTATCGAAATAGTTAATAACTGCCCCTCTGCCAGCACCAGTAACAAGGACCGTCTTACCATCCTTGAGCTCACCTGGGTTGGAAAGAACTAAATTGCACTAAAAAAGCGTCCGTGAAATCTATCACGGACGCTTTTTGTTTATTGAATCTGCCTTGAAATAAAATGCTTATTACGCAAATCGTTTTGTTTTGAAAACAAAACGATAAGCCTTAATTTTACTTGTTCAGTATTTTCTTGATCTCTTCGGTTGAACCGAATCCAAAGCATTTGTCACAGGAGCAGTGCAGAATAGGTGGATTACGGTAGGTCTTAACGAGATCGTCTATAATGTCACGCAGATATGCCTTCGTGTCCTCGCGGGTGGTAGCGAAGCACCAACCGCCCGGAATCCACATCTCGTGAAGGTCGGGACGTTGATCAAGCACGACGTGCTGTCGCGAGGTTATACGGCTCCAGCCCGCGTGGCTCGTAAGGTTTTGAGTCGGGAAGGGGATCACGTGAAGATCTTCAATTGCAAAGGATATAAGGGCTTCGGTATCCTCACGAGACCAGGCATTCGGCCAGTGAGCGTATTCGCGCTTCTCATACGGGAACATACCCCAAAATTCGTAAGAAATATAATTGTAGCCGCAAAGTGCCGCAAGCTGCGTACGTCGGCGTACGTCAGCAACGTGTGTGTCGTTAGGCTTGAAAATGCACATATGCACACCTCTGAAGCTCATTTTGGGAGTATAGCGAAACTCTCCTATGGGGTATTCGCTTTCGGCAGGCGCTATACGCTTCATATCAATAAGCATTTTCACACCGTTTGAAACGGCGTCCGCGTTTTCTCCGATTATCGCTATTCCTTTTTCGGTTATGCGAACAACCACCTCATCCTTGGCGCACTCCGCCTCGGTGTCGGTATCACCGATAGAAATAAATTCAAGGCCGTTTTTTGCTACATATTCTGCAGCACCAAGCGAAAGCAACGAAAGCAAATAATCGTATTTGCGGCAAGAGATGTTCGTTGTGATCTCTCCGGATAAGTCGATTTTTTTCCAGCCCTGCTCGTTTATGGCTGAAGAAGGCTTTAATATCATTCTTTTCATAAAAAACTCTCCCGAACTTTAATTTCAACTTAATTATATCAAACCAATACGAAAAGGCACAACCGCAAAAAAGCCTAAAGGTTCACTTTTCGCTACTACTGCCGGTTGACAAAGCGCAAAACGTATAGTATACTATCAGTATGTTTAACGGTGAACGCTTTGATTTTAAAATACTTTCGGTTTTGCGGATCGCTTTCCCGATATCGACACGATATTCTCCGGCAAGACCGTACCATGCGTTGATATTTCGTATTCACGGTAAGGCGCAGGTCGTTAAAGGAGACGACCGCATTCGTTTGAATAAAAACGATATCACCTTTGTTCCCGAGGGATATGATTACAGTATTAACACGCAGAGCGATGAAGAGGTAATCGTAATACACTTTAAAGCTTCTTTTGCAAAAACCCCCGCCGTAACCAATATGCATTCAATAAATCCCGAAGCCTTTGCAGGTCTTTTTGATAAGCTGCTTTTAGCATGGCAAAAACGTCCCTGCGGATTTGTTTATCGTATGGATTCTCTTTTCCTTTCTATATTAGAGCAAATCGAAAGGCAATCCATAGAAATCCACACCGATTCCTTGAAGTTCAGAATTCAACATTCCGTAGATTTAATACACGAGAATATTGCCAATTCGTCTTTTTCAATTGATTCTCTCGCCGCGAAAACAGGCTATTGCGTTTCCTATTTTCGCCGCGTTTTCCGTGAGGAGATGGGCGTTTCTCCAAAGGAGTATTTGATAAATCTGCGAATCCGTCACGCAATTGCGTTGCTTGAGTCGGGATACTATTCGGTTGAGCAGGTTTCCGAGCTTTCGGGTTTTTCGCATTCAAAATATTTCTCCACTATATTCAAAAGAGCTACGGGAAAAACTCCGTCCTCTTATTTGTCAAAAAAGATGTAAAAAAGAAACACCGAGACTGTCAAAATCAAAAATTATGCAACCGCGAGTTATATCTAAACGGAGGAAATTATGAGTTATAAGCATTTTGGCGCAATGCTGGATATGTCCAGAAACGGCGTTATGAAAATATCAAGCATCAAGAAATTTATAGATTATCTCGAAAAAATGGGATATAATATGCTGGAGCTTTATACCGAGGATACGTATAAGCTTGACGGAGAGCCGCTGTTTGGCTACCTTCGCGGAGGGTATACCAAGGAGGAGCTTCGCGAGGTCGACGAATACGCACGGGCGCACGGAATAGAGCTTGTTCCGTGTATACAGACTCTTGCTCATTTGGGAACGCTGAAAAATATTCCGCAGTATCAGCATCTTTTTGACATCGACGATATTCTTCTTGTTGATTGCGACGAGGTTTATATCCTTATAGATAAGATCTTCAAGCAGCTTTCGGAGTGCTTCACCTCAAGGCTCGTTAATATCGGTATGGATGAGGCTCATATGGTCGGACTCGGTAAATATCTCGAGCTTTACGGTATGAAGGACAGATTTGAGATTCTTTACGGGCATTTGGAGAAGGTTCTTGCAATCGCAGGCAAGTACGGCTTTAAATGTCATATGTGGAGCGATATGTTTTTCCGCCTTGCTAATGGAGGGCTTTATTATCCCGAGCATAACGAAAGGATCGAGCTTCGCGAGGATATAACCGACAAGCTCCCACCCGAAATTGAGCTTACCTTCTGGGGCTACTACCACGACGACTTTGACAAGTACAGTCAGATGATGGATGCGCATAAGAGAATGGGTAGGGAGATCTGGTTTGCCGGCGGCGCTTGGTGCTGGGACGGCTTCGGTCCGCAAAACTTTTTCTCTCTCGGAACTATGCTTCCGGCTATGCGCAGCTGTATTGAAAATAATATTGAAAACGTGTTTATCACTCTTTGGGGCGACGAGGGAGTAGAATGTTCAATGTACTCCACGCTCCCCGCGCTTTATGCAATTCGTAAATTCGCAGACGGAATCGAGGATATGGAACAGATCAAGCGAGGCTTTAAGGAAACTCTCGGTTTTGATTTTGATGCGTTTATGACACTTGACCTTCCGTCAATAACCAAAAAGAACGGCGTTCTTAACGCTAACTACAACTCCGTTCTTCCCAATCTTGCCGTCACCTCAATTCTTACTTACTGCGACGTCTTCCTCGGTAAGTACGATTACGGACTTTCGAAGCTTGACTATCTTGATTTTGGAGATTTTGCAAAGCAGATCCGACGGGCAAAGTCCGGTGCGGGTGAGTTTGAATACGTGTTTGACTATATGGAAAAGCTTTGCGATTTTCTTTCGGTTAAAGCATATCTTGGTATCGAGGTGCGCGATGCATACGGTAAAAATGATAAAAAAGCGCTTAAAAATATCGCGAAAAAGCTCGACCTTGCAATAAAGAAGCTCGACGTATTCACAGAAAGCTATAAATATCGCTGGTTTGAGGAAAACAAGCCCTTCGGCTTTGAGGTTCTCGATATAAGACTCGGCGGCGTAAAGGCGCGTCTTATAAGCTGTAAGCAAAGATTGCTTGCTTACCTTAAGGGAAAGATCGATTCAATACCCGAGCTTGAAGAGCCAATTCTTTCCCTCGGTGATCGCGACGATCTTTGGAATCACGTATACACCGACTCGGTTACTACGAACGTCTTTTAAAAATTCTCATTTTACAAAGCAAAAAAACACTCGGCATATACCGAGTGCTTTTTTGCTTTTTATTTTTTGTTTAATATATCGTTTTTGATTTCGGTTATTTCTTTTGCCGACGGAATCGATGATGCCGCATATTTTCTCGTAACGCCAAGCGCCGCCACGGCATTTGCTATTTTTGCGGATTTTTCAAGGGTGTATCCGCTTGCGAGCATTGCCGTAAGCACGCCGTTAAACGTGTCGCCGGCACCCGTGGTATCTACCGCCGCACCAAAGCTTGTGCCCGGGATCTGCTCACCCGTCTGCTTTATAAGGCAGCCTTTTGCGCCAAGAGTCACTATAACGTTTTCTTTGTCCTCAATTCCCAAAAGCTCATGCTCATTGGGAGTGAACAGATCAACGTTTTCGATTATAAATTCGTCGGTTTTTCTTGCCGGAGCAGGGTTAAGTATGCACTTAACTCCGTGCTTCTTAGCTATCTTTATAGCCGCAACGTTCACTTCTTCGGCAACCTCGTTGTTGAGAAGCAAAATGTCAGCTTCCTTTATAGAACCTTCGAAAAGATAAACGTCCTCTGCGGAGAGCTGCGCTCCTTGATAAACGGTTACGTGATTGCTTCCGGACTTGTCGGTTACAATAGCCGCAAAGGCCGTCGACTCCTCTTTGAAAACGAGTGTATGATCTATTCCTTCGTTATCAAGGTAATCGGCAAATTCCTTGCGGTATTCATATCCGACCGCGGCAAGAAATGAGACGTCCATGCCGCATCTTTTTGCTGCAACCGCTTGATTAAAGCCTTTTCCGCCCGGCTCGAAATGGACCGATGTGGCCTCAACGGTTTCTCCGCCCTTGTGAAAATGATCAACAGGAAGAAAGACCGAGTTACCAACGATACCAATTACGGCAATATTACTCATAGATGCTTAACTCTCCCAAGATAAAGTTCTTCAAGCGTTATATTATGCTCTCTGCCGCCCTCAACGTTTCCGCTTATGTATATAGGCGGAACTTTTCCGTTTTCCAAAGCGAGCTTTGCGCCGTTTATAAGGCAGGTGTTGAGAATGAAGCATGCCGCATAGGTGGAAAGTCCACCCATCTTCGCCTCACCGACGTCCATGCAGGCATCACCGTAGGGAACCTTGCAGTCAATGGCAATATCAACGTGCTCGTGAAGTCTTGCACCCTTTTCGAAATATGACGATGAGGATATGCCAACGCTCTTTATGCCGAATTTCTTTGCCGCGTCTGCCATTTCAACAGGTACGGTATTCTTGCCCGATGCGGAAAAGATAAATATCATATCCTTTTCTGTGGGCGTATATCTTCTGAATATCTCATAGGCTATGCCGCCCATTTTCTCCATTCTGCTCGATTTTGCCGCGCCATTATGCAGCATTAAGTCGGTATCGAGCATAGGTGAAACGTTGGCAAGACCGCCGGCACGATAGAAAGCATCAAGTCCCGGCAGATGTGAGTGACCGCATCCAAACGTAAATATCAGACCGTCGTTTTCGATAACATCAGCCACCATTTTCGTAGCTTTGGCAAGCGACTCCGCCTCGTCGTTCTCTATTGAGGTAAGGTTGTTTATTATTTTATCAAGATATTCACTCATATTACTTTTTCAGCACTCTCTTGTAATTTTCTCCGATAGCATCCCAAAGCTTTATAGGGTCGGGCGCTGCAACAACAGTGCCGAGGCCGCCGCGATAAGTCCAGGTAGCAATACGGTCAACACCCATAGATTCGTACATATCAACGACCTTGTCGATCTGCGAGAAGTCGTCGGGCTGTGCACAGTATCCCATGAGCCAACGCTCGCTCTGCTTTCCGTACTTTTTAGCGATGCGAACGGTTCTTTCGGTGATCTCCTTAAAGAATGACTCGGGGAGCGACCAGTTGATTATAGTGGTAGAGAATACGTCGAAATAGGGGCAAGCCGCAACCATCTCCCAGTTGTCGTATCCGCGAAGCTCGGTTACGTAGTAGGTGTTCTTGGTTGCGTGAACGCAGCAGGTGATCTCAAGGTTGGGATTGTACTCCTTAAGCGCCTTTGAGCAATCAGCAAGAGTTTTGAGCGCCTCTCTCCATCTGAACTGCTTTACGTCGTCGTTCATAAACTTAGGCATCTCATATCCGTAATAGTCCTCGAACTTCTTCATACATTCGGGACAGCGGCATGCCCAGTCGTCACCCGCGCCGCCGGTTATGGAGGCGTAAGCCTTGGGATATGCGTAATGAGGCTCGTCCCAGAAGAAGCCGTCAACCTCGGTCTCTCTTGCAAGCTTCAGGCATATATTTGTGAAGTAATCGCGGAAGGAGTTGGTGTTAAAGCAAGCCGCGTTGAGAACCTCACCGGTGTATGCGGAAACCTGTCTGTGATGAATGTTGTTCTGAAGAAAGAGGGAAACCTGCTCTCCACCGAAGTATTTACCAATTCCCCAGGTGTCAGCAATACAGCGAAGACCAACCTTGTGCGCAGCCTTAACGATATTGTTGATATTAGGGAACCAGAAGTCCATATCAAACTCGGTAATAGCAAGGATAACGGTGTCGCAGCCGTGCTCCTTCATTTCTATAAAGTCCTTTTCTGCGTGTTCAACGTAGTTAAGTCCGTAGTAGCTTACGGCGGTATGCTTGATAGACATTTTTTCTCTCCTTTACTTATTCAAAATTGCGTTAACGGTTTCTTCGGTAGGCTCTTCGCCGCACCACATATATGCACCGGAGTAAACAACGGTGGGAAGCGCAAGCTCGGGGCGGTGCCAGGTCGTCTGAAGTATGCCGAGAGATCCGTTTTCGAAGCACTGCTCGATCATATTCTTTGCACCTGTCTTGTCAAGGAAGGGGGAATATACAGTCTGGAATCCCTTATTCTCAAAGTAGGGAACGTCCTGCCAGTGCTCTTTTCCGATATCCTTGTGTGTCCATACGTTCATAAGTATATCGCTCGGAAGTCTGTCTGTTACGGAGGGGTCGCACTTCCAATACTTTACGTCAAGGGAGGAGTAGAGCATATCCGACCACATCGCCATGCGTACGCCGCGTGTTGCAAGCTCCTTGTGAAGGAAGTTGAGGTGATTTACGAAAAGATCGTCTGCGGGTACTGTGCGCTCCTCCTCTGTAGATCCGAAGCCGAAGCACTTGTCGCAAGAGCAGTGTACAAAGGGAGGATTACGGTATGTCTTTACAAGATCATGGATTATATCGCGCAAATATGCCTTTGTATCATCTCTGGTGGTAGCAAAGCACCAGCCGCCGGGTATCCACATTTCGTGAAGGTCGGGGCGCTGATCAAGTACAACGTGCTGGCGTGAGGTAATACGGCTCCAGCCTGCGTGGCTGGTAAGGTTCTGCGTGGGGAAGGGGATTATATGAAGATCGTCTATTGCGAAGGATATAAGTCCCTCGGTATCCTCGCGGCTCCATGCGTTCGGCCAATGCGCGTACTCGCGCTTCTCGTAGGGGAACATTCCCCAGAATTCATAGGATATGTAGTTGTAACCGCAAAGTGCAGCCAGCTGTGTGCGGCGGCGAACGTCAGCTACGTAGGTGTCGTCCTTTTCAGTACCGTCATTAGGCTTGAAAATGCACATATGAACGCCTCTGAAGCTCATCTTGGGGGTGTAACGGAATTCTCCAACGGGATACTCACACTCACCGGGAGCTACGCGCTTCATATCGATAAGCATCTTTACACCGTTTGAAACAGCGTCCTCGTTCTGTCCGATTACCGCTATACCTTTTTCGGTTATACGGATCACGGTTTCGTTTTCGCCACATTCAGCACAAGCGTCCACATCACCGATGCAAATAAAGAAAAGTCCGTTTTTCGCTACATAGTTTGCCTTTCCGAGAGAGAGCAAGGAAAGCAAATAATCGTACTTGCGGGACGAGATATTCGTTGTGATCTCTCCCGACAGGTCGATTTTCTTCCAACCCTGTACATTTACTGACGAAGTAGGCTTTAAAATCATGTTTTTCATACGTGATAACTCCTTTTTAATATAATTACAATTTAATTATATCAACAGGCAGAAAAACGCACAACCGCAATATAATCATAAAGGGTTCACTTTTCGCTACTGTTTTACTGTTGACAAAGGCAAAAATATGTTGTATACTGTTGATATGTTTAATAGTGAACGGTTTGATTTTAAAATACTTTCGGTCTTGCGCATCGGCTTCCCGATATCTTGTAGATATTCGCCACCAAGACCCTACCACGCGTTGATACTCCGTATCCACGGAAAAGCGGAGGTCGTTAAAGGAGACGACCGTATTCGTTTAAACAAAAACGATATAACCTTTGTTCCCGAGGGGTATGATTACAATATCAACACGTTAAGCGATGAGGAGGTCGTCGTAATACACTTTAAGGCGGCATTCCAAACGGCGCACCCGATAATGAATATTCACTCAACAAATCCCGAGGCGATCGCGCGTTTGTTTGACAAGCTTCTTTTAACCTGGCAAAACCGTCCGTGCGGATACGTCTATCGTATGGATTCGCTCTTCCTGTCGATACTTGAGCAGATCGAGCGCCAATCAATAGAAATGCATACCGATTCATTAGAGTGGAGAATTCAGCATTCGGTCAACGTAATACACGAAAACGTTTCGAATCCGTCGTTCTCAATAGAAGCATTAGCCGCCGAAGCGGGGTATTGCGTTTCTTATTTCCGCCGTGTTTTTCATAATGAAATGGGCGCATCTCCCAAGGAATATTTGATTTCCCTGCGCATTCGCCGCGCCATCGCCCTGCTTGAATCCGGATACTATTCCGTGGAGCAGGTCGCGGAGCTGTCCGGCTTTGAATCTGCAAAATATTTTTCCACTGTCTTTAAGAGGGTAACGGGCAGGACCCCGTCCTCATATTTGTCAAAGAAAGCGTAAAAAAGCGCTCCGCGTTTGCGGAGCGCTTTGCATTTTAATTAGTTGGACACGTAGGGAAGAAGAGCCATCTGTCTTGCTCTCTTGATAGCGGTAGTGAGCTCTCTCTGGTGAAGAGCGCAGGTACCGGATACGCGTCTGGGAAGGATCTTTGCTCTCTCGGAAATGAACTTTCTGAGCTTTGCAACGTCCTTGTAATCGATAGCCTCAACCTTATCCTGACAGAAGATGCAAACCTTCTTTCTTCTGTGAACAGGGCGGAAGGGGCGCTGAGTATCGTTTCTATCCATTTGAATAGTCCATAAACCTTTCCGACTCACGTTTTCTATATTGCTCGTCCGTTGTGAGCCAAAGGGACGAGGACGGCTTCCGTTCAATTAGAAGGGAAGATCACCGTCGTTGGGAATTTCCTCAAAGTTAGCACCGGGTGTCGAGCTGAATGCGGGAGCACCGTATGCTTCGGGAGTGTAGGTAGAGCCCATGGGAGCAGAGGGAGCAGCACCGGTCTGTGCGGCGGATGCCACGAAGGAAACCTCGTCTGCCTGAACCTCGGTTGCATATCTCTTCTGACCCTGATTATCTGTCCAGCTTCTTGTCTGGAGCTGACCGCAGATAAGGATGGGATTGCCCTTTTTGAAGTAGCGGCTGACAAATTCAGCCTGCTGTCTCCAAGTAACGATGTTAATGAAGTCAACATTCTGCTGACCCTGATCGGCTTTGTTGAAACGGCGATTTACTGCGATAGAGAAGGAGCATACCGAAAGTCCGGTACCGGTCTGCTTCAATTCGGGATCAGCCGTCATATTTCCGATAAGGATAACCTTATTAAAACTTGCCATTGTTCCGCCTCCTGTGTTTATCAGTTAAAATAATTAAGCTTCTACGTTAGCTTCAACGGTAGCCTCTGCCTCAACAGTCTCTGCTGCGGGCTCAGCCTTAGCTGCCTTCTCAGCCTTAACGGTGGTCATGTAGCGAAGAACGCCTTCGGTGATACCGAACACACGGTTAAGCTCAAGAGGGAAGCTGGGTTCGCTCTTAAAGGAAACGAGAACGTAGTATCCTTCGGTTACGTAGTTGATAGGATACGCGAATCTGCGCTTGCCCCACTCGTTTACAACAACGTCGCTTGCGTTGTCCTTAACGAGGTTTACGAACTTCTCAACGAGTGCCTTGCAATCCTCTTCAACAAGGTTGCCGCTTACAGCGAAGAGAGTTTCATAAGAACAAATCTTCTTTTCCATTTGAATTGCACCTCCTTATGGTCTTAAAAGGCCGTCAGCCGACGGCAAGGGGGTACGGACGAGTCGTCCGACCGATATAGTATTATATCATACTAATATATAAATGTCAACCAAAAATCAAAAAATTCACCGATTTTTTCATTTTGCCTATAAAATCGCACAAAATATTGATTTTCTTTGCCGAATGTGCTAAAATAAATACAATAACAGTATGGAGTCTACTAATGAAGACGATAAAAGAAAAAGCAAACGCCAAAGTAAATCTGTATCTTGACGTCCTTTCAAAAAGGGAGGACGGCTTTCACGATATCCGCACGGTCATGCATTCGGTCAACTTTGGTGATGCGATAACGGTCACGGTATCCCCGGCAAACGAAACCACGGTCACAATGTCGGTCGATGGCAACCGATTTTTGCCTACCGACGGGCGCAACCTCGCCGCGCGCGCAGCGTATCTTTTCCTTGAACGCGCAAAGATAACCGCAAGCGTTGAGATCAAGCTTGTAAAGCGCATTCCCGTAGCGGCAGGCCTTGCGGGCGGCTCCAGTGATGCCGCGGCAGTGCTTCGCGCACTCAATAAGCTTTACGGACGGATTTTTACCATTCCTGTGCTTAACGAGATAGCAGCAGAGCTTGGCAGCGACGTCGTATATTGCCTTTACGGCAGATGCGCGCTTTGTGAGGGCAGAGGCGAGATAATGACAAGACTCAACGTGAACGTAGACGGATACGTCGTTATCGCTATCGGTAACGAGCATATGTCAACTCCTACCGCCTACAAAGCGCTCGATACCCTCTATTCCGACTTTGACGGTACTCATTTGAGTGGGGGAGAGGAGCATTTTGCGCGCCTGATGCCCGCACTCCGCGAGAATAGGATAGATCCCGAGGGCATATTTAACGTGTTTGAGTCGGCTATATTGCCTATGTGTCCCACCGCGGCAAATATCCGTAAGCGACTTGTCGAGCTTGGAGCACGCGCAGCAATGATGAGCGGCAGCGGCCCTTCGGTTTTCGGCATCTTTGATACCCTTGATGGCGCGGTGTCTGCCTGTATGGCACTCCGCAAGGAAAAATACAGAGCCTATCACGCAAAATTCGTGTGATCCTATGAGTTTGATAAAAGTGCATCCGACAAAAAGGTCGGATGCACTTTTTTGTAAGAAAACACGGTCAAAATGTTGACAATCAACGCTATGTATGTTATAATAACATATTGAAGTATTTGCACGAAAGGAGCAGGGAAAATGGCAGATATCGACAGAGATGATTTTTGGGATATAGACAAGCTGGTGCCCAAGAAAATAGCACCCCTTTCAACCTTTTCAACCAAGGAAAAAGTAGTTGATTTTGAGATAACGTCCGACCCCTCGACAACCGAAACCGAGACGGATAATGCCGACTCGCGCAAGCTTACGCCCCCCGCGCCTTCGTCAAAGCCTTTGGCAAAGGAAGAGCGTGTTTACTCTCCGAAAAGCGGACTTATCAAGCGCGTCAGCGTGCGTCACACACCCGACAAGTACGATTTCCACGCGAATTTCGTCAAGGCGGCAGAGCTCTATTTTGATTTCAAAACCGCGCCCTGCGACTTCGTTTCTTACTATTCCTATATGCCGCAATATACCCAGCTTACCCAAGCGCAAAGAAACTATTATTTCTATTGGCGCTCAATGGTAAGACGGAAGAAATATATCAAGACGGACTATTCGTATTTCTATCTGTATGTTTACGAAATAATAAATCTGCCCGACCTTATACCGCCTAAACAGGGAATTGAGCTTCTTCTTGACGTTTGGTGTGAGTATCGCAAGGCGCTGCCCAACATCGATGCCAACATGGCGCTTTGGGTGCAGGACTATTGCCTTGTATATCAGCTTGATTGCCCCATTGACCGCATACGTGAGTTCGTTTTCTCGGTCGTCGGTGCATCCGGCTTTAAGGAGTTTTATCTCTCCGATGCCGAAACTCTCGGCGCAGAGGGCGCGGCATCAGTTATCGCATACCTCTCCGATTACGATTGGCGCACCGGCAAGTTCTCGGGCGGCGAGAATAAAGAAGCCTACGAGCGACATCTTATCGGTGCTATGAGCGTGCTTGTATCCCGTCTGCTTCTTGGCGGAAAGATACTTACAGAGGATTGGACTCCTGCCAAAATGGAGCGCTCCGCATTCCGCTCTGCGCTTACCACCTCGGCGATAAAATATCGCATATCCGTTGAATACCGTCCCATATCCGAGGAGACCGAGCTTCGCGGCATAGTTACCTCGGCACTTAAATATACCGAAAACAAGCTTCGCGCACTCATGGGTGTAAAGAGCAGACTTGCCGTAAAGGAGCTGCCCCCCGAGTATCGCGCTCTTATAGACGAGTATTTTGTCGAACTGTTCGATAAGGTGAACAGAGAACGCCGGCGCGCTAACCGTCCCGAGTACGAAAAAATGTACGAGCTACAGTCCAACGAGCTCTCAACAGCCGATGCCGACGAGATCGAGCGCGCGTCATGGACTACTACCGCCCGTCTTGTCGAGGACATCGATGAATATAAGGTCGATAGTGAGGAGCAGAGCGAGACCGCCGCGGCACCCGATACCGTTGGCGAGTGTGAGGTGGATACCTACGGACTTGATATGCCCTTAATTCGCTTTATCAAGGTGGCTCTTGACGAAGATGTGTCAGCGATGCGCTCCGTTGTCGCAGAGCTTGGCGAAATGGAGGACTCTGTTGCCGATAGAATTAACGAGGCGTTTGCCGACGGATTTGGCGACGTAATACTCGAGCTTGGCGACGATGGCTACAAAGTTATTGATGATTACAAAGAGGAAACTGAAACATGGCTTTTGAAAATACTGAAGTAAAGATCCCCAAAAGGATATTGAACACTCTTCTTGCATCCCTTTCGGCAGGCGTTGTGCCGCGTATAGGCGCGCCTTACATCGCAATCGGAAGAAGGGAAGAGATAAATTCGCTGCTTGATAACCTCGATACCGTTGCCGAGGGCGGCGCTTTCTGCCGCTTTCTTATAGGACGCTACGGAAGCGGTAAAAGCTTCCTTATTCAGCTTATACGCGGATACGCGCTTGAGCGCGGCTTTATCTGTGCGGATGCCGACCTCTCGCCCGAGCGCAGACTTACCGGCGGCAGCGGCGCAGGACTTGCCACGTATAAAGAGCTTATGATAAATATGGCTACCAAAGCAGCTCCCGACGGCGGCGCGCTTGCAACCGTGCTTTCCCGTCACTTTACAAAGCTTAAGACCGACCTTGTATCCGAGGGAATACTCCCCGACAGCCCCGATTTTGAAAAGGAGCTTAAAAAGAAGGTGTACGTCACTCTTTCCGAGCTTGAAGGAGATGTCGGCGGCTTTGACTTTGCGGGAGTGCTCGGTGAGTATTATACAGCTTCTATCCACGATGATAATGAGAAAAAGAGTGCTTGTCTGCGTTGGCTTCGCGGCGAATTCGCGACCAAAACCGAGGCAAGAGCGGCTCTCGGCTTTGGCGTCAGCACCGTCATCGACGATGACAACTGGTACAATTACGTAAAGCTTTTCTCCTCGCTTTCGGTAAAGCTCGGTTACTCCGGACTTATCCTCTTTGTCGATGAGTGTGTAAACCTCTACAAGATACCTAACCGCATTTCCCGTGAAGCAAACTATGAGAAGCTTCTCGCGATATTCAACGATACCTTGCAGGGCAAGGCAAAAAGCCTTGGCGTTATCTTTGGCGGTACTCCTCAATTCCTTGAGGACACAAGACGCGGACTTTTCAGCTACGATGCGCTTAAGAGCCGACTCACCGACTCTCGCTATTCAGAGATGGGATACCAGAATCTCGCCTCTCCCGTTATACGTCTGCGCCGTCTTTCCGACAATGAGCTTCTCGCTCTTACCAAAAGACTTTCCAAGCTCTATATGCAAAAAGAGGGAACGGATATCCCTCTTGTAACCGATGCGGAGATCGAGAGCTTCATTCGTACCTCTACCGCCCGTGCAGGCGCTGACGAAATGATAACTCCCCGTGAGATCATACGTGATTTCCTCACTCTTCTCAATATTTTGAGAGATAATCCCACCGCTACCTTTGACGAGCTTGTTAAGCGCGTGAGTGCCGATAGCAAGCCGGCATCTACGTCCGAACTTGAGTTCGTTCCCGTTGAAGCACCCAAAACCGGAAAAGTGAGCCTTTTCGATATCGATATTTAAAAATCCGACTGAAAGGAGAGAACAATGACTGATGCAGATAGAGTGTTCGGGCGATTTCCGGACTTTATAAAGGAATATATCTACTCTCACGGCTGGAGTGAGCTGCGCGAGATCCAGCTCGCCGCGGCGCAGGCTGTCTTTGAAACCGAGTCAAATCTTCTCCTTTCATCCTCGACCGCATCAGGCAAGACCGAGGCTGCGTTTTTCCCGATAATCGCCGATATAGTTGATAATCCACCCGAAAAACGCTCGGTTTCCGTCTTGTATATCGCTCCCCTTAAATCCCTTATAAACGACCAGTTTTACAGACTTGAGGAATTGCTTGACGCTACCGGAATCACCCTCACGCATTGGCACGGTGACGTAGGCGCAGGGCATAAATCCAAGCTGTTAAAGAATCCCGAGGGAATCCTTCAGATAACTCCGGAATCTCTCGAATCTATGATAATCAACCGCGCGAACGACATTCCGCGCATCTTTGGCGGACTTCGTTACGTCGTTATCGACGAGATCCACGCCTTGATAGGTCAGGATCGCGGAAATCAGGTCCTGTGCCTGCTTTCACGCCTTGGGCGGCTTATCGGCCATAACCCACGTCGCATCGGACTTAGCGCAACTCTCGGTGATCTTTCCGAGGCGGCAGGCTGGCTCGGTGCAGGCACGGGTCGTGACACCGTTGCACCCGTCCCACCCAAGACCGCGCTCAAATGGCGTCTTGGCCTTGAGCATTTCTATATACAAAATCCTAACGAAAATCAAACCGAGGACGCAAAGACCGATCGCGGCAGCCGATCCAAGCTCGACCCCGGCTATGAGTTCCTCTATGATGCCGTATACGGCAAAAAAGCGCTCGTTTTCTCAAATTCAAGGGAAGAAACCGAGTACGTCACCGCCACGATGCGCCAAATTGCAAAGCGCCGCGGCGAAAATGATATATTCCTTATCCACCACGGCAACCTCTCCGCCTCATTACGTGAGGATGCGGAGTTGAAAATGAAGGAGGATACCTCGGGCGCTGTCGTTACCTGTGCCACCGTTACTATGGAGCTTGGTATCGATATAGGCCGCCTTGAGCGCGTTGCGCAGGTCGGCGCTCCGACTACGGTCGCCGGATTTTTGCAAAGACTCGGCAGATCGGGCCGCCGTGGCTCACCGCCCGAAATGATAATGGTTTATAGGGAAGAGGAAGCACTTCCGAACGCTCCGCTGCCCGAAATAATACCGTGGGAGCTTCTTCGCGGTATCGCAATTATAGATCTCTACTCCACAGAACGCTTTATCGAGCCCCCGAAGATCAGAAAAATGCCCCTCAGCCTTGCGTTTCACCAGACGTTAAGCACTCTGGCTTCGCAAGGAGAGATGAGCGCAAAGGCTCTTGCCGACCGTGTTCTTACTTTGCCGCCGTTTGCCGAATTGCCGAAGGAAACCTATCGCGCAATGCTCGTGTCCATGATAAACTCCGATTATCTTGAAATGACACCCGAGCGCGGCATAATAATCGGCCTTGCCGGCGAGAGAATAATTAACTCCTATAAATTTTACGCAGTTTTCAAGGACAGCGAGGACTATACCGTCCGCTGTGACAGCGAGGAAATAGGCACTATAACCAATCCTGTGCCCGTTGGCGACCGCTTTGCTCTTGCGGGCAGAGTATGGGAGGTAAAAGAGGTCGACGTGCCGCGAAAGCTTATCTTCGTTAAGGCAGTAGACGGAAAAATGGAGGTTTCATGGCCGGGTGACGGCGGCGAGATCCACACAAAGCTCTTGCTTGCGATGCGTGAGGTGTTGCTTGGCGATAAGCAGTATGCCTACCTTGGCGACAATGCCCGTCAGCGCCTCGAAAACGCGCGTACCGTTGCCGAAAATGCCGGAATGGACAAGAGCTGTGTCATATTCCTCGGCGGTCAGAGCTACGTGTTTTTCCCGTGGTTCGGCACTCGCTCATTCCGCACTATGCGCCGCCTGATGCAAAAATACGCGGGCGAGCTTGGAATTTCGGATATTCAGAGCCAGGGCTGCGCTTATATTACGTTTAAAGCAAAGTACCGAAGAGCAGGTGAGGATCTGCTCGCCGCTATCGGCAACATAATAGAGCGCGACGGGCTCGATACCGAAAGCCTTGTCGGTGATGGCGAATGTCCGGTGTACGATAAATTCGATGAATTTATACCGCCCGAGCTTCTCCGTCAGGCTTATGCGGCCGACCGACTTTTAGCTACCGAAATTGAAGAAAGATTTAAAAGCGGGGAAATATACTATGATATATGATCTTCTTGCCCCCGTCTACGACGAGATAAACA
Organism: Eubacteriales bacterium; assembly: GCA_045576315.1. GTDB lineage: Bacteria > Bacillota > Clostridia > Oscillospirales > CAG-272 > UBA1740. The sequence goes on along the minus strand of JAZNGE010000040.1, from coordinate 112,937 downwards.
AGGATATAGATTATTCAAGCTGGGCAGACTTTATAGAAGCTGCCGTGAACGCCAACTCCCAAATACGCCCCGAGCTCGTGCTTGATCTTGGCTGCGGAACGGGAAGTATGACGATCGAGCTTGCAAAACGCGGCTACGATATGACGGGCGTTGATATTTCCGTTGAAATGCTTGACATAGCGCGCGAGCGCGCCTGTGATGCAGGACTTGACGGAAAAATGCTTTGGCTTTGTCAGGATATGACCGAATTTGAGCTTTACGGCACGGTCGATCTTGCCGTTTCCTGTCTTGATTGCCTTAACCATCTCACAAGCGCAAAGGCGCTTGATAAGTGCCTTTCGCTCGTCCATAACTATCTCATTCCCGACGGCCTTTTCGTCTTTGACGTAAACGGTAAAGCGAAGTTTGAGAATGTTTACGCCGACCGCAGCTACGTTATGGAGACCGATGGCTCTGTCTGCATCTGGCAGAACGATTATAACCCCAAAACGCATATTTGCGACTTTTACATAACTCTCTTTAACGAAGAGGGTGGAATGTACGCAAGATATGACGAGCTTCAGCGCGAGCGTATGTATCCGCTTTCCACCTTGAAGAAGAAGCTGGCGTCTTCCGGCTTTGAATTTATCGGTGCGTATTCCGACTATTCGTTCACTCCCGCCACGGACGCGGACGAGAGAATTTATATCGTGGCAAGATGTAAAAAAGGATAGGAAAATATGAAATCTACAATTTTAAGAGCAATGACAAGAGACGGTTCTGCCCGAATTCTTGTTATCAATTCTAAAGAAATGGTGAATTCTGTCGTTTCATCTCACCACACCTCTCCCACGGGTACGGCAGCACTCGGACGTCTTGTTACCGCTGCGTCGATGATAGGAACGATGCTCCCCGAAAACAAGGACAGCGTCACCATTACTTTCGCGGGTGACGGCCCTGCTGGCAAGCTTATCGCAGTTGCCGATTATTTCGGAAACGTAAAGGGATATATTCAGAACCCCCTCGTTGATCCGCCTAAAAAGTCGAACGGAAAGCTCGACGTAGGCGCGGCGGTCGGCGCGGGAACTCTCAGCTTTGTAAAGCAGGTTGGCGAGGTAGAGCCGCAGATCGGTATGACCGAGATAGTAAGCGGCGAGATCGCCGAGGATATCGCATCTTATTTTGCAAACAGCGAGCAGGTGCCCACTCTGCTTTCTCTCGGTGTTCTTGTCGACACCGATTACTCCTGCCTTGCCGCAGGCGGTGTCCTCGTACAGCTTCTTCCTTTTCCCGATAACGCAACCGTAGATCTCATCGAGCGCAACGCCGCTGACCTTGTAAATATCTCCCGCTATTTCGAGCGCGGACTTACAAACGAGCAGATTGCCGATATAGCTCTCCGCGACGTGCCTTACGACGTATTCGATACCCTTGAGGTAGAGTATAAGTGCGATTGCTCACGCAAGAGAATGTATGAGAAGATGCGCTCCCTCGGTCAAAAGGAGCTTAAAAATCTCCTTGACGAGCAAGAGGCAGAGGGCAAGCCCCGTGAGCTTACCGCTATATGCCGCTTCTGCAATACCGAGTACACCTTTACCGAAAAGGACCTTATAGATTAACGCAAAAACCTCTCCCCGTGCATAGACTGACAGGGAGAGGTTTTATTTATGGACTTTATTTCACGCACTTGTTATGAGTTACATAGGGAATATCTGCGCACCCTTAAATTGCAGATGTCGATATTTGAAAAAAGTTATCCCGATATGATAGGGAAAAGCTGTCGCGAGATACTGCGCCTGCCCATAAAGCGCTCCGAGCGCGAGGAGGGTGCATCGCTTAAAGCCGATATACTTGCGCACGAATTGTATTTTTCTTCCTTTTCTTCGGCAAACGCCGCTTCCCCTACGGTGCATGATGCCTACGGCAGCGAAGCTGTGTTCGCATACGAGCTTACGTGCGCGGCGCTGAAATCGGACGGCTTTTTGTTCGTATATCGTGACGGTAAAGATACTTTGAGGTGGCAAACCTGCGTTAAGGCGCTGGAAATATTTTCGTCTGGTATAACCCCTATTCTTGCGCTCGATCTGTGTGAGCACGCCTATTTTTATGACTATTTCTTCGATAAGGCGGCATACGTCAAAGCAGCCGTTGTGCATCTCGATCTTTCCAAAATAAAAAAATCGTAAAATACGGTTGAAAAACCTACCGAAATATGCTACAATGTAGTGTAATATTTTCTTTTCGGAGGGTTTATGGAGATTTTGAAGGGTAATGCGGTAGTCGGACAGTCAGGCGGACCTACCGCGGCGATAAACGCCACACTTTCCGGTGTTATCAGAGGCGCGCTCCGCGCCAAAGCGGACGGACACGTTGAAACTCTTTACGGTATGCGTAACGGCATTGAGGGATTTTTACGCGAGGATTTCGTTGATCTTACCGCTCGATTTGAGGGTGGCCGTGATCTTGATATACTCGAGCAGACTCCCGCGGCGGCACTCGGCTCCTGCCGTAAAAAAATGCGCGCACCCGCCGACAACTCCGAAACCTATTCACGCATATTCGAAATACTCAAAAAATACAACATCCGCTACTTCTTCTATATCGGCGGTAACGACTCGATGGATACGGTATCCAAGCTCTCGGCATACGCCAAGGAGCATGACTACGAGATCCGTGTCGTAGGTGTACCCAAAACCATCGATAACGACCTTATGGCGACCGATCATACCCCCGGCTTCGGCTCTGCGGCAAAATACGTTGCCACAACCGTAAAGGAGATAATGCGCGACGTTTCGGTCTATACCATAAAGGCCGTCACCATTGTTGAGATAATGGGCAGAGATGCCGGTTGGCTTACCGCTTCTGCGGCGCTCCCTGTCATTTCGGGCGGCAGAGCCCCCGATCTCATATATTTGCCCGAGCGCGTATTCGACCTTGAAAAATTTATTGATTCCGTCAAGCGCGCGCTTGACGAGCATCCCGACGTCCTCGTCGCTATCTCCGAGGGCATTCGCTTTGCTGACGGCACGTACGTCGGAGCATCAAAATCCACCGTTGACGCATTCGGACACGTACAGCTTTCCGGCGCGGGAAAGGCGCTTGAATGGATCGTTAAGGAAAGAATAGGCTGCAAGGTTCGTTCTATCGAGCTCAACCTTCCTCAGCGTGCCGCAGGACATCTGCTTTCGCGCACCGATATTGAGGAGTCCGTAGGTGTAGGCAAGGGTGCTTTTAACGTAGCTTTGCGCGGCCGCACGGGCGTTATGATGACTATTGACCGTCTTCCCGAGGACGAGTATTGCTCGTCTGTCGGCTGTGCCGATATTTCATCTATTGCCAACGCCGTACGCGGCGTACCCGACGAATATATCACCGACACCGCCGACGGCATCACCGAGGCAGGTCTTGCATACCTCGCGCCTCTGATCCGGGGCGAGATAAATGTGGTATACGATAACGGAATGCCTAAGCATATAACGGTATAAAACAGTCATAAATGCTTGAAGTGTAGCGGTATTCGCTACACTTCAACTTTTTTTGACTAACCTCTTGATTTTTTTGTGCGTATATGCTATAATGTATCGGTAATTGAATAACGCTTATCAAGAGTGGTGGAGGGACTGGCCCTGTGAAACCCGGCAACCTATATGAAAATATAAGGTGCTAAATCCCGATAGATGAGTTTTTGTCGTGCTCGGGAATTGCGCCGCAATTTTCGAGTGCTTTTTGTTGATAAGCGATAATAAGCGAAAGGAATATCAAATGGAAAAAATGCTTTTCACCTCGGAGTCGGTAACCGAGGGACACCCCGACAAAATATGTGATAAAATATCCGATTCTATACTTGACGAGATTCTCTCGCAGGATCCTATGAGCCGTGTTGCTTGCGAGACCTTCGCAACAACCGGTATCATCACCGTAATGGGTGAGATCACCACAAATGCAAAGTTCGACGTTCAGAAGATCGTTCGTGACACTGTTAACGAGATCGGCTACAACAGAGCAAAGTTCGGCTTCGATGCCAACACCTGCGCAGTCCTCTCCTCGATCCACGAGCAGAGCGCCGATATCGCAATGGGCGTTGATAAGTGCCTTGAAGCAAAGGACGGCGAGATGACCGATGCACTCGATACAGGTGCGGGCGACCAGGGAATTATGTTCGGCTTCGCTTGCGACGAGACCCCCGAGCTTATGCCTCTTCCCATATCCCTTGCACACAAGCTTGCAAAGCGCCTGACCGACGTCAGAAAGAGCGGCAAGCTCTCGTATCTCCGTCCCGACGGTAAGACTCAGGTCACCGTTGAGTACGTGAACGGCGTTCCCACCCGTGTTGATACCGTCGTAGTATCCACTCAGCATAGTGCAGAGGTTGATAATGCTACTATTCGCAAGGATATTCTTGAGCAGGTCATCCTTCCCATCATTCCCAAGCACCTTATGGATGGCAAGGTAAACATCTACGTTAACCCCACCGGCCGTTTCGTAATCGGCGGCCCTCAGGGCGATACCGGTCTTACCGGACGTAAGATCATCGTTGATACATACGGCGGCTATTCCCGTCACGGCGGCGGCGCTTTCTCTGGCAAGGATCCCACCAAGGTTGACCGTAGCGCGTCTTACGCAGCAAGATACGTTGCAAAGAACGTAGTTAAAGCAGGCCTTGCAAAGAAGTGTGAGGTTCAGATAGCTTATGCTATTGGTATCGCACGCCCCGTATCCGTAATGATCGAGACCTTTGGTACCGCTGTTTGCGACGAGGCAAAGATCGCCGAGGCTGTAAATCAGCTCGTTGACCTTCGTCCCGCTGCAATAATCGAAAAGTTCGATCTCCGCAAGCCCATCTACAAGCAGCTCGCTGCATACGGACATATGGGCAGAGAGGACCTTGGCGTTAAGTGGGAGATCTGCGACATCGCGGACGAGCTTAAAAAGATCTGTCTTGGTTAATTGGTGATAAAAAAGAGCGATAGGCACTGCCTGTCGCTCTTTTTCGTTTTATTTTCTGTTTAGATATTCCTTTGGCGAGCATCCGAACTCATCGTAAAAGGCACGGTAAAAGGTTCTCATTGACGAGAATCCGCTCTCAAGTGCGCAATACGTAGTATTGTGCTTGCCCTCACGCAATAAAAGCATAGCGTTTTTCAGTCTGATTATCGTAATGTACTTTACGAGGGTTATGTTGAAGCAGGATCTGAAATATCTCGATATATGGCTTCGGCTGTAACCGAAATGCTCGGCTACGTCACCGGGGGTTATACCGGTTTTGTAGTTTTCACTTATGTACAGTAAGATCTTTGAGGACAGCTCGGGCGCATTGGTGGAATACGAGCTTTCAAAGCTTAAGTAGTCCATTATTATACCGAGCATAACGTATATATATCCGCGCTTTTCAACGTCGTTTATCCCCTCGCGCTTCATCAGATCGTAGCAGCCGCGTATGCGCGCCACGGTTTCCTTGTCGCAGATAAACGGGTTTTCAACGATCTTGTCTTTTGTCTCGGTGACAAACTCATTGCACATATGCGTGGGTATAACGACGTAAGACGACCGCGATGCGTGCGGGGTAGCGTATCCGTGGGGAACAAAGCTGAGCGCCACTGACATCTCGCCTGCCTTAAGCACCCTGCGCCTGTCGTTTATCAGCACCTCCATCTCTCCCTCGTCAATAAAGTAAAGCTCTATCTGCGAATGAAAGTGAAAGACTCCCGAATCGTTTTTGCATGAGTTGTAGTACAGAGTGTTGTTGTGCTCTCGCTTTGCACCGAATTCCGCTTGCATATCTCACCTCGTAAATATCAAAAAATGGCTTAAAACCGGCAATATGATTATAACACGTGCAAATTTATTTGTCAATACGAATGTGCGGTTGATAATGGTATGAATATGCATAATCTGTTCAAAAAAATCGGTCTAACCCCCTTGCTATTTTAACTATCTTTTGTTATAATATATGCGATAGTTAAAGAAAGGAGCGGCTGATGAACGGATTGACAGGTCAAAAGACGGTAAGCGGAGTGATTGAAAACGTGGTTTACCGTAACGAGAATAACGATTACACCGTTCTTGAGGTGGTCGACTCCGAGAACAATCTTATAACCGCCGTGGGCATTATGCCTATGGCGTTTGAGGGAGAAAACGTCACTCTTTACGGCGATTTCACCTTTCACAAGGAATTTGGCAGGCAGTTCGCCTTTGAGGCGTACGAGAAGACGCTTCCCGAGGAGATAGACGGAATTTTACAGTATCTTTCGTCTAAAACCGTTAAAGGCATCGGACCGGTAACCGCGCTTAAAATAGTCAACAAATTCGGCGTTGACACCTTCGACGTTATTGAGAATCACCCCGAGTGGCTCGTGGATATCCCCGGTATAACGATGAAAAAGGCGGCAGCAATATCCGAGTCCTTCAGAGAACAGACGGGCATGCGCAACGTTATGATGTTCTGCAAGGGCTATATGGACAAAGGCGACGTCACCAAGGTGTATAAACGCTTCGGTGCGGGAGCTATCGGAATAATAAAGGAAAATCCCTACGTCCTTTGCGCCGACCGCCACGGCATTTCCTTTGAAAAGGTCGACTCAATGGCAAAGGATCTCGGTATTGCTCCGAATTCACCTGCGCGTATACTTGCCGGAGTTAACTACACCCTTGATTACAACGCAACGATGAACGGCCATACGTGTTTGCCCTGCGATAAGCTCGTCAGCGCCGCAGCAAGCATTCTTGCCATATCAGAGGATGACGTGGCCGCGCTTTTGCCCGATCTTGTAAAGCGCGAGCAGATAGTCATAAACGAGTTTGACGGCACCAAGTACGTAATGACGGTCGAGGTCGCCGAATCGGAGAGATATATCGCATCGAGAATTGCGGAGATCGACCGCTTTGTCAATCATTTCAGCGCGGGCGACATCTGGGCGATGATACAGCAGGTGGAGACCCGCTTTGGCATCTCCTACGCCGATCTTCAGAGAAAGGCTATATTCGAGGCGCTCAACGGTAGCGTCATGGTTTTGACAGGCGGCCCCGGTACGGGAAAGACCACGGTAGTAAAGGGCTTGCTTGCTATATTTGACAGCATAGGCCATAAATGCGTGCTTTCCGCTCCTACCGGCCGCGCCGCAAAAAGACTCAGCGAGGCAACCGGAGAGGAAGCTAAAACCGTGCACAGAATGCTTGAGATGGAGCGTGTTGTAGACGACGAGCCTCGATTTTTCAGGGACGCGAAAAATCCGCTTGACGAAAACGTGGTTATAGTCGATGAGGCATCAATGATAGACCTGTCGCTTATGACCGCACTTTTCAAAGCGCTCAAAAGAGGCGCGCGCCTGATACTCATAGGTGACTCCGACCAGCTCCCCAGCGTTGGTGCTGGGAATATACTTGCCGATTTTATAGATTCCGGCAGGATAACCACGGTTTGTCTTACCGAGGTTTTCAGACAGTCCAAGGAAAGTCTTATAGTCACCAACGCTCACCGCATTAACGGCGGTATCGATCCTATACTCAACGACACGAAGAGCGACTTCTTTTTTGTGTGCCGAGAAAACGAGCGAGAGATATCAGCCACCGTGGCATCGCTTATAACTCAAAGGCTACCCAAAACCTACGGAAACAGTATCCGTAGCGAGATACAGGTAATAACACCGTCAAAGAAGGGATACGGCGGTGTAAGTGTATTGAATCCGGAGCTTCAGCAGCAGATAAATCCCCCCGCAAAGTTTAAAAAAGAGGTGGAGATACACTCCATTGTTTTGCGAGAGGGAGACAGAGTGATGCAAACCACTAACAATTACGAGATCGAGTGGGAGAAGAACGGAGTTACGGGCACAGGAGTATTTAACGGTGATATAGGCGTTATCGAGCTTATAAAGCCGACGGATGAGGAAATACTTGTGCGATTTGATGACCGTCTTGCTAAATATTCCTTTGACACAGCCGAGGAGCTTGATCTGGCTTATGCTATAACCGTGCATAAAAGCCAGGGAAGTGAATACCCGGTAGTCATTATCCCTATGTATTACTGTCCGCCAATGCTGATGACAAGAAATCTTTTGTACACGGCAGTTACCAGAGCGAAGAAAATGGTAATTGTAGTCGGACGTAGTGACATCCCATCAAAAATGGTAGCCAACAATATGGAAGTGTTGCGTTACACGACCTTGAAATACAGAATACAAAACTCTTGAGGAGATAAAATATGAAATACGATGTTATAATTGTCGGAGCAGGCCCCGGCGGTATTTTCTCTGCGTATGAATTTATGAAGAAAGCGCCCGAGCTTAAGATCGCGGTCTTTGAGGCGGGAAACGAGCTGTCCAAGCGCCGTTGCCCCATAGACGGTGACAAGATTAAGAGCTGTATAAAGTGCAAGACCTGCGCAATAATGAACGGCTTTGGCGGCGCGGGAGCGTTTTCGGACGGTAAATACAATATAACCAACGACTTCGGCGGCTCACTTTATGAGTACATAGGTCGCAAGAAGGCGATCGACCTTATGAAGTACGTGGATACTATCAATATGGCATACGGTGGAGAGGGAACTCATATGTACTCGACCGCCGGTACGTCCTTCAAAAAGAAATGTATACAGAATAAACTGACGCTTCTCGATGCTTCCGTACGCCATCTTGGCACGGATATAAACTACGTTGTGCTTGAAAACCTCTATTCCGAGATGAAGGAAAAGATGGATTTCTATTTCAACACGCCCGTAGATAAAATATCCAAGACCGAAAACGGCTATGCCGTTACCGCCAAGGGAAAGGTATACGAGAGCGAGTATTGCATTATTTCCGTAGGCAGAAGCGGAAGCAAGTGGATGGAGGGCGTATGCCGTGATCTCGACATTCCCACCAATTCCAGCCGTGTGGATATAGGCGTGCGCGTGGAGATCCCCGCTGTTATATTCGAGCATATTACCGATGAGCTCTACGAGAGCAAGATCGTATATAAGACCGAGAAGTTTGAGGATAGGGTAAGAACGTTCTGCATGAATCCTCACGGCATCGTCGTTAACGAAAATACAAACGGTATCGTTACCGTAAACGGCCACAGCTTTGAGGATCCCGCAAAGAAGACCGAGAATACCAACTTTGCACTTCTTGTTGCAAAGCATTTCTCCGAGCCCTTTAAGGACAGTAACGGCTACGGTGAGAATATAGCAAAGCTCTCCAATATGCTTGGTGGCGGAGTTATCGTTCAGCGCTTCGGTGATCTTGAGCGCGGTAGACGAAGCACCGTGAGCAGAATAGAGGAAAACACCGTGCGTCCGACCCTTGCCGCAACTCCCGGTGACCTCAGCCTCGTTCTTCCCAAGCGTATACTTGACGGTATTATCGAGATGATCTATGCGCTTGATAAGATCGCTCCCGGTATGGCAAATGACGACACTCTCATATACGGAGTCGAGGTCAAGTTCTACAATATGGAGGTCGAGCTTGACAATAATCTTGAAACAAAGCATAAGGGCTTGTTTGTAATCGGTGACGGTAGCGGCGTCACTCACTCGCTCTCTCACGCATCGGCAAGTGGCGTGTTCGTATCCGAAAAGATAATTCAAAGACACGAATAATGCATTTTTTTGAATTTTGTTGACACAATAATTTAAAATCACTTGAATTTTTGAAAATTATATGATACAATGAAACAATAACACGCAAGATAATATGAAAGGAGTGCGGCATGGTAACGAAAATCGGCATTGATCTCGGATACGCGAATATTACGCTTTCGAACATAGTTGCGGACATATACAGAGAGCCGTCGGTGGTTCTCATAGACAAAAATACGCGCCGTATTCTTTCCATAGGTGCCAGAGCTGCAATGAATGAGGAAGGAGAAGAAACGGAAAACGGCGTTCTTATACGTCCGTTTAAAAACGGTCTTCTTTATTCGTCAGATCTCACAAAGGAGATCATAAGCAACGTTGTAGCTGCGGTTAAACCCGCGGATAAAATTCGTTGTATAATCGGAGTTCCGTCTGATTTTCTTCCAAAACAGGAGTCTGAGATCTTTTCGATGCTCGAGTCCGCAGGCGTATCAGAATGCTTTGCTGTAAAGAGATCGGTTGCTGCACTTATCGGCGCGGGATATTCGCCTAATATCAGCGCTATTTCGGTTAACATCGGCGCTGCTTCTACCGAGATCGCCGTGCTTCACAAGGGCGAGATACTTATCTCTGTCAGAGAGCAGGTCGGCGGAGAGGATTTTGATAAGGCTATAAAGCAGTTCATACTTGAACAGGGCGATATGAACGTTTCGCTCCTCGTTGCCAGAACCATCAAAGAACGTCTTGGCGCGGTATGGCAGGGCAGAGAGCCTGAAACTATTGACATTGAGGGTACACTTTCTCTTACCGGCAGCAAGGTAAAGATGGCGATATCTACCGATGACGTCGTCGGTGTCTTTGAAAAGCCGCTCCAGAAGCTTTTGCTTTGCGTTGCCAACGTTGTAAAGAAGATTCCGATCGAATACGTTAAGGACATATTTGAAAACGGAATAGTTCTTACAGGTGGCGGGGCAGAGCTTTACGGACTTGATACCATGATGGAAAAGGTGCTTGGCGTATCTGTCACAAAGCCTAATAATGCGATAGATTCCGTTGCAAAGGGACTCTCGAGAATACATACGTTCTTGCCTGTTAAGAAGCATTCCTCGGGTAAGAATATTACCAAGCAAATCGCTAAATTCTACGAGAGCAAAAAACAACAAAACAATTAATAAAATCATAGCCTGCCCGAGATATTCGGGTATTTGGCTTTTGTCAAAACGCGTACATAAAGCGTGGCAGAAAGGACATTGAAATGAAGAGCAAAATGAGAACACGTGTCATTGCGGCAGCACTTGTAGCTGTTTTGGCTGCTGGTACTGTAATCGCTACCGTAAGCATACTCATCGAAGTTTTTGGAAAATAATATAGGTGTTGCCATGGATATCAGAGTAGTGGAAAATACGGCACCCAAGGTGATGCCCAAGGAAAGCGAGCTTGGCTTCGGTAAGCATTTTACCGACCATATGTTCGTTATGGATTACGAGGAGGGTAAAGGCTGGTGTGATCCCAGGATCGTGCCCTTCGGTTATATTTCTCTTCATCCTGCATCTACCGTTCTTCATTACGGAGCAGAGATATTTGAGGGACTTAAGGCATACCGCATAGCAGACGGCAGCGTTCAGCTGTTTCGTCCTATGGAGAACGTAAAACGAATGAACCGTTCGGCAGAGCGTATGTCACTTCCGCTTATCGATGAGGACGAGATGCTTTATGCTATCGAGGCATTCGTAAAGCATGAGGAAGCGTGGGTACCTCACTCCGAGGGAACCTCTCTCTACATTCGCCCCTTCATGTTCGGCAATGACGAGGCTCTTGGCGTTCATGCTGTTAAGAGAGCAACGTTTATGATAATCGCATCTCCCAGCGGCAGCTACTACAAGGAAGGCATCAATCCCGTTAAGATCATGATCGAAAACGAGGATGTGCGCACAGTACGTGGCGGAACCGGCTACGCTAAGTGCGGCGGCAACTATGCCGCTTCTACCAGAGCCGGTGAGAGAGCAGCGAAGAAGGGTTATACTCAGGTCCTTTGGCTTGACGGTGTTGAGCGCAAGTACGTAGAAGAGGTCGGCGCTATGAACGTTATGTTCAAGATTGACGGCGAGATCGTAACTCCCGAGCTCACAGGATCTATATTGCCCGGCATTACGCGCAAATCCTGTATCGAGGTTCTCAAATCGCTCGGCTATAAGGTGTCCGAAAGACTCATTTCCATAAATGAGCTTATCGGCGCACTTAAGGAAGGCAAGCTTGAGGAGGCATGGGGCACCGGAACTGCGGCTGTCGTATCTCCCATCGGCCGCCTTATGTACGACGGAGTCGAGTACATCGTAAACGATGAAAAGATCGGCGAAGTTACCCAAAAGCTCTACGATATACTCACCGGAATTCAGTGGGGCAGAGTTGAGGATAAATTCGGCTGGACTCGCAAGATATAATAATATAATAGCTTTCAACCGCTTGCGGATATCACCGCAAGCGGTTTTCTTTAAGCGGATCTGCTTGAAAATGAAACGCATCCAAATATTTTAAAAAATAACGTGCAAATTATTAAAAAACTATTGACAAACGCGCGAAATTAATATAAAATAGTCTATATTATTTTTATTGACTTTGGTGAGAAAATCCAATTTCTTGAGTTTTCCGGACTCATATTCCGCGAGGATATGACGGTGATGATTTTGTCACCGGAGTTGGGAGCTATGCCGCGTGATCGGCACGAATCGCGTAAGACCGCACGGCATGGTGTTGGGTTTTTGCGCGCCAAAAGCAATTTGATCTCATTTTGATCTCTTTTATGCAAGTTTTGGTTGCGTAAAAGGGATTTTTTGTTTTCCATTAATTCAGTTGTCGCATAAGCGACGAAAGGAGGAGCAATGAAGGGTTACGAAAAGTACAAGAAACAGTATTTCGCGCCTAAGGGCGTGGAAATGTCATGGATGGCCAAAGAATATATTGAAAAGCCGCCTATTTGGTGTAGTGTTGATCTACGCGACGGTAATCAGGCACTAATTATTCCAATGAGTCTTGATGAAAAGCTAGAATTCTTCAAGCTTCTCTGTAAAGTAGGCTTTAAGGAAATAGAGGTTGGATTCCCCGCAGCTTCGGAAACCGAGTACGAGTTTTGCAGAACTATAATCGAGAACGATCTTATCCCCGATGACGTCACCATACAGGTTCTCACGCAGTCGCGCGAGCACATTATTGCTAAAACGTTTGAGGCTATTAGAGGCGCGAAGCACGCGGTGGTTCATCTCTATAATTCCACCTCTGTCGCACAGCGCGAGCAGGTGTTCAAAAAGGACAAGCCCGAGATAATCAAGATCGCCACAACCGGTGCCGAGCTTTGTAAGAAGTACAAGGCAACAGCCGATGGCAAAATCACGTTTGAGTATTCTCCCGAGAGCTTTACGGGTACCGAGCCTGAGTTTGCGGCAGAGATATGCAACGAGGTTCTTAAGATCTGGCAGCCTACTCCCGACGATAAGGTTATAATCAATCTCCCGGTTACCGTTTCGCACTCGATGCCTCACATCTACGCGAATCAGGTAGAGTATATGCATAAGAACCTCATTAACCGTGAGAACGTAATAATATCGCTGCATCCTCATAACGATCGCGGATGCGCGATAGCCGATAGCGAGCTTGGCTTGCTTGCCGGCGGTGACAGGATCGAGGGTACACTCTTCGGCAACGGCGAGCGTACAGGCAACGTTGACATAATCACCCTCGCACTTAATATGTATTCGCAGGGTATAGATCCGGGACTTGATTTTTCAAATCTGCCCGAAATTACCTCTGTATATGAGAAAGTAACGCGTATGCACGTGTACGAGCGTCAGCCGTATAGCGGTCAGCTCGTTTTCGCGGCATTCAGCGGCTCTCATCAGGATGCCATTGCAAAGGGCATGAAATTCAGAGAGGATAAAGAGATCAAATGGACCGTACCGTATCTTCCGATAGATCCTACCGACGTCGGACGAGTGTACGAGGCTGATGTAATACGCATCAATTCGCAGTCCGGCAAGGGTGGCATCGGATATATACTTGAAACGCAGTTCAAGCTCAATCTCCCTCCGAAGTTCAGAGAGGCGTTTGGCTACCACGTCAAGAGCATCTCGGACCACGAGCATCGCGAGCTTCAGCCGCGTGAGGTCTATACGATCTTCTGTACCGATTTTCTCAATATAACGACTCCGGTCAATCTGGTTGGCGGAACTTACAGCAAGCTCGCTGACGGAAATATAGAGGGAATAGTCAAGGTTTCCTTGAGAGGTAAGGAGTACGAGGCGAAATCAGCCGGCAACGGTAGACTCGACTGTGTCAGCGAAGCGCTGAAATCGGTCATTAAAAAGAATTACACCCTTGAAACGTACACGCAGCACGCGCTTGAAGGAAAAACCAGCTCAAGTGCCGCATCGTACGTGAGTATAGTATGTGACGGAGTTACCTATTGGGGCGCGGGTATCGATAGTGATATCGGTGTGTCGTCCATTAAGGCGCTTTTGAGTGCCGTTAACAAAATGATGGGCAACTCTTGATATATAAGGAGTTTCTATGAAGTTAACAGGAGCAGAAATAATTATCAGAACGCTTATAGAGCAGGGCGTTACCGATGTTTTCGGGTATCCCGGCGGTCAGGTTATCAATATCTATGACGCGCTCTATAAGTACCAGGATGAGATAAAGCATTATCTTACCGCGCACGAGCAGGGTGCTGCTCACGCGGCAGACGGATATTCGAGAGCGACGGGAAAGGTTGGCGTTTGCATTGCTACCTCGGGGCCCGGTGCAACCAATCTTGTAACCGGTATCGCCACTGCAATGCTTGATTCCGTCCCCATGGTCGCAATAACCGGAAACGTTCCTTGCTCACTTATCGGCAAGGACAGCTTCCAGGAGATAGATATTACCGGAATTACACTTCCGATCACAAAGCACAACTACTTTGTCAGCGACGTTAAGGATCTTGCGGACACGATCAGAGAGGCGTTTACCATAGCAAAATCGGGACGTCCCGGTCCGGTGCTTGTAGACGTGCCCAAGGATGTCCAGGTCGCTACTTATGAATTTGAGGATCAAGGCGTTACCGAAAAAATTCCTTTGCCGATCGCAGAGGACGGGGAAATAGAAGAGGCGGTAAAGCTTATCAATGCATCCAAGCGTCCCTACATTTATGTTGGCGGCGGCGCAGCGGGTCTTGGTATGGGCAAAGAGATAATCGACCTTGCCGAAAAAATAGATGCGTGCATAGGTTGCAGCTTTATGGGCATCTCCGCAGTACCTGACGATCATGAAAAATTTCTCGGTATGCAGGGAATGCACGGTCACTTCGCATCCTCTATGGCTCAGAAAAAGGCGGATCTTATAATCGGTGTCGGCGTTCGTTTCAGCGACAGAGCAACCGGTAATACCGCTAAGTTTGCAAAAGGAACTAAAATAATCCAGCTCGATCCCGATATTGCAGAAATAAACAAGAACGTAAACGTAGAACTCGGAATCGTTGCCGATGTGTTTGACTCGTTTCAAAGGATCGCCGATGGCGTTGATAAAATTAGCAAGCCGGAATGGTGCGCAGAGGTCGAGACACTCAAGACAAAAGAGCAACAGATTGCTGAAAAAGCAGCAGCCCTTTCAGCCGACAGGATGACTCCCAAGCAGGTATTCGACGTTATCAATAAGTACAAGCTTCCAAAAACTATAATCGCTACCGACGTAGGACAGCATCAGATGTGGGCAGCACAGTATTCCTCGTTTGACACCACAAGACGTTTTGTTTCAAGCGGCGGTCTTGGCACTATGGGATTCGGTCTTGGTGCCGCAATAGGCGCGCAGGTCGCAACAGGCGATCCTACCGTTCTCATAACGGGTGACGGAAGCTTCGGTATGAATCTTAACGAGCTTGCGACAGCGGTCACTTACAACATTCCGCTTGTTATCATCATTGCTAACAACGGCGTGCTTGGCATGGTCCGTCAGTGGCAAAGACTCTTCTTTGGTAAGAGATTTTCTAATACCGTTCTTGAACGTAAGACCGATTTCGTTAAGCTTGCAGAGGCATTTGGTGCCGTAGGATACAGAGCAAAGACGGTAAAGGAATTTGAGTCAGCGTTCAAAAAGGCTATTAAAACCAACGGCCCTGTCGTGATTGATACTTACATATACAAGGACGAGGTCGTTCTTCCCATGCTCCCCCCCGGCGGTTCGGTCGAGGATATGATCACCGAGATAGAGAAGTGAGGTAATCGTGATGGAAGATAAAAAAAGATTTGTTATTGCGGTTTACGTAGAGAACAAGGCCGGTGTACTTACACGAGTCAGCGGAATGTTCACTCGCCGCGCATTTAATATCGACGCGCTCACCGTTGGTGAGACCGAATCTCCCGAATACTCGCGCATAACAATTACCGCTACCGGTAACGAGTATATGAGAGATCAGATAGTTCATCAGCTCAGCAAGCTTTACAACGTAAAGAAGGTTGAGGTGCTTGAGGATGGCTGTATTCAGCGTCAGCTTATGATGATCAAGGTTGCGTACGACTCGCAGTCACGTGCTGAAATATTGGCGGCTGCCGAGGTGTACAGAGCCAAGGTTATCGATTACACGTCAAGCGAGATGTGCATCGAGGTTACCGGTCACCCGAATAAGATCGACGCCTTTGTCAAGCTTATGCTTCCTTTTGGCGTTCTTGAAATGTGCCGCACCGGCATTGTTGCACTCGCAAGGGGCGGCAAAACACTTTTGAATAATTAAATAATACTTCACATAAGGAGAATAACAAAATGAATAACGCAAAAATTTACTATCAGCAGGATTGTGATCTTAACAAGCTCAACGGTAAAACCGTTGCTATCATCGGATACGGCTCTCAGGGCCACGCACACGCGCTTAACCTCAGAGATTCCGGCGTAAACGTTATCGTTGGTCTTTATGTTGGCTCTAAGAGCTGGGCAAAGGCAGAAAAGGCCGGTCTTACCGTTATGACCGCAGCAGACGCGGCAAAGAACGCAGATATTATCATGATACTCATCAACGATGAGAAGCAGGCAAAGCTTTACAAGGAAAGCATCGAGCCTAACCTTACCGAAGGTAAGACTCTCGCGTTCGCACACGGATTCAACATTCATTTTGGCTGCATCAAGCCCCCCAAGAACGTTAACGTAATTATGATCGCTCCCAAGGGTCCCGGTCACACCGTTCGCTCCGAGTACCAGGTAGGTAAGGGTGTTCCTTGTCTTATCGCCGTACACCAGGATGCAACCGGTGATGCGCTTGATATCGGTCTTGCATACGCACTTGGTATCGGTGGCGCAAGAGCAGGTGTTCTTGAAACCACCTTCCGCACCGAGACCGAAACCGACCTCTTGGGTGAGCAGGCTGTCCTTTGCGGCGGCGTATGCGCACTCATGCAGGCTGGCTTTGAAACTCTCGTTGAGGCAGGCTACGACCCCAGAAACGCATACTTTGAGTGCATCCACGAGATGAAGCTCATCGTTGACCTTATCTACCAGAGCGGCTTTGAGGGTATGAGATACTCCATCTCCAATACCGCAGAGTACGGCGACTATATCACCGGTCCTAAGATCATCACCGAAGAGACCAAGAAGGCAATGAAGAAGGTTCTTTCCGATATTCAGGACGGTACCTTCGCAAAGGATTTCCTTCTCGACATGTCCGATGCAGGTGCGCAGGTTCACTTTAACGCTATGAGAAAGATCGCAGCCGAGCATCCCGCAGAGGTTGTAGGTAACGAGATCAGAAAGCTTTACAGCTGGGCTGACGAGGAGAAGTTTATCAACAACTGATTTTGACAAGCTTAACGGCTTGCCAAGCGAAAGGATTTCGTTATGGTAAAAGATAGAATAATCGATGGGGCGCACAACGCCCCCCATCGCTCCCTTTACAATGCTCTCGGTTTGACAAAGGAAGAGCTTGACCGTCCCCTTATAGGTATAGTCAGCTCCTACAACGAGATCGTTCCGGGACATATGAATCTTGATAAGATAACCGAGGCGGTAAGAGTCGGTGTTGCTATGGCAGGCGGAACTCCTATCGTATTTCCCGCAATAGCCGTTTGTGACGGTATTGCTATGGGTCACGTAGGTATGAAGTACTCGCTCGTAACCAGAGATCTTATCGCGGATTCCACCGAGGCTATGGTAATGGCTCACGGCTTTGACGGCTTGGTTATGATACCCAACTGTGATAAAAACGTGCCCGGTCTTTTGATGGCTGCCGCAAGACTCAATATTCCTACCGTATTCGTAAGCGGCGGTCCTATGCTCGCAGGTAGAGTAGGTGGTAAAAAGACCAGCCTTTCGAGTATGTTCGAGGCCGTCGGTTCGTACAAGGCAGGCACTATCGACGACTGCAAGCTCTGCGAGTATGAGGAAAAGACCTGTCCCTCTTGCGGCTCTTGCTCGGGTATGTACACCGCTAACTCTATGAACTGTCTTACCGAGGTTCTCGGTATGGGCCTTGGCGGCAACGGTACGATTCCCGCGGCGTATTCGGCAAGAATTCAGCTTGCAAAGCACGCAGGAATGCAGGTAATGGAGCTTGTCAGAAAGAATATTCGCCCGAGAGATATTATGACCGAGGCGGCTATTAAGAATGCTATTACCGCGGATATGGCGCTTGGTTGCTCCACTAACAGCATGCTTCATCTTCCCGCAATAGCTAACGAGTGCGGAGTAGAGTTTTCTCTCGACGAGGTAAACCGCATCAGTGAGAGAACGCCCAACCTTTGTCACCTTGCTCCTGCCGGTCCTACATATATGGAGGATCTTAACGAGGCGGGCGGCGTTTATGCCGTTCTTAAAGAGATAGATAAGCTTGGACTTCTCGATACCTCGGTTATGACATGCACAGGCAAGACTCTCAAGGAAAACATAGCTTCCGCACGCAACAATGACACTTCGGTTATAAGAACCGTAGACAATCCCTACACAAAAACCGGCGGTATTGCCGTTCTTCGCGGTAACCTTGCTCCCGACGGTTGTGTTGTAAAGCGTAGCGCCGTAGCCCCCGAAATGCTCGTTCACGAAGGACCTGCAAAGGTATATGAGAGCGAGGAAGAGGCTATTGCCGCAATTTACGAGGGTAAAATAGAGAAGGGCGACGTTGTGGTTATCCGCTACGAAGGTCCTGCCGGCGGCCCCGGTATGCGCGAAATGCTCTCTCCTACCTCGGCTATCGCGGGTATGGGACTTGATAAAGACGTTGCGCTTATTACGGACGGTCGCTTCTCGGGTGCTACTCGCGGCGCGTCCATAGGTCACGTATCTCCCGAGGCTGTGAGCGGCGGACCTATCGCTTACGTCAAGGATGGAGATATAATCGCTATCAATATCCCAGAGTATACTATTGAGCTTAAGGTTTCCGATGCGGAGCTTGAAAAGCGCAAGGCTGAAATGCCGATAAAGAGAAAAGAAAACATAACAGGTTATCTCAAACGTTATTCCGCCATGGTAAGCTCGGCGGACAAGGGTGCGATAATCAACAAATAATCCACGGAAGGATAGGAAAATACAATGGCTATGACAATGACTCAAAAAATACTTGCCAGTCACGCCGGACTCGAAAGCGTCAGTGCAGGTCAGCTCGTTCTTGTGAACGTTGACCGTGTCCTCGGTAATGATATTACCTCTCCCGTTGCAATACGCGAGTATGAGAAAATTGGTGTCAGCGGAGTTTACGATAAGGAAAAGGTTACCATGGTAATGGACCATTTCGCTCCCAATAAGGATATCAAGGCGGCTGTACAGTGCAAGATGTGTCGTGATTTTTGCGACAAAGAGGAAATAGTGAATTTTTACGATGTCGGAAGAATGGGCATCGAGCATGCGCTACTTCCCGAAAAGGGTCTTGTTATTCCGGGTGACGTTGTTATAGGTGCGGATTCGCACACCTGTACATACGGCGCACTTGGCGCGTTTTCGACCGGTGTCGGCTCTACCGATATGGCGTGTGGCATGGCTACCGGTAAGGCGTGGTTTAAAGTTCCTTCCGCAATAAAGTTTGTTCTCAAAGGCAAACTCAATAAATACGTTTCCGGTAAGGACGTTATTCTTCACATTATCGGAATGATAGGTGTTGACGGCGCGCTCTATAAGTCGATGGAATTCGTCGGCGAGGGCGTTGCCGCACTCACCGTTTTTGACCGCCTTACTATCGCTAATATGGCAATAGAGGCAGGCGCAAAGAACGGAATCTTCGAGGTCGACGAGCAGACCGTGGTATACGTCAAGGAACGCTCCGACCGTGAGATGAAGATATTTAAGGCTGATGAGGATGCCGAGTACGACGCAACTTATGAGATCGATCTTTCGAGCATCAAATCTACCGTTGCATTCCCTCATCTGCCCGAAAACACCAAGACCTTTGACGAAATAGGCGACGTAAAGATCGATCAGGTAGTCATCGGATCTTGCACTAACGGACATTATAAGGATCTTGCCGAGGCGGCAGAGATAATGAAGGGAAGAAAGGTCGCAAAGAACGTTCGCGCGATCATAATTCCCGCAACGCAGGATATTTACCTCAAGGCGATGGAAAACGGACTACTTAAGATATTTATTGAAGCAGGCTGTGTTGTTTCCACACCTACCTGTGGCCCTTGCCTTGGCGGATATATGGGTATACTCGCAGCAGGCGAGCGTGCCGTCGCTACTACTAACAGAAACTTTGTCGGCAGAATGGGCGATGTAACCTCAGAGGTCTACCTTGCAAGCCCTGCGGTTGCAGCCGCAAGCGCAATAGCCGGCAAGATTGCAGATCCTGCAAAAATATGATAGGGGAGGATAACGTATATGAACTTTAACGGTAAAGCTATAAAATACGGAGATAACGTTGATACAGACGTAATAATCCCCGCCAGATATCTTAACACCATAAACAAGAAAGAGCTTGCCTCTCACTGTATGGAGGATATCGATAAGGATTTTGTAAATAAGGTTGCCGTGGGCGACATTATGGTTGCCGGATCGAACTTTGGCTGCGGCTCTTCTCGTGAGCACGCACCCATCGCGATCAAGGAGAGCGGTATATCTCTTGTTATAGCAAAGAGCTTTGCAAGAATATTCTATCGCAACTCCATCAACATCGGTTTGGCGATACTTGAATGCCCCGAAGCATCAGAAAATATAAAAGACGGAGATAAAATTGAGGCAGACCTCGATAACGGCATTATATACAACCGTTCGACCGGTGAAAGCTTCAAGACAAATCCGTTCCCGGAATTTATACAGAAGATAATCGCTAACGGCGGACTTATCGAGTCTATCCGAAGCGGTGTCATAAGCAAGGAGTAAAAAAATGAACTTTAATATAGCACTTCTTAAGGGCGATGGCATAGGCCCGGAGATCGTTGACAGTGCCGTAAAGGTGCTTGGGGCTGTTGGCGCAAAGTACGGCCATACCTTTAATTTTACTCCCTACGATATAGGCGGTATAGCTATTGACAAATACGGCATTCCGCTTCCCGAAGAAACCGTTGCAGGCTGCCTTGCATCCGACAGTGTGCTTCTCGGTGCGGTCGGCGGACCGAAATGGGATACTCTCCCCGGCAATTTAAGACCTGAAAAGGCACTTCTCGGAATACGCGCCGCTATGAATCTCTTTACAAATCTCCGTCCCGCAAAGCTTTATCCCGCGCTCAAGGGTGAGTGTCCCTTGCGTGAGGATCTGGTAGCTGAGGGCTTTGATATAATGATAGTACGCGAGCTTACGGGTGGCATATACTTTGGCGAGCGTGGAATGCGTGACGGCAAATACGGTGAGGAAGCATACGATACGGAAAGTTATAGCCGTATGGAGATCGAGCGTATAGCGAAAGTTGCTTTCGAAACCGCACGCAAGAGAAGAGGTAAGCTTGTAAGCATCGATAAGGCAAACGTCCTTGAAACCTCTCGTCTGTGGCGTAAGATCGTCCACGAGATAGCAGCGGAGTATCCGGACGTCGAGTGCTCTGATATGCTCGTTGATAACGCGGCTATGCAGCTTGTTAGAAATCCCGCGCAGTTCGACGTTATCGTTACGTCCAATATGTTCGGTGATATACTTTCGGATGAGGCATCGCAGATCACCGGCTCGATCGGTATGCTTCCGTCCGCTTCGCTTAATGAAACCACTCGCGGACTTTACGAGCCTATCCACGGTTCAGCGCCCGATATAGCAGGGCAGAACAAGGCAAACCCCATCGCTACAATACTTTCCGCGGCGATGATGCTTCTTTACTCGTTTGGTCTTTCCAAGGAGTCTGACGCTATAATCAACGCAGTAGATGCAGTTCTTGAGGCAGGCTACCGCACGGCAGACCTTGCACACGGTGCGCCGGCGCTCTCAACCGAAGAAATAACAAATAAAATCATAGAGTGTATTTAAAATGTCTTACATAAGAGAACTTTACCTGCGACTTTGTATGTCCAGCGTGTTCCGCGCCGTCATTTCAAGACCTCTGTTTGCAAGCTTTGCAAATTACGCCAAAAGCACGGTTGCGGATGAAAAAATAAAGGCTTATGCAGCCTTTGTGTCCGAGATATATTCCTCAGGCGGCACACTTACCGACCTGGTATTCAGAATAGTATCTGAGGATGAGAACGTATATATAAAATCACGCGCACATGATGAGAAGATAAACCCCGTCATCGAGCAGGCGCTTAAAAGCGAGCTTGAGGTGTTTTCCGAATTTGCCGCTTTGACCCCCGATATTTTTGCCGATGATATGGGTGTTTCGTTCGTATCTCCTTTCTCTTCGAGAAAAATGGATTTCTACGAAAAGTACGAGGCGAGAATTTCCGAGGTGCATAAGTACGGATACGGTATATTCTCATCCTTCTGCATGTTCCGCCTGTCCGACGATAAGAATATCGAGCCTATCGTCAGCGCAGACAAGACCTCGGTTGAAAAATTCGTTGGATACGAAAGCGAGCGCGAGCAGGTAATACAAAATACACTTGCATTTATTGAAGGTCGCCCCGCTGCAAACACGCTTCTTTGCGGTGATGCGGGAACGGGTAAATCCTCTACGGTAAAGGCCGTAGCGAATATGTTCTTCGATAAGGGAATAAGGCTCATTGAGCTTCGTAAGGATCAGCTTTCGTATTTGCCTTTGGTTATGGGAAAGATAAGCGCCAACCCCTTGAAGTTTATCATATTTATCGACGACCTTGCGTTTAATAAGAGCGACGATAATTTCAGCATGCTCAAAGCGGCACTTGAAGGAAGCGCATCTGCAAAAGCGGATAATGCTGTCATTTACGCAACCTCAAATCGCAGACACATAATCAAAGAGAGCTTCAGCGACAGAGAAGGCAACGAGGTCCACATTAACGACACTCTCCAGGAAACACTCTCGCTTTCCGAGCGTTTTGGACTTGTCGTGCTGTTCTCGAAGCCCAATAAGCAGCTCTATCTTGATATAGTCCACGAGCTTGCTCTCAGAAATAAAATCGAAATGGATATAAAAGAGCTCGATGTAAAGGCGGAGGCGTTTGCGCTCCGTCGCGGCAACCGTTCAGCCAGATGCGCAGAGCAGTTTATAGCGAGCCTGATGTAATAAAGCTATGATCACACTTGATAATGTTTATCGCGCCAATTACGTTCTGCGCGATGTAGTAAGAAAAACCGACGTAATCTATGCCCCCAAGCTTAAGCCGGGCGTGGAACTTTACCTCAAAACCGAGAATTTGCAGATCACGGGCTCATTCAAGGTCAGAGGCGCTTATTATAAAATGTCTCGCCTTACCGCCGAGGAAAAGGCGAGAGGCGTTGTTGCTTGTTCCGCGGGTAACCATGCTCAAGGCGTTGCACTCGCGGCTCGCAAGAACGGAATTAAATCCATAATTTGTCTTCCCGACGGTGCGCCCATCTCCAAAATCGAGGCAACCAAGAGCTACGGTGCTGAGGTCTGTCTTGTAAACGGAGTTTACGACGATGCGTACAATAAGGCGCTCTCGCTTCGCGATGAGGAGGGATATACCTTTATTCACCCCTTTAACGACGAGGACGTCATAGCAGGTCAGGGAACTATCGCGCTTGAGCTTATCGAGCAGCTTTCCGACGTCGATGCTGTCATTGTTCCTATCGGTGGCGGCGGACTTATCTCCGGTATAGCCTTTACCCTTAAGTCTGTTAATCCTTCGATAAAGGTGTACGGTGTGCAGGCGGCAGGTGCTCCCTCTATGTATAATTCCGTAAAGGATGGTAAGATCGAGGAGCTTGCGGGCGTTTCTACCATCGCTGACGGAATCGCTGTTAAGCGCCCGGGCGATCTCACGTATGAAATCTGCTCCAAATACGTTGACGAGATAGTAACGGTAAGTGACGACGAGATCGCCGCTGCTATCCTCGCACTTATGGAAGGACATAAGCTTGTAACCGAGGGCGCAGGTGCTGCCGCGGTTGCTGCCGTAATGTTTGGCAAGCTCAACCTTGACGGAAAAAAGGTTGTGTCGGTGCTTTCCGGCGGCAACATAGACGTTACAATACTTTCAAGAGTTATCAAAAGAGGCCTTCTTATGTCGGGCAGAAGCTGTCAGCTTATGCTTGAGCTTGTGGACAAGCCCGGTCAGCTCAAGGACGTATCACGTATCATCGCCGATCTTGGCGGTAACGTTACCTCTGTTCACCACGAAAGAGCAAATGAAGGCTCTGACGTTAACGGATGTTATTTGAGAATAATTCTCGAAACGAGAAATTACGATCATATTCACGAAATCGAATCCGCACTTAAAGCAGCAGGATTCAAGCTTTTGTAAGGAGAATATTAATATGTCAAATAAAGTTTCTACCAAAAATGCTCCTGCCGCTATCGGACCTTATTCACAGGCTGTAATAGTCGGCGGACTCGTATACACCTCCGGTCAGATTCCGATCGTTCCCGAGAGCGGTCTTATCGAAGCCGGTGATATTACCGCACAGACCGAGCAGGTTATGAAGAACCTCGGCGCTGTTCTCGAAGCGGCTGGCACTACTTTTGAAAAGGCAGTTAAGACTACCTGCTTCCTTGCGGACATCTCGCATTTTGCGGCATTCAACGAGGTTTATGCAAAATATTTTACCGAAAAGCCCGCACGTAGCTGTGTAGCGGTCAAGGATCTTCCCAAGGGCGCGCTCGTTGAGGTTGAGGTCATAGCGGAGATCTGATCAGTCGAAAGGAATATATCGTATGTATAACGAAAACATACTTAAAAGTGATGAAAGGGCAGTGCTTTCGCTTCGCTCGCTCTATAAGAGCTACGGATATTTGCCCTTCAAGATGAGCAAATTTGAGGAGTATGATTTCTACGCACGCAATAAGGATTTCCTTATAGGCGACAGAGTCATTACCTTTAATGACGTTAACGGCAAGCTTCTTGCTATGAAGCCTGACGTTACGCTTTCCATAATTAAGAATACGACAGATGAGCCGCTCGTAAAGCAAAAGGTATTCTATAACGAGAACGTCTTTCGTGTTTCCGCGCGTACTCATCAGTTCAAGGAGATAATGCAGACGGGTCTTGAATGTATCGGAGATATAGATATTACCGATACCTTTGAGGTCGTGTATCTTGCCGCAAAGAGCCTTGATGCCGTATCGCACGAGCTTGTGCTTGATATTTCTCATATGGGTATCCTTTCGGCATTCCTCGATGAAATAAGTGACGATAAGGCTTTCAGAAAAGAGATAACCAAGCTTATCTCCGAGAAGAATACTCACGAGGCACTTGAGATCTGCTCCTCGAACGGAATCCCCGGGGAGAAGGCGGAGGTAATATCCGAGATAGCTTCTCTTTACGGTAATATGAGCGAGGTCATCGACAAGCTTCGCACGCTTGCGACCACAAATGTGCAGCTCTCGGCTATTTCCGAGCTTAACGAGCTTTGCAAGCTTCTTTCCGCTACCGAGTTTGCGGATAGAATAAGAATCGACTTCTCGGTCGTAAACGATATGAGATATTACGACGGCATAGTTTTCAAGGGCTTCCTTAACGGTATAAGCGAGGCGGTTCTTGCCGGCGGCGCTTACGACCCTCTTATGAAGCGTATGAACAGAAAGAGCAGCGCTATTGGATTTGCGCTTTATCTTGATTCTCTTGAAGAGCTTAACGGTACGATCGCAGATTACGACGTCGACGTTTTGCTTGTTTATGGAGAAAAAACCAAGGCAGAAGCTATAATAGATGCTAAAAAGTCTGTTATATCCGACGGCAAGACGGTATACGCGGCAAAGGCTGTACCGAAGAAAATCAGATTTAAAGAGATTGTATATCTTGAAAAGGAGGCGACAGAAGCATGATCAACGTAGCGCTCCCCAAGGGCCGTCTTGGTGAAAAGGTATACGCGATGTTTGAGGCGGCAGGCTATGAGTGCCCCTCTATAAAGGAAAACAGCAGAAAGCTTATTTTTGAAAACGCAGAGCGCGGAGTTCGTTATTTCTGGGTCAAGCCCTCCGACGTATCCATATACGTTGAGAGAGGTGCTGCCGACATTGGCGTGGCTGGTAAGGATATCTTGCTTGAATACGCGCCCGACGTTTACGAGCTTCTCGATCTGAATCTCGGAAAGTGCCGTATGGCAGTCGCCGCTAAAAAGGATTTCCACGACGATAATCAAAAAACACTTAAGGTGGCAACCAAGTTTGCCAATATCGCAAGATCCTATTACGCATCGATATGCCGCGATATCGATATTATAAAGCTTAACGGCTCTATCGAGATCGCTCCCATACTCGGTCTTTCGGATGTTATAGTCGATATCGTTGAAACAGGAACAACACTCAAGGAAAACGACCTTGAGGTTATAGAAACCATTGTTCCTATCAGCGCGCGCCTTATAGTGAATAAAGCAAGCTTTAAGTTCAAAACACAGGAAATCGAAAAAATCGCACAGAGTATAAAATCACAGGTGAGCAGCAATGATTAAGATTTATAAGTACGGCGAAGTACCTAACAGTGAAATATTCGCACGAGATAACATTTCTCCCGACGTTGAGGGAATCGTCAGCGGTATAATTGCTAACGTAATTGAAAACAAGGATGCCGCGCTCTTTGAGTATACCGAGAAGTTCGATAAGGCAAAGCTTACCGCCCTCGAGGTTACTCCCGAAGAGATAGACGAGGCGTTTGCCGAAACAGATCCCGAATTCGTAAAAATAATCGAGGAGGCGGCAGAGAATATCCGCGGCTTCCACAAGCGTCAGGTAAGAAACAGCTTTGTGATCAGCGAAAACGATGGAGTTGTAACCGGACAGAAGGTTATGCCTATTGAAAAGGTCGGACTTTACGTGCCCGGAGGTACAGCGGCTTATCCCTCAACCGTATTGATGGATTCTATTCCCGCAAAGATCGCGGGCTGTAAGGAGATAGTTATGGTAACTCCTCCGTCCGCAAACGGAAAGGTAAATCCCGTAATTCTCGCCGCTGCCAAGATCGCAGGAGTTGACAGAATCTTTAAGCTTGGCGGAGCGCAGGCCATCGCCGCACTCGCATACGGTACTGAGTCAGTGCCCAAGGTCGATAAGATAGTCGGCCCCGGTAACGCATTTGTAGCAGAGGCTAAAAAGCAGGTGTTCGGAAAGGTGTCGATCGATATGATCGCAGGTCCCTCCGAGATACTTGTAGTTGCGGATAAGTCCGCAAATCCTCGCTTTGTTGCCGCCGATCTTCTTTCACAGGCAGAGCATGACAGAATGGCGAGTGCCGTTCTCGTTACCGACAGCTACGAATTTGCCATAGCTGTAAGCGGTGAGCTCGAGAAGCAGATTCCCGAGCTTGACAGGGCAGAGATAGCAAGATGCTCTATCGATAATAACGGCAAGATCATCATCGCCGAAAATAATCTTATGCTGGCGATAGATATCGCAAATGAGATCGCGCCAGAGCATCTCGAGCTTTGCGTTGATAACCCCTTTGACTATCTTGATAAGGTTCATCACGCCGGTTCTATATTTATGGGCAAGTACTGTCCCGAGGCACTTGGCGATTACTTCGCAGGACCTAACCACACACTCCCCACCAGCGGTACGGCGCGTTTCTCCTCGCCCCTTAGCGTTGATGATTTTGTGAAGAAAACACAGTTTACCTATTACACCGAAAACGCGCTTAAAAAGGTTGCGGATAAGGTGTCCTATTTCGCTACTAAAGAAGGACTTGGCGCACATGCAAGAAGTGCCACCATTCGTTTTGAGGAAGAGAAATGAGCAGGTTTTTCAGTAATAAATATGCGTCCTTGAAGGCCTATGTTCCGGGTGAACAGCCCAAGGATATGAAGTACATAAAGCTTAATACCAACGAGTCGCCCTTTCCGCCATCAGCTGCCGTAGCGGCTGCTATCAAGAGCCAGATCGGCAGCCTTCAGCTTTATTCGGATCCGGAATGCACCCCTCTTGTAGAGGCTTCTGCCTCGCTTTTTGGCGTTAAAAATGATCAAATACTGATGACGAACGGTTCTGACGAGATTCTCAACTTTGCCTTTATGGCGTTCTCGGACAAGGATCATCCCATCGTTTTCCCCGATATAACGTACGGCTTTTATTCGGTTTTTGCCGAGCTTAACGGCATACCTTATACCGAAATACCGCTCAAGGACGATCTCACGATAGACGTCAACGATTACATCGGGATTAATAAAAACATCGTCATCGCCAATCCTAATGCCCCCACGGGCATTGCGCTCACGCTTAACGAGGTCGAGGCTATCGTAAAGAGCAACCCCAATAACGTCGTTGTTATCGATGAGGCGTACGTTGATTTCGGCGCGGAGAGTGCCATCTCTCTTGTCGACAAGTACGATAACCTTCTCGTCACGGGCACGTTTTCAAAATCGCGTTCGATGGCAGGTGCAAGGCTCGGCTTCGGCATAGGCAACCGTGATCTTATAGCTGACCTTAATACGATCAAATACTCGACCAACCCCTACAACGTCAACCGTATGACGATGGCGGCAGGTCACGCGGCTATCCTTGACAATGACTATTACATGGATAACTGCCGTATTATTTGCAAGAACAGAGAATGGACAAAAGAGCAGCTTATCTCTCTTGGCTTTTCGCTTACGGATTCAAAGACTAATTTCCTGTTTGCGAAATCCGATCGCATATCCGGTGAGGAGCTTTACAAAAAGCTCAAGGCTCGCGGTATCCTCGTGCGCCAT
Organism: Eubacteriales bacterium; assembly: GCA_045576315.1. Classification (GTDB taxonomy): domain Bacteria; phylum Bacillota; class Clostridia; order Oscillospirales; family CAG-272; genus UBA1740. The sequence continues at coordinate 84,273 of JAZNGE010000040.1, read as the reverse complement.
TTCTCGAAGGAGCGCATTAAGGAATACAACAGAATCACTATCGGCACGCGCGACCAGATGGAAGCACTTGTCGAGGCTATCAAAAACATTTTAAAGGAGTTATGAAATGAGAGCATCGGAAATTAAGCGCAAGACCGGCGAGACCGATATTTCCCTCAAGCTTAATCTTGACGGAGCCGGAAATTCTGAAATAAATACCGGATGTGGATTTCTTGACCACATGTTGACTCTTTTTTCTAAGCACTCGCACTTCGACCTTGCTGTAAAGTGCACCGGTGATACTCGCGTTGATTATCACCACACAGTAGAGGATATAGGAATTTGTCTTGGTAAGGCGTTTTTTGAAGCGCTCGGCGACAAGAAGGGTATAGCTCGCTATGCCGATAAGACTATTCCCATGGACGAGGCACTCGTTCTCGTTGCGGTCGATATTTCCGGCAGAGATTATCTCGGATATTCTCTTGAGATCCCTTCGTACAGAGTAGGTGATTTCGATACCGAGCTGTGCGAGGAGTTCATGCAGGCGTTTGTGCGCGAGGCGCGTATAACCATGCACGTGCGCAAGCTCGCGGGTGAGAACTCTCACCACATAATTGAGGGCGCGTTTAAGGCTATGGCAAGAGCATTGTCGGCGGCTGTAAAGATCGATGCCGATTTTGCCGACGAGGTTCCGTCTACTAAGGGAGTTATCTGATGATCGCAGTTATAGATTACGGCGTAGGTAACCTTTTCTCGCTTTGCTGTTCGCTGGAAGCCATAGGAGCTGAAAGCGTAGTTACGTCCGACCCCGAGGTTATAAGAAATGCGGACAGGATCATTCTCCCCGGCGTTGGTGCTTTTGGCGATGCTGCTGATAAGCTTCGCTCAACCGGTCTTGATAAGGTCGTGATAGAGCAGGCAAACGCCGGCAAGCCCATATTCGGCATATGTCTTGGAATGCAGATGCTTTTCGAAAAAAGCTACGAATACGGTGAGCACGCAGGACTTGCATTGCTCAAAGGAAGCGTTATAGCTATGGAGGGAAAAATACCTTCCGAGCTCAAAATCCCGCACATAGGCTGGAATGCCTTGCATATTGAAAAGAAGCATCCGCTTTTGAAATACGTAAACGAGGGCGACCACGTTTACTTTGTCCATTCATATTACGCAGTCGATTGTGCCGATAGCCTGATAGCTTCTTCGGAATACGGTGAGAGCGTTACTGCCGCAGTTGCCCTTGGCAACGTTGCCGGTACACAGTTCCACCCCGAAAAGAGCGGAGATGTCGGCCTTGCGATACTCAAAGCATTCGTAGAGTGGGAGGTAGAAAAATGAAAATATTTCCCGCGATAGATCTTTTCGATAAAAAAGCCGTTCGTCTTTATAAAGGCGATTACGCGCAAATGACCGTCTATTCCGAAAATCCCGTTTCCGTTGCGCTTGATTTTAAGCGCCTTGGAGCAGGATACATCCACGTAGTAGACCTCGAAGGCGCAAAGGACGGCACAACTCCCAACCTTTCCGTTGTACGTGATATAGTTGAGGCAACCGGTCTTTTCGTTGAGATAGGCGGCGGAATTCGCACAATGCAGGTCCTTGATGCTTACTTTGATGCGGGCGTATCGCGCGCAATACTCGGTACTGCGGCGGTAAAGGACGAATGCTTCCTTAAAGCCGCTCTCGAGAAATACGGTGACAAAATAGCCGTCGGTGCAGACATTAAGGACGGCTACGTAGCAATAAAGGGCTGGGTCGAAAGCTCACAGTATACCGTTGATGCCTTCTTTGAGAAGATGCAGAGCATGGGCGTTAAAACCGTGATATGCACAGATATATCAAAGGACGGAGCGATGAAGGGTACTAACCTTGAGCTTTATTCCGATCTTTCCGAAAAGTATTCCGTCGATATAGTTGCATCGGGTGGCGTTTCAAGTATTGATGATGTCCGCGCACTTCATAAAATGGATGTCTACGGTGCGATTATCGGCAAGGCGTACTATATAGGCGCTATCGATCTCAAAGAAGCGATAGAGGTGGCGGTATGATAACTAAAAGAATTATCCCTTGCCTTGACGTTAAAGGTGGCAGGGTAGTAAAGGGCGTTAACTTTCTGGGTGTCTCCGACGTGTCCTCTCCCGTTGAGCTTGCGCAGTTTTATTCGGCTGCCGGTGCTGACGAGCTCGTTTTTTACGATATAACGGCTTCAAGCGAGGGACGCGCGCTTTTCACCGATATACTTACCGAAACCGCAAAGCGAGTGTTTATTCCCCTTACGGTAGGCGGTGGAATTAATACTCTTGATGATTTTGACCGCGTGTTGAAGTGCGGCGCTGATAAGGTAAGCGTAAACTCCGGCGCGATAAAAAATCCGACACTTATCAAGGAAGCCGCCGAAAGATACGGCAACCAATGCGTTGTTATCTCGGTTGACGTTAAGCGCGTTGACGGTGTGTTTACCGTTTTCTCAAAAGGAGGACGTGAAAACACGGGTATGGAAGCTATAAGCTGGATAAAACGCTGTGTCGATATGGGAGCCGGCGAGGTCGTGGTCAACTCCATTGATACCGACGGAGTGAAGCAGGGATTTGACATCGAGCTTTTAAAGGCAGTCTGCGAGGCTGTAAACGTGCCTGTAATCGCATCGGGCGGTGCAGGGTGCATAAACGACTTTGTAAAGCTCTTTAAAGAGATTCCTGATATTGATGCAGGTCTTGCGGCATCGGTCTTTCATTTCAAGGAGATCGAGATAAAGGATCTTAAAGAAAAACTGAACGAAAACGGTATAACCGTGAGGATTTGATATGATAAACATCAGCGAACTTAAATTTGATAAGAACGGTCTTATTCCTGCCGTTGTGGTCGACTCCATAACAAAGGATGTGCTTACCGTTGCGTATATGAACGAGGAGAGCCTCAAGATATCAATGGAGAAGGGGCTGACCTGCTTTTACAGCCGTTCAAGACAGGAGCTTTGGCTCAAGGGCGAAACCAGCGGCAACTATCAGCACATAGTTTCCATTACCGCGGATTGCGATAAGGATGCTCTTGTGGTCGTGGTAGAGAAGGACGGACCTGCTTGTCACCTTGGCACAGACTCCTGCTTCACTAATCCCGTATACCACTCCGACGAGCTTTCGCAGTTTACTCTTGAAGGATTGTACGCTCTTCTTCAGGGCAGAAAAAAGGATAGACCCGAGGGATCGTATACCACCTATCTTTTTGAGAAGGGAATAGATAAGATTCTCAAAAAGGTTGGCGAAGAGTGCACCGAGGTTATCATCGCGGGCAAGGCAGATGACAAAAAGGAAACTATTTACGAGATCGCAGATCTTGCATATCACGTTATGGTTCTTATGACTCAGATGGGCATCACAGTGGAGGATGTTCACCGCGAGCTTGCATCCAGACACGTAATCGACCATAAGGTCAAGCAGGAAAAAATGACAAAGTAAAAAAAGCAAAATGAACAAAAAGAGTCTCTCGGCTTGATCGTCCGAGAGGCTTTTTTTTGTTTAGTCGGGGCGTTTTTTGCGTCGGTATTACGGCCGTTGACAGAGTAGGGAATGGTGTGGTAAATTGCGGTCAGCGGTATGTGAAAGGCATGAAAAACACAAAATACACAAAAACGAAGCGGGCGTTAACGGGTGTTGGATAGTGTGGAAAACTCCCCTCAAAATGTGGACGAGTGTGGAAAACTCATTAAAAACCATAGAAAATGTGGAAAACTCGCAACATCACATCTACATAAATCCGATATAAAGTATACAAAACATCGATTTTGTTACGTTAAAAGCGAAATACACAAAAACGGGACGCTAAATCGCTATGCGAGAAAAAGTATAATTAGCATTTGAATATAAAAATGTGTTATCGGAAAAGTGTACAGCTATTTTCGGGCGTATAAAAACGCCGTTTTCCTAAAAACGACGAAAAGCCTTGCAGGCTCGAAAATTTTTCTCACCTCAAGGCTTTTCGGTCTATTCAGTTTTATCTCTCTGCCACTAACGTGATGCTGCGGCAGCTATGTATAAAGATTATTTCTTGGTCTTCTTGATGCACTTGAAGAGATCGTCGTAAGAACCGAATGTTTCGGTCTCGGGCTCCTTAGCGGGAATCTTGGTTACGATAGTTTCCTCGCGTGCAGGTGCGGGCTTGTAAGCGGGCTCCTGAGGCTTGGGCTCTTCAACAACGGGCGCAGTCTTCTCGGGCTCGATATTGCGTGCGATCGCCTCAACAGCAGCCATAGTGGTATCCTCGCGTACGGGGGTCTCGGGCTTGGGTTCACGCTTCATGTGATCGAAACCGGTAGCAATGATGGTTACTCGCATCTCGTCCTCAAGGGTGGGATCAAATGCTGCGCCCCAGATTATGTTAGCATCGGGATGAGCCTCGTCGTAGATCATCTGAGAAGCGGTCTCGATCTCGTCGAGCTGGATATCCTCGGATGCGGTAATGCTTACAAGCACGCCCATAGCACCGGAAATGCTGGTCTCGAGAAGGGGAGAGGAAATAGCCGCCATTGCTGCGAGCTGAGCCTTGTCTTCACCCTTTGCAGAGCCCATACCCATGTGAGCATATCCTGCATTCTTCATGATGGTGGTAACGTCCGCGAAGTCAAGGTTGATGAATCCGGGAACGTTGATGAGGTTAGATACCGACTGCACACCGCGGCGGAGAACGTCGTCTGCGATCTCGAATGCGTTTGCAAGGGTAATATGGTTGTCCTCAACCTGCTTAAGACGCTCGTTGGGGATTATGATAAGCGAGTCAACAAACTTGGACAGCTCAGCGATACCTGCCTCTGCCTGCTTGCTTCTTCTGAGTCCCTCGAATGCGAAAGGCTTGGTAACGATACCAACGGTAAGAATACCGAGATCGCGTGCTGCCTTTGCGATTACGGGAGCTGCACCGGTACCTGTACCGCCGCCCATACCTGCGGTAACAAATACCATGTCTGCGCCCTCGAGAGCCGCCTTAACAGCCTCGATGGACTCCTCGGCGCTGCGCTTACCAACCTCGGGGTTAGAGCCTGCGCCTTTACCTCTGGTGATCTTATCACCGATGATAAGCTTCTTGGTTGCGCAAGAGGAATCAAGCGCCTGGTTGTCCGTGTTTACTGCGATAAATTCAACGCCACGGATATTGGTAGAAATCATACGGTTGACAGCATTGTTTCCGCCGCCGCCTACACCGATAACCTTTATATTAACACCACAATCGTATACGGGTTCAAAATCGAATTCCATTTATATATCCTCCACTTTAAGCAAAATATTTTAAAATATAATATCTCTTATATATATTATATATTTTATTTCCGTGGAATGCAAGCACTTTTTGAGCCAAACTTACAATGTTCACATATTTTTAATAATACCGAATATATTATAAAGCAGAAAAAATCGCCCCGTTTATAATTTGACATAAAACGGGGCAGAATTATTTATTTCGCCAAAATTTCGCGCAAATTGTCGTATATGAGCTCTCTACTGTTTTCGGTTGAGAATTCACGAAGCCTTGATTGCATTTTCGCTCTCAAATGCGGATTGTTTTCAAGGTATCTGACGGCATCTATCAGCGTGCGGTCGTTAAGCTCGCTTTCCTCGATCATCAGTGCTGCACCGCGGTCAACAAACAGCTTGCCGTTTTTGTATTGGTGGTTGTCGGTCACGTTGGGTGACGGTATGAGTATCGGCACCGCACCGGCACTTGCCAGCTCCGATAGTGTCATCGCCCCGCATCTGCATATTACGATATCCGCCGCTCTCATATACGTCGACATATCCTCAATAAAGGGGTATATCATACATCCCCCTCTTCCGCTTACAAGCGTGGGGTACGCGCTTTTGATCGCTACGTAATATTTTCTGCCCGTTGCGTGCAGGTGTCGTATACGTCCCACGCGGGTGCAGTAATTCTGCATAAGCGCTACCGCGTGCTTGTTGAGTATTTCCGCACCGCCGCTTCCACCAAATGAAAGTATCATAAATTCTGAATTTGAAATCCCAAGTCGCCGTCGCGCGCCCTCGCGTGTCTCGCGCAGTAATCCCGAGAGAATGGGATTTCCGACTATCACGGCGTTGTCGGCGCGTTTTAGCTCCTTTTCGCTGCCCGGAAAGTTTAACAATACGCGCGTGCACTTTGGCGCAAGCATACGGGTTGCGAGTCCGGGCACGACGTTTGATTCGTGCAGTATAGTGGGGATCTTTGCTATTTGTGCCGCTTTCAGCACCGGCCAGCAAACGTATCCACCCGTACCGATGACTACGTCGGGCGCAAAATCTCTGATGATCTTTCCCGCTGTGGCAAGTGCCGCTGTTGCGTGAAAGGCGTTCGCTATGTTTTTTATAGTGAGCTTTCTTGAAAAGCCGGACATCTTCAAAGTTTTAAGCTGGAAGCCGCGTTGCTTGATTATCCCGTTCTCATCTCCGCCATCGCGACCGATAAAAAGTATATCGGAGTCTTTTTCGTGACTCAGTATGGTTTCCGCTATGGCTATCCCGGGAGTTATGTGTCCGGTAGTTCCACCGCCTGCAATGATCGCTCTCATACGTTGACCTCTCTTTATTTCGTGATTTTTGAGTATCGGGAAATCGATAGAAGGATACCCATTTCGAAAAACAGCATTATAAGCGACGATCCGCCATAGCTGAAAAACGGCAAGGAGATTCCTGTGTTGGGAATACTGTTTGTTACTACCGCCACGTTAAGTAATACCTGTATAGCCATCTTTGCACTTATGCCGAAAGCAACAAGCCGAGAATAAACGTCCTCGGCACGCAGCGCGACCGTGCAGCCGCGCACAACGAGAAACAGGAACATTCCGAGTGCACACAGCGCGCCTATAAGCCCTAATTCCTCGCACAGTATGGCAAATATCATATCGTTTGCCGGCTCTGACACGTAACAATGCTTCATTACGCTTCGTCCGAATCCTACGCCGAATATTCCCCCTGATCCGATAGCCATAAGACCTTGCAGGGTCTGCCAGCCGCCCGTAAGCTTATACGCCTCGGGGTCGCGCCATACCATTATGCGCTCTTTGGTGTAGTCGGTAAAGAGGGCAAGGCAGGTGATCCCAACAACACCCGCAGCACCGAAGCCGGCTATGTATTTAAGATCAGCCCCCGACGCCACTATCATGCATAGACCTATGCAAGCGAGAATGATTATACACGATAGGTGCTTTTGAAGCATTACAAGAACTATCGGCAGGAGCATTATAAATATAGGCAAGAGAGTGCCGTATTTAAATGTATCGCCTTTTTTGCCCATCAGAGCTTTTGACTCAAAGGTTGAAAAATAATATGACAGCATCATTATAAGTGACAGCTTTGCAATCTCCGAGGGTTGTATAGTGATAGGACCGATGGATATCCAACGCTTTGCACCGTTGCCGACGAAGCCGACGATCAGTACAAGAAGCAGAAGGATCAGCGTTATGCCGTAAAGAAACGGTGTCATTCTCTTATAAAACACGGGCTTGATTCTCGATGCGAGGTACATAACCACACTGCCGATCAATAGCCATACCAACTGTCTTTTTATAAAATAGAATTCATCGCTATAACGCGCATAAGAATAGGCAGAACCTGCACTAAATATTATAATCGTGCCGAAAAAAGCGAGCAGAATTATGATTATAAGCAGTGACACATCAGGGAAGGGCTGCTTTGATTTGAAATATTTGGTTATATTATTATGCTTCATGGCAGATAGAAAATATACGCCGGAACAGAAAAAAGAAATGTGAGTATCATGGCGATTATACAGATGCGGTTTTCGCTGAATCCGCACTGTTCAAGGTGGTGGTGAAAGGGTGCCATTCGGAAAATACGGCGGTGAAAGGTCTTGTACCAAAACACCTGCAAGATCACCGAGCAGCCCTCAAGCACGTACACTCCGGCTATAAATATTATCAGTATCGGATTGCCAAGCATGAAGCCGCAGCACGCGATAAGCGCGCCGAAATACAGCGAGCCGGTATCTCCCATAAAGATTTTTGCCGGGTGAAGATTGAATATAAGAAAGCCGACTGCCGCACCTATTATCGCCGATGCGATCGCGCTTGCCTCGGTGTTTAACGCCGCAGAAATATAGAGAAGAGAAACACCTATCGAAAACGCGACCGAGGATGCGAGTCCGTCTATACCGTCGGTCAGATTTGCGCAGTTGATTATGCCGAGCAGTATGACTATCGCGATGGGATAATAAAAAAATCCAAGTTCAACCTCTCCAAAGGCGAATGATATACTTGTACCGTCACCCATTATAAGTCTGCGTGATATTAGAAACAGCACCGCAAGCACGAATTGCAATCCAAGCTTGCCGATAGGTGTAAGACCTTGGTTTTGCTTCCTGTGCAGTTTTTTCATATCGTCAACTATGCCGACACAGGCATTCAGCGCCGCGTATATCTGACAGATAACTATTGACAAAACGCTTTCCACACTACCGTTAAGCATCAGTACCGCCGCGCAGGCGATAAGGGATATAGAAACCGAAATCAGAAACGCCACACCACCCATAGTTGGCGTTCCGCTTTTCTTAACGTGCCATTTGGGGCCGCCCTCGTATATCGGCTGCTGCGCTTTTCTTGATAAAACCGGTATAAGCCGTCTTTCGATCGCAAACGTGACGCATACAGCTATCAAAAACACGGTTATATATAGTGGAAAATAGGTATCTAGCATATTATCAGTCCTTTAAATAATCATATATTCGCTCGGCGTGCACGGCATGCGATGCCTTTACTATCAAAAGCTCGCCGTCATATGAGCTTTGTATTTGCTCGGCGGTTATCGCAAGATCTGTACCGGGGTTTGTAAAAATACAATCCTTGGGCATACCGCCGCTCATCGCGCCTTGTGCTATCGCTTCTGCAAATTTGCCGAATGTATACAGTCTTCGTATTTTGTAGGCGGCGGCAGCCTTGCCGACCGTTTTGTGCAGCTCTTCGCTTTCACTTCCAAGCTCAAGCATGTCGCCAAGCACCGCGCTGACCTTGCCGTCATTTCGTTCTGTCTGCGCTTTTATCACAGCGATCGCCGCTTCGGGTGATGAGCTGTAAGTATCGTCATATATCGCGTATCTGCCTGTTTTAAAGCATCTTTGTCTGAAAGAGCTGCCGTCAAGCAAGCTCAAAGCATCCGTCAGCCTCTCTGCCTCTATTCCGAGTATATCGGCAACGGAAAGGGAAAATGCCAGCCCTTTCATCATATGCTGACCGCGCAAACGTACGCTCGCGTTTTTTAAAATCAGCTTTTTGCCAATGTAAGTAAATGCGGTCGTGTCATCTCTTTCTTTTTCAATAAAAAGGGAATGATCACCGCGGCAGTCGATTGCGACCTTGCATGCACGCTCGGCAGAGCTTAATAGCGGTTCGCCGTCGGGTATCAGTAGATATCCGTTTGTCATTCCGTCGCATATCTCAAGCTTTGCAGACGCGATTCGTTCACGGCTTCCGAGATTACCGATATGTGCCGTGCCGATGTTCGTTATCATAGCAATATCGGGCATTACTGCGCGTGAAAGACGTGATATTTCGCCCTCGTGATTCATTCCCATCTCAACCACTAACACCTCGGTGTCGGCCTTTGAGGATAGCACGGTATGTAACAGTCCTATCTCGTTATTAAAATTTCCGTAGGTTGAGTGTACCTTGTAACTTGGAGAAAGTAGTCTTGCGGTAAGCTCCTTTGCAGTAGTTTTTCCAACGCTGCCTGTGATCGCTACCGTGTATAAAAGGGAAGGCAGCTTGCTTTTGTAGAGCGATACCAATTTCAGCAGGGTAGCTGCGGTATCCGAAACGACGATATCACCCGTCTGTGCGCCAAGCACGTAACCGCCCTTTTTCGATACCTCTTCACAAAAGTCGTTTCCGTTATGCGTTTTACCCGATAATGCTATGAAGAGCTCGCCGGGCGACACCTCACGCGAGTCGGTGCATACGGTGTGGACGAGCGCATCATTTAAAACAAGCGTATCTGCGCATTTCTCTGCAATTTCGGATAGGGTGAGGGGGATAGCAAGATCTATTCTCATTTTGTCACTCTTGCCGTCCTACGTCTTGCTAATGCTTCCTTAACGACGAGTCTCTCGTCGTATTCGTGGTATCCGTTTTTGCCGATATTATAACGCTCGTGTCCCTTTCCTAGCACAAGGACTATATCTCCGTCCTCTGCCGTTAAAATGGCGTTTGCTATGGCGTTTTTTCGCGAGGTTATCACTCTTCGCTTTTCGGCATAGGTAAAGCCTTCGAGTATATCAGCAATGATCTCACTTTCATTTTCGGTGCGAGGATTGTCCTGGGTCACTATAACCAGATCTGACATTTTTTCGGCTATCGCCGCCATTTTCGGCCGCTTGCTTTTATCGCGATCTCCGCCGCAGCCAAATACCGTTATTATCTTCTGCCGCGCCCTTTTTGCTGAATTTACGGTTTTTAATACGTTTTCAAATGCTTTTTCGGTGTGCGCGTAATCTATTATAACGGTAACGTCACCGTGGATCACCTCGAGCCGCCCGTCAATGCCTTCCATTGCGTTTATAGCTTCCTTGGCTATATAAGGCTTTATCCCGAATGATATTGCGCACCTTAGTGCCAAAAGTGAATTGTATATGTTGTAATAGCCAGGCGGTGTGAGCTTCACCTTGAATATCAGTCCTGCCTCGCGGTAGATATAGCTGCTTCCCGCAAGGTCGTACATTATTAGATCTCTTGCCATAGCATCGGCATCCCAAAGAATTCCTACCGACGTAGTCTTGCACGTTCCTTCGCACTCTTTCATAGCACGCGCGGAGTATTCGTCGTCCGCATTGAATATTCCAACGTCTGATTGACGGAAGAGTGTTAGTTTGGTTTTGTAATAGTTTTCCATATCGCCGTGAAAATCAAGATGCTCGGGCGAGAGGTTTGTAAATACCGAATGAGAAAAGGGAATTGGAGCTACCTTTCCGAGCGCTAGTGCATGGCTTGACACTTCCATGACTATGACCTCGCATCCTGCGCCTTGCATCTCGGATATGCTCTTGTATAAAAGCTCCGGATCGGGAGTTGTCATCGAATAGACCTTATCGGCTATCGCTTTGCCCATGATATCTATCCTACCCGTACCGATAAAACCGGCTTTGTATCCCGCGTGCTTCATTATTTCGTAAATCATGGTTGCCGTTGTTGTCTTGCCGTTAGTACCGCTGACACCTATAAAGCGCACGGCGCGGTAGTCGACCTTGAAAAAGCTTGAGCACGCAAAAGACAGAGCGCGTCGCGCATCGCTGACCCGAATTGTCGGTATTTCACAGCTTATAGCTCTGTCTGTGTCGCATATAATAGCGCGCGGACTGCGCGCTATTATATAGTCTATTATTGTATCTGTATCAAAATTTATACCTTTCACAAGCACAAAAAGCGTGTTTTTGCCGATCTTGTTTTTGTCAGAGGTAATATTGTCTACATCTATTCCGCTTATATCGGCATCGCACTCATAGTCGATACCGCTCAAAATATCTTCTATATACATTTGTATGACCTCATTAATCCTCGAAATCTGTTACAAGTACAGTTAGCTCTATAATACATCCGCGCTCAACCACAGCACCTACCGGTAGTGACTGCGCTACCACGTTTCCGCCGTCCATACTGCCGCCGAGCCTTACGTTTAGACCAAGCGAGGCGCATTTAGCAACCGCTTCGGATATCTCCATGCCGACAAGCGAGGGCACGGTAACCGTTAGCTCTTCTTTCGTAGTGTAAAGCATCACTGTGGATAGGGAGCTTGATATAGTATCGTGATGTGTTGGGGACTGATCAATTACAAGATCCCCGTCGCCGATTATTTGGTAATTGATGCCGAGCTTTTTAAGCTCATCCGTTGCGGATTCCACCGTACGACCGACAAGATTAGGGACGGATATCTCTTCGCTTGCCTTATCTGATTCATATCCAAGATAGGGCAGTATTTGAGAAAGCAGGGCGGATACGTACGGTGCGGCAACTACGCTTCCGTATTTTACGCTGCTTTGCGGCTCGTCTACTACTATGATAGTCGCTATGCCGCCGTCCTCGCTTATATTGTACGCGACCGTAGATGCTATACGGAGATAGGAATGACCGTTTTCGTCAAGTATGTCGAACTTTTCCGAAGTACCTGTTTTGGCTGCTATAACGTAGCCGTCAACGCGTGCGTTTTTTGCACCGCCGTCGCCGCTTACTCCGTCTGCAAGCATCTTGCTGACGGTCGCTGCCACCTCTTCCGAAATTACTCGGCGCTTCGTTTCGGTATCGCGCTCGAAAATCACTTCTCCGTCTTTGTTTACGATGCTTTTTACAACGTACGGTGTCACAAGCTCGCCGCCGTTTGCTACCGCGCATATAGCGGTGAGGTGGTTTATAACGCTCACCTTAAATCGTTGACCGAAGGATATGGTTGCAAGCTCGGTAGGGCCGATAGCCGACTCATCGTGAAATATCGAGCTTGCCTCGCTGGGCAGATCGATACCGGTTTTTTCAAGATAGCCGAATGTATTAACGTATGAATAAAAATCAGCTGCTCCAACTCGCTCGGCGATCTGCATCATCGTGGGGTTGCAAGACATTTGCAGCCCGTACGCAAGAGAGAATCCGGAGCCGTGTCCGCGCACCTTGTGACACTTGATTTTCCAACCTCCAACAGTGTGGTATCCGTGACAGCTGAATGTATCATTTACATTGACCGCACCAACTTCAAGAGCGCTTGATACCGTAACTATTTTAAAGGTAGATCCCGGCTCATAAATTTCGCTAATTGCTTTATTTGACCACATAATTTCAAGCAGTTCTTTTTTATAAGCTTTATACTCCTCACTATCCTCGTCATATCCGCACGCTGTAAGCTTTGCTGATGATAGCTCGTCAAGCACGTAAGGGGTGTTTGCATCGAACGGTGATGAGGTGGCCATCGCAAGTATTGCTCCCGTGTTTACGTCCATAACTATACCGGTCGCGCGATTGGTAACATTGTGGTTTTGTACCACTTGGGCGAGCTGACTTTCGAGTGTGGATTGCACGTAACTGTCTATCGTTGTTACCAGACTGCATCCGTCCTTTGCCGGAGTGTAGCTTGAATATTCCGTCGATAGCGCGTTGCCGTTTGCGTCCTTTGCGTATTCATAGCTGCCGTCAGTGCCGGCAAGATATGTGTTGTAATAGTATTCAAGTCCGTAAAGCCCTTGACCGTCGCTGCCTGTAAAACCGAGCAGGTGAGAGGCAAGAGTTCCCCCTGGATAAAATCTCGAGCTTTGCGCCTCGGTAAAAATCAGATTTTCAAGCGAGTTTTCTATTGTGAATTTCAGCACCTTTTCAAATTCCTCTTTGGTGGCTGATTTTTTTACGGTGACGTCAAGAACGTTTGATCCCTCTATCTTTTTGAGCAACGCCGCGGGATCAAGATCGAGAATGTCCGCAAGTCCCGTGGCTACGATCCGTGCGTAATCCTTGCCGCCTTCGCGCGTAGCTTTTTTAATATCTCTTGTAGATATAAAGATGCGCCAAACCGTATTGGTGGCGGCAAGCACGTTCATGTTGGTGTCGTATATAGCGCCTCGCTCGGCGCGCAGGGCAGAGGTAGTCGTGATTTGATCATACACCTTCTCGGTGTAATAGGCGTTGAGACCAACCTGCAGCTTTATCAGATTTGATATCAGAAATACAAGGAAGAGAAAAAAGGTAACAAGAACCGCTCGCACTCTTTTTCCTGTCTTTACGATCGTTCCTCTGCCTTTTATATCGTTCGTTTTCATTGTATCCTCGCCAAAATAAAAAAATATAGCGACGACTCATACGAGCCATCGCTATATTGTATTTGTAATATATTCAAAATATTACTGATCAGTTCTTTTCAATCTCGGTTACGTCGTAGGTTTCCGACTCAGAAGTTTCCTCTCCTGCGTCAACGGTGTTGGGAACGTTACCCGCACCGTTAATGGTGAAAATACCGTATGAGAATATCAGCGCGCACGCAACAACTGCCGAAAGTGCTGCCGCCATAGAAGTGCGGAAGGGGAAAGCGCGCATGGTTCTGTCCTTCACGGGAGCCTTCTTAACGGTGAGCTTCTCATTGACGTAGGAGAAAATAGCAGCTACGGAAGGGGTATCAACGACCGAGCTTCTTACAGCGGGGAGGTTGGATACAGCTTCTTTCTTTGCATCTGCCTTCATTGACATATATTCGCCAAGCGTGTATTCGTTATTATCGCTGATGACGGTGAAGTGTTTCTTCATATTGTTGTAAAGTGATTCGTAAGCGCTTGTAGATGTCATTTTTCTTTCTCCTTTATATTTTTTCCGCGACTCTGAGTTTTGCGCTTCTTGAGCGCGGGTTTTCTTCAAGCTCCAATTCGGAGGGAAGTATCGGTTTTTTTGAAATTTCTTTTATAAGTGCTTTTTTGCCACATACACAGACAGGGAAGTCGCGAGGGCAGGTACAACCGTTTGCCAGATCTCTGAAGCCAAGCTTAACAAGTCTGTCTTCGAGTGAGTGGAACGAGATGATAGCAAGTCTGCCGCCCGGTACGAGTCCGTTAGCTGCTGCGTTTATCAAGGGCTTTATAGCGTCAAGCTCTCCGTTGACCTCAATTCTGATCGCCTGAAAGCTTCTTTTTGCGGGGTGGGGACCGTCGATCCTCTTCGCTGCCGGGATCGCCGATTTAATTATGTCTGAAAGCTCTACCGTAGTAGTGATAGGCTTGTCCTGACGTCTTTTGCATATTGCTGATGCAATTCTTGTGGAGAATTTCTCCTCACCGTACTCAAAAAGTATGCGTCTGAGTGCATCCTCTGAATACTCATTCACCACTTCGTATGCTGAAAGTGGGGAATCGGTGTCCATTCTCATATCAAGTCTTGCATCCTGCATGTAGCTGAAACCGCGCTCCGCGGTGTCAAACTGATGTGACGAGCAACCAAGGTCAGCCAAAACACCGCCAAGATTGTCGATCTTCATATCTCTTATCACGTCGCCAAGACTTAAGAAATTGTCGTTTACAAAAGTTACTCTGTCAAGATAGCCTTCAAGGCGCTTGGTTGCTGCGGCTATTGCGTTTTTATCTCTGTCAAAGCATATAAGGCGCGAATTTTTTCCCATTCGCTTTGCGATCTCCAGGGAATGACCGCCGCCACCGGCAGTGCAGTCTATGTACGTATACCCATCTCGTATATTCAACGCTTCAATACATTCATACAGTAGCACCGACGTATGCGAGAACTGGATATCCATGATTCGTTCCTTTCATTAATATATTATAATATTAAAGTCCGTATTGACGCATGATTTCACGCATCTTGTCGTAGTTGCGATTCTGCTCGCGCTCGTTCCAAAGCTCTTCAGCCCAGATTCTTATCTGCTTACCCGTACCGACAAAGACTATGTTCTTGCTGATCTTTGCGTGCTTCATAAGTCTGTCGTCAATTATGATACGGCCGCTGGCATCGGGAGTGCATTTCTGCGCTGCACCGAGAATGAAATCCTGAAACTCTTCCGCATCGGCTTCGGGGAGCTTCGAGATCTTGTCAACGTATGCCTCCCAGTCCTCTGCGGTGTATATTGAGAGGTAAGCGTCGAACTTTCTCGTGATGTAAAATTCTTCACCGAGATCGTCACGGAACTTTGAAGGGATGAACACACGCTTCTTTGCATCCATCGAATGTGAGTACGAACCAACGAAAGACATCGACTTTACCTCCTTTTTAGCGTTAAATTTGGGATTTTGGTGTCAAAGTGCCCCACTTCAACCCACTTTGCTACTATTATAATACACATTTTACTAAAAATCAATAGTTTTTACAAAAAAAGTTGGAAAAATTTTAAAAAATTTAAATTTTTATAAAGGTATTCCATTTTTGCCAGATTTGTGGTAAAATTGTAGTAGCAAAATGAAAGGACGGTACAACCGTGTCAATATTTTCAAAACTTTTCGGCGGGAGCAAAGACCCGTCAAGCTACGCCTTCAGACTTGAGCGCGCAAGGGAATTGCACGGCCAGGCTGTGAAGTACGTTACCGAGCATATAAATGGCAACGAGGACGTCATAGGACGTGGTGGCGCGCTTGCTTTACACGGTGATGAATTTATAGTGGATTCATCGGGTGACCGTCTGTTTGTTTGTAACGTTCGCGATCTTGAAGCATCCAGGCTTATGAGCGGCGACGGAGTCGTCATAAAAGGCCCGAACCTGCTTGAAGGGGGCAAATTCCGCACCATAACCGTTCACTTCGTATATTACAGAAAATAAGGATCCAGCTATGAATAAATACAACGTAGCCGCCGTAATTCTCGCTGCGGGCAGCGGTACGAGAATGAATATTAACACTACTAAGCAACAGCTTCTGATAGACGGCAAAACCGTCCTCAGACGCTCCCTCGAGGCATTTGACGCATGCCCGCAGATAACAAGCATTACCGTTGTTGTGCGTGAGGGTGAAGAGGACTTTGCAAAAGAGCAGATATTTGGCTTGGGTAAAGTAGAAGATATTGTTGTCGGCGGAAAAACAAGGGCAGAGTCCGCACGCATTGGTTTTTCTGCAATACCGAAAAATTCGGATTTCGTTGCAATACACGATGCCGCAAGATGTCTTATAACGCCCGAGGCGATCTCATCTGTCATTGCCGATGCTGTCGCTTACGGTGCTGCCACCGCATCAGCGCGTGTAACCGATACGGTCAAGCTTGTTGACACTTCCGGATTTGTCACAGATACACCTGACCGCGATTACGTAATGCTTGCCACAACTCCACAGATATTCAAAACAGATATATACAGCTCCGCGCTTGATAAGGTTGGCTATACCGATTCGGCAGTAACCGATGACAATATGCTCGTCGAGCGCGCCGGTTATAAGGTTTTTTGCACCGATACCGGTAGGGAGAATATAAAGATCACACACGCCGGCGATGTTGAATATGCCGAATTTATATTGAGGAGAAGATAAAAGTGAGTGGATTCAGAATAGGTCACGGCTACGACGTCCATAAGCTCGTTGAGGGCAGGCGTCTTATACTTGGCGGAGTAGAGATACCGCACACTCTCGGCTTGCTCGGTCATTCGGATGCCGATGTGCTTGTCCACGCGGTCATGGATGCCCTTATCGGCGCTATGGCGCTTGGTGATATAGGCAAGCACTTTCCAGACAACGACAACGCATATCTCAATATTTCAAGTCTTAAACTGCTCACTCGAGTAAAGGATTTGTTGTACGAAAACGGCTATGCCGTTTCCAATATAGATGCTACCGTTATAGCGCAAAAGCCGAAGCTTGCTCCGTATATTGAAACGATGCGCGAAAACATAGCGCAAATACTCGGTATTTCACCGTCACAGGTAAACGTAAAGGCAACCACCGAGGAGCGCCTTGGATTTACAGGACGTGAAGAGGGCATATCCGCACACGCGGTAGCGCTCATAGAGAAAAAATAAGACGCCCCGCGGTTAGCAGGGCGCCAATCAAATGGCACGGTGGTGCGGCGTCATTTCACGGTACGTCCTTAGCTTTGATTGTCTACACCGTTACCGAGCCGTGTATTTTCAAAGAGCCTGGAAGACTCTATATTATACTATGCCAAAAAGGTAATAACGCTACATATTTACGAGGTATAAAATGGTTAAGATTTCACCTTCGATACTCGCCTGCGATTTTACAAAGCTCGGTGAGGAGATAGAAAGCATTCGTCTTGCCGGTGCTGAGATGGCGCACCTTGACGTTATGGACGGCATATTCGTCACCAATATTTCATTTGGCCTGCCGGTTATTGAATCAATAAGAAAGCGCACCTCTATGTTCCTTGACGTGCATCTTATGATAACGAAGCCCGAGCGCTATATAGACCGATTTATAGATGCCGGCGCCGATCTCGTAACCTTTCACATAGAGGCAACAGACTGCCCCGATAAGTGTATCGAAATGATAAAATCGAGGGGTAAAAAAGCTGCCGTTTCCGTAAAACCCAACACGCCGATCGAGACAGTTTATCCTTATCTTGAAAACTGCGATATGATCTTGGTCATGACTGTTGAGCCCGGATATGGTGGGCAGGCGCTCATACCAGAATGTCTTGAAAAGACAAGAAAATTAAGGGCAGAAGCTGCAAAACGCGGAATTGATATTGATATACAGGTCGACGGCGGAATCAATGAAAAGAACGCCGCAGACGCGAAAGCCGCAGGTGCAAACGTGCTCGTTGCCGGAAGCGCAGTATTCAAATACGAGGATAGAAAATCCGCAATAGATAAATTGAGATAAAAAAGAAAACACCTCGAATTTTCGAGGTGTTTTTTGTTAGTCTATAAGACTTTCTTGACCGGTGATCTGACCCTGTGCGGCAGCCGCAAAGGGTATGCCGAGGTGATCGTAGGCAAGCTTGGTTACGCATCTTCCGCGCGGAGTTCTCGCAAGGAATCCTATCTGCATAAGATAAGGCTCGTACACGTCCTCGATAGTTATAGCCTCTTCGCCGATAGTCGCCGCGAGAGTATCGAGTCCGACAGGGCCGCCGCCGTAGTATTTTATGATCGCTTCGAGCATTCTTCTGTCGATATTATCAAGACCGAGCTCATCGATTTCGAGGGCATCGAGGGCATACTTCGCAATAGTGTCGGTTATAGTACCGTCGCCCTTTACAAGCGCGAAATCGCGTATTCTCTTGAGAAGTCTGTTAGCAATTCTCGGTGTGCCTCTTGAACGTGATGCAATGCTGTACGCACCCTCGTCGGTTATTGAAATATCGAGTATTCCCGCCGATCTCTTGACGATCAATGCAAGCTCATCGGGAGTGTAAAGCTCAAGCTTTAAAAGCACGCCGAATCTGTCACGCAAGGGGGTGGTGAGCTGTCCGGCACGGGTCGTTGCACCAATGAGAGTGAATCTCGGCAGAGCGAGGCGGATCGAACGTGCGCTGGGGCCCTTACCAATGATAATGTCGAGCGAGTAGTCTTCCATCGCGGGATAAAGGATCTCTTCAACCGAGCGAGAAAGACGGTGTATCTCGTCTATAAACAGTACGTCGCCGTCAGAGAGGTTTGTGAGTATCGCAGCAAGATCGCCTTGCTTTTCAATAGCAGGGCCGGACGTGGTGCGTATCTTTACACCCATTTCGTTTGCGATTATCGTCGAAAGGGTGGTTTTGCCAAGACCGGGAGGACCGTAGAGAAGCACGTGGTCGAGTGATTCGCCGCGCAGCTTCGCGCTCTCTATGTAAACCTTTAAGTTTTCCTTCGCTTTTTTCTGACCTACGTATTCGTCGAGTGTTTTCGGACGCAGGGAATTTTCCACCTCTGCATCCTGGTTTGAGTCATATTCGTTTGATACGATTCGATTTTCAAAGTCGAATTCGTTTACTTCTTCCATCATGGGCGGTATCGTCCTCCGTTATCTTGAAAGCTTCTTGAGCGCAGCGCGGATAAGCTCGCCTACGTCTGTTTTGGGGTCAAGGCCTGAAAGCGCACCGGCAACAGAATTCTTGTCGTATCCAAGCACCATAAGTGCCTCGGTAGCCTCCACGAGATTTCCGCTCATAGGCATTACCGTAGCGGCGCGACCTGTGCTCTTGACGGTTGCCGTACCCATATCAACAGAGAGCTTGTCCTTAAGCTCGAGAATGATTCTTGCAGCGGTTTTGCCACCGATTCCCGAGGCCTTGGATATTGCCTTGGTGTCCTCGGTGCATACCGCGAGAGCAAAATTGTCGGGTGTCATTATAGAAAGAATGCTCATTGCCGCTTTAGGACCGACTCCGCTTACCGTGATAAGCTTGTTAAAGCACTCTCTTTCCTCGTTGCTTTCAAAGCCGAAAAGCTCAACGCCGTCCTCTCTTACCGCAAGGTAGGTAAACAGCTTTACCTTTTGTCCGATCTTTTCGCGTAAAAGCTCACAGGTGATAAGGCTGGTAGTCAGCTTGTACCCAACTCCGCCGCAATCTATAACGCAGATGCCTGCGTCGTTTATTTCAAGTGTTCCGTAAAGATAATAAAACATTTAGCTCTCCTTGTTTTTCAAAGCGGGAATGACCCTCTTGATAGACTTTTCGACTTTTTCGCGGTCGAGCATGAGGTCGCGGCCGCATCCTATACAGACCATTCTGACGTCGCTGCCGCATCGCATCACCTTAAAGGTGTCAGCACCGCACGGATGCTTCTTTTTCATAACCAGTTGATCGCCAACCGAAAACTGAATAATAGCCATAGCCACCTCACATAAATTATCTCTACTATTATACCATACCGAAAGCAAAAAGTAAAGCGATAAATAAATATTTTCGCGCTTTACTTTTAAATGTTTATTGACACGGCATTGGCAAAAAAGTATAATATAATGCAGAGAGAAGAAAACGGAGGTGTACTATGGGTGTTTTTGACGGCGTTCTTATAGCTTCTGATTGGGACGGCACTCTTTGTATGGGAAAAAGCATTCCCGATAAGAATATCGAGGCAGTAAGATACTTTCAGCAAAACGGCGGTGCATTTACGGTTTGCAGCGGTCGATATTATCCGTATATAGAGGCATTCTCCGATAAAATAAAGCCTAATACTTATCTGATCTCACTCAATGGCGCATACGTAATTCACCCGGTGAGCAGACATGTTCTTCATGAGGGAGTGATCAGCGACTCCGTGTTTTCGTTCATTGATGATTTTTCAATGATAGACGGACTTTTCTACGGAATGACGATATATCTATCCGGCTGTGAGAGCGGACTTTCGCTTACACGCGACGAATATTTTGAAAGGCGTACCGATCTTCTCGGAAAGGGCGTTTACAAGGTCATCTTTGTCACCGACACGCCTGAAAAGGCGATATATATAAGAGATGTGGTCAACGAAAGCGGATCGGAGGAGCTTGTTTCTGTAAGAAGCTGGCACACCGGCGTTGAAATTCTTGGCAAAAGCAATACCAAGGGGTGCGCCGTTCGCAAGGTTGCCGAGGCTATCGGCGCGCGCCTTGTCGTGACGGTCGGTGACTATGAAAACGATATATCGATGATCGAGGAAGCCGATATCGGCTACGCCGTGGAAAACGCGACCGACTCGCTTAAAGCGGTGGCGGATAGATCAACCGTAAACGTTTCCGAGGGCGCAATTGCCGCCGTGATCTACGAGCTGGAGCGTGAGATTCGCGCGCGGGAATTATAAATATTTAAGCGTATTATTGACTCGACCGCCTATTTGTGATATAATATCATAATACAGCAAAAAAAGAAATCTAATTTTTTAAGAGGATTATGATAATTTTAGGTATAGACCCCGGACTTGCTATTGTAGGCTGGGGAGTGATTGAAAGCGTGCGCGGCAACATTCGACCGATAGCCTTCGGTGCTATCACAACGCCTGCGCACACGGATATAGAAGCTCGTCTTCTGATGATTCAGAACGATATGGAAGCGCTCATAAATAAATATAAGCCCGACGAGATGGCGATCGAGGAGCTTTTCTTTAATACGAATATAACCACGGGTATCGCCGTTGCGGAGGCGCGCGGAGTTATCCTGTGCACGGCTCACAAGCTCGGTGTAAAGATCAGCGAGTATACGCCGCTCCAGGTCAAGCAGGCAGTAGTCGGATACGGCAAAGCGGAGAAAAAACAGGTCATTGCCATGGTAACCTCGCTTTTAAAGCTTCCGAAGCCGCCGAAGCCCGATGATACCGCGGACGCGGTAGCAATTGCGATATGCCACGCCAACTGTGCAGGCTCGGCTATCGGAAAATACTATAACCAAAGAAAGTAAAAGTAATATGTGGATTGCAGATAAGTGGCAGGATTATACGATAATTGATACCTCGGGCGGAGAGAAGCTTGAAAGATGGGGCAAATATACTCTTATTCGTCCCGACCCCCAGGTAATATGGAAAACCGAAAAGAAGGATCCGCTTTGGAGAAAGGCTGATGCCAGCTACCGCCGTTCAAGCTCAGGCGGCGGACAGTGGAGCGACAACAGACTTCCTGAAACGTGGAACATAAAGTATGGTGATCTGACGTTTCAGATAAAGCCGATGGGCTTTAAGCATACCGGTCTTTTTCCCGAGCAGGCAGCAAACTGGGATTGGTTCAGAGAGCTTATAAAAGGGGTGGGAAGACCTATCAGCGTGCTTAATCTTTTTGCATACACGGGTGGCGCTACCGTAGCTGCGGCAAAGGCGGGTGCAACCGTTTGCCACGTTGATGCATCAAAGGGCATGGTAGCCGCGGCAAAGGAAAACGCGGCACTCTCCGGACTTTCGGATGCGCCCATCAGATATATAGTTGACGATTGCAAAAAGTTTATAGAACGCGAGATAAGACGCGGCAGAAAGTATGATGCTATAATAATGGACCCGCCTTCATACGGTAGAGGACCTACCGGTGAGGTTTGGAAGATCGAGGAGAATATTGACGATTTCGTTGCCCTCGCGGCAAACGTCCTTTCCGATGAGCCGCT
This sequence comes from Eubacteriales bacterium, assembly GCA_045576315.1. Lineage (GTDB taxonomy): Bacteria > Bacillota > Clostridia > Oscillospirales > CAG-272 > UBA1740. The sequence goes on along the minus strand of JAZNGE010000040.1, from coordinate 61,853 downwards.
CTTCTTTTTGCTCAACTCGTACACAACGGGCCTTTCAGCATCTACCATGAAATACATAACCGATACCCGTCTTCTTGCAACGAGAGACGGATACAGCGTAGCCGACGAGCTTGGCCTGCCCGTTAAAAACAGCGGCCTTGCATTACCTTGCGGCTCAAGCGTAAGAGTAACCTTTAAATGAGGAACTGATGAAAAAAGAAATCATAAGAACAGAAAATCTTGGATTTGTCTATGACGATTATGACAATCACGCGGACGGCACGTACATTTCGGACAAGCAGGAGATACCCGCGCTTGAAAGAGTCTCTCTGTCGATATATGAGGGTGAATACGTAGCCGTTCTCGGTCACAATGGCTCGGGCAAGTCCACGTTTGCGAAGCTTTTAAATATGATACTTACCCCCACGGTTGGTAAGATATTTATTGACGGAGTCGACATAACCGCTCCCGATTTTAGCGAGGATGACGTTTTTGATGTACGTCGCAAGATCGGAATGGTGTTCCAAAACCCCGACAATCAGCTTGTTGCCACCGTTGTTGAGGAGGACGTTGCCTTCGGTCCTGAGAATCTCGGCCTGCCGAGAGAAGAGATCAGACGGCGCGTTGACGACTCGCTTCTGCTTGTCGGCATGTCCGAATATTCAAGACACGCTCCGCATAAGCTCTCCGGCGGACAAAAGCAACGTGTTGCCATTGCCGGAATTATTGCTATGAAGCCTCGCGTTATAATTTTCGACGAGTCGACGGCTATGCTTGACCCTCAGGGACGGCAGGAGGTCGTCGAGATAATGGAAAAGCTCAACAGAGAAGAGAATATCACCGTTATCAATATAACTCACTATATGGAGGAGGCGGCACGCGCCGACCGTGTGATCGTTGTCAACGACGGCCACGTGGAGATGGACGGTACTGCCAAGGAGGTATTCGGTGAGGTAGACAGGTTGCACGAAATGGGACTCGAAGCACCCCAGGGTCGCGAGCTTATCCGTGCGCTTGAAAAATCAGGAATACAGCTTTCTTCCGATGCGCTGAGCGACAGTGAATGTATCGCCGCGCTCGTTCAATATCTTAAAACAGGAAATTGTTAATGAATAAAATCGAAATTAAGGACGTTTCCTACCTTTACAGTAAGGGCACACCGTTTGAAATGGTCGCGCTCAATAAGGTAAACGTCGCGTTTGAGAAAGGAAAAATAACCGGCTTGATCGGTCATACGGGCTCTGGTAAATCTACCCTCGTACACCTTTTGAACGGTTTATACAGACCTCTTTCGGGTCAGGTGCTTCTCGACGGAGTTGATATATGGGAAAAGCCTAAGCAGATCGCAAAGATACGCTATCGTGTCGGTCTTGTAATGCAGTACCCGGAATATCAGCTTTTTGACGATACCGTACGCTCGGATATCGGCTTCGCTCCGCGAAATCAGGGGCTTTCTGACGAAGAGGTCGAGGAGCGCGTGCGCGAGGCGGCAGCCTTTGTCGGTATAGATGAGGAAATGCTTGATAAGTCCCCCTTTGAGCTTTCGGGTGGACAAAAGCGCCGTGTCGCAATAGCGGGAATCATAGCTATGCGCCCCGAGGTGCTTGTTCTTGACGAGCCTGCGGCAGGACTTGATCCTCGCGGCAGACGTGAAATACTCGGCGGTCTTACCGAATACGTCAAGCATAATAACGCTACCGTTATTCTTGTCAGTCACTCGATGGAGGATATGGCAAGCTACTGTGACAACGTAGTTGTCATGAATCGCGGCGAGGTATACAGATGCGGTACTGTCGATGAGATATTCTCGGATGCGGATGCACTTATGGATATAGGTCTTGACGTGCCTGCGGTTGCCAAGATCGCATCGGCAATGAGAAAAGAGGGAATAGATCTCTCAGGTAGACTTTATACCGTCGACGGCGTGCGCGATGCAATAATTGAATATATCGGGAGGTGTAAAGGATGATATCTGATATAACTCTCGGTCAGTTTTTCCCGGGCTCGTCGGCAATACACCGTCTTGATCCGAGAACAAAAATAATACTCTCGATACTCTTTATAGTTGGCGTTTTTCTTGCGGATACGGTCGTAGCTTTCATATTCCTTACACTTGCCACCGTATTGCTCGTTCTCGCCAGCAAAATTTCCGTGCGTGTAATTCTTAAGGGAATAAAGCCGATAATATATATATTGATCTTCACGGCGATAATAAATATCTTTTTAACCGCAGGTGAGGGAGAGCCGCTTGTTTCCTTTTGGGTGATCAAAATATACGTCGAGGGACTCGTGCGTGCGTTCTTTATGGCGTATCGCGTGGTTATACTTATAGTCGGTACAAGCACTCTGCTTACCTATACCACCTCGCCAATATCCTTGACCGACGGTATAGAGTGTCTTTTGCGCCCGTTGAAGCTTTTGCACGTGCCTGTGCATTTGTTTGCGATGATGATGACTATTGCGCTCCGATTTATCCCCACACTCGTTGAGGAAACGGAGAAAATAATGAATGCTCAAAAGTCACGCGGAGCCGATTTCTCGACAGGTGGACCTATAAAGCGCGCCAAGGCGTTGATACCTATTTTGATCCCCCTGTTCGTGTCCGCGTTCAAACGCGCAGAGGAGCTTGCGACCGCTATGGAATGCCGTTGCTATCGCGGCGACGATAAGCGTACCAAGCTTGCAAAGCTTGAATATAAAGCAATAGACCTTTTGTGGTTGATGCTTGGACTTTTGTTCCTCGGTGCAGTGATCACGTTCAGAGTGTTCGACGTTAGTACAGTTGTGGAATCAAAGGTTATATATTACCTTTGGTACGGTATATGAGGCAGATATGAAGTATTTTGCAAAAATAAAATATCTTGGCACGGATTTTTGCGGCTTTCAGGTGCAAAATAACGGTCGCACCGTTCAAGGCGAGCTTTCTGCCGCGTGTCTGTCGCTTTTTGGTACGCCTGCCAAGGTTACCGGATGCAGCCGTACGGATTCCGGCGTTCACGCCAATGAGTTTTGCCTCACTATCGAGTGTGAGAGCGCCACGGTCCCCGCTGACAAGCTTCCGCTTGCAATAGCTCGCTTTTTACCGTCCGATCTCTCGCTTTACTATGCAGAGGAGTGTAGCGCGGATTTTCATCCCAGATATAGTGTCAAGTACAAGGAATACCTCTACTTGATCAAAAACGCGCGCGTATCCGATCCTTTTTTGGTCAACAGGGCATGGCTTTATACTCCCGAGATCGACGATAACGCGCTCGCGCGTATGAAAGCCGCCGCCGATCATTTTATAGGAAATCACGACTTTGCATCCTTCATGTCCGAGGGCTCGGATATCAAGGATACTCACCGCACGGTAAAGTATCTTGAGGTTGAGCGCGACGCGGATGTCATAAAAATTCGTATCGCCGCAGACGGATTCCTTTACAATATGGTCCGTATAATAGTCGGTACACTTTGTGAGGTTGCGGCAGGTAGAATTTCACCCGATGAGATCCCCGAGATCATAGCCGCGTGTGATAGAAGCCGCGCAGGCGTGACAGCACCGCCTGAAGGCCTTTATTTGAATCGCGTGGTTTACTGAAATTTCCGATAGTGCTATAAATTGTATGATTTAAAATTATCCCCGAGAGGCAAGATTTTTAAAATGTCTCTCGGGGGTTTATTTTATGAAAAAGCGTATCTTTAAGATCATCGCTATACTTATAACCGTTTTCGCTGCAAGCGTGCTGGTAGCGATCGGTGCCGTGGCAGCATACGCGTATCACAACGTGGATTTTGATGCTGACGAGGAGCTGTTTTCCGCTGCAAGATCGGGCAACGTGACAAGATTTTATTATGACCGCGGCGGTGGCGGACTTTCGGATATTACGAAATACCAAGCAGTCGAGTACGACTACGTCAGCGGAGCGGCAGAGCACCGCGAATGGTATGCGTTTTCGGAAATACCCGAGAATCTGAAAAACGCCTTTGTAGCAACGGAGGATAGAAGCTTTTATAAGCACAGCGGCGTTAACCTCAAACGCACCGTTGCGGCGGTAGCGGGCTATATAACCGGCTTTGGTGACGGCTTTGGCGCGTCAACCATAACTCAACAGGTAATCAAAAATATATCGGGTGATAACGAGCGTACCGCACGCCGCAAGCTTAACGAAATAGTCCGCGCCTTTCACTTGGAGTATTCGCACTCAAAGGATGAAATTTTCGAGGTCTATCTTAACGTAGTTCCTATGGGCGAGGGAGTTGCCGGTGTCGGACTTGCCGCCGAGAGATATTTCGGCAAAGAGCCACGCGAGCTATCTCTTGCAGAGTGTGCGACTCTTGTCGGTATAACGAATGCGCCGAGCCGATATAATCCGTACACCAACCGTGATGCTTGCATCAAAAAGCGCAACGTCGTTCTCGGCTCGATGCTCGAATGCGGATATATAAGCGAAGATGAGTATTCCATAGCCGTAAAAGAGCCAATAACTCTCACGGAGCGAACGAGAAATTCCGCTCGCGTGTATTCCTGGTTTGTAGAAACCGTATGTGACGAGCTTATATCCGATCTTATGAGGACGTATTCATATTCGTACGATGCTGCGCGCATCCTCGTTTTTAACGGCGGCCTCTCGGTATATACCACTGTTGACCCGGATGTCCAATCAATACTTGAGGATCGCTTCGAAAACGGCGATCTCCTTCCGCGCGAGGTCGACGACGGGCTTGAGATCTCAATGGTCGTTACGAATAAGTATGCCGACCTTTGCGCAGTCATAGGTGCGCAGGGCGAAAAAAAGGGAAACAGGCTTCTTAATTACGCCACAACTCCGCATCCTCCGGCATCCGCTTTAAAGCCGCTTGCGCTTTACGCACCTCTTATAAATTCGCGCTCGATCACCTGGTCGAGCATAGTAGACGACTCTCCGGTCGAGATCTACGAGCATGAGGATGGAAGCATAACCGAGTATCCGCATAACTCTCCTGACGTCTATTCGGGCAACATCACGCTTGCCGATGCGCTCGCATATTCAAAGAATACAGTCGCCGTCCGTCTTTATAAAATGCTCGGCGCGGAAAGTATATATAAAAATCTTACTGAAAATTACGGCTTTGATACCATCGTAAAAAGCAAGCTGACACCAACGGGCGCTACCGTTACCGACCTTGCCGTATCACCTTTGGCACTCGGTCAGCTGTCGTATGGCGTAACCTTGCGCAAGCTCACCGAGGCCTATACCGCCTTTTCGTCCGATGGCGAGCTTTACCGTGCGCGAGGCTACGTTTTGTGCCTTGATTCGCAGGGAAAACCCTTGATAAATAAAGAACGGCAGAGCATAAAAGTATTTTCGGAAGAGTGCGCACAGGTAATGAATAAAATGCTCTCACGGGTAGTCGAGATCGGTACGGCATCGAAAATAACGCTCGATACCATTGTCGACACCGCGGGAAAAACGGGTACGTCAGCAGGTAGCAAGGATAGAATTTTCGTAGGCTATACGCCGTATTATACGGCTGGAATATGGTGTGGCTACGGCGATAAGAGCAAATCATTTGCAAGATCCGCACACTTGGAGCTGTGGGATGACGTTATGAAACAAATACACGAAAATAAGCTGAAAAACGTGGAGTCACCGGACGGATTTGCCACCGACCGCGTGGTGCGTGTCGCATACTGTAAGGAATCCGGCTTGCTTTTTTCTCCCGGCTGTGCCTATTCTGAAAACAGCACGCTTGAATACGGATTTTTTATAAAGGGAACAGAGCCGCATGGGATTTGTAAGCACAGCGAATATCAGCCCGTCACTGCGATAAACAATTTTAATTCGTATTGCTTTACTTTTGCTTATAGTTGTGATAAAATAAAAGAAAAAAGGAGGTGGCACCGTGAAGTATAAGCTTGAGCTCTCGAAAAGAAGAAGCATATCGATATCCGTCAAGGGCGGAGAACTGCTCGTGAAAGCTCCGCTCGGCACGTCCGTCGAACGAGTGGAGGCAGTCCTCGCCAAGCATCAAAAATGGATAGAGAAGCATATGATCATCGAGAAAAATCGCGCGCTTTCGGATGCCGCCCTAACTGATGAAAAAATTGCCGAGCTTAAACGCTCGGCACGTACATATCTGACAGACAAAACCAAACAATATTCGCAGATAATGGGTTTAAAATACGGCAGAATTACAATCACGAGTGCTAAAACCCGCTTTGGCTCATGCTCTTCAAAGGGCAATATCTCCTACTCCTACCGTCTTATGCTTTATCCCGAGGCGGCTCGCGAGTACGTGGTGGTGCATGAGCTTGCGCATCTTGTGCATATGAATCATTCGCCGGCGTTTTACGCACTTGTTGAGAGGTACTTGCCTGACTATAAATCCAGGCGCAAGCTTTTGAAAGATTCGAATTCTTTCTAACCTTGACAAATGGTTAATGTAACTGTATAATTGTAATTAGAAATAAAACTTTTCAGAAGGGAGAGTTGCGGTATGATCCCCGAGCTCAAAGACAAAAATTATAAAGTACTTGGAATAGGTGAGGTAATGCTCAGACTTTCACCCGTCGGCAAGGAGCGCATATCCTATTGCGAAACGTTTGAGAAAAAGGCGGGCGGTTCAGAGCTTAACGTGGTTTCGGGCGTTTCTATGCTCGGTCTTCGTACGGGTATTATAACCAAGCTCCCTAAGAACGAAATAGGTAAATTCGTCAAGCTTAAGATACGTTACAGCGGCACCAGCGACGATTTCGTTATATACGATCGCTCTCCCGATAAGCGACTTGGTGTTTATTATTATGAGAGCGGAGCTTATCCGCGTCTTCCCGTAGTTTCTTATGACAGAGCCAATTCTTCCTTCACCACTTTTACAAAGGACGAATTGCCCTCTGACATATACTCACAGGCAAACGTGTTCCATACAAGCGGTATCAGCCTTGGTCTTAATCCTTCCGTCCGCGAAAACATCATTGAAATGATGCAAGCCTTCCACAAAAACGGCGCGCTCATATCCTTTGACGTCAACTACCGCGCTGCGCTTTGGGGCGAGGACGAGGCAAGGGAAACCATCAAGCGTATTTTACCGCTTTTGAGCATACTCTTCATATCTGAGGAAACTCTGCGCAGAATGTTCGGTATGACCGGCACTCTTGAAGAAATACATAAGGCGTTTGCGGAGAAGTACCCGAATATTGAGGTTATCGCCAGCACCAAGCGTAACGTTAAATCACCGCAAAAGCACGACTTTTCATCACTTGTATACGATTGTCGCGAAAAGGTGCATTACTCCGAAGAGCCCTACTACGATATTGACGTAGTAGACAGAATAGGCTCGGGTGATGCGTACGTGGCAGGTGCGCTGTACGGCTTGCTTCAGCACCGCACGATAGTTGCGATGGCAAAATACGGTGATGCAATGGCAGCAATCAAAAATACGGTTATGGGTGACATGACCGAAACCGACCTCAGCGACGTTGAGCGCATCATAGCAGCCCACGACAGTAAAGGTCCTAAAAGCGAAATGCAAAGATAATAAAAATGAGGATGCGAGCGCATCCTCATTTTTTTATCCGTTGAGCGAGTGGCTTACTAATTTATCTCCCTCGTATACAAGCTTCAGAGAAAAGAATGGTTCGTCTGAATTAAGCAGGCGGAAGAATATCTTATCTCCCTCCCAAATGGGCAGATCGCAGACCTTATCCTTACTTACCCATTCAAGACGTCCCTCGTCACAATCTGACTTGATCTCGCCGTCAAATTCATTTGCGGTAAAAAGGTGCATATACTCCGTGCCGTAAAGATCAGACACGAAGGTGATTATGCCGCGGTAGATGGGTTGGTTTACTGCAAGGCCGGTCTCCTCGAGTATTTCGCGCTTTACACAGTCGTAAGGGCTCTCACCGGCTTCAAGCTTTCCGCCGACTCCGACCCATTTGTCCTGGTTCATATCGTTCTTCTTTTTGATACGGTGCATCATAAGATATGCGCCGTCTTTTTCTATATAACAGAGCGTGGTGTTTATCATGGTAAAACCCCTTAATTATTATCGCATTTATTTTAACACAAAAGTCGCAAATTTTCAATAACTTTTACCCATTTTTCTATTGACTTTTAACGGGTGATTTAGTATAATAATTAAGCGCTTAATTGTTAAGCGGTAAAATTGTTTTGGGAGGAGAAAATGACTGAACAGAAAATATCGTCTGCGGTAAATACGATGATACAGACCGAGCGAATGCACAAGCATCTGCTTGACTCTACCGTCAGCTCTATTGGCATACACCGTACGCATCACAGAATACTGATATATATAGCGCGAAACAATCCCCTCGATTCGCAAAAGGCTCTTGCCGACCATATAGGCATATCGCCCGCGGCAATAACCGGCGCACTCAAAAAGCTTGAAAAGGACGGATACGTAAAGCGCGTGCAGGGAAGCGACAACCGTTTCAATACGGTCGAGATCACCGAAGAGGGCAAAAAGCTTCTCGAGAATACACGCACACTTTTTATGGCCGTGGATACCACGCTTTTTGAGGGATTTTCGGACGACGAGCTGGACGGCTACATATCCATGCTTGAAAAAATTCAATGCAATATTAAAAAGCGTCTTCCCGGCGCTTCGGAAGGTAGGTGTTATAATACCAAATGAAAAGATGGTTTAAGTACGTAAAGCCGTACGCTACATCCTTTATCCTCGGACCTTTGTGTATGATAATCGAGCTTATCGGCGATATATTTATGCCCATATTGCTCGCGTGGATAATCAACAGCGCCGATCAGGGCACTCTTACGGTCGGATCGAGCATCGGCATTGCCGCGCTTATGATAGGCATTGTAATTGTGATGTTCCTCGGCGGTGTCGGCGGAGCATACTTTGGCTCAAAGGCATCGGTCAACTTCGCTACCGACCTGCGCCGCGATCTTTACGCAAAAATACAGAAGTTCTCCTTCTCGAATCTCGATAAGTTTTCGACAGGATCGCTCGTTACGCGCCTTACCAACGACGTAACACAGCTGCAGAACTTTGTAAATATGCTTCTGCGTATGGCGCTTCGCTCACCCGGTATGATCATAGGCGGCGTTATCATGGCAATAAGCCTTAAGCCCTCGCTTTCCGTAGTGCTGGCGGTAACTATGCCTCTTATGATAATATTCATACTCGTGCTTATCAATTTCGGCTTCCCGCGCTTCGGCATAATGCAGAAGAAGATAGATAAGCTTAATTCCACCGTGCGCGAGAATGTAACCAACGTCAGAGTTGTAAAATCCTTCGTACGTGAGGATCACGAAATAGAGAAGTTCAAGAGAGATAACCTCGACCTCAAAAAATCCGGACTCAGCGCCGTCAAGATTGTTATCTGGATGGGCCCGATAATGAACATATTTATGTATGCGACCGTTATCGCGGTAATCTGGTTTGGCTCCGATATAGTCATTTCCGGTGATATGCTGGTCGGTGACCTCAGCGCGTTCATTAACTATACCACGCAGATACTCTCATCTCTTATGATGATTACGATGCTTCTTATGACCGCTTCTCGTGCTATGGCATCGGGTAAGCGAATTTGCGAGGTTCTTGACGAGAAGATAGACCTTACCGATGAATCTGCAACCCTCTTGGATAAGAAGCTTGAGAGCGGTAATATAGAATTTAAGAACGTAAGCTTCCGCTACTATAAGCACAGCGAAGAAAAGGTGCTTGATAACATTAATCTTGAGATAAAATCGGGCAGTACGGTCGGAATAATCGGATCAACCGGATGCGGCAAGACGACGCTCGTGTCGATGATACCCCGTCTTTACGACGTTGACGAGGGTGAGGTCCTTATCGACGGAGTGAACGTTAAGGACTATTCGCTTGTCAATCTGCGTGACGGTGTCGGCATAGTTCTTCAAAAGAATCTTCTGTTCTCGGGCACTATTGCGGACAATCTTCGTTGGGGTGATATGCAGGCAACTGACGAGGAGCTTCGCCTCGCTTCCGAGCATGCTGCGGCAGATAAGTTCATCTCCACCTTTAAAGAGGGATATGAAACTATGCTCGACAAGGGCGGTACAAACCTTTCGGGCGGTCAGAAGCAGCGTGTTTGCATTGCGCGTACCTTGATAAAGAAGCCCAAGATACTTATACTTGACGACTCCACAAGCGCGGTCGATACCGCAACCGAGCGTCAGATACAGTCGGCGCTTAAAAACGAGCTGTCCGATTGTACGAAGATCATTATTGCACAGCGCATCAGCTCGGTTAAGGATGCCGAGATGATAGTCGTTATGAACGACGGTAAGATCACCGGCGTCGGTACTCACGAAGAGCTTCTCGCTTCAAACGAGGAGTATTCGGAGATCTACTACTCACAGATGGATAAGAAGGAGGCGTAAAAAATGGCAAGATCACTTGAAGTGCTTCAAAAGCAATATAACAGCGTCTCCCACGGCGAGTCCCTGCGTGGTGGTATGGGCGGCGGTCCGCCCAGAGGCAGACACGCAAAGGGTAAGCCTAAAAATCTTGGTAAAACCGTAAAAAGAATATTGAGCTATGTTGGCAAATACAAGCTCCGCTTGATTTTCGTATTCTTGTGTATGGCGATCACTACGATCTCGTCCTTGCTTGGCGGATATATGATCGCTCCGATAATCAACCGAATTACCCTTGAGGTGAATCCCGATGCCGCGCTTGAACCGAGCGCTATCGAGCGTGTCGCAGACGGAGTTATAGAAAAAATAGTGTCCATTCCGTTTATATCCTCACTTATGGATAACGGCTGGAGCGCTGTGACCGTCTATATTCTCGCGGCACTCTCAATCCTCGGACTTGTGTATCTGATTTCAGCTATCGGATCGTACGCACAGTCACGCGTAATGCTTTCGGTATCGCAGAATTCCATACTCAATATCCGAAACGACCTCTTTACCAAGCTTCAGAAGCTGCCGGTAAAGTATTTCGATTCTCACCCTACGGGTGAAATAATGAGCCGCTTTACCAACGACGTTGATAATATCGACGTAATGCTCAACAACTCGCTCACCTCAATAGTCAGCGGCGTTATAAGCCTTGTCGGTACTTTCGTGTTTATGATAACCACGAATATATGGCTCACCATAATAACCATTGTGTTTATTCCTCTGCTCGTTAAATTCGCAGGTCTTGTCGGTAAGCGCTCGTCCAAATATTACGGCGCGCAGCAGGCAGCCCTCGGCGCAGTTAACGGATACATCGAGGAAACCATAAGCGGTCAGAAGGTAATTAAGGTATTCAACCACGAGGACGAGTGCGAAGAGGAATTCGAGCTTATCAACGAGGATCTGCGTGACAAGCAGCAGAGCGCACAGTTCTGGGGCGGCGTTATGGGTCCCGTAATGCACAATACCAGCCTTATCTCATACGCAGTAACCCTTGGTGTCGGTGGCGTGCTTATGTGCGTGTCCGGCTTGACTCCCGGTGCGCTTACCGTATTTGCCGATTACTCCAAGCGCTTCTCAATGCCCATCAACCAGCTTTCCGCACAGGTTTCAACGCTTTTTGCGGCTCTTGCCGGTGCAGAGCGTGTTTTTGCGGTAATGGATGCGGACCCCGAGGATCCCGATGCTATCGATGCTATCTACGATGAGATAAGCGGTGACGTCGTAATGAAGGACGTAACGTTTGGATACGTAGAAGGGAAGACCGTACTCAAAAACATCTCTCTTTATGCTCATCCCGGTCAGAAGATAGCCTTTGTAGGCTCGACCGGTGCGGGTAAAACCACTATAACCAACCTTATCAACCGCTTCTACGATATCAACGAGGGCGAGATCCTTATAGACGGCAAGCCCTTGAAATCGTATAGCCGCGAGCATCTTCGTAAGAATATCGCTATGGTTTTGCAGGATACACATCTCTTCACAGGAACCGTTATGGAAAACATCCGCTACGGACGCCTTGACGCAACCGACGAGGAGGTAATCGCCGCTGCTAAAACGGCAAGCGCACATAGCTTTATCATGCGACTTGAAAACGGTTACGATACAGTCCTTGAGGGCGACGGCGCAAATCTGTCGCAGGGACAGCGCCAGCTTCTCAATATCGCGCGTGCCGCACTTTCAAAAGCACCTATACTCGTTCTTGACGAGGCTACCTCGTCTGTCGATACACGTACCGAGCGCCATATCGAGCGCGGTATGGATAGATTGATGAAGAACAGAACTACATTTGTCATAGCGCACAGACTTTCAACGGTGCGTAATGCCAATGCTATAATGGTTCTCGAAAAGGGCGAAATAATAGAGCGCGGCGACCACGACGACCTTCTTGCAATGAAGGGAAGATACTACGAGCTTTATACAGGCCTGCGCGAGCTTGCATAACGCTCCCAATAACAGCAACAAGGCTCATCGGTCTGATGAGCCTTGTTTTTTTAGCCTTCTCCGGCGGGAGAAGGTGGCGTTTGAAAAACGCCGGATGAGGCGTCCTTGTTCTATCAATCTCCGCTTGACAATCCGCATGCAGATATGTATAATATAATTAAAGTTATGTTTTATAAGATTCAAATGCAAGGAGGCATTATGAATTGCACCAAGAAAATAGCACTAGTTCTTGTCGCGATAGCTTTGATAGTAAGTTTAACCTCGTGTAAGTTGTTGGAGTCGATCGAGGATATATTTGTTTCGACTGAATGGCAAGAAGATTGGGTTTATGAATCACAAGAGCGAGTCGATATGATTTTCGCAAAGTATATGGATTTTGCTGAAAAGACTATAAAAGAGCATTTTCCTGATGCCGATGTTGAGTTTGAAAGCGTGTTATCCGAAAGCAAGGGGACGGATGTACTCTATAATCTTAATTTACAGCTCGATGATTTTGCTTCCTTTACTTTGGAATACGAGTGTTTCTATCAGCGTCCATGCTTTTCAGAGATGTGGGCAAAGGTTGATTTGTGTTTGGATAAAACTTCTACGAATGAAGAAATAGAAGCAATACTAAAAACGTATACGGAGATGCTTAATGAGTTGGCAAAGTTCTGTATATACATATTTCCCCAAGATAATCCGTTTGATTCTGTGCATCAGCTAATAATCGATGAGTTTGATGCAAGCTCAAACGTCAATGATGCAGGTGAAAAATATGATTTACATCATGAGATTTGGTTCCCGGAAAACAACATAGACCCCACTTCAAAAATTGTTGTTTTAGTTTATGAGTGCAATGAACATCAGGACAAGGTAAATGTAAACCTGTATTTAAGTGGCTATTTAACTAACGAGAACGCGCTGAAATACTAATTGCGACCGCATTAAAATGAAAGGGAAGTTAATATGAAAAAAGTTTTGTTACTGCTGTTATGCGCGTGCATTACAATTTCATTTTGTTCTTGTCATGATACTGTGGAATGTAACGGACTTGATGAATTCAGCCCAGGAAATAGTTCAATTGATTTATGCTGGAGATTGTTACCAAGCACATCGTTTATCGACGATTTTGATTACATCGATGGCGATTATGAATATCGTTACTTTCAAGAGTTTGGCAGGTCTTGGTATTCCAAGGAACACGCTTTGATGTATTTGATCTACGATGAAAGCAATTATATGCTGGCAAAAGAATATATGCTTGAAAATATAGCATTGTCATCTATAAACGTTTTTTCTTACAATGGGTATCAGTTTTATGAAAATTTAAATTTTCACACTCTCGGGGCGTATTACCACCGCGAGAACGAGGAATTTCCTTATTGGTTCAATATGATAGCCTATAACGATGAAAAATGCACGCTGGTCTTCTTTGGACTCTATGTCGGTAGTCCCAAAGAAGAAGATAAAGAAATTCTTGAATCAGACGATATGGTACTTATTTTAAAGACATATTTTTCGTGTTATGATTTTGATGCATAGTCCTTAATTGCTTGTATTTGCATAACAACGTAGGAGTAAAGTGTATATGAAAAAAGTATTGGCAATTTTGTGTTTAACAGCAGTTCTTTTGCTTACTTCCTGTATGCCGGTAAAAAAAGAAGGATTGGAGAGCTTTTATTCGGGACAATGTCCCGTTGATCTAACTCATATGGTTCCGCCGTTCTTTATGGATACATATCAATATACTGGCGGTAATCATTTTTATTATCACCCGGCTAATGACGGTATTGAAAGGTTTATTTTGTGGTTGCGTTATGATGAAGAAACTTATACTTCAGCAAAGGCAGAGGCGCTGGAATACAATAGAGTAGATCCAGAGGCAATGCCTGAAATCACAATCGGCAAACATGATTTTTATCTTTCCGGTTTAGAAGAGTCTTTTGAGGCCAGTCTGACTAATAGAAGCATTTATATGTACGTGGCGCTTAATGAAACAGATAGAGTAATCTGTTTTATGTATGTAACAACCCACTACAGTGATGATACCATAAACAAGAAAATCATAGATGGTATTTACGTGAAGCATGGACTTAGAGGCTTGATCAATGAATATTTCATCGAATGGTACGACTTTTACGCAACGAATAATGCTTGATTTTCGCACACGCAGTCACCCCGACTGCGTGTGTTTTTATCTCCCCCTTGTAAAATTTATAGAGGTATGTTATACTTATGGTAATGGGATTGTAATTTAAAAGGAGTTTATATCGATATGAAAAAAATCCTAGCTTTAATTTGTTGTTTAACCATGACTATATCTTTTTCGTCTTGTGGTAACACGCTTTCCCCAATGGATGTGCAAAAGGATTGGAGTATAGACATACAAGAAGAAGCTGATATTTACTTTCCGATTTATATTCAATATGTTTCGAACAAGTTGAGTGAATATTTTCCTAGTGTTAGTTATACCTTGGACGAGTATGAGGAAACTTATGACGATGACTCCAAAGGCGTGTTGAGTGATTTCTACAGTGATGATAACTATAGAATGTGTTATACAGTCGATTGTAAGCTAGCGGATAACGTAACCGTTCTCATTAAATATCGTTATTGGAATCGTATTCCCGAACAAAGTGATGTTGTTATTTCCTTGAGTGCTGAGTTCGAGAGTGACGAACAATTTGAAAGCCAAAAAGATATACTTCGCACGTTCGCGTTGTTAGCAGGCGATGTAGGAAGCTTTTCGATAAATATGCACCCGACCAAAGAAACACTGACTCAGTTGCTTGAAAATTATTTTGCGCAAGAGGGAAGTGGCACCCCAATTGATTATTGGAACCACACCAGCAACTCTGTTTACAATATAAATCTGGAATGGGATAGCGGTCTTGCGGTTTTTGGATACAGAAATCCTGAGAATTTGCAACAGGAAGACCTTAGGATTAGGGTAAGCGGATATTTGACTGATGCACACGTGCTAGATTATTCTGACACTTACTAGAATTCGCATTGAGCCTTTTATTGAGACAATCAATAATTATTTCATCGAATGGTACGACTTTTACGCAACGAATAATGTTTGATTTTCGCACACGCAGTCACCCCGACTGCGTGTGTTTTTATAATAATAAAAAATCCTCCTTTAAGGTATACACCATAAAGGAGGATTGATTATTTAAATTAGTCGATAGAACCTACAATGTAGGGAGCCATCTCAGCTCTTTCAGCAGCCTCTTTAGCCTCTTCCTCTGCCTTTGCAGCAGCCTCAGCAGCCTTAGCCTCCTCAGCTGCAGCCTTTTCAGCAGCCTCGGTGATAGCGCGGATAGAGAGAGCAAGCTTTCTGTTCTCGTCGTCGATCTCGGTGATCTTTACGTCAACAACCTGGCCAACGGAAAGTACGTCAGCAGGGGAGCTGATTCTCTGAGTAGAGATTCTGGAGATGTGGATAAGACCGTCAACGTCCTCGTAAACCTCAGCGAATGCGCCGAAGGGCATGATGGAAACGATCTTTGCGGGAACGATATCGCCAACCTGATACTTCTGGGTGAACTGGAACCAGGTATCCATCTCCTGAGTCTTGTAGCCAAGAGAAATTCTCTTGTTCTCAACGTCGAGCTCCTTGATGTATACGTCGATAACCTGACCAACAGAAACTACCTGGGAGGGATGCTTGATTCTCTTGTAGGAGAGCTCGGTGTTGTGAATCATACCGTCCACACCGCCGATGTCTACGAATGCACCGTAAGCAGCAAGGTTCTTAACAGTACCCATATAGTGCTGACCAACCTCGAGCTTTGCCCATGCTGCCTCTTCAGCAGCCTTCTTTTCCTCAACGAGAATAGCCTTGATAGAACCAAGAGCCTTCTTCTTTGCTACGTCGTACTCAAGAAGCTTGATCTTCTGAGTGGTACCAACGAGTGCACTGAGATCTCCGCCCTTTGCTACGCCGGTCTGGGAAGCGGGAACAAATACGGTGTTGCCGGATACAGATACGAGAACGCCGCCCTTGATAACGGATACAACCTTGCCCTCGAGCACGGTGCCGTTTTCATGTGCATCCTTGAGGACTACCCAGCTGTTATCAGCATCAACTCTCTTCTTGGAGAGGGTAGCGATGCCCTTGCCGTCCTCAACTCTGATAACGAATACGTCAACAGAGTCGCCAACCTTGAACATTTCAGAAAGGTTAGCGGTGGGGTCGTCGGTGATCTGCTCTTTAGCGAGCACTCCGGTGAACTTCGTGCCGAGGTCAAGCTTGATCTCGTTCTTGCCGATGGTTACAACCGTACCGGTAACTGTTTCTCCTGTATGTAAGGTTTTGAGTGAGTCTTCCAACATTGACTTAAAGTCGATTTCTCTTTCCATTGTTTTAAAAACCTCCAATATAATACCGTCAGGCGTGGAAGCACCTGCGGTTATTCCTACGCATTTTGCGCCGTGAGGAAAGCTATCTATAAGCTCGTCGGGCGATTCTATCCATACAGTCCTTGCGCACTTTTCGGTGCAAAGGTCGTACAGCTTTCTCGTGTTTGAACTATCCCGTCCTCCGACAACTATCATAGCGTCCGAGGCTTCAGCGATAGAAATTGCTTCCTGTTGGCGTTTTTCCGTAACATTACATATTGTATCAAAAAAAATCGCGTTTGTACATACCTTTTTTAAAAAAAGTTGAATTTTTTCGAATTCCAACAAATTTTGAGTGGTCTGAGCTGATAAAATAGGGATTTTGCCATCAAATTTCACATCTCGCAGCTCATCGAGTGATGAAAATGATACCTTATCTCCGTTTGCGTAACTTAAAGTGCTTTTTGCTTCGGGATGTCCGGGGTCTGAATAGAGGAGAAATAGGGTATTGTCACCGGTATTGTCTGCGGCGATCTTATGCACTCTCTTGACAAACGGGCAGGTCATATCAACGAATGAAAAATTCGGATGCTTTTTCTCAAGTTCACGAAGTGAGCACTCCTCATCGCGTGTGATGCCGTGCGTCCTGCCGACGAGTATGATCTTGTCATCGCACTCTTCAAGGATACGCACGATCTCGTCATACGTTACAGAGCGCACACCGCGCTTTTCAAGCTCCTCGTTGTATATGCGGTTGTGTATGACGTGCCCGAGCGTGAATATACGCGCATCGGCGTTCTCGCTTATCAGTGTGTTTATTGACTCGTCAGCCCGTCTGACTCCTTGGCAAAATCCGGAACTCTTTGCGAGTACGGTCTTCAATTTTCGCCCTCCTTAGGCTGTGTATCGTCGTTTGCTTGCTCAAAGCCGCCAAGCCTCAGTATTTCTCCGAATATCTTATCGGTAGCTGTCTTGTACTCGTCAGTACCGCCGTTTACGAAGCCAAGCTCCGAGTTTTTGATAGGCTTGCCGAAAATTATATCGATTCTACCGAGAAAATGGTACTTAAATCCCTTTGTCTTGATGCATACGGGAACGACGTCGCATCCCGAACGGTAGGAAATAAGAGCCGCACCGTTTTTGGTGGGGGTGGTAGCGGGGTTAACGCCGGGGTATCTGTGTCCTTGCGGGAATATCGCAAGAGCGCCGTCGTTTTTCAGTACATCGACTGCCGTTTTTATAGCGCCAATATCCTTGCCGCCGCGGTCAAGGGGAATAGCACCGAGCTTTCTTATAAGCCAGCCGAGCAGGGGAACCTTAAACAGCTCCTTCTTGCCGATAAAGGTTATCGGTCTTTTGCAGGCTGCCGCGATCATTATCGGGTCTTTTGCTGCCATATGGTTGGCGCAGAACATTACCGCACCGTCCTCAGGCACGTTTTCAAGTCCGTGCGCGTGTATACGCATAAAGAAGCGGAATAACGGAGCAAGAACTATGTGTAAATTTCGATAGAACTTATTTACAGGTCTTTTTTTTTTGACAATTTCAAGCACCGCATCGATAGTGCCGTCAAGATCAAGCTCGGAATTGTCGAGCAGCACGGCATCCTTTGCGGGAACGCAAGGCGCGATATCTCTGGTAGAGTCGTTCTTGTCACGCTCAACCATCTCGGTATACACCTGCTCGTAAGTCACCGTCTGTCCCTTTGCGATAAGCTCGTTGTATCTGCGCTTTGCGCGCGCCTCGGGTGAAGCGGTGAGGAAGATCTTGACCTCGGCATCGGGAAGTATAACAGTACCGATATCGCGGCCGTCCATTATAACGCTGTTCTTGGCAGCGATGCTTCTTTGGGTTTCAAGCAGATACTCGCGCACCTCTTTTATAGCGCTTACGGCAGATGCCGCCATTGAAGCCTCAGGAGTCCTGATGCGATCGCCGACATCCTCACCGTCAAGGAGCACGGTCTGCTTGCCGTCGACGAACTTCAATTCGAGTGTAAAGTCGGTCAGCGCGTTAGCAACGTTCGGCGCATCCTTGGGGTCTATGCCGTTTTTAAGCATATGAAGGCCGATCGTTCTGTATAATGCGCCGGTGTCCACGTAGATTATTCCAAGCCGCTTTGCTACGCTTTTCGCGACCGAGGATTTGCCCGCGCCACCGGGGCCGTCTATTGCTATTCTAATCATATCATACCTCAAATTTTATATTTCTGCCGCATTTTTTCCTGCTAAATATCCGGTTGAAAATGCTATTTGCAGATTGAAACCACCGGTGTATGCGTCGACGTCTATGACCTCGCCCGCAAAATACAATCCGGGGCGTATCTTCGATTCCATAGTTTTAGGTACTATCTCGTTGACCGATACGCCGCCCGATGTCACTATCGCTTCTTCAATCGGTCTAAAACGGTATAAGGGAATCTCAAGTCCTTTGAGTGTGCGCAGTATGCGTGCGCGTTCTTCCTTCGTTATTGAGTTGACCTTTTTTCTCGGATCAATGCCGCAAACCTTTACGAATGGCTCTATCATTTTAGTGGGCAAAAGTGCTCCGAGCGCATTGATAAAGTCCTTATTGCTGTTTGCCGAAAAGTCGGACAGCAAACGGGCATCCAACGTCTTTTCGTCAAGCGCGGGCTTGAGGTCTATATAAAGCTTAAGCGTGGAAATATCCACTCCGCGCAGATGTGACGATGCCGAAAGAATAACAGGACCTGTAACTCCAAAGTGAGTAAACATCATCTCACCGAAGTCCTCGTAAAGAGCCTTGCCGCTCTCGTCCTTTACGGTTATCGCTACGTTTTTGAGCGACAAACCCTGCATATCCTTGCATATTTGCGACTCTGACTCCAACGGTATGAGTGAGGGAATAAGCTCCGTAACCGTGTGTCCGAGCTTCATTGCGAGCTTGTAACCCGAGCCGTCAGATCCGGTCAGCGGATATGACTTTCCGCCGGTTGCTATAATAACCGCATCAAAGCTATATTCCTTGTCCGCAATTACGGTAAATCCGCCGCCATCAAGCGCCTTTATCGCCTTTACCTTGTGGTATATGACCTCTGCGCCCTCGGAATAGGTGCGCATTGCATCAACTATATCCTTTGCCTTGTCGGTTGCGGGATATACGCGCTTGCCTCTTTCGGTTTTAAGCTCTACGCCAAGTCCCTCGAAAAAGCTGATAGTGCTCTCGGTATCAAAGGCGTTTAATGCCGCATACAGAAAACGCGGATTTTTCGTTACGTTTTCAAGGAATTCCTGCGTTGTGCAGGCATTGGTTACGTTACAGCGACCTTTTCCGGTTATGGCAAGCTTTTTGCCAAGTCTGCCGATACCTTCAAAGATCGTAACCTCAGCGCCGTACATTACCGCCGTGCCGGCAGCCATCATTCCGGCAGCTCCGCCGCCTACGACACATACTTTTTTAGTTGTATATTCCATCAGCGTTTAGTATAAACTCCGTATTCATCCCACACCTGCTCGAGCTTGTCGAATCTTGCGGTTATCTCGCGCTCGCGCTTGTGAGTTATATGTATGATCATCGCG
Organism: Eubacteriales bacterium; assembly: GCA_045576315.1. Lineage (GTDB taxonomy): Bacteria > Bacillota > Clostridia > Oscillospirales > CAG-272 > UBA1740. Next base: position 41,698 of record JAZNGE010000040.1, on the reverse strand, counting down.
TTTATTATGCTCATAGGCGCGACGAACGAATCCATAAACGATGCCATATCTGACTGCGCAAGCAGAAGGTGAGTTGCGTAATCGGATATAGGGGAAAGGGAAGAGTCTGTAAACGCGATAACCTTCGCGCCGTTCTTCTTTGCGTACTTTACCGCGCTTACTATTTTTGATGAGTAACGGGGGAAGGAAAAGGCAATAAGAACGTCGTTTTCACCGATGGTGAACATCTGCTCGAATATTTCCGCATTGGAGTTTGCGTGTATGTGCTTAACGTTATCGAAAATGAGAGAAAGATTGTATTTGAGAAGACGCGCAAGCGTATCCGACGAGCGCGCACCGATAACGTAAATATTGCGTGCCTCAAGTATCGAGTCGACCGCACCGTAAAATGCTTCCTGGTCGAGATTTTCGCACGTAGAGCGGATCTTGTTGATATCCGAGTTCATAACGTTTTCGATAATATTACCGCGAAGCATACGCTGCTTCGTCAGCTCAATGCGCTGGTTGGGGGTGAGCTTCGTTCTTACAAGCTCCTGAACTGCGTGCTGGAATTCGGAGTATCCCTCGTAACCAAGCTCGCTTGCAAATCGTACGACGGTCGATTCCGATACGCCGACAAGTCTGCCGAGCGCACCCGCAGTCATATAAGCTGTCTTTTCATAATTATGCAGTATTGCGTTTGCTATTTTCTTTTGTCCCTTTGAGAAGGTAGCGTATCCGTTTCTTATTCTTTGTGAAATATCGGTAGCCATATTAATAAACCTCGCTGTCCTTAATGGATAATAGCACTACTAAATATTTTAACATAGCGCGCGAGATTTTTCAAGTGTTTTTAAAAAATATGCCCCGAGTTGACCTCGGGGCATGGTATTAAAGCTTTTCAAGCGCGGTTTTGATTCTGGAAATGCTCTCGGTCTTGCCGATAACCTCCATGATCTCGGTAGCGCCGCCGGGAGTTGCGCTCATGCCGGATACCGCGATACGAACGCACCACATTACAGTTCCGTTCTTAACTCCAAGCTTTTCAGCGATGGGAACGAGAGCTGCAAAAAGAGTATCGTTATCAAAAGAGTCAACACCCTCAAGAGTGTTAAGCGCCTCGGTGAGAACAGTCTTTACGATCTCGAAATCGGCGATCTTGTTCTTCTTATTAAGGAAGAGCTCCTTGTCGTAGTCGGGCAGAGAAATGAAGAACGCCATCTTATCGTCCATCTCGGAAAGCTTGGAGATTCTCGTGCGGAGAAGCTCGATCATTTTATCCTTGTTTATGTTAGCAGGGATCTCGGTCTTGATAAAGGGTGCAACAAGCTCGGTGAACTTTTCCTTTTCAAGCTTGTGAATGTACTCACCGTTGAACCAAAGCAGCTTTTCATAATCGAATACCGAGGGGGACTTGGAAACACCGTCTATGGTGAATATCTCCTTAAGCTCATCAAGGGTAAAGAACTCACTCTCGCTGTTCTTGGGGCACCAGCCGAGCAGTGCAAGGTAGTTTATTACCGCCTCGGGAAGATAGCCGTCGTTTATAAGGTCCTGGAAGGATACAGCACCGTGGCGCTTTGAAAGCTTGGATATAGTGCCGTCCTCGTTTCTGCCCATAATGAGAGGCAGATGAACGTAAACGGGGCGCTCCCAGCCGTAAGCATCGTAAAGAAGCACGTACTTGGGGGTCGAGGTAAGATACTCCGAGCCTCTTACAACGTGAGTAACGCCCATAAGATGGTCGTCAATAACGTGGCAGAAGTTGTAGGTGGGGTATCCGTCAGCTTTGATAAGGATCTGGTCCTGAAGCTCGGAATTGTTCATCGAGATCTCGCCGAATACCGAGTCGGTGTAGGTAGTAACGCCCTCGGTAGGCATCTTCTGTCTTATAACGAAAGGAATTCCGTCAGCGAGATTCTTCTCAACCTCTTCCTTTGAGAGATTGCGGCAATGACGGTCATATCCGCCGGTCGCATCCTCCTCGAGAAGCTTCTCGAGGCGCCCCTTGGTGCAGAAGCAGTAGTATGCAGTGCCAAGCTCTACGAGCTTCTTTGCGTACTCCATATATATTTCCTTGCGCTCGCTCTGAACGTACGGGCCGTGATCACCGCCAACGTCGGGACCTTCATCGTAGTTAAGACCGGTTATAGCAAGGGTGCTTTTGATTATATCGGTCGCACCTTCAACAAAGCGTTCGCGGTCGGTATCTTCTATACGGAGTATAAAATTGCCGTTTCCGTGCTTTGCTACGAGGTAAGAGTAGAGTGCTGTTCTGAGGTTTCCTATGTGCATATAGCCCGTGGGGCTGGGTGCAAATCTTGATACGATCATGTTTAATTAATCTCCAAATGTAATTGTATTTTATTATCACCGCCTATTTTACCACAAAATTTACATTTAGTCAATTAAAATAACGAAAAAATATTTGACTTTGCGTGCTAAAATATTGTATAATAGTACGTAATACTTGTGAAAGGAGTGGGATAATGTTAAAAAGCACCTTTGTAAAATACTTGCTGACGTTCATACTCATAATATTTATCAGCTTTTTGATTCTTTCAAGCATTGTCACCACTATGATAAAAGCATATTTTACCGACGAGAGAGAGCGCGAGCTTGTGTCTACCTCGGCGATAATTTCATCTTTCATAGAAAATAACGGTGTTGAGCAGCTTGAAGCACAGGGCGCGCTCGACGTCGTTTCAAACATAATAACTCCGCTCATAAATAAAGAGTCAAGACTTGATATTCTTGTTGTTACTGCCGACGGTAGAGTTATTCTTTCTTCGGTCAACTCTTTGGTAGATGAGCTTGACGGCTTTCGCCGTCCGATAATACTCGGCGATCTTGGAAGCGTTGACGTATCTCTTTTTAATGAAACTACCGTAGATGACCGTGATTCTTATTTTCACGAAGGAACTCTTAACGGCTATCTTACAGACAATTCCATTGCCTGTCTTGATGACGTAAGAACAAACGGGGAAACGCGCGGATACGTTATATCTCTCTATTCGACCGTCCGTGAGGATAATTTCATCAGCACCACCAGAAAGACGGTTATCACTACGTCCGCATGGGTGATGGCTGCAGCTGTTATAGCGGTATATTTCATAACCGAGAGGATAATACACCCCCTTCGTAATATGACCTCTGCCGTTAAAAAGTTTGGAAAGGGCGACTTCTCAACGCGCGTTACCGTCTACGGCAACGATGAGGTAGCCGAGCTTTCGACCGCGTTTAATAACATGGCAGACTCGCTTGAAAAGCTTGATAAGATGCGTAGCTCATTCCTTGCAAGCGTTTCTCACGATCTCCGTACACCTATGACTACAATAGCCGGCTTTATCGACGGCATTATGTCGGGCGCGATCCCGCCCGAAAAGCAGGAATATTATCTTCAGATAATATCATCCGAAATACACAGACTTTCAAGGCTCGTTTCGCAGCTTCTTGACGTTTCAAGACTTGAGTCGGGCGACCGCAAGATGCAGTTTGGCGAGTTCGACATTGCCGAGGTTGCAAGAATCATTCTTATCTCCTTTGAGCAAAAGATCGAGGAGAAAAATCTCGACGTTGAATTTGACGTTCTTGATGATGAGATACTCGTAAATGCCGATAAGGATGCGATATATCAGGTCGTATACAACCTTTGCCACAACGCAATTAAATTCGCGGGTGAGGGCGGAAAGTTCAGAATATCTATTCTCCCGCTTGATTCGAAGCACGTAAAGATCTCCGTCTTTGACGAGGGACAGAGTATTTCCAAGGAAGAGCTGGGCATGGTGTTCGAGCGCTTCTATAAGACTGATTCCAGCCGCGGACTTGACAAAAACGGCGTAGGTCTTGGTCTGTATATTTGTAAAACCATTATCGATGCACACGATGAGAAGATCGGTGTAGAATCGACCGAGGGTGTCGGCACGACGTTCTGGTTTACACTTAAAACTTCAAAATGATCAGTAAATAAGGAGGGCTTGCTATGGGCGATCGCGTTATACTTCATTGTGATTGCAACAGCTTCTTTGCTTCCGTAGAAACGGTCCTCAATCCCGCCTACAAGGGCGTGCCCATGGCAGTATGCGGCAGCGAGCGCGACAGACACGGTATAGTACTGGCTAAAAACGAGCTTGCCAAGGCGTATGGCATAAAAACTGCCGAAACCGTATGGTCGGCAAAGAAAAAGTGTCCGAATCTTGTTGTAGCAGAGCCTCATTACGATGCGTATGTCGACTTTTCCCGTCGCGCAAACGCTATATACGCCCGCTACACCGATATGATAGAGCAGTTTGGCATAGACGAGAGCTGGCTCGACGTCACCTCAAGCCGCAAGCTTTTCGGCACGGGATACGAAATTGCCGAGAAAATATCACGTGATATAAAAAACGAGCTTGGTATTACCGTTTCGATCGGTGTGTCCTTCAACAAGGTTTTTGCAAAGCTTGGCAGCGATTATAAGAAGCCGGATGCTATAACCGTAATAAGCAGGGAAAATATGGAGCAAATAGTGTATCCGCTACCGGCATCGACACTTTTGTACGTTGGTGAGCGCACGGCAGCCGCATTGACGTCGATCGGTGTGCGCACTATCGGTGATCTTGCGCGTATGAGCCCCGACATTTTGTCCCTGAAGCTTGGAAAAGCGGGGGAAATGCTCCATAGATACGCCGCAGGGCTTGATGACAACCCGGTCGAATCGCACACAAACGACGATGCAAAAAGCATCAGTAACGGCTTCACGTTCCGCCACGATCTATTAGGATACGAGGAGTGCAGGGTGGGAATAAGCTATCTTTCCGACGAGATAGGCACAAAGCTTCGCGCACGCGGCCTGAAATGCTGCACAGTTCAGATAACCGTCAAGGACGAGTATTTGAGATCTATACAGCGCCAACGCCAGCAATCTCCGCCAACCGATATAAGCTCCGAGATCGCCGATACCGCCTTCAGTATATTAAAAAGCGAGTGGAGTCCCGGCAGACCTATCAGAATGCTGACTGTCACCGCAAGCAATCTTATACGCGACGATAGCTACGCACCGCAGATCTCAATGTTCGACTCAGCAGTCGATGAGTCGAGAGAAAAAAGCAAGAAAAAAGAAAATGCCGTAGATAAAATACGGCAGAAATTCGGTAACGATTCAATAATAAAAGGCGCGATAATAGATACCGATCTTGGAATCTATCACGCGCCCGAGGGTAATTTTGATAAAGGAAAAAAGTAATTAACAACGGTCAACGGTGATTACGCAGTAGCAATCAGGCCTTACCGTTTGAACCTCTTTTTCTATCATTTTTGCGATTTCGCAAGTGCTTTCCTTGACTTCAAAGGGTAATTCTACATCGAATATCAGATTGGTATGCGTTGCACCTATAACCGCTCTGAAATCGTGGAGTCCGGCATCCTTGCACACCTTTTTTACCGCCTCTGTTGCAAGCTCCTTGAGGTGAGTGACCCGCTCGTCATCCGTAACGATGGGGTCGAGGTGTATCGTGCATTGTATCTTTAGTCTTTCGCCAATCTGTTTTTCAAGATTGTCTATCGCATCGTGAAGCATAAAAATGTCGTGCGATCCGTCTACTTCTGCGTGGAAGGATGCGACGAATTTTCCGGGGCCGTAGTTGTGCACGAGCAGGTCGTGAATACCGAGCACCTCTTTTTCTTCGGCAACGATCTCTTTGATATGCGTTACGGTATCCTCAACCGGAGCTTCACCGAGCAGGGAGTTTTTCGTTTCGTTAAGAATTCTCGCGCCGGCAGCGATTATCAGGAACGATACCGCAAGTCCGACGATAGAGTCGATTATTTCTATGTTGGTGAGCTTAACGACTATCGAGCTGACGAGAACCGCAGTAGTCGATATACAGTCTGTAAGCGAGTCGGTTGCCGCAGCCATAATTACAGATGAGTTGATCTTTTTACCGACCTTTCGGTAGAAAAGCGCGAGCCACAGCTTAAAGAGTATTGAAATACCCAGTATTATTACCGCAACCGTTGAGAAATTAAGGCTCTCGCCTTCAGAAAAGCCGAAAATTCGCTTTACGGAATCTATCAGCATCTCAAATCCAACCAAAAGTATTAGGAAGGATACGATCATAGACGAGATGTATTCGAGTCTCGCGTGACCAAACGGATGATCTCTGTCGGCAGGCTTTGAGGAGAGCTTAAAGCTTAGCATTGATATTGCCGATGCGCCGGCATCCGATAAGTTGTTTAACGCATCAGCCATAACCGCGACCGACGCTGTGATAAAACCGATTGCCAGCTTCAACGCCGACAAAAGCACGTTGAGCGCAATTCCGACACCGCTTGCCACACTACCGTACTTTTTTCGTACTGTGGGATCGTTGCTGTCCGCGGAGTCCTTTACAAATAATTTAAGCAAAAGTTCAGTCATAATAACCTCATTTTAAGTTTGGAGCAAAAATATGAATTTCGTCACACTTACGCCTACCGTTACAACCTTATCTTCTCTGGACACCGAGATCATGTTCTCGGTCGCTAGCGCACGCGCACAGGAAATGGCCTTCGTAAAGATCGATCTGTCCGGTGACAATGACCAAAAAATAGAGGCCGGCGCGGTAAAATTGCTTAAAGCGCTGAAAAAGCAGGGAAGAATACAGCTATTTGTTGATTCCGAGCAGCTGCAAGGCTCATCGACTGAGGCGCAGTATCTTGCGAATAAATATCCCGAGGCCTTCGACACCTTTAAAAATGGGGAAAAGGCGATCATTGTAAAGATATAATTCGGTACATATTTTAAAAGGTTGTCCTCGCAAGGACAACCTTTTATATTTAATTACAATTACTGTGCGGCTTCAACATAGCGCACTACGTCGCCAACGGTAATGAAGTTGTGAAGATCCTCGTCATCGATTGTAACGTTGAACTTCTCCTCGCAAAGCAGCACGAGGTCAGCAAGCTCAAGTGAGTTGATACCAAGGTCGCCGATGAGCTCAGCCTCCATGGTTATATCGTCTGCATTAACGCGAAGCTCTTCAACAAGATACTTCTTCAGAGTTTCGAACATAACATTCTCCTTTAAATTTATTGCGGCGGTGCCACATTTGCTTCATAAATAATACTACAATCAATGCTGTTTGTCAATACTTTTTAATAATTTTGGGCGTTTTAACCAAAAGTTGAGTAGTAAAAAAGGCTGAAAAGACTCTTTTTTTGGCGAATTGGTAACATATCTTTCATAAAAAGTTTGCTTTTATAACTCCTTTTCGAACAAAATCGGTTGACATTTTGCACCCGATATGTTAAAATAATCGTGCGTATCGTTGCCGCCATGCTTTGACGGTGACTCAAAATAAGGATGGAGAAATAATTATCGTTATGGTATACGGTTGGATATGGATAGCATTGATCGTCATCACCGCGGCGCTCGCTGTCCTGACTCGTAAAAATATATTCTTATCACTTGCTATCGGCTCTCTTGCGCCGTTGGTTATGGATATTTTTGGCGCTGAGCTCGTGTTTCAGCTAATTGCATTTGTTGCAGTATTCCTCGTTATCGCTATCGTAATAGGTAAGCGCCCGGGCGCTAAAAGCGGCGACGGTGTCGATTCTATCATCGGCAATCGTTGTGTCGTTGTTGAGCGTATCGACGGTGAGGCGGGCTGCGGACAGGTAACCGTTAACGGACAGTCCTGGTCGGCTCGCGCAGTTGACGAAACCATCACCTACGAGATAGGTGAAACGCTTAAGGTCGTAGCGGTAGAGGGTGTTAAGCTCATTTGCGTAAAGTAATTTGCAAAAAACTCAAAAAACTTTAAAAAATCTATTGACAAAGCAATTTTGTTTTGTTATAATGTTAAGCGTTGTAAGCGTGCGTCTTTAGCTCAGCTGGATAGAGCAACTGCCTTCTAAGCAGTAGGTCGGGGGTTCGAGTCCCTCAAGGCGCGCCACTTTATATGGTGAGCTTAGCTCAGTTGGTTAGAGCGCCAGGTTGTGGCCCTGGAGGTCGTGGGTTCGACTCCCATAGCCCACCCCAAAGAAAAAAGCCTTGATTTTGCTAGAAAACCTAGTAATTTCAAGGCTTTTCGCGTATTATGAAGCTAAGAAAATTTGCATTCTTTTTCATTATTTTACGATGAAAAAAGGGTCAAAAAAGGGTCAAATAAAAAAACAAAAAACAATGTCTTACTACTTATTAGCATAGGATCGTCAAAGGACGGTCCTATTTTTATTAAAAAGCGATTTAAACGTTTTCGTTAAATATCGTAAAATATCAAAAAACAGGGCTTAAGGCGTGCCCTATGTCTTGATACGAGAGCCGCGCTGCGCGCGGCGGACATAGGGCACGCCTTTTGGACTAACCGACTGACCGACTTCTCGACAAAAAAACGGGCTCCCCAGCGCTATTCCGCGCAAGTGGAGCACCGTTTTTCTTTTTTTGAATATTCAAGAATCAAAAATATACAATTATGCACATTTTATTATAAATCGGTATAACGCCAAAAGGCCCTCGTCTCCGGGGGCTTCAAAAAATGAATATTCTGGATATTTATTCCGTGTTGCTATAAGGCAAACCGTCAATACAAGGATCGCAGCAGAGAAAGAAACCGGGCACAATTGCATCATCAAACGGAAAATAAATAGTACCGTGACGATTTGTCTCGCTGCCGATGATCTCCTCATCAAGAAGATCCATCTCTATTTCCTCTTTTATGCCGCGTGAGCTATAAATTCGCTCGCCACCTTTCTCAATATACTTCAGTATATACTCGAGTCCACCGCGCCGCAGCTCAACATCAGATACAGCCTTAAAATCATTACGCCCAAAATAACGTGCAAAATAAGAATTAGACTGCGTTTGCTGCATATGATGGGAAGCTACGCTATAATCGCGAACGGTAACAAGCTGTCCAACCATTTCACCTTCCGGAACGTAAGCCACTCCGTGAAAATGCAAACGATCAGTTTTACCGCCGCGCTCAAATGCACCCATAACACGCCAACCGTGCTCTGATGCAAGCTTTGAAAGTCTGCGCTTGAGCCTGCGGCGAAACGTCTCTTCGTCCATTTTGTTATCATCATAGGTGAATGTCACCATATAAGACCAGGAATAGTTATAAGCCTTACGGCGAAATCTTTTCTTGCGCAAATAAAGGTTACGAGCCTTGCGGCGCATTTCCTTTGAAATGAAAGAAATAAGGCCGGGATAATCGGGATAATATTCCTCAATTTTCGTCTTGATGTAGTTTCGTAAAGCGACACCGGATAAATTTTTAATAATACCGATCGCATACGCTTCCTCAAAAAGCTCATCAAGATGCCATTTTTCACGAGCAGGATTGCGCAGCTTAAAAATAGTAGGGCCGGCAGGCTCAAGCTTCCTGGCGACGTAATGAGAGCCGTCATTATATACTTTATAAGCTTGACGGTGTTCTCTGTAATCATCGAACCAGGGAAAATCGCAACTAGGACGAATCGCTTTTAAGCAATTCATAGGTATACCTCCTATCTTTTTATTTTTTCCTTTGAGTTTACCACATTACCACACTACCTATGGAAATATGGAAAACTACAAAGGGGTGCAAGTGGATGCTTTATCTGTTTTGCGCGTATACTCTGTACAAAAGAATACTTTATCGCGCGTTGCCCGTCGTGGCTTATCAATCGAACGTAGTCATCGATAAGCCGCGGCGTGCCTTTGACACCCTTGTGGGTGAATATAAAATGATTTATTGAAAAAAGATAATTAAGCAGCATCTTGATACGAATGTGCATCGACCTGGAAGAAGGAATGCTGGAGAAGAAGCTCATCATCCCGGGCCATAGTTGAATAATACTCAAGCAGATCGTCAATGCCTACGTCATTATAACGCGCTCGTGCTTCAAAGATACCGCTCTGGCAGTCGGTTTTAAAACGATCGGAAAGACCCTTTTTCTTTGACTCGTAATATCTGCGCTCAAGCATTTCGCCGTCGAGCTTGCCGCCCTCTACGTTAAGCTCTACGACTCTTTCGCCGAAAGTGTTGTTCGTTCTGGTAACGTAATCCTTCATTTTTGCGGCCGTATTTTTCATCAGATGCATCGTAAGAGTGTTATCGGACCTGTTATAACGGTAATTACGGTAAGACTCCTTAAAACGAGCAAAAACGACATCGTAGAGCGCTTCAAAAATATGATACGGGGCCCAGAAGGGAAGTACGGTGCAAAATTCTCCGACCGAGGATATATGCACGACCTCACCAAGCTCTACAATGCCGGCAGAGAGATCTCCCGTGCGCTGCAGATCGGCGATAAACTTTACAAAGACCTTATTTGCAATAATACAAGCGTGACGTGACATCTTAACCAAGGCAGCGAATAAATCATTCTTCTGATTGCACGTTTTATCCGAAGCTTTTACGTCGCGCAGTTCATTTTGATTTTTACGCTCCTTATCGAGCTCTGTAATAACGTACACTCCGAAACCAAAAGCAAAGCGATTTTTGTTATTCTCAAGCATAGTCTTTCCAAGACGAAGCATATCAAAGTCGAGAATATGAGCGTGACGAGATTGAGCATCCTGGAGGCGTGGATCTCTTTTGAAGAAATCAGAATGCCACAGAGGGAAATTTCCGGCGCTCTCAAGCACGTTATCTACTCTGATAGAGTAATTGGCGACCAGGAGAGAAGACTCTATTATGTAAACCAAATAAGCGCAAGAATAATCGTCAATGATCTCCCATATATTTGAGATCTTGAGGCCGTCATTATACGTTGTAGGATAACGGTGTATATCATAGTCCCAAATTCGCTCGCTACGGCGCTTTCTCCTAAAGGCCTTATACTTTGCCCGAAGATACCGTCTACAAGAAATTATTGAATAAATCTCGTGATTCTCAAAGGCTTGCTTTAGCTCTCTTTCGAGATTAATCCAGGGGAAGTTCGGAAACTTGAGATCTGACTCAAGTATGATCTCGTATGCCTGGTCGCGAAGCTGCACTTCAGCTGATAACGCCATGTCCGTAGCAAGCCAAGTCTTACCGGATCCCATAGGACCGTCAATTATAGTCGATACACCTCGCTCGTTAATGAAACCCCTGTTCTTATTCTCGTTATGACGTAGAACGTTATAACCCCACCTCTCTGCCTGCTTATTGATGATATAAACAGTAAGCAAAATCCAAATACCAAAGGGGATAAAATCGAGTGCCGGGGAAACGTCAATAAACAACTTATAAGCTTGAATATAGAGGTTTTCAAAATCCGAAGAAAAAGAAAGATATAAGAGATAGGCGACAAAATCGAAGGCAGAAGCAAAGATGTTGAAATAAAGGCACCAAACGATAAGCCAGGATCTATGCCACCATTTATGCTCAAGCAAAAACTCTTTCATCTTGCCGACAAATTTCTTTGCCGGGTAATATGTATGGTCCACTACTTTAAGAAATATCCTTTTAGGTAGCGTATCATAATTATCATTGTTATTTTTCGTTCCCGATGCAAAATAGGAAAGAATAACAATACAAAGGAACGACGGCATCAAAAGCAGAATTACCTCTAACGCGCCGGCAAGAAAAATAGAAACGGCTCCTAAAAATCCGAGGAAATTATCTTTTGTGAAAACCAACGTCCAAAAGACCTTAAATCCCTCTTTGAAGAGCTCCCAGGTCTTAGGAATATCTATTATAGGCTCAATGCCGGTTGCCGACAGGTCCGTGACTGTAGGGACCACAGAAGCCGTAAAATCATTCCCGGCGAAAATACGAATATACTCAAGCACGTAATATGCCACCGAAACGCCAAAATCCCTTACACCCTCCCACAAACGCGGCAGGGCCCACGGGAACACGAAGCCCAAGGCGGCAAAAACTAAAGTTATGCCAATACAAACGTAAATACGATAATCTATCCTTTTCAATCGATTCTCCTATCATAAAAGAAAAAAACACAGGCTACATCAAAAGAGGCAGCCTGTGTTCTTCTTAAAGCTTAATTTGAGATATAGTATAACAAATATACCAAACAACAAAGACCACCAAGATCCAAAACATTACGCTCGAGATCTTTTTTAAAATCGCTTTCATTCGCGTCTATCCAGCTCTGATATGTACACGTCGTACAGAGTACTCGGGCCCTCATCCTTATGCCGGTGAAAAACTGCTGCCGATACTCTCGGATAAAAGTGCCTGAATTCCTCGCAGGCTTGCACGTATGCTTCATCCGGCTCATAATCATCCGGGTCAAACTCGTATCTGTACGACCGCTCAAGCGAGCTTCCGAAGCTTACGAACTGAAATACTGATATGACGGGCTTGTCCACCACGTCGGGTGTTACTTTGTTATTCATTTTTATCTCCTATAATTAAAACTTAACTTTTCTGGATTTATTTAAAGCATTGATTCCGGCCGTTACACCGGATGAGTAAGCTTTTTCATCGCCCTTTACTTTAGCGACTGTCGAAAATTGAGTGTTGCCCATAATACCATCGGTATATCCTACTGAATAAGCTATCTTTGAATTTTTAAACAGTTTTAATGCCGATTCACTATCTTTCGCTTTCGCAAAAGCGCGATCTGCTCTTTTAGAGTGATAATCAATTCTATCGTCCAACGAATATTTCTTTTTAAACGACATTTTCTTTGCCATATTTTTCACCTCCTTCCTATTGACATTTTTTAAAAAGTGATATACTATTTATGAAGATAAGCCAATACCATTTTAGGTGACTTGCGACAAGCTCGCAAAGACTTATCTCCTTTTCTTTTGAAAACACCTTGACAAATCACATTTGCCATAGTATAATAATTAACGGTAATGACCGATTTCTTTTGAAATCCCTGTCTGATGCTTTCTTACGAAAGTGTTTAGCATTGTCATTACCTTTTCTTTTTCTCAAGATATTTTTGCTTCGCACGTTCACCGTATATCTTTGCTTGATTTAAATCTTTTTCAGTCATATGACCAATAGACTCATCGTAATAATTGTTCTGGAAATCAACAGTTCCTTGACGACGCATATACGATCTATCAGATTTACCGTTGCCAATTACATCATTATCACAAGCATAATTTGTAGAATTACGACCCTTTTTTAAATTAGAAGTCAATCCAACAGAAACATGCTTATCATCAATATCTTCAAGAATAACGTGACGATGATTACCTGCAACATCTCTATGGCGCTTAAGGCGAACTGTAAGCAGATCATCATCACTATCCCTCTGCTCCTTTTCGGCATAATACTGCCTGATGGCTGCATTCTGCCTCTCTCGAGCTTTCGGATATTTAGCAGGTACAAACTTGCCCTTACCGGTATTCTTACCGGGAGGGCTTTTATTTTTGCTACTATTGGAACCCTTGTAACGAGCCGTTTTGTTTTTGTTTGCCATAGTCTCACCTCCTTTCTTTTAAAGGGGTAATTCGTTCGAAGGGGCCCGACGGCTCGGTGTTACTTTCTTCTTCAAAGAATAATAGTTATCCAGGCTTCCGAAACGCTTAATAATAATAGCTTCTAGGGCTGGAGTAATACGATCACAATACAAAAACGCCTCCAAATCGTAATAATTAAATAACAATTCGTCAGTAATATGACCACTGACCCTACGGTAAAACTCAGAATCGGTCATATTTGGCTTGTAGTAAAGTCGTTTATACTCCTCGTTTCTCTTTTGGCTGCAAGAACGGCACACACCGCACCAGCGGCGATTGATCGAATCAGGATACTGCTCCATCATTTCGACCGGAGCAAACTTGCGCCGGCAATAATCACACCAAATGCCGTCGGTTCGTGAAGGCATATTATTAAAGATAGCACTTACCGAACTTTTATTTTCGTTTCCCATACAAAAGCATTTATTTTTTATGACTCTACATCATACAATGCTTTGATATCATCGAGGGTCAAGCCGCAGTTAGAATCATAAGCTTCGACCTTAATATAATCGAAGTGTACGCCTGATGCAGCACCGATAAACTCTTCAAAACTTATGACAAGATTGAGCTCGGTTGTTGAATACACCTCGGAAGACTGGAAATCACCGTCATGATATCCATACCAATTCGAGCCGTCGCAAACAAATACAAAGTATTCATATTCCGGCTCGCCGGAGTTTTCGTAGTGCATATTGAAACTGCAGTTATTTACACTGAAGTTATACTGTCCTTCTACCTCCGGCATAATCGCTTCGAAGGATACAACAACGTAAGCATATTCGCTAACGTCTACACGATTAAGTGTAACGATCGCCCATCTCGAATCTTCGCCAACTCGCACCGGGGTAACGTCGGTCAATTCCTCCGTGTAGACAACAACGTCATTTTCCGAAGGACGATTTGCTGATCCTTTGTTTTCGTCAGAATCATTATCAATCGCCTTCCTCAAGGAAGTAAACGAAGCTGCAACGACCAAAATAAGCATAAAAATGCCCAAGATTTTCAAAAATTTCATAAAAACCTCCTTAGAAAATCAGATGGTCACGATCAAAAGAGATCTCAACGTCGGGATAATCAGAAGGATCGCTCGGAGTAGGGGGATCTTCGTTGACAGGGGGCTCGTCCTCTGCAGGAGGGGTGTCCGTATTCGGCGTATCGCTCGTGCCCGGTGTGTCACTCGTGCCGGGCGTATTTACACCTATATCACCAAGACGAGCAAAAGCACCTGCACAAAATACAAGAAGTATTGCGACAAGCGCAATAAGAAGCACATTTTTCAAAGTCTTTTTCATAAATTCACCACCTTATCAGTTGCAACATGAAATAGGTTCTTAATGATATTCAGAAAAATCAAAACCGCCGACATAAAAAAGTCCGCAAGTTTCTTCTGTTGAATTTCCATAATCATCCCACCATTCACCTTTAAGTTCACACACAAATATTGTGTTCACTTCAGAAAGAGCAGATAAAACCAAATCAGGAGAATTTTCAAATGAAGGTATTATATAACAAAACAAATCATGTAATGAAGTAACATCAGTAACAGAATCACAACCAATACCGTTGTTTTCCAAAGCTTGCCTAGCTTCAGTTGTTAAATAAAACCACCAGTGCTCTGATTCAGGACCACCATAATCGGATCCATAAGAACCGAAATACTGGGAATCAGAAATTACACTGAAATAATCTTCAGAAAGTTGATAATCAGAATCTATATAATATGTTTCACCATCTTCAACATAAGTAGTAGATCCACAAAAATCAATAATGAAATTCGATCCCGTATATTCTTTATAACAGTCAATCTCGCAAGTAGCGAAAGCGTAAGGATTTGCATTTGAAGTTGCAGTTACAACAACAGTCTGATTAAACTTTTTGTGAAATCCTATAAAAATTGAACTATCGTCAGACATATAAGATACCACGTCAGACTCTACTGCAGTACCGTCCTTATATGCTACACTATACGTAACCGAAGTGTTTTCAGACCCGGTTACTTCAGCTTGCAAATAATACGCTGCTATAAATGCATAACCAGAGCGCATTTCATACGGCATTGCTTCACCCTCGATAACCTCGGAAATAAGCTTTATGCCGGTACCGTGCTCAGAGGTGTTAACAGTGAATACCTCAGAAGGAGTTAAAGCTTTATCTGCCGCATTCGCCTTAACGGAAGTAGCAAACAAGACTCCCAAAACAATAGCAACCGTGCATAAGACTGCAATTCCAATCGCTATAATAATTTTCTTTTTCATTTAAATTCCTTTCTCCCGGGATAACCCCGGGATTTTAACGTAAAATTTCTTTTCGGTTACTTCCGTTTGCGGCGTTGCTGCTTGTCCTTTCCTTTGATCTGACGACGCATTTTATTTAAGGTGTTTGTATTACGAATGTAAATAACAAGCTTCGTAATACCAAAAACAACCGCAACAAAGACTACAACACCGGCAACAATAGCCGCAATCTTGCCGATCTTTTTAAGATTTTCGAGTAGCTTCGGCCACCAATCCTCAAACTCCTCTTTAATATGTTCGCCGGGATCGGTGACATCGTCCTTTGTTACAACATCGTCAGATGTTGCACCTGCCATAACGTCGATAGGATCCATCTTTACGTTATAAACAATAGTCTCCTGCTCGTTGGAAATACCAAGCTCGATTATATCGAAGTCCTTATAATACTTCTCTTGGAAGATAAAAGAATCTCCATTATGCTCAAGACCCGATATCGTTGCATCGGCAGCATAATAATCGTAAGTATCAAAACGAAAGAAAGTATAAACTTGATTCTTCGAAAGAGCATCAAGGACCTGCTGCTTAATATATGCTGCTTCATTCAAAGCAACGAGATATGTATCAGAAAAAACCTTGTCGCTCATTCTCGAAATTCTTTGGTATTCGTCCGGGAGGATCATTTCTATGCAATTTATGTTGCCGATGCTTTCCATTACGGTATCGTCCATACCGAACCACTTATGCCAGAGCGCACTAAAAAAACCTAAATCACTTCTTACTTGATCAAAAGTAGCATCGCGGTAGCTTAAAAGCTCCGTTTTGTCCTTGAAAGTAATTGTTTTATCAACCGGAACAACAGCCCCATCAAAGATATGTTGATCCATCTTACCGGAAAATTGAGCTTCGATTTGCTCTTGAGTAAGAACATACTCAAAATCTTCCCAAGATTCCACAACAAATACGAATGGTATATAGTAATAATGCTTATCGATAAAAAACTTATTATAAGATGAAGCATTATAACCGCCAAACCAAATATCAGAATAGGTTTCGGTTACAAGAATATCGGCGACAACTGTTTCATCCTTTTTATAGTTAGATGCTATATAACCGTCATTGAGCCAATAACCGCCGGGACCTATCATAAAATCATTATTTTTCAAAAAATCGGTATCGGTAGTAACAAATGCAGGCTTAAGATAACCTTCTCTACACGTGAAATGGATAAAATCCAAATAAGAATTATTATTCACGTCATCGTCGTCCATATTAAAATAGGACTCAGAAAGTGCAAATCCAACCGTGGACAAAGTTGACTGATATGCCTTGCCGCTTGCGGAAGAATTAATACGGTAAAAGGTAGAATCGCACTTGATTTCAAGCTCTTGCTTCGAATCAGAGCGCATATAAATACCCGTACCGGAGCTAGATCCTTCATCATCAGAAAGCAGCATAACTGCAGCTTCGTTCGCAGATCGACCAATACAAGAATACTCGATGCTGTCAAACGTGAGTTTGAGTTCTTCGGTTTTTCCGCGTTCAACGAGCTCAGAAGCAAGATAAAATGTAGCTGATAAAGAAGGAAACTTTATAGAAGGAAAGTCCGCGGTGGATTTAAGATAAATCGGCTTGAGATAGCCGCGCTCGTCTATAAGTCCGTCAAGCGAAGAACCGTCAATCATAGTTGACGCGGCATAACAGCCGTGCTCATCGTTCCAAACGAGACCGAAAAGGGGCTCGAGACCATTAGAGCCGGCGAGATAAATAGTATAATCTTTCTCCATGTCCAAAAACATCAAGAAAGCATAAATACCATCGTCGAAGGTCTGACCAAGATGAATGCCGTCAATCATATACGTGTATTCAAATTGCAGCTTCTCAACGTCGGTCAGAGGAGAACCGGAATATTCGTAATGAGCCTCAATATCAAGCTCGTTATACGATCCGTCCGCAGTAAAAAAACAGAGGCGCGATACGTAATAATCTCGCACGTCCATCTCACCCGAATGCGGAAGAGCAGACAAGCATTTAAGCTTTATAAGAGTATCTGACGTACTTACTACGGTAAAATACCGTGTACTGATGGAATTACCACCAAAATTCATATACGCAACAAGATGAACGGTTTTGCCGCCCAGCTGCATACCGTAAGGCTTAATAGTGAGCCCTGCAGGGTTATAAAGATACATATACAAGCCGTAATCCTCGGTGCCGTACTCACGTTCATAAACGTAAGCCAAAGAAACCTCACCGTCTTTATCAGCCGGGTACTGCATAGCTATTTCCTTCTGATCTACGTCAAAAAACGCCGAAAGATCGTAATCGGGATTCGTTACGTCGATCTTATGATCAATGCCCTCAAGCTTCATTGTTTTATCAATAGGAATAGTTAATCTATTGAAATGATTTAAATCCATTCCAGCATCAAAGACAATGGAGTCAAAATAATATGATCCTTCATCAGACTCCAATGGGGCCGATGAATAATAACGGCCGCGAACTGTAGCCTTGAAAAACATGAAACTTACCATGTATTCAGTGGCGGCATAATTGCCACGCTCTGAATCGAGATAATTAAAATACAGCAAACAAGTATTGGCAGAAGAATCATTCAAATCTTGAACAAGAGCAGATGAATTTGTGATCGCATTGCTATTTGTTTCACCGGACACAAAAAAATTCAACTGTTCTGGATTATAAAAATAAACAGGAATGCTCCAATCGTAAAAATAAACGCCGTCTGCATTCATAGATTTAGAAACTTCTGGAATATCAATACGAAGTACCGTTAGAGAATTAAAACCGGGCATACCGGCATTATTAGCATACATCTCAACGTCGATAAAGTCACCGAAGCCGAGCTCTTCGCCTCTGGAGATATCTGCGCTACGGTCTACAGCTGCTTCTGACGTTTCGGCAGCAAGGACAGGCAGCGCAAATAAAGAAAGGAGCGTGCAAAGAGCAAGAATTACGCAAAGTGTTTTCTTAAACATAAAACACACCTCCCAAATTTCTATTAAGGGGCTCGATCATTACTGACCGGGCCCCCTTCAACTTAAGCGTAAAAATCTGCTGCCTCGTCACCTTCTACGATAACGGGAAGGATCTCAAGATCCTCGAACTCAACCTCAGCCATTACGTGAAGAGTAATCACGCAATCCTCGGCATCAGCATCGAGAGTAATGGTGTTTTCACCCTTAATATCAAACTTATACTCGGTCTGATTTGCGGTGATGGTAACATATACCTTCTCAAGAGAAGCGCCCTCGATCGCAGTAAGAGTGTACGTACCTGCTTCAAGGTCGATCTTACCGATCTCGTAAGTTTCGTCCTCGTCGCCGGACTTACCGTCGAGGATGATTGCACCGGTCTTCTCGTTGACGTCGATCTTGAGCTTTCCGTCCTTATCGTCCTCAAGAGTCATACACTCGACGGTGTAAAGGTTGTCCTCGTTAAGATCCTTAGGACCATACTTGTTTATCAGAGATACAGCCGTACCACAAGTTACAAGAACAAGCACAACGGCAACCACGCCTATCCAAAAAGCCTTCCAATTGAAACGCTTAGATCTATTTCTGCTCATTTAATTCTACCTCCTTTCTAAAGATTTGCTTTCAAAACTCCATAAAGGAGATAAAGCCTTAATTAGATGCAGGGGTGCTTGAAGTAGCTGCCTCTGCCGCGAGCTGCTCCTTATATGCCTGGATAGCAAGCTTCGTGATGATAGAATTGAGGTGGAACTTATCAGATGCACGCATAGGCTTAACCTGATAGGAATAAGGAACACCGTCATCATCGATCTGCGATACCTCATAAACGTCGTACGAGCTCTTGTTGCCGCGATCGTCAGTCATCGTTTCCTCGTGAATAACGAGATTTGCGGTATCGTCGATCATAAAAATAAAATCGAGGACCTCGTAACCGCCCTTATCTTTAGCTTCAAAAGAAGCTTTGACATCCTTCTTGATCTGCTGACCCTTACGGTTCTTGATTGAAAGGTCACCGCAAACGACGTACGCCCAAAGATCTTTTTCTGCCTTATTAGAGGTAAAGGACTCACGTGTTACGGGAAGTCTGCACTCCCTTCTGAATTTCTTGAGGAATTTCTGAAATTCCTCGCTCTGAACGTCAACCTTGACGTTATCAACTGCTTTTGACATTGTTTTTTCCTTTCTGCGTTTGGCCGCCGCCGTTAATTTCCTTTCCGCACCTTTCATAACGTTAATTACGGAGATACCCGGGGAGCACCCAACAAACTCCCGGGGCATTTCGGCCGGATCTCACGGCCTCATCAGTCCGCTAGACTGACGTTATATGGAGGAAAAGCCGTATTAAAAAGCTACAGACTATCACGGTGAAGACAAAAAAGGTCGTGGATCAACTCCATAATGTCGTCATCGGTTGCCGACTGCATAAATTCGTCGTATGACTCGTATTCCTCAAGCTCGGGATAACGGCATTTATCTACACGAGCGTGACATTTCGGACGATCCAAACAATAAGAACAGCCACGGCGCTCACGCTCTTTTATTACTGATTCAGAGAACTTGATGTTAAACATAAGACCTTCCTTGTAAATTTAAAGGACGCACACAGCAGATCGGCTGAATGCGTCCTGGTGATATATTTCCCGTGCCTAATGCCGCCACCCCGGGCGGAGCGCTTGCACGGTCTCCGGGACTATCATGCACGCCGGAATTTTGCTCCTAGGCGGAGAAGCGCTTTCTTTGAAAGGAGAGCCGACGCGGAGCATTGAACTCCGATGAAGGTACCCACAAACCTGTCGGCATAGAAAAAGGCGGGCCCTTTTCGGGGCTCGCCTCGTCGTTTTCAATTTTTTACATTTACAGTTTAGCACACTTTGCACCATTCGTCAACTGTCATTTACTCTCAATTCTTCTCATTTACTCTCAATTTTTCTCAAATCTTCTCAAACTTTCTCATTTACTCTCAAAGACTGCCAATTTTTTAAAAAAAGCACAGCCCAGGACAAATTCTCCCTACCGAGGTTTTAAAGAAATGACGACAGGTCGTCGGAAAGGAGGTATAGACATTATGCTCAACAAAATCTTGCAATTCATAAATTTGCATTCCACCGCTATTCTTGAATTGCTCGCTTGCATTATCGCAAATACCTAACCGCACTTTCCAACACCCTGCCGTCTGGTTATTTTACCACGGCAGGGCTAATTTGTCAAGAGGGATCTTTGCCAAACCCCTTAAACCGCCCTATGCTTAAATAAAAAATCTAACAATGTCTATAATACCGTAAATGCCAAGACCGACAAATGACGCAAAAGACAAAAGGCCCAATATAAAACTGAAATATGTAGTTCTCATAGGAACTTCGGAATAAATCCACTCCTCGTCGTTCCGTGTTTCTTCAAGGCACTCTTCAAAATGCTCACAGTTTGTACAAGACTCGTCGCAAATCGAATTTTCAAGGCTCTGTCGATGATTCATACGTCGAATAAATTCTCTAAATCGCATTTTCAACTCCTTTCTAAATCGTTAAATCCTTTATCTGAGAAAGAACACGCTGCCGATCCCGGTACAAAGAAGACTGCGACCTACCGTACGTATCCTCTATTTGCTGATAGGTAAGACCGTGATAATAATAGGCCCACAGAAAATCTTTATCAGTCTCGCAGTCCAGCTTATCGGCAACAGCCTCCAAGACTAACAAAGCGCGATTAACCTTTTCACGCGCTCGTGCAATTCTATTGCCGCACCCGTCCTTATCGCTGATCTTGCCGGTGACCTTTTCCACGTCGTCGCTATGCTCCTTAGGCATAAAAGACATCGTAGACGTAGGGGGATGGTACATAGTTGAGGACTCTGCAAAAGCTTCCTCCGCACGCTTGAGAGCATTCTTAGCTCTTATGTAACAAAACAGATCTCGTTCCGTCATTTGTTACCTCCTAAAAGGGCAGAGATCCGTCGTCCGGGATCTCTTCAAAACGCACCTGCTCGGCAGAATTAAAGGACGGGACAGGGTACTGTGAGCCGAATTTTTCACTCCTGGGGCTCGGTTTTACTTCGGGGAACGGTACACCCTCACTTTTGTCGTTTAGAACACCTAAAAAGGTAAACTCCTCAACAACGACATCGGTCGCGTATCTTTTATTACCCTGGGCGTCGTTCCACGTGTTCATCTGAAGATAACCGCAGACGAATATTGCGCTGCCTTTCTTTAAATACTTAACAGCAAGCTCAGCTTGCGAATTCCAAAAAACAACAGAGAAAAAATCGCAGCTCACGTTGCCGGATGAATCCTTGTACTTCCTATTCACTCCGATGGTAACCTTACACACTTTATAACCGCCCTGTGTGTTCTTTAACTCCGGATCATTTGTAAGATTACCGGCAAGGATAACTTTATTAAAGCTTGCCACTACCATATCTCCTTTTAATTTCATTTTTATTAACTCGCACCGGGTATTTGCCGGGATTAAGAGATCTTACAGGGTACGGCTCCGAGGCAGTTTTTTTGTGCTTCGTTACGTAAAGCCCCTTCATAATACCGAGATATAAGACAGAATCCGTCACCGTATTAAAAATCGCCTTATGACCGCTCTTAATCGTCGTTATAATCGTCTCCCCGGTCGCCTTGTTAGTCTGCATCTTAAACATATAGCTTTTCCTCCGCTTTAATTTCCGCCGCACGACCATCTGGCAAGCGCCGGGATAGATATTAAATACTTTTTGTTTTTAACACCGCCGCTGACGTTCTGTGCCGGCAGCGGATTCTTCTTTCGGTTTATTGCCGCAGTTACAGTCTGCGGATGAACACCCAGCACTTGCGCCGCCTCATTGACAGACAGCGACGTCCTAGTAGGGAAGCGCTCTGAAAGCATTGCGAGCACATCTCTGTATCCTTCAACCTCTCTTGCCATTTATTCGTCCCTCCTTATGAAAAATGCGTCAACCGTATGCTTAATCATAGGTTTAAGATTTACAACCTGACTTGTCCGAGCAGGGTAAAGCGTAAACGAACCCTTTTCCGGATCGTAATAACCCTTATACCTTCCGACAAGCGTACCGTTTTCGGTACGTTCATTGACGATCACGGCCCGACCGGGAACAACCGCGACGTCCTCATCAATATGGTAAGTAGTTTTAAGCTCCGATATATTCATCTGATGCCTCCTATTATAATTTTCGATCTTCTTTACACATATCAATTATCGCTTGATAGTGCGTTCTTTTCGTATAATGCCGCCCTTCGCGCTCATCCTTCTTTATAACCTCACAATAGTGCATTAATTCCTCTAAGGAAAGAAGATCGCAAAGATTATCCCATTGTTCATCGCTCATAACGATGATACCATCACAAAGCTTATTTGAAAGAGCTTTGCGCTGCTGATAACCAAAGAGAGAAAGAACGATAGAATATTCTTTTTCTTTATCTATTTCTTTTTCTTTCTCTATATGGACATTGTCGTGGACATTGTCCACACCCTCGTTTTTACCCTCATTTTCGTCTTTTTTTGACTCAACTTGAGGTAATTCGGGTGTCGGAAGCTGCGGTGCATTCTGCACTGAAGACCGCTGCAGCCGCTTCTGCGCTGCATAGTCGGTTTCGCTGCCGACAAGCTTATCAAAACCTGTAATCGCAAATACACCGTCGCACTCCTCATAAATGAGGCCCAGCCGTTG
The DNA here is from genome assembly GCA_045576315.1 of Eubacteriales bacterium. Classification (GTDB taxonomy): domain Bacteria; phylum Bacillota; class Clostridia; order Oscillospirales; family CAG-272; genus UBA1740. The sequence goes on along the minus strand of JAZNGE010000040.1, from coordinate 18,451 downwards.
AAACAACGTGAGCGCCACTCGGATTGTATCTACCGAAAACCACTTGCACTCACGTGCTATTTTTTGCTCATCCCACCGCAAAAGCATATCTCCGACTAACGAACACATCCTACCGTTGTTATTCTTCGTAGATAGACACATCATCTGATACAGCACGACGTAGTTGGCGCCATTCGGCTGCTGCATCAGATAATCTACCGGATCGTCATTCATAAATATGTCGGTGAGCTTTATCCAATAATATCTTTTTCCTGTTGCCATCGTTGCTCACCCGGAAGAAATATCAGCGGAGATGTTGCTGTTGCTAGCAAAAAAAATATAATCTATGCTTACTGAAGGAAAAGCGATCTTAAAGCTACGCATAAAATTGCCACTAACAGAAGCACGCCCTCCTTCGACTTTTTCATACATTGAAAGAGATATTTTCATTTTACTTGCCATCTCTTGTTGTGACAAAGAAAGACTTTTACGAAAATTTAGTAAATTTTCAATGCAATTATACTTATTCACGTTTCATAACCTCACCATTTACTAATTCTATTGCTTCGGGTGCAAGCGGATCTATACTGGGATCCTCTTTCATAAAAGCTCTAAATTCTTTATAACATCGATCGCATAAGCAATATGATGTTTTTAAACCCATAGCTTTTAAGGATAAAAGAGAAAAAAATGAAAAGCCCGGGTGGTTCAAAAGAATTTGAATGTTAAACCGCTTAACAGTCCTACGGCACCGATCGCATTTTAAAATTTTAATCTCCATTTTCGTCCTCCTCATCAAGATAAGGCTCCTCGTCAACAGAAGGTTTTTCATCCTCGCTTTTATTAGATTCCTTCGGATCGTACTTATTGACAAAGTCCGGGTGCGTACCGTTACAGAGCTGCAGCTCCATATCGCTTCGCTCATATCCCAGGGCTTCGAGCCAAGCATAAAGTGCGTCAAGGATTATGTTGTCCTTGTGATAGGGAAAGTAATTAACGTAATCAGAAAAATAACCCATTGTCTTACCATCCCCGTAAAACACGTAAACAGCTCGCGCTAATATGCTTTTATCGAAAGTAAGGAGTTTTTTTGCGGCAGTTCTTGCTTTCAAGCCGTATGCGTCCTTTGGAATATCAAGTGCGCTATAGAGCTCATCAAACTGATGACTTATATATGTGGCGGAATTTAAGGGAGCTGCCATAGCGGCGCCGCGAAGAATCAACTCGATATTCTTGCCGGAAACAGAAAGATTATCGATAAACGCTTTACGCAGCTCGTAAGCTTCCTCTGCCATCCTCTGATGCTTTTTACGCATATCTGCAAGATACTTTTCCTTATCAATCTCGTCTTGAGGGCGCTTTTCCTTCTTGACCTTTTTCTTTTTAAGATAAAAATCAAGCTGATTCCAATACTCGTCAAGAACGTAAAAAATAGGCTCCTTAGGAACCTTCTTTAAAAGAACGCCCCCTTTTTTGAAGTCTGATATGATTATTCTCGAGCCGTAGGACTCATACTTATCGCCGTACGTATCGCTCCGAGTAATAGCTTTAGCATTCTCAAGCTTCGCAAGCTCCTTGCGAATGAGAGGCAAAGCCTCTTTAACCTTCTGTTCCTTAATAGCACGATTAACGGCATATTCAAAATTATTTGTACCGATCTGCTTGAGCGCATCATTACGTGCAGAGATCTTTTTAATAGCAGAAAGCTTGTCGAGATCTGATATCGAGATCTGACGCTCGCTTGTGACCTTTGCAAGAGTCTTTTTATCAAGCTTCGCAATATCCAGGCGCCGGCGAACAGTAGTAGTGGAAAATCCTGTTTTTTCTGAGATCGTTTCAACGCTCTCGCCAAGGTCTATCATCATCTGAAAGCCCTGGGCCTGCTCCGGGATGGTAAGATCCGAACGCTGGATATTCTCAAGAAGCATAGTTTCGAGCTGATCCTTATAAGACATCTCCGTAACGAAACAGGGAAGAACGTCAAGCTCTGCAAGCTCTGCTGCAGCACGACGTCTATGACCAATAATTGCGGTGTAATTGCCGTCCTCTTTAGGTACGACGGTGAGGTTTTGAAGGACACCCTTGGCTTTGATACTGGCGGCAAGCTCCGTCAGATCTCCAAGATCCTTTCGCGGATTATCCGGGTGCGGAAAGATCTTCTCGACCGGAATGTAAATAATTTGCTTTTCTGTGGTGTTCATGATTTATCTCCCTTCAAATTAAAAAAATTACGATTATATCGTAAACGCCCGAAGACGTTAAACCTCTATTGCAAAATTACTTAAACAGTGCTACAATGATTTTATACCTTAAATACAGGCTGACGTTAAAGTCAACGAAGAGACCGAATAAAAAAGGTGAACGTTGCATATGGCAAATGTTTACGGTAAATAAGAACAGGAGGTCTTTTCTATGGCTAAAAATAGAAAGAACAACAAGGATCTCTCAATCCTTAAGTTCATTCTAAACGCTCTAAAGGCTATTTGCACCTGCCTTTTTGAGCTTGCACTTGGCTTAATTGAATTAATTAAAAATCTTAAAAAATAACTGTTTTAGCCACCGTAACCGTCTTCGGACGGTTACTTCTTTTTTACTCCTTCGGAGTCTCGAGATAAAGCTCGTCCAGCTTGTCCGAGGTTATGCCTTGAGCCTTAAGCTCGCGGCCGCGCTTCTCAAGGTTGCGCAAAATGTATAGATAACTGCGCCGGGCGTATTTAAGCCTCTGCTCCTTACGTGCCAGCTTTACCTCCTCCGAGGCGGTTAAGCGCTTGATCTCAAGCTCTACCTGCTCATCTGTGAGTTTTTCTCGTTTGCTCATTTGCTTATCCTTTCTACATAGCACCACGACTGCGGAGCGCGTCGCAATGGCTTGTACTCATCTGTATTAAATTTAGCATTACAATCGTCCTCAATATTAAAACCGTTTCCGGAATCCAAATGAGGACAACCGTTACACTTACCTTCGTTACAACAACCTGTTTTAGATCGAACAATAAAATCGCTCAACTCCCTCGGATTGTCATAGATTACAAGGTCGGAGATGTGCCAATTATAGCCGAGATTTTTGCTGCCTAAATAAGCCTTGATTTCCTCAATAGTCAAGCACATTTGTTTCAACTTATTTGCTTGTGAATTATTCACGCAATAAAGAAGATCGTTGAATACCGCTATTGTGTCAATATCATCGCACACAAACTCGCCTATAACTCTACCGTTCAAAAACAGTTCTCCTTCAAGCATCATGCCGCAAGGGTTTTGAACGCACTTGCCTTGCCCCCAGCGATTTGTCAAAGCCAGATCATCCTCGTACATCACAATTCTTTCGGAAATATCATCAAATACAGGCTTTTTGGCTTGTGTGCAATAGATATACGCCTTAAACGGTGTTTCAAGTTTCGGCTTGGTCTTTCGCACCTCAACCGTCTTTTTGCCCGAAGCGATAAGCTCGCACCACTTCGGTTGAATTGATATTAAAACTGATTTCATTCCTCGTCCTCATCCTCCCTTAATCTTAATAAACATAATGCCAATCTGCATCATAATATAGATTTATTAAATTTTCCTCCGGATAAAAAATAACGACCAAATGGCATTTCATACGTTTCTTTATATTTTGGTAACAAACAACCACAAATAAAAGTTTCAGAAGTTTCAAAATCAAAAGCGGTAGAAAAACCAAATTTCCAATTTACTAAGTTGAAAACTTGATGACCACAATGATAAATATATTTTCCATTACGGTAATTAACAGCAGGTGAAAGCTTTACTGCAGACGAATTAATAATTCCGGCAAAAAATATAGAACCATCCCTATGAAACATAGGAACAAGAACATATTTTAAACCGTGTCTGCTAACCATACAACTCAACCAAGAACGAATAGCCTTGTAAATACAATCATAATTAAACCTGTTCTTCACAGAAATAGGAGAAAAAGTCAAATATACAATTGTATCCATATCTGGATTGGTATTGACAATCTCAATAATACGTTTTCGAGCACGACATACAGCGCGATAAGAACTATCAGAAATCACTTGCTTATCCTTTCTTGACAAAATTTGTCTTAAATGTTATAATGTTTTATCTTGTTTTTTTGAGGTGATATTATGGAAAAAGATTTAGTATGCCCAATTTGCGGAGAACCCACCAATGTTTATATGGGCCACGCACGCAAAGATAGACTTTGCCGCACTCACGGTATGATGCAAAACAAAGGTGAGCTCATACAATGCGAGAACTGTGGAAAATGGAATAAAAAAGGAGAATTTTGCTACTGCCAAAATAAAGAAGCAAATAAGCAAGAAACTTCAAATGAAATCATTTCAGACCTTATGTGCATTACCTGCGAAGAACCTTCTAATGGAAAACATTTTTGTATAAGATGTTACAAAAAATACAAGGACAAAGTTTTATATATAAAAGTAAAAAACTGCAAAGATTTTGATAAATTAGCAAGCGAATATGAAAGCGATTTAGTTTGTGACGATGGTCATATGGTAAAAAGTCCATATGAAAAAATAATAGATAATTGGCTATATTCAGAAGGAATAAAACACGCATATGAACCTAAAATTGATATCGATGAAACTAGAGATATAACACCAGACTTCTATGTGGAAGAATATAAAGGAATCAAGAATATATACATAGAATTTTGGGGATATGATGAAAGCAACAAAAAATATCAAAAAATTCGAGAATACAAAGAAGAACTTTACCCAATGTTAACCAAAAGAGATAATATTGCTGTTATCTACCTAAACAAATCAGAGGTAGATGACAATAGTTATAAGAAAAAAATCAAATACGCAAAAGCAGGAGAAATAAAAATATAAGTGTAGTCTAAGCCTCACCCCAAAAGGGTGGGGCGTTGTTTTTGTTGCTGCGAAAACCAAATCGAAAGCAAAAAGATTGCTGTTGTAAATATTATATACCGCAAAGTTATTGCTGTCAAGAGGTTTTTTGAAAAAAACTATTGATTTCCGCAACTATTTTGCTATAATGAAGTCAAGAAACCGCAACAATGTTGCTAGAAAGGTGAAAGAAATGGGAAATCGCAGCAAAGAAATGCACACAATCCTTGCAACAAGAATTAAAAGCTTAAGAGAAAAAGAAGGATGGACGCAAAAAGAATTAGCAGATAAAGTTTACAGGGGAGAAAGCACCGTAAGAATGTGGGAGCTCGGCAAATCAGAGCCGGACATCGACACATTGGTAACCCTAATAAAAATATTCAACGTAAGCGCTGATTACTTACTCTACGAAGAAATTAGCAATATGCATCAAAAGAAAGGATACCTCATCCCCGTTCTCGGCAAGGTTGCCGCCGGAATACCGATTGAAGCTATAACAGATATCCTCGACTATGAGGAGATCCCGGCAGAAATGCTCAAGGACGGATCAGAGTATTTCGCCCTGGAAATAAAGGGCGATTCTATGGAGCCGAAAATATCCGAAGGTGACGTTGTCATAGTTCGCAGGCAGGAAACCTGCGACAACGGAGATATTGCTATAGTCAGCATAAACGGTGACGATGCAACGTGCAAAAAAATTATGATCCACGAAGCCGGGATATCACTTGTTCCAAACAATTCGGCACACCCGGTAATGTTCTTCACCAGAGAGGAAATAGAAAACACGCCAATCCGAATATACGGAAAGGTCGTAGAGCTCCGCGCAAAATTTTAACGGTTATTTTAAGTAGTAAGACACTTAAAAGGAGAAATATGAAAAAACTAAAGCAACGCGCAGACGGTAGATATAGACGTGTTGTTAATGGCATCACATTCTACGGATCAAGTGAAAGAGAAGTGAACCGTAAAATTCTGGAGTACACCGAGAAAAAAGAAAAAGGACGCCCCTTTGATGAAGTGGCTGAAGAGTGGTGGAAATATGCCTGGGAAGCTTTAAGCCCTACGTCCGTAAGAGGTTATAGAGTCTGTAAAGAACACGCCGTAGACTATTTTAAAAAGATGTCTATTAAAGAAATAACACCAAGGCATATAACCGCATTTATGACGCACCTTGCGCGGCAGCAGTACGCCAAAAAAACCGTTAGTAACCACAAAATAGTATTAAGTCAGATCTTCAAGCACGCGATCGCCGAAGGGGACGTTATGATATCCCCGGTTACCTCTACAGAGATTCCAAAAGGACTTAAAACCAAAAAGCGCCGCCCGGCATCTACTGATGAAGAAACTACAATAAGAAAAAGTGCTGAAATTTGGATAATGCCATATATGGCGCTTATGACCGGCTTAAGAAAGGGTGAGCTTTTAGCTCTGCAATGGAAGGATATAAATTTTAAAACAAATACTATATCCGTGTTCAAATCAGTATATTACGAAGGTGGAGCGCATCTGAAGGACACCAAAACGCAAGCAGGTATGAGGACAGTACCGCTTCTTTCGGATCTCAAAGAAGAACTCTTAAAAATCAAAGGCAAGCCAAATGACTACGTTTTATCCGGAAACGATAAACCGCTTTCGCAAAAGCGCTTCAGAACGCAAGAGAAACACTTCAAAGAAAAGACCGGGATAACCTGCACTATGCATCAGCTTCGTAAAAGCTTCTCAACAATCGCGGTAAATGCCGGTGTACCGCCCAAAACGTTACAAGCGATCCTGGGCCACAAACAAATAAGTACAACACTCGATATTTATACCGAAGTCAGAAAAGAATCTCTGCTCAAGGCTGCAGAGATCCTAAATCAATCATTCGCTGCTAGCAAAACGGTTGAAGGGTAATAAAGGGTCAAAGAAGTCGAAACCCATTGAAATATAACGTTTTTCAGAAGGTTCGACTCCCATAGCCCACCCCAAAAAAAGCACTTGCGAGAGCAAGTGCTTTTTTCAATGAAGCGCACAGCGATGCATGAAAAATGAAGCAGGGCTTCGCCATATGAAGCGCGCCTTCGGCACACGGAGCGTTTAGTTGCGTTTCGCTTCATGCGAGCGAAGCGAGCGCATCATGGCAACGTAGTTACCGCTTCATATTTGCGCAGCAAATGCTTTGTTAACGCACGCTCTCGAATGCGTTTTTTTATTTTATGCTTGAAAAAACGCGTTCCATATGTTATCATTAAATAGATAATTTAATTATTCCTTTGGAGAGCGTTTTATGAAGCTTAAAAAGCATATTTGCGTTTTCATCAGTGCATTGCTTATCTTTTTAGCGATGCCCACCGCAGTGATTGCATCATCGGAAACGGCAGATGATGTACAAGCCGAAATAATGACCGTTTACGGCGGTGCTGACGGTATTATTTCAATGACGTTTGATGACGGATATTACGAAACGTCGCTTGTTCTTGACGAGCTTTTTGAAAAATACGACCTTAAAGCCTCGGTAATGATGATTGGCAAGAATTCTGCAGGCTCTGCAAGCAAATTTCAACCTCTTTTTGATAAAGGTCGACTCGAGCCGCAATGCCACTCGATGACACACACCAACCTTACGGAATCCGAGGTTCCGTTAGACCGCCAGGATGAAATATTCGATTATGAATTCGTACAGTCAAAGCAAGCGGTTGAAAATGCGTTTCCCGAGAGCGATATAATCACCTTTGCGATTCCTTACGGATCTATGAGCGATGCCGCGTACGAATACGCCTCGAAGCATTATTATGCAATTCGCACCACTCGCCCCGGCGTTCAAACGCTTGATCCGCAGTCAAATTACGAATTTGGCGGCTGGTACGCGATGTACTCTCCTGCCACCTATATCAGCACGTTAGATAATGCCGAAAACCCCGAGGAAGCTCAATGGAATCGTATAAAGAAGCATATTGACGATGCGGCTAACGGTTGGTATATTCCGATAACCCATAGAGTCGGTGACGTCGAAAATACCGATTTGTCTTACAAAATGGCTGACAAAATGTTCGCGTATATTGCCTCGCTTCGTGATGAGGGCAAGGTATGGGTTACTACCTATTCCGAGGCCGTAAAGTACGTAAGAGAGCGTCAAAATTCTACCGTCAGCGCGTATTCGGTAGACGATTCGATATTTGTTAAGATAACCATGGCAGATACTACCGATGACGGTCTGCCGCTTGATTCCGATGTCTTCAATACACCCCTTACCGTGAAGATCGAGGTGCCCGCCAACTACGGCACGGTTTATTATACCAACGTTGGCGAGGAATACACCGCCGAGGCGTTCAGCGATGGTAGCAAAAACTACATATATGCAAATATAGTACCAAATTCCGGGGCAGTTGAGTTGCGTCTTGATTCTACTCACAATTTTGGAGAGTGGGGCAAGTGCGATAAAGAGCTTCACGAGAGAGTGTGCATCGAATGCGGACTTCTTGATTATGACACTCACACATGGGATGACGGTGAGATAATCAAAAAGCCTTCGCACACCAAGACTGGTACCAAGCAATGTACCTGTACCTTGTGTGGCGAGAGTGCGGAATTCAAGGTTGAAAAGACCAACGACCACACATTTAACAAAAAGGTAGAGTCTATGAACTTCAAAGCTGATGATGCTACCTGTACGTCCGGTGCGACGTTTTACTATTCCTGTGTTTGCGGTGCCTGCGGTAGTGAGACCTTTGAGGTTGGCGAGCCGCTAGCGCATACCTTCGGTGCATGGATGGTGTCGGAAGAGCCAAGTGCAACCGAGCCCGGCCGCAGAGTGCGCAAGTGCGAATGCGGTGAATGCGAGTATGAGCAGATCGCGCCACTCGGTGATTCCGGCATATCGACTCCCGCGCTGATAGGCATAATTTCAGGCTCTGCCGTTGCTGTGCTTGTCATTGGTGTGGTTGTATTTATAATATTAAGGAAAAGAAAAGCTTAAATATTAACGGCTGATGCTACTTGCATCAGCCGTCTTTTGTTTTTTAGGTGTTTCTGCACATCTGTTGAATATATCTTACCGCTATGTCGTCGGTATCTACGTATACCTCAATGGGTTGTTGCTTTTCTTCGATTGTTGAGCTGATCACAAGCGAGGATAACGGATTTTCTATCTTCGTGGATATAAGGCGGAGCATATGTCGCACACCAAAGCGTCGCTCGGTTGAAAGGCGTGCGATATGCGCGGCAACGCCATCCGATATCCGTATATCATACCCGAGCGACAAAAGCCGTTTTTTAAGCTCGTTAAGCTTCGACTCGGCTATGGTTATCATATCGTCTTGCGAAATAGGCGGGAAGAGAATAATATCGTCCATTCTGTTCAAAAACTCAACTCTGAAATGCTTTGAAAGACTGTCTATCACTCTCGATGCAGGGGCGCTGCCCGAATGTGACGTCACAAATCCAAGTCCGCTATCTCTTATGGCGTCTGCGCCTATATTTGAGGTCAGTATGATATAAGCGTTGCGAAAGCTGACGCAGCGACCGCAATTATCGGTAAGATTACCGTTATCCGCTATCTGTAATAACAGATCCAACACCTCGGGATGCGCTTTCTCTATCTCATCGAACAGTATGATGCAATAGGGGTGTCTGCGTGCTTTTTCGGTTAAAGCACCACCGTCTTCGTATCCCACGTATCCGGGCGGCGAGCCTATCAGCTTTGTTACCGAATTTCCCTCGGAAAACTCTGACATATCATATTTGAAGAATGCATGCTTGTCAAAAAACAGTTCCTCGGCCATGGCCTTGGCAAGCTCGGTTTTTCCGACTCCGCTGCTACCTACAAATAGAAATACCCCCTTCGGTCTGTCGGGTGATGCTATGCCGCTTTCGCTGCGCATGACCGCATCAGTTATGCGCATTATAGCATCCTTCTGACCGATCACATGGCGCGACAGAGCAGTGAACAGCGCATCCTTATCAAGCTTTTCTCCAATGCCTACAACGGGTATTCCGGTCATCTCGTTTATTATCCCCTTGATATCCGACTCGTCTATCAGCCTGCGCGTAATACCGTCACCCTCGGCATCGATAAGCTCTCGTTTTTTCTGATATTCATCCTCTGCATCCTGCATTCTTTTCGCAAGAATAAAGTCACCGTCTTTTATTGCTGACTCTTTTTGTAGTCTTATCTGCCTTAATTTATTTTCGATATTTATAATATTTTTGCTTTCCTCGGTTATTCTTGTGTTTGCCTTTGCACACGCCTCGTCCAATACGTCAAGTGCTTTGTCGGGCAGATATCTATCTTGTATATAACGCACCGAAAGCCGTATTGATGCATCTATTGCGCCATCGTCAATACATACTCCGTGATGCGCCTCGTACTTGCTCTTTAACCCCGTCAGTATTTCCTTTGTCTGCTCTGGTGTTGCTTCCTCAACCGTTATAGGCTGAAATCTACGTTCGAGCGCCGCATCCTTTTCTATATACTTGTGATATTCGGCAAACGTCGTTGCGCCTATCAACTGTATCTCCGCCCGTGAAAGCTGCGGCTTCAAAATGTTTGCGGCATCTATCGCCCCCTCTGCCGCTCCCGCGCCTACTATTGTGTGTATTTCGTCAATAAACAGTATCACCGATCGATTGGCCGCCGCTTCGTTTATCAGCGATTTTATCCTCTCTTCAAAATCACCGCGGTATTTCGTGCCCGATACCATTGATGTTAAATCGACCGAAATTATCTCTTTTCCGTATAAAATGGATGGAACCGTACCTGCCGCTATTCTGTGCGCTAACCCCTCTACTATTGCCGTTTTTCCCACTCCGGCCTCACCGATAAGACAGGGATTGTTCTTGTTTTTACGGCAGAGTATACGTATCAGCCGCTCGGTCTCCTTATCTCTGCCTATCACGGGATCGAGCTTTCCATCCTTTGCAAGCGCAGTAAGGTTCTTTCCGTGCTGTTTTAAGGGTGACGGTGCTGCTTTTGTACCGCTCCTTTGAGTATTGCTTTTGTCCGTTGTGCGTAAGAGCGTTTCTACTTCATCTGTAAGCGCGCTTACGTCGACTCCCATATATGTCAATAGCTTTATTGCCACCGAGGTCTTTTCTTCAAGCAGCGCCAAGAGAATATGCTCCGTGCCTATCTTTTGCGCACCGTATTTCATAGATATGCGGTATGAGCCCTCAACAATTTTTTTAGAGCAGGGCGTCATATCCTTTGGCGTAAGTGCGCTTTTTAGCCCCGCGCCCGAGTATTCCTTGATAGCAACAGCCGTTTTTTCGGCGGTGGCAGAGTATTTGTTTAAGATTATGGCGGCGGCAGATTCTGCAACTCTTGCCAGAGATAGCAATATATGCTCGCTTCCTATATACGTGTGCCCGAATTCCTCAGCCGTCTTGACCGCGTTGTTTAATGCCTTTTCTGCTTTTTCGGTAAATCTGTTGCTCATGGTATACCACGCTTTCTCTTTTCGTCACATAGATTATAACCGCCTCTCGCCAAATAAATCAGCTCATTCGGGATTTTTATCTCTTCGGCGTATCGCCTCAAGCTCCGCAAGCATCATAGAAAACATTTCTTCGTCTACGTGATTCGCTTCTTCAAAGCCGTATACTCTGCGTAATCCTCTTACAGATCTCGCCGTGCGCGCGGAGTAGTAGCTGCCCGTGCCGACATTATCGATGTCGGTGTGATGCTTCGCAAGCTCGTTTATGAGTATATGAAGCGCGCGAACATCCTCTCCGCTGTATCCTATACCAACGGGGAAAGACGTGTTTTCTACTATGTAATCTCGCCCGTAAAAATCATTTCTTGCGGCGCGATATTCTTCGTAAAGGGCGTTGAATGTATCTATATCCACCTCGCCGTGATCCTTAAGCCCCGCCAATCTCTGAAATGCTCTTACCGCCTCGCGTGTCTGCTCGTCATACTGTCCGTCTATCGTAGTCCTCTCTATCTCGGGATATACCCTTGTGGCAACAACGTATAAATATTTCTTTATCTCGCGTATTGCCGCTTGCCTGTCGTCTGTTCTGTACATTTTTGCCCTCATTATGAAATCGTTGTGCCCGGGAATTGACCTTCGGCAACCCGGTTGCCGTTGTAAAGATCGTCGTACACGTTGGTTATCGCATACCATAGAGCCGCGCTGACTCTTGACGGATCGTACGGCAGATCAAATTCCGCAACGAATGCCCGTATTGCAGCATCGGTAGCAGGGCCGTAATCGCCGTCCTCGGCCACCTTCGGTATGCTTGGATAGGTGTCAGCTATAAGGTTAAGGTATTTTTGAAGTGCCAGCACGTCATTTCCGGAATCGCCAACCTGTAATATCCGTCCGGGAAAGGGAAGAGGCGCTCCGTCTGTAACCTCGTAGGGAATGCTCCTGAGGTAAGAATAATACGCATCCTCTATCGTGTCCCACGTCGGACGGTCAACTATACCTGTTTCGGCCAAACCGTACGTTTGTTGAAAGGATTTGACCGATTGCTCGGTAGACGGACCGAAAGCGCCGTCAACGCTTGTGTCCTGAACCGTTGGGATAAAGGTGGAAATGTAGTGCAGATAGTATTGCAGCACTAACACTCCGACACCCTCGCTGCCTAATTTAAGCTCTGACGGATATGCGGTCGAAAGATCGGACAGGCGCAATCCCTCTGAATTTAGCGAAGCAAGCTTTTTTACCGCGTTGTAGATAAACTGTATTCTGTACCACGTGCTTTTACCTATTATACCGTCCGGCGTAAGACCAAACACCTCTTGAAACTTTTTGACCGCGTCAGTTGTGCTTTTACCGAAAAATCCGTCTGCCGGCGTTATCTTTGGTATGCCTGGGTAGTTTGTTGATATGCGGTTAAGGCTGCGTTGCATAAGCTCAACGTCGCGCCCTGTATCTCCCTCGCGCAAAACGGTGTTTGGCGACGGCACGGTCGTACCGGTTTCTACGTCCTCGACGATCTCGATATTCGTGCCGTAGTAGTTTTGCAGTATCTGAAATGCAGTTCGACCTTGATTTGCAAGGTCTACCGATCCCCATTGTGAAAGCCCCGCGCAGCTAACCTCTATACCGTCGCAGAACGTTGCGTAAAGCGGCTCGATAAATTCAGGTCGCTTTATATAGCTGTCGAATATTTCGTCAACAATGTCCGAAATATTGCTGTAAATATTCCTCTGATATACAAACGATTGGTCGTTTGCTATTGACGAAGTAATATCAAAATCGTATCCCGCGCTTCTGTAATACTGTGTGTACACTCTGTTGAGCGCAACGGATATCTGGGCAAGTATATTAGCGACCAGCGCTTCGCGCGGCCAAGTCGGATATATCTCACTTGACGCTACGTTTTTTATGTAGTCCGCAAAGCCGACCGTTACGTTTGGCGCATCAGACGAGGGCGGTCCGAGATGCACGACTATATTTTCGGGTATGGTGGGGTATTCTATCATTTGTGTTGCTCCTTACAGGTATTCATTCTCGTAGACCGTTGCGTTAAGATTGCCTCGCGGATATTCGTCACCGTTTGCGCCTATCGATATCGGTATCATATTGATCGCTTGCGACGAATTTACACCGGGAAAGATGGCTACGTTACTTATTCGTTTCGTGTAGTAGCCGTCAGCGCTTGCCTCAACGTCATAGACAGAATAGGGGATCTCCGCGGCGCCTGCTCCCATTGACAGCTCCTTATCCGGCGTAGGTAGTGATATGATCCTCGTCACACCGTCCTCGTCTGTCAATAGGGTAAAATCAACATATCTGTTGTTTTCATCTACTCCTGTAATCCTTATTAGTGAATTTTTTACCGGCAAAGCCCCCGATGCCGTGTATGTTCGCACGGTGAGAGTACCGTTTTCCGTGTATTTCACGTTAATGCCTCCTTAAGAATGTGTTTTTCGACAAAAAGGACAACAAAAACAGAAAAGTGTTTGCACCTTTTGTCGTTTTGGATATTGACAATAATGCGAAAGTGTTATATAATAAAGTCGTTATTTCTAAAAATTAAATAAAATATTGGGAGAGAAAAAATGAAGGACACTTTGTACGGCGATTTGAGCGTTATCGGAATGCGCGGTTGCGAGGACTTTGTAGCCGAGGTTGACGCATATCTTAAGGAGTGGCGCCGCCACGATTCCGACACCACGTTTCTTATTGACTCATCCTGCCCCCGTTTCGGTAGCGGAGAGGGTAAAGGTGCAATCCACCAATCCTTGAGAGGTCACGACGTATACATTGTATGCGACGTGTTCAACCACGGTGTAACTTATCAGATGTACGGCAAGACCGTTCCGATGAGTCCCGACGATCACTTCCAGGACATTAAGCGTATAATCGGCGCTATCGGCGGCAAGGCTCGCAGAATCAGCGTAATTATGCCTATGCTCTACGAGGGAAGACAGCACAAGCGCTCCAGCAGAGAGTCGCTCGACTGCGCACTCGCCCTTCAGGAGCTTGTGAACATGGGTATCACCAACATTATCACTTTTGATGCTCACGACCCCAGAGTTCAGAATGCGATCCCCCTCAGCGGATTTGAGAACGTAAGATCCTCCTATCAGATGCTCAAGGCGCTCCTCAAGGCGTATCCCGACATCGAGATTTCTCCCGATAAGACTATGATAATATCCCCCGACGAGGGCGGTATGGCTAAATGTATGTACTACTCGTCTGTTATGGGAATCGACCTTGGTATGTTCTATAAGCGCCGCGATTATTCTATAATCGTAAACGGCAAGAATCCCATCGTTGCACACGAGTATCTCGGCCGTGACGTTAAGGATAAGGACGTTATCGTCGTTGACGATATGATCTCCTCCGGTGACTCTGTCATCGACGTTGCAAAGCAGCTTAAAGAGAAGGGCGCGAAGAGAATCTTCGTATTTGCTACATTCGGTCTTTTCTGCAACGGTCTTGAGCATATGGATGCGGCTTATAAGGATGGTATCTTTGATAAGATATTCACCACTAACCTTGTTTACAGAACACCCGAGCTCCTTTCTCGCGAGTGGTACCACGAGGTTAATATGTGCAAGTACGTCGCTTACATAATCGATACTCTTAACCACGATCAGACTATCAGCCATCTGCTTGATCAGTCCAAGAGAATTCACAAAATTCTCGATAAGCACAACGACAAATAATTAACAGGCAAATATGGGATTCTTTTTCGGAGGAATCCCATATTTAAACCGGAGAAGATAATGAGAATAACGCTTGAATCGGATTACGCACTCAGAATACTCACCGCCCTCGCAACTCACGAGGAAAAGGTGGATGCACAGACCATTGCTGATGAAACTATGGTAACTCTGAGATTTGCGCTCAAAATACTTCATAAGCTCGTAGTCGGAGAATTCGTTACCTCCTACAAGGGAGCAAAGGGCGGGTATAAGCTTGCCATCTCTCCGGATAAAATAACGCTGAAAAACGTTATCGAGCTTATCGACGGGCCTATCGCAATATCCCGTTGCCTTGACTCTGGCGAGGCGTGCGCGCTCAATCCCGATAAAACGTCTTGCATTTACCACCACATTTTTGACACAATAAGTCTTGACGTGGCAAGAAAGCTGCAGGGAATTACAATATCGGACGTGCTCGATAAGAAATATAAACTTAATTGATTTAGCGGAGAAGAGTATAATGCTTAGAATTTCAAAAATATCCTTCCCTGGTCTTGGCATAGGAGAATTCGAGGTTGATAGCGTTGCGTTCACCATCGGCAAGATCGATATAGCCTGGTACGCGCTTATAATCACCCTCGGTATTATCGCCGCAGGCGTTTATACAATGTGGCGCGCAAATCAGGTACGCATCAAGGTAGACGATATAATCGACTTTCTCCTTATCGTTGTTCCCAGCGGTATCATCGGCGCAAGACTTTATTACGTATTGACAAAGCTTGAGGATTTCTCATCATTCAAGGAAGTCATAAACATCAGAGGCGGCGGACTCGCCATCTACGGCGGTATCATTGCGGGTGCTTTAGCGGTATTCCTTGTTGCGCGCTACAAGAAGATACCGTTCCTCACTATTGCCGATTGCTGCACTCCCGGTATCATCCTTGCGCAGTCAATTGGCCGTTGGGGCAACTTTATAAACGGAGAAGCCTACGGCTATCAGACAGAGTCCTTTATTCGCATGGGCCTTCAGAACATAAATACCAGATATGATTTTTCTACATCCGCTATGGTATTCGTTCACCCGACGTTCCTTTACGAGTCGCTCTGGAATCTTGTCGGATTTGTTCTTATCAACCTTTTCTACAAGCACCGCAAGTACGACGGCCAGGTGTTCATTATGGTGTTCGGATGGTACGGCCTTGGCAGAATGTGGATAGAGGGTTTAAGAACCGACAGCCTTATGATCTTTGGCGACACCGTACGTGTCAGCCAGCTGCTTGCTATAATCATATTTATTACCTCGGTGGCGGCGCTCACATACTTCTTTATCAAGAAGCCTGATAAGCCTCTGTTTGTGGCAGTAGAGAAAGAAAACAACAAAAAGAAGAAATAAATTATGGCAGAAATTATAGATGGAAAGCTTGTGTCTTCAAGCACAAGAAAGGATATAGCACTCGGAGTTGAAAAATTCAAGTCCGAATTCGGCTATGCTCCCGGCCTTGCGGTAGTGCTTGTCGGAGATGATCCGGCATCAGGTGTATACGTAAGAAATAAGCACAAGGGCTGCCTTGAAGTAGGCATAACCTCATATGAGATCAAGATGCCCGCCGATGCGCCCGAGAGTGAGCTTCTCGCCAAGATCGACGAGCTTAACGCCGATCCCGACGTTCACGGTATACTCGTGCAGCTCCCATTGCCGAAGCACATAGATGAGAAAAAGGTAATAGATCGCATCAGTCCCCACAAGGACGTCGATGCCTTCCATCCGCAAAACGTAGGCAAAATAATGCTCGGTCAGTACGATTTTCTCCCGTGTACGCCTGCCGGCATTATGAAGCTGCTTGAATTTTATAACGTAGATATCTGCGGCAAGGAGTGCGTGGTTATCGGCCGCAGTAATATAGTAGGCAAGCCTATGGCTCTTTTGCTGCTTGAAAAGAATGGCACCGTTACCGTTTGTCATTCAAGAACGCAGAACCTTTCCGACGTGACTAAAAGAGCCGATATACTCGTCGTGGCGATTGGTAAGCCCGAATTTCTTACTGCCGATATGGTCAAGGACGGTGCCGTCGTTATCGACGTTGGTATAAACAGAACTGCGGACGGCAAGCTTGTCGGTGACGTTGATTTTGCCGAGGTTTCAAAAAAGGCATCCTTCATCACTCCCGTTCCCGGCGGCGTAGGCCCTATGACTATAACAATGCTCCTGAAGAATACGCTTACGGCGGCAGAGAAGATCGCGTCTAAATAAAATTTTCAAAAAATAGCAAAAACATATTGACAAATCAGCAAATATACTATATAATATACGAGTGATAAATTTGAGATTTTATCTCTTTGCACAGCGAAGGGAGGGGAAATAAAGATGGCAGAGATCAGAGTAAAAGAGAATGAAACTCTCGACAGCGCGCTTCGTCGTTTTAAGAGACAGTGCGTTAAGTCCGGCGTTCTTAGCGAGCTCCGTAAGAGAGAGTGCTACGAGAAGCCCAGCGTAAAGCGTAAGAAGAAGTCTGAGGCAGCTCGCAAGCGCAAGTATAAGTAATTGAAATTTAAAGGATGTACGTTGGTACATCCTTTATTTTTTTCCATTTTTTCTCTGTTTTACGTTTATAGGGTTTGATGATAATAACTTAAAAGACAGAACGGAGAAAAATATGAAAAGATCAATTTTTCTGACTCTTATCGCAATTATATGTATTTTTTCACTTTCAGTTACCGCATTTGCCCATCAATCTGAGCTGCATTGGAGCTGCAAGCGCTGCGGAAACAACCAACCGCCCATAACGGATGCAGAAGCGCTTATATCTCGCTATAACGGCTATTCCATAGATAGAAGCGTCGACGACACAAGTGACAAAAGGGTGCTTTATCTCACCTTTGACCTCGGTTATGAAAACGGCAACACCGCAAAAATTCTCGACACCCTCCGTGACGAGGGCGTGAGTGCCGCCTTTTTCATACTTGATAATATTGTACTCCGCAATACGGAATTGGTTACACGAATGGAAAGCGAAGGTCACCTCGTTTGTAACCACACGAAAAGCCATAAAAACATCTGTCGTATGAGCAAAGATGAGATAGCCGCCGATCTCGGTGCACTTGAAGATCTCTGTCTTGAAAATACCGGCATCACGATGGCAAAGTATTTTCGTTTCCCGGAGGGCAGATACAACGAGGAAGCGTTGAAAACTGTGTACGAGCTTGGCTATAAAAGCATATTTTGGAGCTTTGCTTACGCGGATTGGGACAACAACCGCCAACCCTCGCCCGAAAAAGCAATAAAAAAGGTGCTTGAAAACACCCACAACGGCGCGGTAATACTCCTGCACCCCACCTCGTCAACAAACGCCGAGATACTGCCAACGCTCATTAAAGAATGGCGCGCACAAGGCTACACCTTCGGCACACTTGATGACCTCACAACAGCCAAATAAAAAAACACACGCAGTCACCCCGGCTGCGTGTGTTTTTCTTGTAAAAAATATGCTTGTAGGGACAGGCGTCCTCGACTGTCCGCTTAAGCGCAAATTTTCTT